>JBBSFX010000036.1:0-29577 GCA_038254735.1 Solirubrobacterales bacterium
CGACCTCCTGCTTGCAAAGCAGGCGCTCTCCCAGCTGAGCTATGGCCCCTTCACCTTCGAGTCTAACCAGGCGAACACGATGTCCTGTGCCGGCCGACGCTACGAGGTGGGACGATGCTCACCGCGCGGCGAGCACGATCGGGGAGGTCGTTGGGCACCGAGCCGAGGATCCGGCGGACGCCGGCATGCCGCGATTACCGACGATGATGATTGGACGCCCCGCGTCGTCGGCGACGACGCGGGGCGTCCGCGGGATCGCCGACGTACATGTGCGGTTCGACGTGGACGCCGGTGTCGACGAGCTGGGCGCCCGCGATCTCGACGATCGTTCGGGCGGCGTGCTGCGAGTGGTCGTCATCGGTGATGACCGGCAGGAATGAGCCGGCGACGGCGCCCGCGAGCTCGCGGGCGACAGGCCTGGCAACCCCGTCACGCGCTTCCTGGTCGGGGAAACGCTGTCACCGCGGCGCACCGAGATCAGGCGGTGGATGTCACCCCCGGCCGCCCGAGTCAGCCGCCGAAGTCGAAGTCCTTCGGCGGTCGCTGCTCGAACCACAGGCGGTCGTGGTCGGGCGTGTCCTGGAGGAACTCGGGCGTCTCCTCGAGCATGTCCTCGTCGGCCGCGGGCGGCCGGGCCGGTTCGTCGCGCATCGCTCGCTCGATGTCGTACTCCACGGTCTCCCCGGTCGGCTGCGACACCGCCGGCTCCTCAATGGGGCCCGGGGGCGCCTGGTGGGGCAGCGGCGGGCGGCCGGCCTCGGGATTGGGCGGCGCATCGTGTGCGTCGGTGAACTCGAGCGCACCGGGAACCCGGCGCTCCGGGGGATCGTCCGCAGAGGCGGGCAGTCCCGGGATGGCGTGGTGCTCGGGCTCGGGGAAGTCGGCGGGACCGGGGGGCGCGGCCGGCTCGGGGTACTCGTCCTCGTACACCAGCTGGTCGTCGAACTCGGCGGGCTCGTGGCCCTGCGCGGCATCGTGGGCGAGCTGGTCCCAGCCCGCGTCGTCGTCCTCGAAGGGGGGCGGCAGCGCGTCGTAGGGACCCCCGAGTCCGTCCTCGGGGGAGACCAGCACCGGCTCCTCGGGGCCACGACGAACCGGACCGAGCGCTTCGCGCTCTGCCCGCTCGACTTCCGCGGGATCAGCGCCGCGTCGCCGCTTGAGGTCGAGATGCTCTCGAATCGCGTCGTCAAGCACACCCATCGTTTTCAAGCCTACTCGGCGGCGCCGACCTTGGCCGCAACATTCGGTGCCCGGACGGTCCGGTTCTTCCCGGCGCGCTTGGCCGCGTACAGGGCAGCGTCGGCCTCGGCGATCAGCCCGTCCTTGTCCCCCGCCCCCGAGGCGGCGGCCACGCCGAGGCTTGCGGTGACGCGCAGCTCCCCCGCCTCGTCGAGCCGCAGGATCCGCAGCGCCTCGATCGTCGCACGGACGCGCTCGGCGATCGCGAACGTGCCGTCGAGGTCGGTGTGGGGCAGGATCAGCGCCAGTTCCTCCCCACCGTACCGCGCCGGCGCATCGGCGTCGCGCGAGGTCTCGCGCAGCACGTCCGCCACCCGCTTGAGCACGACATCTCCCTGCTGATGGCCGTAGGTGTCGTTGACGCGCTTGAAATTGTCGAGGTCGAGCATGATCAGCCCGACGTGGTGGTGGTAGCGCCGGACCTGCTCGATCTCCGCGCTCAGCAGCTCCTGGAAGCGCCCGTGGTTGATCAGGCCGGTCAGCTCGTCGGTCACCGCCTGACGCTGGACCTGAACGTGGAGCTGGATGTTCTCGAGCGCGAGCGTGGCCTGGTTGGCGAGCGAGCGCAAAAGGTCACGGTCGTCGTCGTCGAAGCGCCCCGAGCTCCGCCCGACCGTGATCATCGCCTGGACCGGGCCGCCGGCGTCGGCGGATCCGAGCGTGATCGCGGCGACGCCATGTCCGTCATCGCTCGCCTCGCCGTACGAGCTCGAGCCGAGCGCGACACGCTCGGACTCCAGGAACTGCTCCTCGAACCCGGCCAGCAAGCCGATGCGCAGGATCTCGACCAGCTGGCCCTCGGCCTCACGCCGCACGGTCAGCCGGCCGCAGTCGGCCCGCACCGCGTCGACCGACGCACGCAACGCAAGCTCGAGCATCGCCTGGCGGTCCAGCCCCGCCGCAAACGTCTCGCCGATCCGGCGGATCGAGTCGCGTAGCCGCCCGCGCTCGTCGGAGAGCTCGTCAAGCCGCCGGGCGAGCTGCACCGACATGTTGTTGAACTCGGCGCCGAGCGCGGCGAACTCGTCCTTGCCCTCGATCGGAACGGGCGCCGAGAAGTCGCCTCCGGCCAGACGCTGCGCAGCCGCCAGGAAGCGCCCGAGCTGCCCCTCCAATGCACGCGAGGCGAGCACCGAGAAGGCGAAGGCGAGCAGGAGGAATCCGGCGATGAAGACCCCCGCCACCAGCCGGTTCGAATTCGTGCTGCCGCCCGACGCAGCGTCGTTGGAGAGGACGGTCGCCCGCACCCGCTGACCGGCGAAGCCGGCGAACGACTGGCTGAGGTAGCGATAGCTGGCTCCGTCGAGCGACGCCGCTCCGCGGCGCCCCAGCTTCAGCGACACGGCGTCGGGCGGAGTGGCGGCAAGCGTGCGTCCGTTGACCTGGACGACGATCCCGACGCCGCGGCCGGTGAGATCGGCGGCGAAGTCGGCGGCCCGGATCGAGGACACCGTGACCGTGATTTCGCCGCCCGGGGCGCTCGGGATCACGGCCTCTCCGGGAGCGATCGCGCTGCGATCGCCGACGTCGGCGATTGTCTGCCCCGCCTGGCGCAGCACGATCCGGGCCAGGCCGGCCCGGACCCGCAGCCGCTCGAGCTCACGGGCCAGCCGTGGACTCCTATGGAGCACCGTGTTCAGCGCGATCGCTCGCGCCTCGGCCAGCGCCGTCGCGCTGCTGCGGTGGTACAGGCTCTGCGCGGCGGTCGCCAGTCCGCTGGCCCGGGCGTCGACCTTGGCCTGCTGACTGTCGGCGATCAGCCGCAGGACGAGTGCGCCGACGCCGACCATCGGCACGATCACGATCATGAGGAAGAAGGTGGTGAGTCGTGTCCGGAAGCTCATCGTGGCGATCAGGGGCCTGTGTGAGCGTATCGGCCGCGGAATGCGGAATGCCGTGTCTGCAGGTGTTCCGCCGATTTCCCACCGGCGGCGGACCTGAAAACGGACCGCGCATCGCGCGCTCACCGCCGGCCGCGGCCGGCCGCGGCGGGCTAGACTGCGTCTCACCGTGCGGCAGCTGCCGCCGCCCGGGGCTATAGCTCAGTTGGGAGAGCGCCTGGATCGCACCCAGGAGGTCGCCGGTTCGAGCCCGGCTAGCTCCATTCGCCGAAAAGCCCTGCGAGAAAGCGGGCTTCCTTGCCGGGCTGCTCGACGCACCGCACGGCACGACTCGTTGGGGGTGCGGTGGTCGCGGGCTTGCGCCGGTCGTCTCCCTACGTCAAGGCGTCGGGGTGTGGCCCCGCGTGCTGGGCGCGCCAACGCGGCACGGGAGCCGCTCACGTAGAGGGGCGGGTCGCGCTGGTCCCGGGTCGTCGTCGTAGTTCGGCTCTGTGCTTGGGCTTCGGGGCGACTTGGTCGTTTCGCCGCTGCGATGGTGTGCGTCTTGATCGCCGGGTTCGTTGCCGGCGTCAGGCGAGCGGGTCAGGTGCTCCGACCTCGGTGTAGTCAGGGGCCTCGTAGGCCTTTCCGGGCACGCCGCCGATGGCGATCAGGCGCATGCCGTCTTGGTCTGGGCGGATCCGGCGACGGACGCCCGGGCCAACCCGGACGATGGTGTCGGGGTCGAGCGCCGTGACCTCGCCGTCGATCTCGATCGTTCCTGTGCCACGCAGGACAATGAAGACCTCCTCTTGGCCGGCGGCGGCATGGTCGTGTTCGGGGTGATCGTCGAGTCCGCGCTCGAGGTCGATCACAGCCAGTCCAAAGGACTGCACGCCGAGTTCGCTACGCGCCCGTCGGAACAGGCCTTTGTAGAAGGTGTCCATCTCGTGGATGCGCTTGACGGTGTAGTCGCTCATTGATCGAGGAGTGTGTCAAAGACGGCATTGACCTGCTCCCAGCCGGTGCGCAGCAGGAACTGCGAGTTTCGCCCGTAGGACTTCGCGCCGAGGATGAAGAACCCCGGCTCGGGGTTCAAGAGCGCCTCGGGGCCGGTGGGGGCGATCTCGAGGCAGTTGGCTGCGCCATCGCCTCGCGCAAGCAGTTGCGCGGCGAGGTTCATCGGGCCCAGGGAGGCGTAGCACTCGTGGATCTGCAGCTGACGGTAAAGGGACGCGTCCGGCGCGCCGCCGTTGAGCGCCAGGATGTGGTCGACATCGACGTGCTGGGCTTCGCCGTTGCGCAGGGTGACGCGCACCTGGCCGCTGTCGCCGATCGCGAGTGCGTCGGTCACCACGCCCCGTCGGACGTCCACCGACCTGCTGGCGCCGCGCACGAGCTTCTCCGCCTCGGTGTGCAGCGCGTCGCGCGCGCGCAGGGGGTCCTCGGGGAGCTTGAACACGGGGTCCCGCCGTCGCAGCGCCCACACCACGCGGGTGCCCGGTGCATGGCACGCGAGCTCGGCCAGCGCGACCGCGGCGGTCTGCGCACTGTGTCCGGCGCCGGTGAGCAACACGGCGCGGCCCGCGAGTTGCTCGATCGGCTCCAGGGTCCGTGTGATCCGGTTCTCAAGCACCCGCTCCCCAGGCGCGTCGATCCCGCCGTCACCGAGACGATTGGGGTTGCCGTAGGTCCCGGTGGCGTCGATCACAGCGTCGGCGTATTCCACCTCCTCCCCGCCGCTTGGGCCCTGCAGCAGCACACGAAACCTCCGGGCGGCGCGCTCGGGCGAACCGATGGCCTCGTGCTTGAGCAGGCCCTCGCGGCCCACGGCCAGCACGTTGGTGCCAACGCGGATCGCTCCCGTGAGCGTTGGCGTCTGCGCGAGCGGGTCGAGCACGGCTGTCGCGAACTCCGCGCCCGTCGGCAGCGCCGACCCATGGGGAGCGTGATCCCCGAGCGCCGCGGTCATCCGTGGCGTGACGTTCATCTCCCAGGGGGTGAACATTCGAACATGCCCCCAACGCCGCACGTGGCCTCCAACGGTCATGGCCCGCTCGTAGACCGTGACTCGGTGACCGTGTTCACGGGCGGCGAGGGCGGCCTCCAGACCGATGGGACCCGCGCCGATGACGGCTAAGCGCATGCGCGGGATCGTAGAGCGCGGGCAGCGCGGGCAGCGCCCCAAGCCGTACCGAGTGGCAACGCCTGCTGGGTGAGCAGATACAAGACCGGCTCCGCGACGATGAAATCTTGGCGCGATGCGACCCACCCCAAGGCCCTCCCCCCTGCACGGCTTGCCATCTGGTCTTGAACTTCCAAGACTCGTAGTCTCACTCCTCCGCTCGCCTCCTCCGCTCGCGCGAGAACGAGACTCGATCTCATTCTCTTGCTATCCTGGCGTTGTGCGCTCCCGGCTCCTGCTGCCGCTGCTGGCCGGCGCCGCCGTGGCGCTGTCGGCGTGCGGCGGAGCGGGCTTGGCCGGCGGCGCGGCCGGCGGGCGCCTGCGGGTCGTGGCGGCGGAGAGCGTCTGGGGCAGCCTGGCTCGCCAGCTCGGCGGGCGCCGCGTGACGCTGCAGAGCATCATCGTCAACCCGGGCATCGACCCGCATTCCTACACGCCGACGGCGGCGGACGGGATCGCGCTCGCGCGATCGCAGCTGGCGATCGTCAACGGGATCGGCTACGACGCGTGGGCGTCGCGGCTGCTCGACGCCAACCCCGCCGGCACCCGCGTCCGGCTCGACGTCGGCCGGCTGCTGGGGCTGGCCGAGGGAGAGAACCCGCACCAGTGGTACTCCCCGGCCTCGGTCCGGCGGGTGATCGACGCGATCGCCGCCGATTACGCGCGCCTCGACCCGCGCCACCGCGCCTACTACGCCCGGCGGCGGGACGCGCTCCTGACCCGCGGCCTGGCCGCGTACAACCGGCTGATCGCCGCAATCCGCGCGCGCTCCGCCGGGGTGCCGGTGGGCTACAGCGAGAGCATCTTCGCGCCGCTCGGACAGGCGCTCGGATTGCGGCTGCTGACTCCGTACCGCTTCGCCAAGGCGGCGGCCGAGGGCTCCGAGGTGAGCGCGGCCGACCAGCAGACCGTCGACGCGCAGGCCCAGCAGCGCCGAATCGAGGTGTGGGTCTACAACCGCCAGAACGCGACTCCCGACGTGCAGCGCGCCAACCAGCTCGCACGGGCGGCGGGGATCCCCGTCGCCACGATCACCGAGACGCTGTCGCCGGCCTCGGCCAGCTTCGAGCAGTGGCAGGTGGCCGAGCTCCAGGGGCTCGCGCGGGCGCTGGCGCAGGCGCGGCGCCGGTGAGCCCGCCGCCGGTGGTCGAGCTGCGCTCCGCCGAGGCGCGGATCGCCGGGAGGACGGTGTGGAGCGACGTCAGCTTCGCGATCGGCGAGGGCGAGTTCGCCGCTGTGCTCGGTCCCAACGGCGCCGGCAAGACGACGCTGCTGCGCGCGCTGCTGGCGGAGCTGCCGCTGCGCGCCGGGACGGCCTCCGTGCTCGGCCGCGAGCCAGGGGCGGCCAGCGGGCAGATCGGCTACCTCCCCCAGCGCCGCCAATTCGACGCGGGCGTCCCGATCCGCGGCATCGACCTGGTCCGGCTGGGGCTCGATGGAACGCGGTGGGGGCTGCCCCTGCGACGCTCGGGCCGCGAGCGGGTCGAGGAGGCGATCGCGATGGTCGGGGCCGACGCCTACGCGGGGCGGCCGATCGGACGGCTGTCGGGCGGCGAGCAGCAGCGGCTGCTGGTCGCCCAGGCGCTGGTCAGCCGTCCCCGGGTGCTGATCCTCGACGAGCCGCTGGACAGCCTCGACCTCCCCAATCAGACCGGGGTGGCGGCGCTGCTGGCCCGGATCTCCCGCGAGCAGCAGGTCACCGTGCTGCTCGTCGCCCACGACGTCAACCCGCTGCTCAGCTACCTCGACCGCGTGGTCTACTTCGGGGGCGGCGGCGCGGCCGTCGGCGCGCCCCGCGAAATCATCACCGCGGCCACGCTGAGCCGGCTCTACGGCGTCTCGATCGAGGTCCTCCAGACCGCCGACGGGCGGCTCGTCGTCGTCGGCCTGCCCGAGGCCCCCGCCCATCACAGCGACCGTCACGGGCACCATGCCCACCGCTAGCGGGCTCTCGCTCGACCTGGTGGCGGACTTCCGGGCGCTGACCGCGTACCCGTTCATGGTCAACGCGCTCGAGGCGGGGACGCTGGTGGCGGTGATGGCCGGCGTCGTCGGGTGGTTCATGGTGCTGCGAGGCGAGAGCTTCGCCGGGCACACGCTTTCGGTCATGGCGTTCCCAGGGGCGAGCGGCGCGCTGCTGCTGGGGGCGCCCGCCGCCGTCGGCTACTTCAGCTTCTGCGGCGCGTGCGCGCTGGTCATCGGCGCCGCCACGGGGACCGGGGCCCGGCGCCGGCGCGGTGAGGCCGCGGCGGTGACGGGCGCCGTGCAGGCGCTCGGACTGGCCTGTGGGTTCGTGTTCCTGAGCCTCTACCAGGGCGTGCTGGCCGGCTACGAGAACCTGCTGTTCGGCGACTTCCTCGGTATCACCCGCGTCCAGGTGCTGACGCTGGCGATCGTCTGCGCGGTCGTGCTGGCGTTCCTCGCCGTGGTCGGCCGGCCGCTGCTGTTCGCCTCGGTCGACGAGCCGGTGGCCGGCGCCCGCGGCGTGCCCGTCCGCACGCTGGCCGTGGCGTTCCTGCTGACGCTCGGCCTGGCGGTCGCGGCAACGGCTCAGATCACCGGGGCGCTACTGGTGTTCGCGCTGCTCGTGGCCCCGGCCGCAACGGCGCAGCTGATCACCCCGCGGATCGGCGCCGGCCTCGCGCTGAGCGTGGTGCTCGGGGTGGCCATCACATGGGTCGGGCTCGCACTGGCCTACTTCTCCGCGCAGCCGGTGGGCTTCGACATCACCGCCGTTGCGTTCGGCGTCTACGCGGTGGCCCGGGTCGCCCGGGCTGCGCTCGCCTGATGTTCGCCCAGGAGTTCGTCCGCAACGCGTTCCTGGCCGGCACCGCGATCGCACTGGCCAGCGGGCTGATCGGCTACTTCGTCGTGCTCCGCGCCCAGGTGTTCGCCGGCGACGCGCTGAGCCACGTCGCCTTCACCGGCGCGCTGGCCGCCGCGGCGGCCGGGGTCGACGCGCGGATCGGGCTGTTCGCGACGACGATCCTCGTCGCGCTGGCGCTGGGGGCGCTCGGCGAGCGCTCCCGCGCCGACGACGTCACGATCGGCATCGGCTTCTCGGCGATCCTCGGGCTCGGCGTGTACTTCCTGGCCCGGCTCAGCGCCGGCGCGGGAGGCGGCAACGGGGTGCTCGGCGTGCGCACGCTGTTCGGCTCGATCTACGGCCTGAGCGCCGCCGATGCGCGGCTCGCCGCGGTGATCGGCGTCGCGATCGTCGCCGCTGTGCTGGCGATCGCCCGGCCGCTGCTGTTCGCCAGCGTCGACCCCGGCGTCGCCCGCGCGCGCGGCGTGCCGGTCCGGGCGCTCGGGCTGGTGCTGCTGGGGCTGCTCGGCGCCACCACCGCCGAGGCCACCCAGGCGATCGGCGCGCTGCTCCTGCTGGGGCTGCTGGCGGCGCCCGCCGGAGCCGCCCAGCGGCTCACCGCCAACCCGTACGTCGCCCTCGGACTCTCGGCCGGACTGGCCGTGCTCTGCACCTGGGCCGGGCTGACGCTCAGCTACCTGGTCCCGAAGCTGCCGCCGAGCTCGGCGATCATCGCGGTGGCGAGCGGCGTCTACCTGCTCGCGTTCCTGGCCACCGCCGACCGCCGACGAGGACCCAGGCTCTGGCGCGCCACCGCCGGGGGCGAGACCTAGACTGGGATCGATGGCCCGTTACGAGACCGAGGACTGGGCCGAGCATGCCCGCCGCGTGCTCGCGCAGAGCCGTCACCACACCGGCGCCGCACGCCAGGCGTTGATCGAGCTGCTCGACGCACAGAGCTGCGCGCTGACGGTGATCGAGCTCGAGGACGCGCTGCGCTCCGACGGGCGGCCGATCGCGCGCGCCAGCATCTACCGGATCCTCGACGAGCTCGAGCGCCTGCACCTGGTGGCGAAGCTGCAGGTCGGCCAGGCGATGGCCCGGTACGAGCCGCTTCGCAACGGCGCCGGGCACCACCACCACCTCGTGTGCGACAACTGCGGGACGGTCACGCCGTTCTCGGACCCCGAGCTCGAGACGGCGATCCAGAGGCTCAGCGGGCGGGTCCCGCTGCGCGTCGCCGAGCACGAGATCGTGCTCCGCGGCGCCTGCCAGGACTGCGACCGCTGAGCCGGCCGCCGCCGCTCAGCCGTGCGCGGCCGGCTCCCGCGTGGGCGCTCGCGAGGCGGACACTGAGGCCGCCGCCGCTCAGCCGTGCGAGGCCTGCTCGCGCGCGGGCGCTCGCGAGCCGGCCAGCGTGAACCACACCGTCTTGCCGGTCCCGCTCGGGCCCTCGACGCCCCAGCTGTCGGACAGCATGTCGACGATCCGCAGTCCGCGGCCGCTCGGCTCGTCGGGCGCCGGCGAGCGCATCATCGGGATCCCGCCGGCGGTGTCGGTGACCTCGACGCGGATCCCGGCGCGCGTGGTCATGATCAGCAGGCGGAAGCCGCTGCCCGCGTGGCGGATGCTGTTGGTGGCCAGCTCGGAGACCATCAGGGTGATCGCCTCGAGCACGCGGGCGGGCTCGCCGGCCAGCGTGTCCTCGGCGAAGCGCCGCGCCGCCCGCACAGAGCGGGGGTCGGCGCTGAAGCTGCGGATGCGCTTCATCCCGCCACTCCGAGCCGCTCGGCGAGGCCCATGGCGCGGATCACCCGGCGCAACAGCGGCGGCGCGAGGCGGAGCTCGAGCTGCGTCGTCGCCGAGGACCACCGCACCCACAGGGCGATCGCCGTGGTGTCGGCGAAGCTCAGCTCGCCGAGCTCGAGCGGCTCCTCGGCGCTCAGCTCGCCCATCGCACTCCCACGACCGCCGTGTCGTCCTCGCTGTGCGCGACGTCGCTGACCAGCAGCCGGCTCGGCCGCTGCACCGAGCCGAGGTAGATCGCGGCGGGGAACGCCTCGACGGCGTCCGGCCGGGCGTCAGCGGCGTCGAGCAGCGCAGTGCGCCCCTGCCCCCCGAGCTGCGGCAGCCTGTGCCGTGGTGTGCGGTGCATCGGCATCGAGCCGCCGCGAAGTATCGCCGACTTCCCGGAGCGAGCTGTTGATTCCTCGACCGGAGGCGCTCGAGCGGCGCCTGGCCGAACCCGGCGGGCGCCTCAGCGCGCGTAGGCGACGATGTCCTGGTCGAGGATCCCCTGGCTGGCGTACTGGCCGGTGTGGACGTAGGCGACCCTACCCGAGCGGTCGACGAAGATCGTCGTCGGCAGCCCGACGATCGCGGCCAGCGGGCTGAGCGACGAGGTACCGGCGGCCTGGTAGCTGGGATAGCTGACCGGGTGCGCGGCCAGGAACGCGCGGGCGTCGGACGCCGAATCGCCGGTGTCGGCGCCGAGGAAGGCGACCCGGCGGCCGTAGCGCGCCGAGGCGGCCGCGAACAGGGAGAACTCGCCGCGGCAAGGACCGCACCACGAGGCCCACGCGTTGATCACCGCCGGGTGGCCACGGAGCGCGCGCAGGCGCGCGCCGAGCGCGGCGACGTCGCCGAGGAGCTGTCCGGACTGGGCGTGCAGCGCCGCCAGCGCCCGCGGAGAGCCGGCCAGCGCGCGCTGCACGGCGGCGCTCCCGAAGGGGACGGCGGGGCGCGAGAGCGCGGCGCGCACGCGGCGCTCGAGCGCGGTGGTCGAGAGCCAGCCCGAGGTGGCGATGTCGTAGTACCAAAGCACCCGCCCGGCTGCCGAGACGAGCACAAGCCACGGCTGATCCTGGACGCCGTAGCCGTCGGCGAGCCGACCCGTGGCGTCGATCGCCACCGGATAGGCGAGCGGACGCGGTAGCGCGCCGAGAAACCGCAGGAGCGCGGCGGCCGAGGGCTCGGTGCCGGCCTCGTCGACGCCGACCAACGGCGGCAGGCCGCGGGCGCCGGCGCGCGCGCCGTAGCGGCTCAGCGCGGTCAGCCGGGCGCCCAGCGGGGTCACCTGCGCGTCCCAGGTGGCGAAGAACGCCAGCAGCCGCGGCGACCCGGGCCCGAGCGCCACCCGGCCGCCGCCGGCCCGGGGAAGCGACGCGCGCGCCGTCGGCCGGATCGTCGGCACCGGCGCGTAGGACAGCCGGGAGGCCACCGCGGGGTGGCCGGGCAGCACCCGCGAGAGCTCCCGGGCCAGGATCTGCGCCTGCTGGTCGATCCCGGTGTAGGCGAGCTGACTGATGTACACCCGGTCGAGCCGACCGCCCGGTGTGATCAGGAACAGCGCCGGGGTGTGATCGATCTGGCCTCGCTCGATCGCCACGTCGATGCTGTAGCGCCTCCACACCTGCTCGAGCTGCGGCAGCGAGCCGGTCAGGAAGCGCCAGCTGCGGAGCATCCCGTGCGCCGCCGAATACGCGCGGACGTCGCGCACCGAGATCGCGTGGGGGTTGGCGTCGACGCCGAGCAGCGCCACGTGGGAGGCGGCGGGGCCGAGCAGCCGCCGGGCCTGCACCATCGCCGTGGTGCTCAGCGGACACACCGTCGTGCACCGGGAGTCCTCGAAGGCGAGGATAACCGCTCGGCCGCGCAGCGAGCGCAGCGACACCCGCGCGCCGAACTGGTCGGTCAGGGTGAAGTCGGCGGCGGCGCCGCTCAGCGGCGTGCCCGGGTCGAGGCCCGGGGTGCGCGCCGCGCTGGGCGACGGCGCGGGCGAGCCACCGCCGGCCAGCAGCGCCACCGCCGCCGCCAGCGCGACCAGCGCCGCCACGGCCAGCCACAGCACCGTCGGGATCCGAGGGCGCGTCACCCCCCGGAAGCTACTCCTCCGGGCGCGCCCTCGCCTCGGAGCCCGGGTCGGGCGGCGCGGCGCCCGGGACCCCGACGTTGGCGCGCTTACGCTCCCACTCGGCCCGGACCGCGTCGACGCGCCCGCCGAGCTGATCGTTGCGGGCGGCCATCGCGTCGATGCCGTGCTGGAGCTCTGACTCGGCCTCGTCGAGGCGCTCCTGTTCGCTCGATTGCATGGGGTCGAGCTACCCCGCCGGCGGCCGGCGAAATCAGTCCATGACCCGCGCGCCGTGGTCGCCGGGCCCGGGGCCGGCGGATCAGCCGAACGCCTCGGCGCACGCGGCCATCAGGCGCGGCAGGAGCACGGCGTTGGCATCCTCGGTGGGGATGTCGATCAGCTTGCGCTCGGGCTTGCCGTCGGCGCGGACGGTGACCCGGATTCGGTCGGTCGAGAAGAACGTGCGGCCGTGCTCGGACCAGGCGAAACGCCGCCGGCGCGGGAGCGCGCCGCGGACGGCGAAGCCGGCGCGGTCGAGCTCGAGGCGCGCGATCGCCACCGCCTCGCCGTAGCGCTGCACGCGCTCGAGCGACTGGTTGCGCAGCCGCGGCTCGATCGCCCGCTGGGAGATCTCAACCAGCCGCGCCCACAGCTCCTGCTTGGCCTCGGCGTCGACCTTCGCGCCGTCGAGCCTGACCGTCCGGCGGCCGCCCTCGACCCCGAGCTCGAAGCGGCGGACGACGTCGATGATCGCGCCGCTGGCCCGGCGCACCTGGCGCACGTAGGCGACGTGGGTGATCGCGTCGTAGGCGATCTCCTCGCCGTCGATCCGGAGCGCCTCGCCGGTCGCGTAGATCTCGGGCAGGGCGGCCACCGCAGCGGATCCTACGCCGACCGTCTGCGCCGGCGGGCGCTCACTCCGCGGCGTGGCCCGGCCCCGAGTTCCCAGCCGCCAGCGGCCGCAGCACCTCGGGGACGTTCTCGATCGTCGAGGTGTCCCGCCGCCGGCTCCCCGGCTCGAGCTCACGCGCCCGGTAGCGGGCCACGTAACCTTGGAAGTCCCAGCTCTCGATGAACTGCGCCGCCGCCCGGCGCCCCGAGTCGAACAGCGCCGCCGCCCGCTCGGGCCGGATCCCGAACTCGGTCGTCTTCACCCCCAGCGTCTCGATCGGGATCGTGCGGGCGAAGCTCTCGTCCTCGATGTAGAAGCGGTCGTGGGCCTCCATCGCCGTGTCGGCCAGCGCCTTCATGTACGCGGTCAGCGAGCTCGCCGGCTCGGCCTCGGTGTCGGCGTCGGGGTGGGCGACGATCGGGTTGCGCTGCTCGGGCGCCACCAGCAGCATTCCCAGCGTCGGGAACGCGGGCAGCTGATCCTCGCCGACGTCGAACAGCCACACGGGGAAGTTCGACAGGATCCCGCCGTCGACGATCACGTGCCGGCGCGCGGTCTCCGGGTTGGTGTGGATCCACGGCTCGAAGAAGATCGGGATCGACATACTCATCCGCACCGCCTCGGCCACCACCAGGCGGTCGGGATCGATGCCGAGCCGCGGCGCGTCGCGCGGGAGCACGAGCATGCTGGCGTCGCTGAGGTCGGAGGCGATCAGCTGCAGTCGGTAGCGGCGGCGCTCGTCGGCGGCGGCGTCGTCGCGCAGGTCGGCGAAGGTGTGGACCCCCTTGGCCCCGAGCGCGCCGCGGATCCAGGCCATGAACGCGTCGCCGCTGTGGATCCCGTGCCGGCGCGCGATCTCGATGCCGTCCCCGAGCAGACCCGCCCAGGCCACGTGCGAGCGGTCGGCGAAGCTCCTGAAGTCCATCTCGTGGAGCACGAGCTGCTCGAGCTCGGCGCCGCTGTACCCGGCGGCGACCAGCGAGGCCGTGATCGCCCCCGCCGAGGTCCCGGCCACGCATTGCGTCTGGTAGCCGCGGTCGCACAGCTCGCGGTAGGCACCGGCGAGGCCGATGCCCTTCACGCCGCCGCCCTCGAACACGAGGTTGACGCGTGTCTCACGTTCCATCTGCCCACCCCCTACCTCGCCGTTGAGGACACGGCGTCATGCGAGCGCCCGCGCCGGTCCGGCCACCACCCCGCGGTCGATCAGGCCGCCGATCTCCACCGCGCTCAGCCCCAGCCGCTCGGCCAGCACCTCCTCGGTGTGCTCGCCGAGCACCGGCGCGCGGCGGACCGGGAGCCGGCCCAGGCCGGCGAAGTCGAGCGGCGAGGCCGGGGCCAGGTAGGTGCCGACGCCGGGGTGCTCGATCTCGGCGAACATCGGGTTGGCGGTCGAGGCTCGCGGGTCCTCGGCGACCAGCTGGCGAAAGGTCTGGTACGGGCCCCACGAGACGCCGGTGCCGGCGAACCGCTCGCGGATCTCGCTCAGCGTCCGCGACTCGAACCACGGCCGCAGCACCGCGGCGATCAGGTCGCGAGAATCGTAGCGCCCGGTCTCCGTCTCGAGGTCCTGGCCGGTCACCTGCTCGATCCCGTCGAACTTCGACCGCAGCCCGGTGGCGTCGACGAGCGCCTTCCACTGGCGCGGGGTCAGCGCCACCACCATCACCCGGCGGCCGTCCTCGGTGTTGAAGTCCGAGCCGAACGCGCCGTACAGGTAGTTGCCGTCCTTGCGCTGGTCGCGCCCGCCGAGCTGCGCCTCGGCGATCCGGCCAAGGTTGCCGACGGTGGCGAAGGCGACGTCCGACAGCGCGAGCCGGATCAGCTCGCCCGCGCCGGTGCGGGTGCGGTGGCGCTCGGCGGCCAGCAGGCCCGTGGCGGCGAGGCCGCCCATCACCAGGTCCCACGACGGCAGCACGCTGTTGAGCGGCTCGGCCAGGTTGCGCGGCCCCGTCGCCCACGGGAACCCGGTGGCCGGGTTGACCGTGTAGTCGACCTCGGAGCTGCCGTCGGGGTTGCCGGTCAGCGCGACCATGATCAGGTCCGCGCGCCGGGCGCAGAGCTTCTCGTAGGACAGCCACCCGCGGGCGGGGAAGTTGGTCAGCAGGTTGCCGGTGCGGGCGATCAGCTCGGTGACCAGTTCGCGCCCGTCTTCGGATGCGAGGTCGACCTGCAGCGAGCGCTTGCCCTTGTTCATCCCGGCCCAGAACAGGCTCTGGGCCCCCGGGCGACCGGCTACGGAGGCGCCGGCGCCCGGCGGGCCCGGCGGTGCCCCGGCGGCCAGCGGCCAGCGCTGGTGGTCGAGCCCGCCCCCGAGCTGGTCGAAGCGGATCACGTCGGCGCCGAGCTGGGCCAGCGTCATCCCGCCGAGCGGCGCGGCGACGAACGCCGAGCCCTCGATCAGGCTGAACCCCTCGAGGATCCCGCCGCTCAAGCCATCACCCCTATCGGCCGCCAGTCGAGCACGGGCTCCGGGTCGCGCTCGGGACGGTCGGCGCGCGTGCGCACCCGCAGCTCGACGAGCGTCGGCTCGCCCAAGCCGACTTTCTCGATCTCGATCGTGCTGCGCAGCACGTCGCCCTCGTACACCGGCGCCAGGTGGTCGCACGAGCGCCACGCGGCGACGGTCAGCAGGTTGGGGATCGCGCGGGTCACCTGCGCCAGCGCGAGCCCGATCGTGTGCCCGCCGTAGACGAGCCGGCGCCCGCGGCCGCTCGAGGCGGGGTCGCTGTGGGCGGCGGCGACGTTCAGGCTCAGGCGCACCAGCTCGGGCGCGCAGGTGACCGTGTCGCCGCTCTCGACGTTCAGCGTAGTGCCGGCGACCAGCGCCTCGCCGTGGCCACCGGGGATGCGGGCGCGGTAGGCGGCGAGGTCCCAGCCGGCGACCACGTCGGCGAGAGCGGCGGGATCCAGCGCCGCCGAGATCGCGTCGAGGTCGTCGGCGTGGCCGGGCCGCGCCTCCGCGCCCCGCATCGGCAGCATCGCGCAGCGGTGGTAGTCGAGCACCGCTCGCCCGGCCTGGTCGACGGTGCGCACGCGCAGCGCGGCCAGCCCGGCCGGCGCCCGGCCGGGCCGCGCCGAGGTGTCGCGCAGCGCCACCACCTCGGTGGTCGTCCGCAGCGTGTCGCCGATCCGCGGCGAGCGGCGCAGGGCGAGCCCGCGGTAGAACAGGTTGGCGATCACCCGCTGGGTGGCCAGCGTCGACTGTCCGATGGCGACGTCGCAGACCAGCCCGGGGTGGGCGAGCGCCGCCTGCGCGCCGGTGACCTCGGCGGCCAGGTGGCGGTCCAGCGCCAGCCGCAGGCGATCGCCGAGCACCGCCTGGTGGAGCGCCGCGTGGCCCTCGGTCAGCGTCAGTCCGGGCGAGCTGTCGAACACCTGCCCGCGCTCGAGCTCCTCGTAATACGGCCCACCCACCCCACCCACCCCGGTGACGTCGATCGGCTCCCCGGCGGTGCTCATCCGGCCGCCTCGCCGCGCGTCGTGCCGAGCGCCCGATCGGCGGGGTCGAGTCCCGCGCGCTCGGCTAGCTCGCGGCCCGCGCGTTCGGGGAGGTCGAGCCCCGGGCGCTCGGGGGGATCGAGGCCCGCGCGTTCGGCCGGGTCGAGGCCGGCCCGCGCGAGCGTGCGGAGCGCGGCCAGGCGCACCGGCTCGTCGAGCATCTCCCCGGCGTGGGCGACGGCGCCGCCGCCGTCGGCCGCCGCGGCGGCCAGCGCGGCGAGCACCCCCCGCGCGTGCGCGATCTGCTCCTCGCTCGGCGCGAACGCAGCCCGGATCGGCGCGAGCTGTCGTGGGTGGATCGCCCACTTGGCGTCGAAGCCGAGGGCCGCGGCCCGCTGCGCGGCGGCGCGCAGCCCGGCCTCATCCTCGAGCCGCAGGTGGGGCCCGTCGATCGCCATGAGGCCGGCCGCGCGGGCGGCGATCACCACGGCGTCCTGGACGGCGAGCCAGCGGTCGAGGTCGTCGCGGCCGGCCGGCGTGCGTCCGAGCGACACCGACAGGTCGGCGTAGCCGAGGATCAGAGCTTCCAACCGCGGCGAGGCCGCGACGATCTCCTCGAGGTGCCGCAGCCCGGCCGCGGTCTCGATCAGCGCCTGGACGCGCAGCGGGCGCGCCCGGCCGGCGGCGTGCTCGGCGCCGGTGAGCAGGCGGTCGACGAACGCGAGGTCGCCGGCGCTCTGCACCTTCGGCACGACGACGCCGGCGAGCCGGGCGGGGGCGCCGGCCAGCGCGATGAGCTCCGTGTGCGCCCACGGGCCGCCGACGGCGTTGATCCGCACGGTGACGGTCCTCGCCCGGAAGGCCGCTCCGTCCAGGGCGACCCGGACGAGCCCGAGCGCCTCGGCCTTGCGCTCCGGGATCACCGCGTCCTCGAGGTCGATCACGATCTCGTCGGCATCGCTCTCGCGGGCCTTGGCCAGCATCCGCTCGGAGCTTCCGGGCACCACCAGGCTCACCATCGACGCGCTCTCCTTGACATTCTGTTCAGTCGCATTGTATGAGATGGTTGGGCCGGGCTCACAGGGTGAGAATGACCGCCTCGCCACCGAACATCAACCGGAGCCTGCCGGGATTATCCGGCTGCCGATGATCTACGACCCGGTGCTGCCGCCGCGTCGTGAACAGGCCGTGAGCCGCCGGGGGCGATCCCGGCGGGCATCCTCCCGCCACCGATGACGCCGATCGTGGTGGGCGGGCTGGCGGTCACGTGCTTACTCTCAACAATGCCCAGACACGGTGGTCGGGCGATCGGTCAGGATCATCCCATGTCACCGACGCGCCGGCGCCTGGCATAGACTTCCGAGAGGGAGATGGAGGGCGCATGAACATGCTCGAGCCGAGCGATCAGATCGACCTGATCGCCGAGTTCGCCGACTCCGGCGTTCGCACGTTCCAGCGCCAGGGCTCGCTGGTCGGCGTCCCCGGCTCCTACGGGCTCAAGCGGTGGCTGTACCGTCGCTGGCGCAACAACGGCAACGCCGTCTACACGTTCACCTGCTCGCTGCTGGCGATCGCCCTGTCGGGGACGTGGGCGTGGGCGGTCAAGGAGCCGCTGCTGTTCCCGAGCCTAGGGGCGACCGCGTTCCTGATCTTCGAGACCCCGATGGCCGAGGTCGGAACGCCACGCAACACGGTCGTCGGGCACACCGTCGGCATCGTCGCGGGGGCACTGTCGCTGGTCCTGTTCGGGCTGTTCCACCACCCCAGCCTGTACGTGACCGGGATGACGCCGGCGCGGATCGGCGCCGTGGCGCTGGCGGTGGCGCTGACCGGCGGCGTGCTTCGCGTGCTGCGCTCGGCGCACCCACCGGCCGGGGCGACGACGATCATCGTCGCCTCCGGCCTGCTAGCCAAGCCGCACCAGCTCGTCGATGTGCTCGTCGGGGTGGTCCTGCTGACGGCGGCGGGGTGGGTGCTGAACCGGCTGATGGGCGTCCCGGCGCCGCGATGGGCCGCGCCGCGCTAGCGGCTCCTCGAACCGACCCACGGCTACACGCCGGTGCCGGTGCGCTTCACGCCCTCGAACAAGCTCAGATGAACAGGTCCGGGGCCAGCTCGTCGTCGCTGTCGCCGTATCGGTAGCCGGACAGGTCGGTGACGGGTGGACGGGCCAGATCTGCCAGCACCTCATCGTCGACGAAGAAGTTGCCCGTGCACTCGCGGCTCGGGCGGGTGAAGACCGCGTGGGCGGCGTCGGCCATGATCTCGGGACGCCGCGAGCGGGCCATCGCCGCGTCGCCGCCGAGCAGGTTCTGGACCGCCGCTGTGGCGATGATCGTCCGCGGCCACAGCGCGTTGAAAGCGATCCCGTCGCCCCGGAACTCCTCGGCCATCCCCAGCGTGCACATGCTCATCCCGAACTTGGCGATCGTGTACGCGACGTGCGAGGCGAACCACCGCGGCTCCAGGTTCAGCGGCGGCGAGAGCGTCAGCACGTGCGGGTTCTCGCTTAGCTTCAGGTGCGGGACGCAGAGCTTGGAAACGACGAACGTCCCCCGCGTGTTGATGTCCTGCATCAGGTCGTAGCGCTTCATCTCGAGCGCCTCGGTGCCTGACAGGTTGATCGCGCTGGCGTTGTTGACGCACAGGTCGATCCCGCCGAAGCGACGCACGCACTGCTCGACGGCCCGGGCCACCGACGCCTCGTCCCGGATGTCGCCGACGACCGGCAGCGCTTGGCCGCCCGCCGCCTCAATCGCCTCCGCGGCGGTGTAGATCGTCCCCTCGAGCCGGGGGTCGGGCTCGGCCGTTTTGGCGACCAGGCAGACCTTGGCGCCGTCACGGGCGGCGCGCAGCGCGATCGCCAGGCCGATGCCGCGGCTGCCCCCCGAGATGAACATGGTCTTGCCGGCGAGGTCAGTCATGGCGCCGGATCCTCGCAGAAAGGCGGTATGTCGTAGCGTGCATGATGTGAGCGTGGATCTGAGAGTCGATCTGCTCGATCTCGGCCTCGAGGAGGCGATGGAGTCCGCGCGGCGCGCGCGGGCCGCCGGCCCCGGGGGGCTGGTCAGCTTCTCGCCTAAGGTGTTCATCCCGCTGACCAAGCTGTGCCGCGACGTCTGCCACTACTGCACGTTCGCGCGGCCGCCGCGGCGCCGCGAGCGCGTATACCTGACCGCCGAGGAGGTGCTGGAGATCGCTCGGGCGGGCGCCGGAGCCGGTTGCCACGAGGCGCTGTTCACGCTCGGCGACAAGCCCGAGCTGCGCTATCGCGCCGCCCGCGCGGAGCTGGCGGGACTCGGCTACGCGACCACGATCGAGTACCTGGTGGCGATGTGCGAGCTGGTGCTGGAGGAGACCGGGTTGCTCCCCCACGCCAACCCCGGCGTGCTGGGCCGCGAGGAGCTGCTGGCGCTGCGGGAGGTCACCGCTTCGCAGGGGATCATGCTCGAGACGATCTCCGAGCGGCTGTCGGAGCGCGGGATGCCGCACCACGGCTCGCCCGACAAGCACCCGGCGGCGCGGCTGGAGACGCTGCGGCTGGCCGGCGAGCTGCAGGTGCCGTTCACGACGGGGATCCTGATCGGGATCGGCGAGACCCGGCTCGAGCGGCTCGAGGCGCTGCAGGCGATCGGCGCGCTGCATGAGCGCCACGGGCACATCCAGGAGGTGATCGTCCAGAACTTCCGCGCCAAGCCCGACACGAAGATGGCCGGCGCGCCGGAGCCCTCGCTCGAGGAGCTGCTGTGGACCGCTGCGGCGGCGCGGATCGTCCTGCCGGCGTCGATCAGCCTCCAGGTCCCGCCGAACCTGTCGGCCGACTCCCAGTTCCCCCGCCTGCTCGAGGCCGGGATCAACGACTGGGGCGGAGTCTCGCCGGTGACCATCGACCACGTCAACCCGGAGGCGCCGTGGCCCGAGATCGAGCGGCTGCGCGCGGCGACCGAGAGCCGCGGGTACCGGCTGGCCGCCCGCCTGCCCGTGTATCCGGCGTTCGTCGCCGAGCTCGAGCGCTGGTGCTCGGAGGCGGTGGCCACCGCGGTCAGACGTCGCGCCGACGCGCACGGCCTGGGCCGGGAGGATCGCTTCGTCGCCGGGGTCTCGACCGAGATCCCGGCCACCGATCGGACGCTGACCGCGGTGAGGGGGGTGCGCGGGCCGCTGCACGTGCACGGTAGCTGCTCGGCCGATTGGCCGGGAGCGTGGGCCGGGGCGGGATCGGTCGGCGAGCCGGTGGCGGTCGCGCTGGCCAAGGTCGACGAGGGGATCGGGCTCGAGACGGCCGACATCGAGGCGCTGTTCGGCGCGCGGGGCCAGGACCTCGGCGCGGTCTTCCGCACCGCCGACCGGCTGCGGCGCGAGGTGTGCGGCGACGAGGTCACCTATGTGGTGACCCGCAACATCAACTACACCAACGTCTGCTACTTCAAGTGCGGGTTCTGCGCCTTCTCCAAGGGCAGGCTGGCCGAGAACCTGCGCGGGCCCGCCTACGTGGTCCCGCTCGGGGAGATCGTCCGCCGCTGCCATGAGGCGTGGGAGCGGGGCGCCACCGAGGTGTGCCTGCAGGGCGGGATCCATCCCGGCTTCGACGGCGACTACTACGCCTCGGTGGTCGCGGCGATCAGGGACGAGCTGCCCGACCTGCACGTCCACGCGTTCTCGGCGCTCGAGGTGTGGCAGGGCGCCGCCACGCTCGAGGTGTCACTCGAGGAGTACCTGACCCGCCTGCACGGGCTCGGGCTGGCCTCGCTGCCGGGTACGGCGGCGGAGATCCTCGACGACGAGGTTCGCGCCGTGCTGTGCCCCGACAAGGTCAACACCGCGCAGTGGCTCGAGGTTCACGACGCCGCCCACCGCGTGGGCCTGCGCTCGACTACGACGATCATGTTCGGGCACCTGGAGACACCGCGCAGCTGGGCCCGACACCTGCTGGCCCTGCGCGACCAGCAGCTCAGGACCGGCGGCTTCACCGAGTTCGTCCCCCTCCCGTTCGTCCACGTCGAAGCCCCGATCTACCTGAAGGGCCGTGCCCGCAAGGGCCCGACGCTGCGCGAGTCGATCCTCATGCACGCCGTCCCCCGGCTCGCCCTGCACCCGCACATCACCAACATCCAGGCTTCGTGGCCGAAGCTCGGGGTGGCCGGCGGCCAGCTGGCGCTGCAGGCCGGCGCCAACGACTTCGGCGGCACGCTGATGAACGAGTCGATCTCACGCGCCGCCGGCGCCAGCCACGGCCAGGAGATGCCCCCCGAGGCGATGGAGGCGGCGATCCGGGCGATCGGCCGCACCCCGCGTCAGCGCACGACCCGCTATGGGCCTGTCGACCCCGAGCGTACGGCGTCGTCCTACGGCGCCCCGGCGCTCCTCAAGCCGCGCAACCCCCCCGTCTCGACCGCCCGGCTCGAGCGGCCGGCGCGGTTGATCCGACCCGGTATCGGCACCTGATCCCGAGGAGCCTGAACATGAGATACGGATACAAGGCCTCCGCCGAGCAGTTCGCGCCGCGGGAGCTGATCGACTACGCGAAGCTGGCCGAGTCGCTCGGCCTGGAGACGATCGCCGTCTCCGACCACTTCCAGCCCTGGCGCCACCGGGGCGGACATACGCCGGCGGTGTTCCCGTGGCTGGGGGCGCTCGGAGAGGGGACCTCAACCGCGCTGCTGGGGACGAGCGTGCTGACCCCGACGATGCGCTACCACCCGTCGATCGTGGCTCAGAGCTTCGCCACGCTGGCGTGCCTGAACCCGGGGCGGGTGTTCCTCGGGGTGGGGACCGGCGAGGCCCTGAACGAGACCCCGGCGACCGCGGCCGCCTGGCCGGGGGCCAAGGAGCGGCGGATGATGCTGCGCGAGGCGCTCGAGCTGATCCGGGCGCTGTGGTCCGAGGAGCGGGTCAGCTTCGAGGGCGAGTACTACAAGACCGACCGGGCCACGATCTATGACAAGCCCGAGCAGCCGATTCCCATCTACGTGGCCGCGTCCGGGCCGCTTGCGGCGAAGTTGGCCGGCCGGGTCGGTGACGGCTACATCGCCACCAGCGGCAAGGATCCGCAGCTCTACCGCGACCTGCTCGACGCGCTCAGTGAGGGCGCGCAGGCCGCCGGGCGCGAGGCCGACACGATCGACAAGTTGATCGAGATCAAGGTCTCCTACGACCCGGACGCCGAATACGCCCGCGACGCGTGCCACTTCTGGGCCCCGCTGGCGCTGAAGCCGGAGGAGAAGTCGGGGATCGACGACGCCACCGAGATGGAGGCGGCCGCCGACAAGATCCTCGGCCGCGCCGCCTCGCGGTTCATCGTCTCCGACGACCCCGACGAGGTGGCCGAGAAGATCGCCCCCTACGTCGAGCTAGGCTTCTCGCACCTGATCTTCCACGGTCCCGGCCACGACCAGGAACGGTTCCTGCGAGGCTTCTGCAACGACGTGTTACCGAAACTTCACGCGCGCTTCGGCGCGACCGATCATGCTGGGCATCAAACCACCGCTACGCGCTGATCTACGGGGGTAGACACACATCATGAGCAACAACAGACTCAAGGACATCGAGGCGCTGGGGCAGGCCGTGTGGCTCGACAACCTGCACCGCGGGCTGGTCGAGGACGGCGGCCTGCAGCGGCTGATCGAGGACGACGGCCTCACCGGCGTGACCTCGAACCCCTCCATCTTCGAGAAGGGGATGGGCCACTCGGACCGCTACGACGACGGCTTCCGCGAGGCGACGGCGAGCTCCTCGGACCCCGAGGAGGTGTTCTTTCAGCTCGGCTACAAGGACGTTCGCGGCGCCGCCGACCTGCTGCGCGTGGTGTTCGAGCGGACCGAGGGCCAGGACGGCCACGTCTCGTTCGAACTGCAGCCGTCGCTGTCGTTCGACACCGAGGGCTCGATCGAGTGGGCGCTCAAGCACCATCAGCGAATCGATCGCGAGAACGTCCTGATCAAGGTGCCGGGCACGGCCGAGGGCGTGACGGCATTCGAGGAGCTGACGGCGCGCGGGATCAACGTCAACGTCACGCTGCTGTTCGCCGTCGAGCGCTACCGCGACGTCGCCGAGGCGTACATCAGGGGCCTCGAGCGGCGCGCCGAGGCCGGCGAGCCGATCAACCGCGCGGCATCGGTGGCCAGCTTCTTCGTCTCCCGCGTCGACAGCAAGGTCGACAAGGCGCTCGAGGCGATCGGCGGCCACGACGAGCTCCGCGGCCAGGCCGCGGTGGCCAACGCCAAGCTCGCCTACGAGGCGTTCGAGGAGCTGTTCTCAGGGCCCCGGTGGGAGGCGCTGGCGGCCCAGGGCGCCAACGTCCAGCGTCCGCTCTGGGCCTCGACCTCGACCAAGAACCCCGACTACAAGGACACGTTGTACGTAGACGACCTGATCGGGCCGCACACCGTCAACACGATGCCCGACGCCACGATCGAGGCCTCGCGTGACCACGCCACCGCCGAGCGGACCGTCGACCGGGACCTCGAGGGAGCGCACGCGCTGATGGACGCGCTGCGCGAGGCTGGCGTCGACGTCGACGACATCGTCATGCACCAGCTGGTCGACGAGGGCGTGAAGTCGTTCGCCGAGGCCTATGACTCGCTGATCTCGACGATCCGCGAGAAGGCGCAGCGGTTCGCCGGGGTCTCCTCCTGAACCAGGCCGCCGGCGCGGGTCAGCCGCGGGAGCGGGCGGCGCGGATCGCCGCGACGTTGGCGGCGTGCGGCGCGCCGGCGTCATCGGCCTCGGCGGCGGCGATCAGCGCCTTGAGCTCGGCGACGTCGATCTCCACCGTGTGGGCCTCGCCCTCGACGACCTCCGGGTGGTCGAGGGTCCGGGCGGCGTCGGCCGTCTCCACGGGTTCTGCGGTCTCAGCGGCGGTTCCGGCGGCCAGGGCCGGCCGCGGCGCCGTCGCCGGGCGGATCTTGGCTCGGAACTGGAGCTGCGTCCCGCCGGTGCCCCACTCGACGGCGAAGTGGCCGTCGAGGCGGGCGCCGATCCAGGCGACCAGCACCATCAGCGCGCCGGCGACGACCAGCGGCAGCGTCCACACCGAGCTGGTCACGATCAGCCCGCCGGTCAGCAGCAGCAGGCCGCCGATCACGCACAGGCGCACGCGCGGCTGGCGCAGCCAGGCGTGGACCCGGACGCCGAGGCGGTAGATCCGGCCGGGCCAGGGCGACGGCGTCCGCGTGGCCGCCGCCGGCGCGGCCGGTGGGCGCTCCCCGGAGACGGCCGCACCGCCGGAGAGGCCGGCTGCATCGGGGAGGCTGGGTGCATCGGGGAGGCCGGGTGCATCGGGGAGGCCGGGTGCATCGGGGAGGCCGGGTGCATCGGGGAGGCCGGGTGCATCGGGGAGGCCGGGTGCGGCGTCGGGGCCGGACATGCTCACGCTTTCGTCGCGGGACGCCGCGTTCCTGCCTGCCTCGCGGCGGCGACGGCCCTCGTCGAGCGAGATCGCGAACGCCGCCGGCGGCGCACACGGCCGGGCCGGCGTAGCTCCGGCTCGGCTCTCATCGGACGGCTCCACGGCCTTTCAGGTTACCCCCGCCCGGAGGGCTCGAAACGGCCGGGCCGGAGCCGGGCCGGAGGCGAAGCGGGCGGCGGCAGCGGGCAGCGGCGCACCCGCGTAGGATGCGCGGCCATGGGTCCGCTCGGCGGCGTCAAGGTGCTCGAGATCGCCGGCATCGGCCCCGGCCCATTCGCGGCGATGCTGCTCGCCGACATGGGCGCCGACGTCCTGCGCGTGTACCGCGCCGACCAGGTGGGGCTGCTCGCCGGAGCCAACGGCGGGCGGGCGGAGTCGGATACGGTCGGGCGCGGTCGCGTGTCGCTCCCCGTCGACCTCAAGGACCCGGCCGGCGTCGAGCGGGTGCTGGGACTCGCCGAGCGCGCCGAGGTGCTGGTCGAAGGCATGCGCCCCGGGGTGATGGAGCGCCTCGGGCTCGGCCCCGACGTGGTGCTGGCGCGCAACCCGCGGATCGTCTACGGGCGGATGACCGGCTACGGCCAGGACGGTCCGATGGCCAGGGTGGCCGGCCACGACGTCAACTACATCTCGCTGGCCGGCGCGCTCGGGCCGATCGCGCGCCGCGGCGAGCGGCCGCTGTTCCCGCTGAACCTGCTCGGCGACTACGGCGGCGGCGCGATGTTCCTCGCCTTCGGCGTCGTCTGCGCCCTGCTCGAGGCGCGCGGCTCGGGCCGGGGGCAGGTCGTCGACGCGGCGATGGTCGACGGCGCCGCGCTGCTCACCAACCTCTTCCACGGGCTGCGCGCGAGTGGGCTGTGGGACGATGAGCCGGGGACCAACGTGCTCGATTCGGGCGCCCACTTCTACGAGGTCTACGAGTGCCGCGACGGCGGCCACATCGCCGTCGGTGCGCTCGAGCCCCAGTTCTACGCCGCGCTGCTGTCGCTGCTGGAGATCGACGCCGACGAGATGCCGCAGTGGGACAAGGCTCGCTGGCCCGAGTTCAAGGCCCGCCTGGCCGCGCTGTTCAAGACCCGGACCCGGGGCGAGTGGTCCGAGCTGCTCGAGACCTCCGACGCCTGCGCAACGCCGGTGCTGGGGCTCGCCGAGGCCCACGAGCACCCGCACATGCGGGCGCGGGGAACCTTCGTGGAGATCGACGGGATTCGCCAGCCCGGTCCAGCGCCTCGGTTCAGCCGCACTCCCGGCGAGATCCGCACTCCCGACCCGGCCGAGACGCTGGCCGTGTGGGGCCTGGGCGCCGAGGCGGCGGCGCGCCGGCCGTGAGCCCAGAGGTCGTGGCGAGTTCTCTCACGAGTCCGATGCTCACCCGCCCAACCCCTCACACCAGCAGCCCGGCCGGCAGCGTGCGCGTGTAGTCGGTGATCGCCGGCGACGGGTTCGACGCCGCTACGGGCGCCTGAGCACGGGAACCATCTCGCTCGTCACGAGGCCGCTGCACGCGGTCACCGCGGCGACGTCGGCGAACAGCGCGGCGATCCGCTCGGGCCGGTCGATCACCGTCGTCACCACCGGCACGTGGCGGCGCAGCGCCAGCAGCCGGTCGCCGTGCGGCGGATGATCGCCGTGGAAGCCCCACACCCCGCGGACGCGGGTGGCGCCGGCCGCCCCGGCGGCGCGCAGGCGCCGGATCAGCGCCTGGTGGAGCGGCACGCCGGCGTGCCGCGAGGCCTCGGAGCTGTAGACCGTGAGCTTCTGCCACCCCGCGGCGTTGTCCAGCGCCTCCACCGCCGCCGGCTCCGGCGCCGCCAGCGCCACGCCATCGCGCCGGCACACCCGCACGCGCTCGAGCGTCATCAGCGGCCGCTCGAGCCGCGTCGCCAGCTCGGCCGTGGCCGCCGCGACCCGCCGCTCGGGCCCGACGGCGATCACGGCCATCGGCACCTCGGCGTTGCCGTGGAAGAAGCGGGCGCGCACGCGCCGGCCGTGGCTCGTCCCGTCGACGCCGAGCAGCGCCGTGGCGCCGGCCACGCGGTGGCGCGCGAGCAGCGCGCAGACGGCCGCGAACGCGGGCGTGCCGTCGATCCGCGCCCGCCGGCCGAAGTAGACGGTCAGCTTGGTCTCCCCGCCCAGGGCCTCGGGAACCACCGGCGGGGCGGCGTACAGCCATGCCCGCTCGAGCGTCAGCATTCCCGGCGGCCCGAGCCCGGCCACCTCGGCCGCCAGCGCCTCGACCCGCGTCCGGGCGTCGACGACGATCGCGATCGCCAGCCCCGGGAGGTCCTCGGACCGGCTGAGCAGGCGGTCGGTGCTGAGCCCGTGGTGGGCGCCGAAGCCCTCGGCGCCGCGCAGCAGCACGCTCGTGACCATGCGGTGGCGCTCGCAGGCATCGAGCAGCACATCGGCCAGCAGCCGCCCGCCGGCACGGTCGCGCTCGCCGAAGTACGCCGTCAGCTTCAGGCACTCCGCATTCACAGCGCCGTCCCCAGCGCGCGACCGAGCGCCGCGGCGCCGACCCCCACGGCGAGGCTGACCAGCACGTTGAGCGCCGCCGCCGCGAAGCGCCCGCCCTCGGCCAGGCGGTCGGTCTCGAGCATCCAGGTCGAGAACGTGGTGTAGGAGCCGAGGGTGGCGGCGCCGGCCAGGACCAGCGCGTCGCCGCGCAGGGCCAGGCCGGTGAGCAGCCCGAGCAGGAGGGCGCCGCTGGCGTTGACCACGAACGTGCCCAGCGGCAGCTCGCGCGCGGAGGCGCGGCCGATCGCCGCGTCGAGCAGGAACCGCGCGAGTGCTCCGAGGCCGCCCAGCAGCGCCACCCCGATCCACGCCGGCGCGCTCACGCGATCCTCCGCACGCGGCGGACGGCGGCGGTGGCCACGAACACCGCGGCGAAGCCGCCCGCCACGCTGGCCGCGGCATAGCCGGCGGCGAGGCCGTAGCGGTGGTGGTCGAGCATCTCCAGCAGCTCTACCTGCATCGTCGAGAAGGTGGTGAAGGCCCCGCAGAAGCCAGTGCCGGTGAGCGGCCGGCGGTAGGTCGAGAGCGGCAGGCGCTCCTGCAGCCGCGTGACCAGATAGCCGAGCAGCAGCGCGCCGGTCAGGTTGATCGCGAAGGTGATCCACGGCCAGCCACCCGGCGCCACCGGGAACGCCCGGGTCAGCGCGACACGGGCCAGAGCGCCGGCGGCGCCACCGGCGAAGATCGCCCCCAGCTCGAGTCTGTCCAGGTTTGCCAGCGCGCGGGCAAGAATACCCGCGGCCACGGGGCCGGCGGCGCAGCTCGGATAGATTCGGCTGCCCCGACCCGACCCACCCCCCGGAGGTTCCATGCCCGTTCGCATCGGCGTGCAGGTCCAGCCCCAGCACTGCGAGTTCTCGAAGATGCGCGACGCCTGGCGCGAAGCCGAGGCGCTGGGCGCCGACACGATCTACACGTGGGACCACTTCTACCCGTTGTACGGCGACCCGGCCGGCAACCACTGGGAGGGCGTGGCGGCACTGACCGCGCTGGCCGCCGCGACCGAGCGGGCGCGGGTCGGCGCGCTGGTGTTCTGCAACTCGTACCGCAATCCGCAGCTGCTGGCCAACGTCCACTCGACGGTCGACCACCTGTCCGGCGGCCGGGTGATCCTCGGGATCGGCGCGGGCTGGTTTCAGCGCGACTACGACGAGTACGGCTACGAGTTCGGCACCGCGCCGGACCGCCTGCGCGCGCTGCGCCGCGACCTGCCGCTGATTCGGCAGCGCCTCGAGCGGCTGCAGCCGCCGCCCGCCGGGCCGATGCCGATCCTGATCGGCGGCGCGGGCGAGAAGGTGACGCTGCGGCTGGTCGCCGAGCACGCGCAGATGTGGCACAGCTTCGGCGACCGCGAGGTGTACGAGCGCAAGGCCGAGATCCTCGCCGGGCACTGCGCCAAGGTCGGCCGCGACCCGAGCGAGATCGAACGGGTGTGGGGCGCGGGCGACCGCACGCTCGAGATCGCCGACGACCTCGCCGACGCCGGCGTGCACGAGATTACGCTGGGCATCGGCGGCGACGGGAGTGGCTACGACCTCGGCCGCCTGCGGGAGCTCGTGCAGTGGCGCGACGCGCAGAGTTGAGCCGGACGGGTGGCGGGCTGCATCCCGGAAGCGCCGGCCTCTGAAGCGAAAGTCTTGCGGTCGAAAGTGGTAAAATCCCTGCACACTGATCGCATCCCGCGGAGTACGGCCTGCTCCGCGTCATGGCTAAAGGGTCCGCTACGCGCTGCCCATTTTCACATTCCGCGGGTGGCGAAGCCGCCATGACCACTGATCTGAGGTTCGCCGCCTGGCACCGGGAGGCGTCGGGCGCGACCCGGGAGGAGAGTTCTCGTCGTACCGAGGTCCGCTGGGTGCGCTGGCGATCGCGGTGATCGCCGTCGTGGTCGTGCTGCTCCGGCCACGTCGTGTATGCGCGCGTCAATGACGGGGGCAGCTTCGGCGTTCGACGGTGGCGTGTGTTGCGCCGGCCGGCGCACACTCGCCGAGCCGGACGCTGAGCCGTGCGCTGCCGATCGCCGCCGGCTTGCGGTCCTACGGCCCCGACGTCAGCACGAGCGCTGTCGCAGCCCACCGCGCCTCTGGAGCCGAGGCAGACCCGCCGCAGATCGGGCGGCCCTGCCTCGTATGTCCACTAGATGCGGGCGTGTCGCCCGCCTGGAGCCGCTGTGCGGCTGCCCCTCAAAGGGGTGCGGAGGAGTATCCCGCGCGCCTGTTCGCCCGTCAACAAACTTGACTCGAACGTCCACATTTGAACCGCCTAGCGGAGCTACCCCGGTGTCCGGGACTTCGCCCGGCACCGGTGGCCCCTTCGGGGCAGTCCGCCCGACACGCCCCGGTGGAGTCCGGCGCCCAGTGGGGCCCGCGCGCGGTTGTGCCCGGGCGCGGGGTGAGCCTAGAGTCGGCGGATGACCG
>JBBSFX010000037.1:0-29499 GCA_038254735.1 Solirubrobacterales bacterium
ATGACCCACGACGGCCTCGGCAAGTACCTCTCGCAGAAGATCACCAAGGCGCCGGGCGAGACGGCCGAGATCGTCGAGATCCTCAGGAACACCCACACCGACGTCGTCGTCTCCTACCTCCCGGTCGGCTCCGAGCAGGCGACCAAGTGGTACGTCGAGCAGGTGCTCGAGGCGGGCTGCGGCTTCGTCAACTGCATCCCGGTGTTCATCGCTCGCGAGAAGTACTGGAGCAAGCGCTTCAAGAAGGCCGGGCTGCCGATCGTCGGCGACGACATCAAGTCGCAGGTCGGCGCGACGATCGTGCACCGCTCGCTGGCCCGCCTGTTCCACGAGCGCGGGGTCAAGCTGCTGCGCACCTCGCAGCTCAACGTCGGCGGCAACATGGACTTCTACAACATGCTCGAGCGCGAGCGCCTCGAGTCCAAGAAGATCTCCAAGACCAACGCCGTGACCTCGGTGATGGGCCACGAGCTGCCCGCCGACGACGTCCACGTCGGCCCGTCGGACTACGTGCCGTGGCTCACCGACCGCAAGTGGGCGCACATCCGCCTCGAGGGCCAAGCGTTCGGCGACGTGCCGCTGACCATGGAGTGCAAGCTCGAGGTGTGGGACTCGCCCAACTCCGCCGGCATCGTCATCGACGCCGTGCGCTGCTGCAAGCTGGCGCTTAACCACGGTGTCGCCGGACAGCTCGACGGCCCCAGCTCGTACCTGATGAAGTCACCGCAGAACCAGCGCCCCGACGACGAGGCCCGCGAGGCGACCGACGAGTTCATCGCCAAGTACGCCCGCAAGCCCGTCAAGAAGACCGTGGCGAGCCGCGCCCCGAAGCTCCTCAAGTAGAACCGTCCCCCCAGCAGCCCGGTGACCGCCCAGGGGGCGGCCACCGTGGGAGAAGCCCACACTCGGTGGTGCCCCGACGTCCGGCAGGGCCTGTCCCACGCCGCCTCCGTAGACTGAGCTCGTGCCCGGCGCCAGGCTCGCCATCGCCCAGGTCAGCCCGTTCGCCTGGGAGGCGCCGCACGAGGTCGGCGACTACGTCGGGCGCGTGTCCGATGAGCTCGCCGCGCGCGGCCACCTCGTCCTGATCATCGCGCCGTCGCACTCCTCGGCCCTGGTCCGCGACAGCCGCCGCGCGCTGCGCGGCGACCCCCGGGAGCTGCTCGAGCGCGCCGCGGGCCAGCCGCTGGTGCTCGGGGTCGGCGAGGTGCTGCCGTTCTCGCCGATGCGCCGCCGCGCGGCGTCGATCCCCGTCGACGTCGCCCGCACGATCGAGCAGGCACTGCAGGAACTACCGCTCGACGTCGTCCACGTCCACGAGCCGTTCGCCCCCAGCGCCTCGAGCGTCGCCCTGCGCCACTCCCGCGCACTCAACGTCGGCAGCTTCCACGCCCCAACCGAGCGGATCCTCTCGACCCAGCTGACGCGGCCGCTGACCCGGCTGCTGTTCAACCGGCTCGACGCCCGCACGGCCAGCTATCGCGCCACCCGCGAGCTGATGCAGCGTTTCTTCCCCGCCGAATACCGGGTGATCCTGCCCGGAGCGGTGCGCGGCGGCGAGCACGCCGTCGGGGCCGGCCGACCGGTCGAGCTGGCGATCATCGCCGAGGAGGAGCGCGCGGCGCTGCGGACGGTCCTGCGGGCGCTGCGGGCGATCCCCGCCGAGCTCGACTGGAGGATGACGGTGTGGTCCGCACGCCCGCTGGCCGCCCCGGCGACGCTCGGGCGCGCGCTGCGCGAGCGGGTCCGCTTCGTCGACGCCGGCGAGCTGACCGCGGTCCAGGCGACCACTGCGGCCGACGTGCTCGTGCTCGCCTCCGAGGGGGTGCGGCCGATTCCCGGGGTCCTCGTCGCCGCGCTGGCCGCCGGCGTGGTGCCGGTCGCCTCGCGGCTGGTCGTCTACGAGGAGGTGCTCTCCGACGGCGGGCACGGGCTGGTGTTCGAGCCCGGCGACGCGGTCACCCTGGCCGCTCAGCTGACGCGGGTGATCGCCGAGCCCGAGCTCCGCGCCGCACTCCGCGACGCGGCCGCGCCGCTGCGCGAGACGCTGACCTGGCCGCGCGTGGCCGACGAGCTCGAGCAGATCTACGCCGGGCTGGCGGCGCGGCGGCACGACAGCCGCGGCGCGGCGGCCGGGCGGCGGCTCGCCGCGCGGCGGCTGATCGACGTCGACCTGCACATGCACACCGACCACTCCTACGACTGCGCCACGCCCGTCGAGGTGCTGCTGGCCGAGGCCAAGGCGCGGGGACTCGGGGCGATCGCCGTGACCGACCACAACGAGATATCGGGGGCGCTGGAGGCGGCCCGCAAGGCGAGCGGGATCAAGGTGATCGTCGGCGAGGAGGTCAAGACCGCCGACCAGGGCGAGGTGATCGGGCTGTTCCTGGAACGCAAGATCCCCCGCGGGATGACGCTCCAGGAGACGATCGCCGAGATCAAGCGCCAGGCCGGGATCGTCTACGTGCCGCACCCGTTCGACCGCCTGCACTCGATCCCCGACTACGAGCACCTGCTGGCAGTGCTCGATGACGTCGACGCGATCGAGATCTTCAACCCCCGCGTGGCGATTATGGAGTTCAACGAGGAGGCGGCGCGGTTCGCCGCCAAGTACCGGATCCCCGCCGGCGCGGGCTCCGACGCCCACGTCCCGCAGGGGCTCGGCTCGGTGCGGATCCGGATGCGCGACTTCGACGGGCCCGACGAGTTCCTGGAATCGCTTAGAGCAGCCGACATCGTCCGCAATCCGGCCAGCCTGCTGTACGTCCAGGCCCTCAAGTTCCTCCAGACCAAGGCGCTTCCGGAGTCCGCTCGGAGGGCCTCGCGGGACCGTCGCGTGCGCCGCGCGGCTCGCCGGTCCTGATGCCCGAGCGCCCCCGACCAAGCCGCCGGCCAAGCCGCAACTCCTGATGCGCCCGGAAGGACAAGGCCGTCCCTTGTCCAATCGGGGGGCTGTGCCGGCAACCGACGACGAGATCCGCGAGAAGTACCTGGAGCGGGCGATCCGCGAGCTGAACGCGTTCGCGCGCGAGCTGCAGTCCTGCACGCACTGCCCGCGCGGCCAGCTGATGCCGGTGCTCGGCTCGGGCCATCCGCAGGCCGACATCCTGCTGCTCAAGCACTCCGCCCGTCCCTCGGAGGTCGAGGAGGGCGTGGCCTTCTACGGCCGCGCGGGCAACGCGCTGATGAAGTCGCTCAAGCGCCTGTCGATAGATCCGCTGGCCGTCTACGGGACGCTGTGCGTCAAGTGCCCGGTGATCGACCCAGTGATGGCCGATCCGGCCTGCGTGGCCGGGCTGGTCGAGGAGCTGGCGATCGTCTCGCCGAAGCTCGTCGTCGCGATGGGGGCCGACGCGCTCGCCGTCCTGAACGAGCTCGACGTCCCGGGCCGCCGCGACCTCGCCGCCGCCCTCGGCGAGATCCAGCCGTTCACGCCGTCGATCGAGGCGCTGTACGTCCCCAACATCGACGACTCGCTCGACGAGGACGGCACCAAGCGCGAGTTCTGGTCCGCATTCCGCGTGCTCGGGCAGTGGTGGTCCGACCTGCCGCCGTACTGAGCCCCGCGCCGCGACGCGTCCGCGGCCCGCGGTTGATGACGACGATGGGATATCCGCCGGTCCAGGGACCGGTCGATATCCCAAGCTGGGCGCCGGCTCGGCTAGCATTGCCGCGGGGCCGTACGAAGAGGAGGTTGCACCAGATGTCACGCACGCCGTTCCTGGGCCTCGCCGCCGCCGTCGGCGTCCTCGCCGCTGCCGGCCCCGCGGCCGCCGCCCCCTCGGCCCAGACCCCCTCGGCCCAGACCCCCTCGGCCCACGCCGCGCAGAGCTGCGGCGTCGGTGCCGGGCACGGCTACGGCTACTCGTACCTGACCTCGCTGACCGTCACCCGCACCAGCTGCGCGACCGGGCGCACGGTGGCACACCACCACGGCCACGTGTCCGGCTGGCACTGCGCCGGCAAGCGGCTCGCCACCAGCCCGGTCCAGTACGACAAGCGCGTGACGTGCACGAGCGGCGCCCGGCTCGTGCGCTGGACGTTTGTGCAGAACACGTGACCGTCGCTCCGCCGGCGTGGTCAGTCGCGGGGCCCTCAGTAGGTGAAGTCGCCCCGGACGCCGGCCAGCACCAGCTGGGCGGCCAGCTGCGAGCCGGCGTCGTTGAGGTGGATGCCGTCGGACTGGCGGACGATCGTCGGGCGGCCGCCGATGCCGATCGCGTCGCGGTAGCGCCGGCCGGGCGTGAACACGGGGACGGTGTCGATCACCCGGACCTGATCGCGCCACGGCTCGGCGGCGACGGCGATCGCCGCATTGACGACCAGCGCGATGCGGGCGCGGGCGGGGTCGCGCGGGGTGGGCAGCGTCAACCAGTACACGCGGGCGACGCCGGCCTGCCGGTAGGTGTTCATCATCTGACGGATCCGGCCGGCATAGAGCGCCGCCCACCGGGCGCCGCAGCACGCCACCGAGCGGCCGACGGGCCCGGGCATCGAGTAGCCGTCGTTGGCGCCGATGAAAACCACCACGGCGTCGGGATGGCGCTCGCGGACCTGGTGCACCGACAGCTTGCCCCAGTCGACCAGCACGGTGGTGGAGATGCCGGTACCGATGTGGGGGTCGCGGGTGACCGCGACGCCGGCCGGGGACAGCGTCCGGGCGAGGTCGAGATCGAGCGGCTCGGACATCGAGTCGCCGGTGACGAGCAGCGAGCGCAGGCGGCGCCGGGCCGGGGCGGGGGCGCCGATCTGGCTCGGGGCGAAGGCGTCGGCGGTGACGGGCGGCACGGCCAGAGCCCCGCCCGCGCCCGATGCCCCGCCCGCCGCGGACGCTCCACCGGCGCCACCCACGCCCGCGCCGCCGCCCGCCACGCTTCCGGACACGAAGCCCCCGGGGCCGTTCAGGCTCGTCCCCGACTGCAGCCATGCGGTCAGCGTGTGGGCGGCGCCGTGGAAGGGCAGCCGGTCGGCGACCCAGCCGGCCGGATCGCCGACGGCCAGCACGGCGTCGCGCCCGATCCCCGCGCGCATCTCGTTGCCCGCCCGCCGGATCGACGCGCCGGCCGAGACGACCAGCACGGCCGCCGCCAGCGCCACCGCGATGACCGCGTCGCGGGCCCGGAAGCGGCGCGTGCCCGCCCGGTCGAAGCGCTCCATCAGGTTGTCGTCACGGCGGCGGGGGTCGGTGGGCATCGGGTCGGCCGGGTCAGAACGCGGGGTCAGAAGCGGAAGTAGATGAACGGGGGCACGCCGCCCGCCGGGACGGTCGCGGCGACGAACAGTACGAGCACGGCCAGCGCCGCGCCGAGCAGCGCCGGACGCAGGCGCCCGAAGCGGTCCTGGAGGGAGCCGAGCGGGCGCTCGGGGAGCAGCTGCAGGCCGATCACCACGACGATCGCCACCAACACGGGAGCGCGCCACAGCGTCCCCGCGCCGAACGAGCCGAGCCGGCTCAGGAACGTCCAGGCCAAGCCGATGTCCTGGGCGCGGAACAGCACCCAGCCGAGCACCACGAGGTGGAACGTGACGAGCCAGCGCAGCCATCCCGGCAAGCGCACCCGGCCCCCCAGCGCGTGCTCGGCCACCAGCCCGATGCCGTGGTAGAGGCCCCACAGCACGAACGTCCAGGCAGCGCCGTGCCACAGCCCACCGAGGACCATGGTCAGCAGCAGGTTCCGGTAGGTGAGCAGCCGGGAGCCGCGGCTGCCGCCGAGCGGGATGTACAGGAAGTCGCGCAGGAACCGCGACAGCGTCATGTGCCAGCGACGCCAGAAGTCGCGGAAGCCGGTCGCCCGGTACGGGCTGTTGAAGTTCTGCGGGAAGACGAAGCCGAGCAGCAGCGCGAGCCCGATGGCGATGTCGGTGTAGCCGGAGAAGTCGCAGTAGATCTGGGCCGCGTAGGCGTAGCCGGCGAGCAGGATGTCGGGGGCGTGGTAGGCCTGGGGTACACCGAACACGGGGTCGACCACGGTGCGTCCCAGGTAGTCGGCGATCACCACCTTCTTGACCAGCCCCATCCCGATCAGGAACAGCCCCGAGCTGGCGGCCACGCGCTCGGGGTCCCGGGGCCGCGCGAGCTGGGGCAGGAACTCGCGGGCGCGGACGATCGGGCCGGCCACCAGGTGCGGGAAGAAGCTCAGGTAGATCGCCACGTCGAGCAGGCCGGCGGGCTCGATCAGCCGCCGGCGCACGTCGACGGTGTAGGAGATGGCCTGGAAGGTGAAGAAGCTGACGCCGACCGGGAGCGCCACCGTCAGCAGCGGGAACGGGACCCCGAGCGACAGCGAGTGCAGTACGCGCGCCACCGCCTGGGCGAAGAACGAGTAGTACTTGAACGCCCCCAGGGCGGCCAGGTTCCCCGCCACCGCGATCCCGGTGATCGCCGAGCGCGCGCGCGCGCCACGGCGGCGATGGACGAGCTGCGCGGCCACGTGGTTCCACACCGTGATCCCGCCCAGCAGCACGCAGAACACCGGGCTGGCGGCGGCGTAGAAGACGTAGCTGGCCACCAGCATGAACGGCTTCCAGGCCGATGGGCGCGACATCAGCGCCCACGAGATCGCGAGCACGATCGGAAAGAAGATTCCGAACTGGATGGTCGGAAACAGCAAGGCTCAGGCGCGCGGGGAGACCGGGAACGGCGAGGTGGCGCTCGATCGGGCACACTAGCGAGAGGTGCGCGGAAGGGTCTGGCAAGCAGCGTGGATGCGGTGGCCGTGGGCGGTGGCCGGCCTGGCAGCGGCGGTGGTCGCGCTCCCGGGCGCCTCGCGGGCGACCTTCGGCTGCGGCGGCGTCCACACCGCGCGGGCGGCCCACCACCCCCGTCGCCTGCCGGCGCCACTGGCGATCGGGGACTCGACGATGCTGCTGGCGCTCGATCAGCTCGCCGCCCGCGGCTATGACGTCAACGCCCACGGCTGCCGCCAGTTTCCGGAGGCGCTGGCGCTAGTGGGGTCGCTGAGGCGGGCCGGCCGGCTGCCCCACATGATGGTGATCGCGCTCGGGGCCGATGGCTCCATCGGCCACCGGCAGATCGGCCGGGCGCTCGGGCTGCTGTGCTGCACCCGGCTGCTCGTGCTGGTCACGCCGCGCGAGCTGGGAGGCGGATCGGGCACCGACGCCGCCGCCGTACGCGAGGAGGTCGCCCGCCATCCCGGGCGGACGCGCCTGCTCGACTGGGTCGCCTACAGCCGCGGCCACGGCGATTGGTTCCAGCCCGATGGCCTGCACCTGACGAGCACCGGCGCGTCCGCCTTCACGGGCTTCCTGGCCCGCGCGCTGCCGTGGGCCTATCCGCCGGCGGCGCCGTCGCCGCCGGTGCTCCGCTTCACGGCCGGTGCCGCTAGGCGCGGGGCGCCGGGTCGGCGCCTCACGACCGGTGCCGGCGGGCGCGCCGCTCCCTCGCGCGCGCCCGCCCCCGGCAACTGACCGCGGTCGCGGTCAGGCGACGCTGCGCCGGCCGCTGAAGATCATCGCCAGCGCGACGAGCGCCAGCACGAACAGCACCGGGTGGATGATGACTCCGCCGGCGATCGAGATGACCAGGAGGATGATCGCGAGAACAAGCAGCATTCCATTACCGTCCTTCGTCCGAGTATCCCTGCCTCGTGCCGATTGATACCCGAGGCGGCGCAATTTCATGCACCCTGGCTAGCCGCCCCGGGCCTACATCGTCAGAACGAGCTTGCCGAGCTTGCCGCCGGCGGCAAAGCGCTCGTACGCCTGCTCGGCCTCGGCCAGCGGGTAGGTCCCGGCGACCGGCACGCTGACGGCGCCCGAGGCCAGCAGCGGCAGCACCGAGCGCTCCACCGCCCGCGCGGTCATCGCCTTCTCCTCGAGCGGCCGCGCCCGGAGCGTCGAGGCGTGGATCCGGCCGCGCTTGCCCATCAGCGCGCCGAGGTTGAGCTCGGCCTTGGCGCCGGCGGCGATCCCGATCACCACGATCCGGCCGCCGGTGGCCAGCGCCTTGACGTTCCCGCCCAGGTTGGGGGCGCCGACGAGCTCCAGGATCACGTCGTAGGGGCCGCGCTGCTCGAACCCGTCGGGCGCGACCACCTCGGCGCCGAGGCCGGCCACGGCCTCGCGCGAGCCCTCGCTGCGCACCGTCGCGGTGACCCGCGCGCCGGCCGCCCGGGCGAGCTGGATCGCCGCGGTGCCAACGCCGCCGGCGCCGCCGTGGACGAGCAGGTGCTCGCCGGGACGCAGGCCCGCCTGGGTGAAGACGGCGTCATGGGCGGTGGTGAACACCTCCGGGGTCCCGCCGGCGGCGGGCCAGTCGAGCGCCTCGGGGACCGGCATCAGCACGCGCTCGTGGACGACGGCTAGCTCGGCCTGGCCGCCCCCCCCGACGATCGCCATCACGCGCTCGCCGAGGTCGAAGCGCCGGGCGCCGGGCCCGAGCTCGGCGACCTCCCCGGCCAGCTCGAGCCCCGGAATGTCCGGGGGTGAGCCGGGCGGGGCGGGGTACAGCCCGCGCCGCTGCATCATGTCGGCCCCGTTCAGCCCGGCGGCGCGCACGCGCACGAGCACCTCGCCCCCCCCGGGCCCGGGGTCGGCGTGCCGCTCGACGGCGAGCTGTCCGTCGCGAATCGTCACCGCGCGCATGAGCTCAGCCTACCTGGGACCGGGAGAATCGCCCCCTGGGCGATTCTCCCCATGTTGGATCGCTTCGCCACCGGCTGGGTCAGGCGCCCGGCGGGCGGCGATCCAACACGGCCACGCACTCGATGTGCGGGGTCTGCGGGAACATGTCGACCGGCCGGACCTTCTTCAGCACGTACCCGGCCTCGACCAACTGCGCCGCGTTGGGGGCCAGCGTGGTCGGATTGCAGGAGACGTAGACGATCCGCTTCGGCGCCGCCTCGATCACCCGGCGCACGACCTTCTGCGAGAGGCCGGCGCGGGGCGGGTCGAGCACCAGCACATCGGGTCGGCCGGCCTTGGCGGTCAGCTCGCGCAGCACGAGGCGCACGTCGCCGGCGAAGAAGCGGACGTTGTCGATCTCGTTCAGGCGGGCGTTGTCGATCGCGTCGGCGATCGCCGTCTCCAGCAGCTCGAGGCCCCACACCTCGGCCGCGCGGGGAGCCATCGCCAGCGCGATCGTACCGATCCCGCAATACAGGTCGTACACCCGCTCAAAGCCGCTGAGCGCCGCGTACTCGATCGCCACCCGGTACAGCTGCTCGGCCATCTCGGTGTTGGTCTGGAAGAACGCCTCGGGCGAGATCGACACTCGTAGCCCGGCCAGCTCCTCCTCGATCCGCTCGACCCCCGAGAGCAGCTCGGTGTCGCCGCCGAGCGTCGTCTCGGCGACCCCGGCGGCCTGCGTCCACAGCAGGCCCGCGGTGCCGGTGACGGCGTCGGCGAGCGAGTCACCGTCGAGCTGTCCGCGGCTGGTCACCAGCCGCACCTGGAGCTCGCCGGTGCGCCGGCCCTCGCGGACGACCAGGTTGCGCAGGAAGCCTTGGCCCGAGCGGCGATCGTAGGGCCCGAGCCCCTGCTCGCGGCACCACGCGACGGTTCGCTCGCGCACCCGGTTGCCCGCCTCCGAAGCGAGTCGGCAATCGCCCACCGGGACGATCTCCTCCCAGCGACCGGGGGCGTGGAAGCCGCACACGAGCTCGCCGTCCGGCCCGGCCCCGAACGAGTACTCGAGCTTGTTGCGGTAGCGCCACGGCTCGGAGGCGGGGACGATCGGCTGCAGGTCGAAGCCATCCAGCCGGCCGATGCGGGTCAGCGCATCGCGGACCTGCTCGAGCTTGACCTCGAGCTGGCGCTCGTAGGGCAGCACCTGCCACGGCGCCCCCGGGTGCTCGGCCACGGGGGCGATGCGATCGGGGCTCGCATCGAGGATCTCGAGCGCCTGCGCCTCGGCGTAGGCTCGCTTGGCCTTGCCGACGCGGGCCCGGAGGCGATCGCCGGGGATCCCGTCGCGGACGAACACGACGTAGCCGTCGAGCCGCGCCACGCCGGCGCCGCCGTAGGCGAGCGAGTCGATCGTCAGCTCGAGCTCGTCCCCGGGGCGGGGACGCTCGGCACGGGTCGGACCGGGGGCGGGCTGGCCGTCTTGCACCCATCAAGCATGCCAGCCGCCGGGCTCGGGGGCTCAGCGGCGGTCGAGCAGTTTCTCGATCGCCGCCAGCACCGACTTGCGGTTGGCGTGGCGGCGCTCGTAGTCGCGCACCCGGCGCAGCTGCGGGCGGGTCAGCGCCGGAAGCTTCTGGGCCACCTGGCCGACCGTCAGCTCGGCGTAGCCGGCGATCGGCAGCGCCGGCGGCGCCCCGGCGGTGCGCCGGGCGCGGTCGAGCAGGTCGTCGGTTCCGTCACGCCCGCGCCGCACCAGCTCGGCGACGAGCTCGTTGGCGTCGCCGCGGGTCGCCCGGCCGCGCTCGGCCGCCTCGTCGAGCGTGGCCTGGATCCGCTCCCGGGTGAGCTGCACGAGATCGCGCGACGCCGTGCCTGTACCCCCGGCTCCCCCGCTCCCCTCGTCGCCCGCTCGGTTCGATGACGATTTCCGTACTGGCATCTTCCCTCTCCTGACGTACCGGCCCCGCGAGCCTATCCGGTCTGCCCCGAAGCGAGGGGGGCTAACCGGCGATCAGCAGCTCGAGCAGCGCCTTCTGGGCGTGACGGCGGTTCTCGGCCTGGTCCCAGATCCGCTGGCGCTCGCCGTACAGCACGCCCTCGCTGATCTCCTCGCCGGGATGGGCGGGCAGGCAGTGCAGGACGATCGCGGTGGGAGCGGCGAGCTCGAGCAGCCGCTCGTCGAGCCGGTAGGGGCCGAGCGCCGCGCGGCGGGCCCGCGCCGACTCGGGGTCGTCGTTCATGCTCACCCACACGTCGGTGTAGAGCGCGTCGGCCCCGGCGGCGGCCGCGGCGGGATCCTCGGTGAGGATCGCCCCGGCCACCGGCTCGAGCTGGAAGCCCGACGGCGCGGCGACCCGCACCTCGGCGCCGGCCAACGCGCCGGCAATGGCCAGCGAGCGAGCGACGTTGTTGCCGTCGCCCACGTAGGCGACCTTCAGCCCCTCGAGGCGCCCGAACGCCTCCTTCAGGGTCAGCAGGTCGGCCAGCGCCTGCACCGGGTGGTGCCCCGCCGTCAGCATGTTGACCACCGGGACACTCGCGTGCTCCGCCAGCTCCTGGACCAGCGCGTCGGCCCCGGTGCGGATGGCGATCGCGGCGACGTGGCGGGAGAGCACGTAGGCGGTGTCGCGCACCGACTCGCCGCGGCTCAGCTGAAGGTCTTCGGTGCGGAGCACCATCGGGTGCCCGCCGAGCTCGGCGATCCCCACCTCGAAGGAGACGCGGGTGCGGGTCGAGGGGCGCTGGAAGATCAGCGCGACCGTGCGTCCGCGCAGCGCGGTGCAGCCGAGCGGGTCGGCCTTGAGCGTCGCAGCGCGGTCGATCAGAGCGGCCAGCTCGGGCGCGGTCAGCTCGGCGCCGGTGAGGAAGTGGCGGGTCATGGCCGAGGGCGGGAGAGTACGCCAGCGGCCGCACGGGGCACCGCGCGGACCGGGCCGGCCGGCCCGTACGGGGCACAGCGCGGACCAGGCCGCCCGGCCCGTGGGGCACCAGGCGGGCCAGGTCGCCGCTACCCGCGCGAGGCGCGCAGCCCGAAGCCGCGCAGCATCAGCAGCGCCTTCTCGCTCATCGTCCCCCGGCCCGGCAGCACCCCGAGCTGCGTCGCGGCGTCGTAGAGGTCGTAGAACCCCCGGACCCGGAACAGCCGCTCGCCCTCCAGCTCGCAGTAGAAGATGCACTGCACGACGACGAACTTCCCCGTGGGCGGGAGCCCCTCGAGCGCCTCGCGATGGGTGGCCAGGAGCTTCGACGGGGCGGCCACGAAGCGCCCGTCGCTGAGTCGCTCCCCGAGCCGCTCGAGCCGGGCGTCGGGAAACGCGGTCCACAGCCGGGCGGCATGCGCGGCGAGCGCGTCGCGTCCCTCGAGCGGCTCGGCGGTGAGCGGGTCCTCGTAGTGGATCTCCGGGTCGCAGACCGCCGCAAACGCCGACGGGTCCTTGCCCGACCAGGCGGCCTCCCAGCCGTCGATCAACGCGTCGAGGTTCACCGGCGCGCGGCGTCGGCGGGCTCGCGGCCCGGGGGCTCGAAGTTCGGCCGACCCTCGTCGGGAGTCGAGGCCTGGGCGTAGTGGCGGCGTGTGATCCGGCCCGCGCCGCGCGCCAGCTCACCCGCCTCGACGGCCAGGCGGACCGCCCGGGCCATCGCCACCGGGTCATGGGCGCGGGAGATCGCGCTCGCGCACAGAACCGCGTCACAGCCGAGCTCGATCGCCAGCGCGGCGTCCGAGGCGGTCCCGATCCCGGCGTCGAGCACCACCGGGACGGCGGCCCGCTCGACGATCAGGGCGATGTTGTACGGGTTGAGCATCCCCATGCCGCTGCCGATCGGCGAGCCCAGCGGCATCACCGCGGCGCAGCCGAGGTCCTCCAGCCGGCGGGCCAGCACGGGGTCGTCGGTGGTGTAGGGGAGCACGGTGAAGCCGTCGGCGACGAGTGCCTCGGCGGCCGCCATCAGCTCGACGGCGTCGGGTAGCAGCGTGCGATCGTCGCCGATCACCTCGAGCTTGATCCAGTCGGTGGCGAACGCCTCGCGGGCCAGCTGCGCGGTGACGATCGCATCACGGGCGGTGTAGCAGCCGGCGGTGTTCGGCAGCACCTCGACGCCCGCCCGGCCGAGCACCTCGATGATCCCACCGCGGGCCGCCGGGTCGATCCGCCGCAGCGCGACCGTGCACAGCTCGGCGCCGGCCGCGCGCAGCGCGCGCTCGAGCAGCTCGTGGCTGGTGAAGCCGCCGCTGCCCAGGATCAGCCGCGAGCGCAGCGCGCGACCGGCGATCGTCAGTCCGCCGGTCATCCGCCCTGCACCGCGGCCACGATCTCGATCCGGCTGCCGTCGCCGGGCCGCGTGCTCGCCCACAACCCACGGGGGACGACCTCGCCGTCGAGCGCCACGGCGACGCCGCGGCCGCTCCCGGGCGCGGCCAGCGACTTGAGCAGCGCCTCGACGCTGGTGCCCTCGGCGAGCTCGCGGGGCTGGCCATTGAGCGTCACCGCGACGCTCACGCCGGAACCTCGACCAGCCGAGTTCGCCGCCAGGCGAACTCGCAAGCGAAGACGCAGTCTTCGCCGCTCACGCCGGAACCTCGACCAGCCGAGTTCGCCGCCAGGCGAACTCGCAAGCGAAGACGCAGTCTTCGCCGCTCACGCCGCCACCGCCGCGGCGCCGGCGAAGCGCTCCGGCGCGAACGCCCGTGCGAGCTCGGAGCGCGGCTCGTCGCACAGCTCGGCGAGAAGCAGCTCGGCCGTCACCGGGGCGAGCAGGATCCCGTGGCGGAAGTGCCCGGTGGCCCAGTGCAGACCCGCGACGGCGCTGCGTCCGAGCACGGGCAGGTTGTCGGGAGTGCCGGGGCGGGTCCCGGCCGCGAGCTCCTCGAGCTCGAGCTCGGCCAGGCCGGGCACGAGCTCGATCGCGTCGCGCAACAGCTCGAACACCGGGCCGGCGGTGACGCGGGTGTCGAAGCCGCGCTCCTCCATCGTCGCCCCGAGAACGTAGCGGCCGTCGCCGCGCGGGACGACGTAGCCGGGCTGCATCCGCAGCACGCGGGTCAGCAGCCCCGGGCCGTCGGGGTCGCGGAGGCGGAGGATCTGCCCCTTGACCGGCCGCAGCGGGATCCGCGCGGGCGCCGGCAGGCCGCCGATCGCTCCCGACCACGGCCCGGCGGCGATCACCACCTGCGCGCAGGCCACCCGCCCGCCGTCGGCCAGCGCGACACCCTCGACCACGTCGCCGGCGAGCTCGACCGCGCGCACCTCACCGCGGACCAGCTCCCCGCCGGCGCGCGTGAAGGCGCTGGCCAGCGCGGCGGTCAGTCGCCGCGGATCGACGGCGCGGTCGTCGGCGAACTCGAGCGCGCCCCGGAACGTCGGGGCGAGGGCGGGCTCGAGCGCGCGCGCCTGGCTGGCGGTCAGCCGGCGGACGGCGAGCCCGAGGCGCTCGCGCATCGCCTGCTCACGCGCCAGCGCCTGGGCCTCGTCGGCGTCGCGCGCGGTCATCAGCGTTCCGCACGACAGGTAACCGGGGTCGAGGGCCGACTCGTGCGCCAGCTCGACGACGAACCCGGGGTAGGCCTCGGCGCTGGCCAGCGCCAGCTTCAGCAGCGGCTGCTCGGACGGCGCGGCCTCGGCGATCGGGGCGATCATGCCGGCGGCCACGCGCGAGGTCCCGGCGCCCGGCTCGCCGCGCTCGATCATCGTCACCTGCAGGCCGCGCCGCGCCGCGCGCCAGCCGATCGCCAGGCCGATCACTCCGGCGCCGACGATCGCGACATCCGGTGGGCGGGTCCGAAGCGGCACGGCCCCAAGGCTAGCGGTGCTCCGGGGCGCCCGCGGCTGCCAGACTTGGGCGATGACGACGGCGAAGCAGCGGCTCGAGCACGCCCGCCTGTACCTGGTCTGCGACGCGCTGCCCGACGCGTTCCTGGACTCCGCCCTGCGCGGGGGCGTCGACGTGCTGCAGCTGCGGGCCAAGGCCGCCACCGACGAGCAGCTGCTCGCCGCCGCCGGGCGGTTCGCCGCCGCCTGCGCCCGCCACGGCGCGGTCTTCATCCTCAACGACCGCCCCGAGCTGGTCAGCGCCGCGGGCGCCGACGGCGTCCACCTCGGCCAGGACGACATGCCCGTCGTCGGAGCGCGCGAGCTGCTCGGCGCCGATCCGATCGTCGGCCTCTCGACCCACACCCCGGCGCAGGTCGACCGGGCCGGCGAGCTCGACGTCGACTACATCGGCGTCGGCCCGGTGCACGCGACCCCGACCAAGCCGGGCCGCCCGGCCGTCGGCACGAGGCTGGTCGGCTACGCGGCCGCCCGGGCGCCGATGCCGTGGTTCGCCATCGGCGGGATCGACGCCTCCAGCCTCGGCGCGGTGCTCGCGGCCGGCGCGCGGCGGGTCGCCCTGGTGCGCGCGCTGACGGCGTCGGCCGAGCCCGAGCGGGCCGCGCGCGAACTGCGGGCCGCGCTGAACGCCTCCGAGGTCGGCATTGGGGCAACGTAGCCGCAAGAAGGGCCGGCGCCGCCCGCCCGCCCAGCGGCCCGCGACGGCGCGGCCGGTGGCCGTCGAGACGCCGCCGCTGTCGCGCTCGCAGCGCAGGGACGCCGCGGCCCGCGCCGCGCTCGAGCCGCTCGAAACCGGCGAGCGGCCGTGGCCGATCGTGCTCGGCGCGCTGATCGCCTGCGGCCTCGGGCTGTTCAGTCTGGTGCTGTACGCCGCCGGGACGCGGCTGTCGGTCGGCGGCCACCGGGCGTCGTTCGCCAGCGTGATCCCCTACTCGGCGATCATGCTGGCCTGCGGGATCGGCACGTGGTTCAAGCGCTACTGGGCGGTGCTGGGATTCCAGACGCTGCTGGCGATCGGACTGCTCGGCGCGTCGCTGGCGCTGATCAAGGTCAACAGCATCATCTGGGGGATCGCCGTGGTGGTGGTGATCGGCGGTCTCGGCTATCTGTTCTGGAAGCTCGTGCGGATCCTCGGGCGGATCCAGATGCCGGTCCCGCCCCAGCGGGGTTGAGGCCTCTCGGATAGGCTCACCGCCATGACTGACGCGAGTTATGACTGCGTCGTGATCGGCTCCGGCCCGGGCGGTTACGTGACGGCGATCCGGGCCGCGCAACTGGGCATGACGACCGCGATCGTCGAGAAGGACCGGATCGGCGGACGGTGCCTCAACTATGCCTGCATCCCGGCCAAGGCGGTGCTGCGCGTGGCCGACGTGCTGGGCGAGATCCGCGAGGCCGACGACTACGGGATCAAGGTCTCGACCCCCGAGGTCGACTTCGGCGCCGTGATGGCGCGCCGTGACAAGGTCGTCTCGACGCTCACCGGCGGCGTCTCCGGGCTGATGAAGAAGAACGGCGTCACAGTGATCGAGGGGGAGGGCTCGCTGGCCGGCTCGGGCCGTGTCGCGGTCGGCGGCGACACGCTCACCGCGAAGACGATCGTGATCGCCACCGGCTCGGTCAAGCGGCCGATCCCGGGGACCGAGTTCGGCGGCCGCGTGATCGGCACCGAAGAGGCGTGGGCGCTGCCCGAGCTGCCCCGGCGGCTGGCCGTCGTCGGCGCCGGCGCGTCTGGCGCGGAGATCGCGTCGGCTTACGCGCGCCTGGGGGTCGAGGTATCGCTGTTCGAGGCGCTCGGGCGGGTGCTGCCGACCGAGGACGCCGACATCTCCAAGCTCGCCGGGCGCGGGCTGGGGAAGCAGGGCATCAAGCTCTACACCGACACGTTGGTCAAGGACGTGGAGTCGGCCGAGTCGAGCGTCAGCTTCAGCTACGGCGAGGCGTCGGGCGAGGCCGACTGGCTGGTGATCGCCGCCGGCCGCGGCCCGGACATCGGGGCGCTCGGGCTCGAGGCGGCGGGGGTCGCGCTGGCCGACGACGGGTTGATCGCGGTCGACGGCGCCATGCGGACCAGCGCCGAGGGGATCTACGCGATCGGCGACACCGTCGCCGGGCCGGCGCTGGCCCACAAGGCCTCCGACGAGGGCGTGATCGCGGTCGAGAACGCGGCGGGGCTGCAGACCCACCCAATCGAGTACGTCGACATCCCGCGAGCGACGTTCTGCACCCCTAACGTGGCCAGCTTCGGTCTGACCGAGGCGCAGGCGCGCGAGCAGGGTTACGACGTCGTCGTCGGCAAGGTCCCCTACGGCGCCGTCGGCGCGGGCACCATATACGGCGATCGCACCGGCCTGGTCAAGCTGGTCGGCGAGAAGAAGTACGGGGAGCTGCTGGGAGGCCACATCGTCGGCGCCAAGGCGACCGAATTGATCCAGGAGCTCGTCAACGCGCGCGCGCTCGAGGGCGGCTTCCCGGAGCTCGCGCGGATGATTCACGGCCACCCGACGCTGTCGGAGGCGGTCATGGAGGCTGCCCGCGCCGCCGACGGCTGGCTGATCCACGGCTAGTGGGCGCGGACGGCGCGCAGCCGGTCTTCTACTACGACCTCGGCAGCCCCGACTGCTACCTGGTCGCCGAGCGGGTGATGTCGACGCTGCCGGTGGTGCCCGAATGGGAGCCGGTGCGGGGCCGCGCCGTGCTCTCGGCGCACGCCGTCGGTGCGGTCGACCGTGAACGATTGGCCGCCCGCATCGAGGCGCTGGGGCTGCTGGCGCTCCGCTGGCCCGACAGGTGGCCGCCCGACACCGAGTTGGCGACGCTGGCCGCGACGTACGCCAAACGGGTCGGACGGGCGGTGACGTTCTCGCTGGCGGCGTTCCGCCAGGTGTTCGCAGGGGGCCGCGACCTGTCTGAGGAGAGCACCGTGCTGATCGCCGCGGCGGCGTGCGAGATGCACCCGACGGCGATGCTCAAGGGGGTCGCGCTGCGCTCGGTGCGCACGGCGCTGGCCGGCGCCGACGCGCGGGCGCGCGCGGCCGGGATCGGCGAGCTGCCGGCGATCGCGATCGGCCCGCGGACGTACTGCGGCGAGGATGCGCCCGAGCGCGCCGCCCTGGCCCTCGGCGGGGCCCGATGAGCGGGGCGCGGTGAAGGCCAACCGCGCCTATCACCTGATCGCCTCGCGCGCGGGCCCCGCGTTCATCGCCGACGAGCGCCGCCTCGACCGCGTCGAGGTGATCTCCGTCGAGGACGGCGAGGTGATGCTGTTCTGGGAGGTGCCGGCCCGGCTGGCCTCGAGGCTGCTGCGCGAGCTGCGGGCCGACCTGGCGGGCCTCGACGCCGAGGCGTTCATCGACAAGTGGCAGGGCGCAGACACCGCCTTCGAGGACTGACGCGACCCCGGTATGTTCACGCCCATGTCCGAGACGACCCCCAGCCCGAGCGCGACCGCGGCGGCCGGACGCGGCGCCGCGACGGCGATCGAGCCGACCCGCTGGCAGGCCGCGGTGGCGCGGCGGAGCGCCGAGGCCCGGGCCACCGTCCCCGACCTCGACCTGCGGCTCGACGTCGATGCGAGCGCGCTGCTCCGGCGGGCGGAGGAGCTCGGCGGCGGCCCGACCGCCCTGACCGCCCTGTACGCCCGGGCCTGCGCGCTTGCCCTCCGCGGGCACCCGGAGGCCAACGCCGCCTACCGGGACGGCCGCTGCGAGCGCTTCGACCGGGTCAACGTCGGCGTGCTGGTGGCCGCTCCGGACGCGTACACGATCCCGACCCTGTTCGACGCCGACGACAAGCCGGCCGTCGAGCTCGCCGCCGAGCTGGCTGACCTGGCGGCGCGGGCGCGGCGCGGCGCGCTCCTGGCGCCGGAGCTCTCGGGGGCGACGTTCACGCTGTCGGACCTCGGGGCGCTGGGGATCGACGCGGGCACGCCGTTGATCGTCCCCCCGCAGGCCGCGGCCGTGGCGGGCGGCGCGGTGCGGGCGGTTCCCGTGCTCCGCGACGGGGCTATCGTCCCGGGTCACGTGACGACGCTGACGCTCGCGTGTGATCATCGCGCTTTGTACGGCGCCGCCGCGGCAGCGTTCCTGGTGACGCTCAAATCCCGCCTCGAGGAGGGCTTGCAGTGACCGCACCGTCCGAAGCTACCGCCGAGCAGATCGCCGCCCAGGGGCGCGAGGCGCTGATCGCACGGCTGCGGCCGGCGTTCGAGGAGGCCGCCGCCGCACACGCGGACGTGTTGCAGCTCGGCCCGGAGCAAATCGAGAGCATGGTCCAGCGCGCCGCCGACCGCGCGGACGGCCTGCAGTGGCGCCGGGCGCTCGCCGCAGTGGCCACCGAGGAGCTGGGGATCAGCCTCGGCGAGGCGCTCAGCCACCCCGCCGTCGTCCGCGCGCACGAGCTGGTCGGCGCGCCGTCCTACGAGGAGAGCCTCGCTTCGCTGGGTCCCGCCCGGCCGACGGCGGCCGGCGGAGACCAGCCCGCGGCCGAGTCGCGGGTTGATGCCGAGCCCGCGGACGCTGCCGGACCGCCGGACGCGGCCGGGGGCGAGCCGGAGGGCGAGCCCGAGGCGCAGGACGAGCCGGAGGGCGAGCCCGAGGCGGACGACGAGCCGAAGGGCGAGCCCGAGGCGGACGACGAGCCCGAGGCGGACGACGAGCCGAAGGGCGAGCCCGAGGCGGACGCCGAGCCCGAGGCGGACGACGAGCCGAAGGGCGAGCCGGAGGCGGACGACGAGCCCGAGGCGGAGGACGAGCCCGAGCCACGGAGCGCCGAGGCCGGACCGGAGCACGAGGACGAAGCGGGCGACGAGCCGGAACCGCTCCAACCGGCGCCCGCGCCGGCGGCCAACCGCCCCCCCGGCCCGACCCACGAGCCGCCGGCCGGGGCCAACGGCGACCTCTTCCACGACATAGACGAGGACGAGTCCGCGGACTACGACGGAGCCGACGAGGACCTCGGCGAGGACGACGACGCCGGGACGGCCGAATACGGCCTCGAGGAGTACTACGACGACGCCGAAGAGGGGCTGCGGGTGTCGGTCATCCACCTCGGCGGGATCGCCAACCTCGAGCCCTCCGAGCGCGACATCGAGCTGCTGATGTCCTGGGAGGGGCTCGACATCATCCGCGGCCGCAGCGACGTCCTCGGCCGGCTCGAATGGGATCAGGTCAAGGCGCTCGAGGTGCCCCAGCCGCGCAGCCGCCGGAGGATGCGCAAGCCCGCCCCCACCCACCTGGTGATCCGGACCCAGCGCGGCGACGCCAGCTTCGAGGTGCCGGAGGTGTCGCCGCTCGAGCTGCGCCACCACCTCGCGCCGGTGATCGCGGAGCACCTCAAGCGCCACTGAGCCCGGCCGGCCGGATGCGCGACACCGGCGAGCTGATCGAAGCGCTGCGCGGGGCGATCGTCGACCCGCGGGTGTTCGCGGCGTTGGCCGCCGTTCCCCGCGAGGCTTTCGTGCCGGCCGCCGAGCGGGCGCGAGCCTACGAGAACGTGGCGCTGCCGATCGGCCGCGGGCAGACGATCTCGCAGCCGCTGGTCGTCGCACGGATGCTCGAGCTGCTGGTCCTGACCCCGCGCGACCGAGTGCTCGACGTCGGCACCGGCTCGGGGTATCACGCCGCGCTGTTGGCCCGGCTCGCCGCCCACGTGTGGACGGTCGAGCGGCTGCCCGGGCTGAGCCGTGCCGCGGCGGCGACGCTCGGCGCGCTGGCCATCGAGAACGTCACCTTCGTGGTCGGCGACGGCGGGCTCGGCCTCCCCGTCCAGGCGCCGTTCGACGCCATCAACGTCGCCGCGGCCTCGGCGCGCCGGGTCCCCCCCGAGCTCGAGCGCCAGCTCGCCCCCGGCGGCCGGCTGATCGTCCCCGTCGGCGAGGACGAGCAGTACCTGGTGCGGGTGCTCCGCACCGACGCCGGCTACGAGCACACGCGGCTTGACCCCGTGCGCTTCGTGCCGCTGATCGAGTCATGAGCTCGCGTGCCGCCGCGCCGCGCTGGGTCGTGGCGCCTTCGACGCCTGCGGTAGTCACCGGGCACGATCCCCGAGCCGGCGGCGGATCACGTCGATCGCCACCGGGCTCGAGTCGATCAGCACGAAGCGCCGCCCGAGTTCCCGGCACACCGCCCCCAGCGTTCCCGACCCCGCGAACGGGTCGAGGCACCAGCTGCCGGGCCGCGCCGACGCCGAGACGATCCGCCGCAGCACCCCCTCGGGCTTCTGGGTCGGATAGCCCGTCTTCTCGCGTCCGTTGGTGGGGACGATCGTGTGGAACCACACATCGGTCGGCCGCTTGCCCCGCGCCGCCTTCGCGGGGCCGACGAGGCCCGGCGCCATGTACGGCTCGCGCTCGACCGCCTCGGCGTCGAAGTGGTGGGCTCCGGGAGTGCGCACATAGACGAGGATCGTGTCGTGCTTGGCCGGCCACCGCCGCCGCGGCTTGGCGCCGTAGTCGTAGGCCCAGATCAGCTCATTGAGAAACGCCTCGCGGCCGAAGATCTCGTCGAGGAGCAGCTTGCAGTAGTGGGCCTCGCGGTAGTCGATGTGGAAGTACAACGTCCCGTGCTCGGCCAGCAGCTCGCGGGCTGCCCGCAGCCGCGGCTCGAGGAAGCCGAGGTAGTCGGCGAAGGCGTCGTCGTAGCTCAGCGACTGCAGCAGCCGCGAGCGGTAGCGCCGATCGCCGAAGCCGACCCGGTCGCCGGCGTCCTGCGCCGCTCGCTCGACGGCGATCGTCCTCCGGGCCCGGGTGCGACCCGTGTTGAACGGCGGGTCGAGGTAGATCAGGTCGAAGCCGCCCCGCGGAAGCGCGTCCAGCACCGCCGCGTTGTCGCCCGCGATCACCAGGTCGTCGTCGAGGCGCGGCAGCTCGGCGGCGGTCTGGAAGCGCACGCGCGCACGCTACCCGAGTACCCGCGGCGATGGCGGGAAGACTGGCGGGAGGCCCGGATCAGATCGATCATGAGAAAGGCACTAAGATCCCTTGGCAGTGCCCACGGAACGCCTGGCGAGGCTTCGTAACTCGCCCCTCGTAGCACGCGTCACGCGTTACACAGTCGGATCGGTGTTCGCCCTCGCCACCAGCGTGGTCGTGTTTGCGCTGCTTTACTGGATGGGCGATCATGACACCACCGTCGACTCGGTGGCGGCGTTCGTGGCCGGCGCGATCCCCAACTGGATCCTCAACCGTCGCTGGGCGTGGGGGGTCCGGGGGCAGGTCAGCTGGGCGCGGGAGATCGTCGGCTACGTGGTCGTCTCGCTGATCGCGCTCGCCGCGTCCTCGGCGGGCACGGGATGGGTCCAGAGCTGGGTCACCCACCGCGGCGGGATCCTCTACGTGACCCCCGGCACGGGGCTGCGGGTGATCCTCGTCACCGGCGCCTACGTCGCCGTCCAGGCGATCCTGTTCGCGGCCAAGTTCTTCATCTACGAGCACTGGGTGTTCGCTGGACGCAGCCGCGTCCGGGCCGCCCTGCGGTCGCGCCACCAGGTGTGGACCGCGGCCCGGGCGAACCGCACCCCGTAGCCGAGGTTGCCGCCCTTCTTGGTGGCGGTGGCGTGCCGGCCGCGGTCGCGCATCGTCGTCGGCACCTCGGCCAGCCGGTACCCGTTCAGCGCCGCCGAGATCTGCAGCTCGGAGGCCTGGTATTGCGGCTGCTCGAGCGTCACCGCCGCCGTCACCTCGGCGCGCATCGCCCGCAGGCCGCAGGCCGGGTCGGTGATCCGGTGGCGGGTGATCACGGTCAGCAGCAGGCCGAACACGATCACCCCGGCGTGGCGCACGGCGTCGGTGGTCAGCTCGGTCCCGAGCCGGCGCGAGCCGGACACGAAGTCGGCACGACCGGCCCGGATCGGCTCGATCACGCGGCTGATCTCCTCGGGCTCGTACTGGCCGTCGGCGTCGATCGTGCAGATGATCTCGGCGCCACGGGCGCGCGCCAGCCAGTAGCCGAGCTTCAGCGCGGCGCCCTGCCCGCGATTGACCGGCACGTCGCACACGAGCCCTCCGGCGCGGGCCGCCTCGGCCGCCGTGGCGTCCCGGGCGCCGTCGACGACCACGATCACCTCGGCGGCGAGCGACTCGGCCGGGATCTCGGCGATCACCCCGGCGACCGTCGGCCCCTCGTTGAAGGCGGGGATCACGATCGCCAGAGGCGCCCCCTGCCGCGCCGGGTGAGCGACCAGGAACGCCGCCGCGGCGTCTCGCTCGCGGGGATCGAGAGCGGCGAGCTCGGCCTCGAGGACGAACGGTGGCGAGGGCGCGATGCTCATCGGCCGCCCTCGGCGTCGAGGGCCAGACCGGTGCCGCCGGACATCGGCACGGCACCGTCGATGTCAGCCACGCGCCATTCGTCCCACACGCCCGCGACGCCCGCGCCGAAGTCGTAGCGCGGACTCCAGCCCTGCGCGCGGGCCTGGCTCGGGTCGACGATCACCGCCGGCATCTCGCCCGGCTTGGCGGGTCCGTGGCGGACGTCGAGCTCGGCGCCGGTGGTCCGGTGGACCTGCTCGACGACCTCGAGCACCGACAGCGAGTGGCCGGTGCCGATCACCGTCGGCCCCGCCCAGCGCTCGTCGCCGAGCGCCAACTGCGCCGCCGCAACGACGTCGTGCACGTGCACGTAGTCGCGAACCTGGGTGCCGTCGCCGTAGATCTCGAACGTCGTCCCGAGCCGGATGGCGCGCATCAGCCGCGCGACGATGCTGTCCTTGGCCTGCATCCCGGGGCCGTAGACGTTGGTCAGCCGCATGTACGCGCAGCGGACCCCGTAGGAAGCGGTGTAGGCCCACATCAGCATCTCGCCCGCCGCCTTGGTCGAGCCGTACGGCGTCATCGGCCGCAGCCGCTGGGCCTCGGTGATCGCCGGCGAGTCCATCGGGCCGGTGACTGCGTTGGTCGAGGCGAACACCAGCGCCTGGACCCCGGCCCTGCGCGCGCCCTCGAGCAGTCCCGCGGTGGCGGCGACGTTGGTGCGGAAGGTCAGCTCGGGCTGCTCGAGCGAGCGCAGCACCGAGGTCACGGCGGCCAGGTGCACGACGAAATCGAAGCCGCCGTCGAGCGCCGCGGCCACCACCTCGGGGTCGGCGAGGTCGCCCTGGACGAGCTCGACCGCGGGATCGGGGTGGGGCTGCAGGTCGATCACCCGGACGTGGGCACCGGCCTCGCCCAGCGCGGCGACGACGTGGCGGCCGATGAAGCCCGAGCCGCCGGTGACGAGCACGCGGCTACCCGGGATGTTCATGACCATCGAAAGGGAGAATGCGCATAAGGGGGCTCCGGAGACCGGCGGACACTCTCGGCGCGCGCGGGCCGCCAGGCGGTCTGGCCACAGGTCGGCGCTTGAGGCTCGGCCGACCGGCGAGCGCACGAGAATAGCCGAGACCGCACTTGGGTGGGCGTTAGCCCACGGTGCTAGCTTCGTCGATTTCGGTGTCCGAGCCCGTCCTCCAAGATCCGCACCTCCCCGCCGCGGCGGCTCGACCCGCCGGCCGCGGGCGCCCGCGGACCGAGCGCTTCGGCGCCGCCGGGAGGGTCGTCGCGGCGTGCCCGTGGTGGTTTGCCGCCGCCGGCCTGGTGATCGTCTCGGCGCTGCTCGTCCGCGCCGCCGGCACGCGCCCGGGCTATGACCCGTACGGCTGGCTGGTGTGGGGCAAGCTGACGATCCACGGCAAGCTCGATACCAACGGCGCCCCTTCGTGGAAGCCGCTGCCGTTCCTGTTCACCGTCCCCTACGCGGTGTTCGGCCGCGGCGCGCTCTGGCTGTGGATGACCACCGCGGTGGCAGTGTCGCTGAGCGGCGCGATCTTCGCCTGGCGGATCGCCTGGCGGCTGGTGGCGCCCCCGCCCGATCGCCGCTGGGCGGGGTACGCCGCGGGCGCGTTCGCCGTGGCCGGGGTGTTCGGGATCGTCGACTACTCGCACTACGTGCTGAGCGCCCAGTCGGACTCGATGATCGTCGCGCTGTGCCTGGGCGCGATCGACTGCTGGCTGTGCGGGAGGCGGCGCTGGGCGCTGGCGCTGTGGGTGCTCGGCTCGCTCGGTCGGCCCGAGGTGTGGCCGTTCCTGCTCGTGTTCGCCGTGTGGGGCTGGCGGCGCGACCCGGCCCTGCGGCGGTGGCTGGTCCCCGGGCTGCTGCTGGTGCCGCTGCTGTGGTTCGGGATTCCCGCACTGAGCGCCAAGACGCCGTTCGTGGCCAGCGACAACGCGCTGCACTCGCCGCGCGAGCTGCACTCGGCCAAGCTCACCGGCACGCTCCAGCGCTTCGTCGACCAGCAGACGTGGCCGCTTGAGCTGCTGGCGCTGCTCGGCGTCGCGCTCGCCGGGTGGCGGCGGCGCGCGGCGTCGGACCGGATGACGCTGGCGCTGGGGGCCGGCGTGGTGGTGTGGGTCGTGGTCGAGGTCGCCTTCGCCCTGCACGGGTTCCCGGCGGTGCCCCGCTACCTGTTCGAGGCGGTCGCGGTGACCGGCGTGCTGGCCGGCGTGAGCGTCGGGCGCCTGGCGCTCGAGGCGGCGGCGGTCCTGACCCGCGCGCTGCCCCGCCTGTCCGCCGCGGCGGCCGGCCGCCTGGCCGGCGCGGGCGTGCTGGCGCTCGCCGTGGCGCTCGTCCCGGTGGCCCGGGCGCGCTACGCCGCCGAGCATCGCGACCTGCGCCACGAGCAGGCGCGCACGCGCGAGATCGGTCGGCTGGCGGTGGTGGTCTCGCGCCTGACCCCGGCGCGGATCCTCGGCTGCGGCCAGCCGAACGTGCCGATCGGCTATCAGAGCGCGTTCGCGTGGGACATGGGCATCAACACCGGCCACCTGTATGTCGATCCCAAGCACCTCGCCTCCCACCCCCGCACCGTCGTCGACTTCTTCCCCCTGAGCAACGGCTGGCACGTGCTCGTCGCCTACGCCAACGCCCGCACCGCCCCGCACTGCGGCGGCCTGCGGCTCCGCTACCGGTCCTGAGGCGCCGGGTGGCCGCTCGTCCACCGCGCGAGGATCCGGACGCCTCAGAGCAGGGCTGGTGGACGCCCGAGCACCCCGAGGACGGCCTGTCCTGGGAGGAGCCGGGCGCGGCCGGGCGCGCGCAGCGACGGGTCGGTCCGGCGATGGCCGCCGGGCGCGCCCGGCTGGCCGGCACGCGGCGGCGGCGCCTGGCGTTGTGGCTGCTCACGGCGGTCGCGGCGGTCGCGGCGCTCCTGGCGCTCACGACCGGCGGCTCGGGCGTCCCGGGGCCGCCCCTGCCCGGCCGCGGCCGCCCCGCCCGCAGCGGGGACCCGTTCGCCTACTCGGGCGGCCGTCAGGCGGAGTTCACGCGCCGCGCCAGCGCCGGCGAGAGCCAGGTGCTGTTCACCAAGAGCCCGGGCGGCGCGCTGGCCACCGCGGCGCGGGTCGCCGCCTACCGGGGGCTGATCGACGCCGCCGCGCGCAGGACGGGCATCGATCCCAACCTGCTCGAGGGGCTCGTGTTCGTCGAGAGCGCCGGGCGGCCCGACGCGATCGCCGGCGGCGACCCGGCGGGGGCGGCCGGGCTGACGCAGATCCTCGCCGCCACCGGCACTTCGCTGCTCGGAATGCGCATCGACCTGGCCCAGGCCCGCCGGCTGAGCGCCCGGATCGCCGCCGCGCAGAGCGCCGGACAGACCGCGTTGCAGGCCCGGCTCGAGCGCCGGCGGGCCGCGATCGACGACCGCTTCTCGCCCGTCCGGGCGCTCGCCGCCACCGTCCGCTACCTGGAGATCGCCGAGCGCCGCTTCGGTCGGTCCGACCTCGCGGTCGAGTCCTACCACATGGGCATCGGCAACCTGCAGAGCGTGATCGCCGACTACAACGGGGGCACGCCGGTCCCCTACGCGCAGCTGTACTTCGACTCCTCGCCGGACCACAACTCCTCGACGTGGCGGCTGCTGGCCGGCTTCGGCGACGACTCCTCCAACTACCTGTGGCGCGTCCTCGGCGCCGTTCAGGTGATGCGCCTGTACCGGAGCGATCGCGCGGCGCTGTCGCGGCTGGCCGGCCTCGAGGTCGCGTTCGGATCCAACGCGCTGGTGCTGGCGCCGCCCGGCCGGATGGGCGCCTTCGAGGACGCCGCGGCGTTGTCGGACGCGTACCGACGACGGGCGCTCCTGCCGCTGCCCCGCAACGCCGGCCAGCTCAGCCTCGCCTACGCCGCCACGCTCGGCGCGCCGGCCGCCGCCCGGAAGCTGGCGCCGGGGCTCTACGGGGGGCTGCGCCCGGCGGCGCTCGACCTGCTGATCGAGCTCGCGTCGCGCGTGCGCACGCTCTCGCACCAGCCGGCGGTGCCGCTGATCGTGGCCTCCGCGGTCTCCGACGCCGCCGCCCTGCGCCGCGCGGGGATCGACGATCCGCCGGCGACGACCGGCTACACGTTCCAGATCGAGCGCCGCTACGCGGGCGGCCGCGCCCAGGCGGCCGCGTTCCAGGCGATGCTCGACCGCCTCCAGGCGCTCGACCTGATCGCCTGGATCCGCGGCACACGCACGATCGAGATCACCGTTGCCCCCGACGCCGATCGCGTGATCGCCCACGGCGTCTGAGGCGGCGGGCGCGGCATCAGGGTTTCGGCTAGGTTCTCCGCCGTGACCGACGCGATCCGCGCCCCCGACCAGCTGCTGGAGGGTCTGCCCGACTTCCCCTTCGCGTCGCACTACCGCCGGCTTGACGGGCTGCGCCTGGCCCACCTCGACGAGGGCGACGGGCCGCCGGTGGTGTTCTTCCACGGTGAGCCGACGTGGTCGTTTTTGTGGCGCAAGGTGATCCCGCCTGTCCGCGACGCGGGCTTTCGCTGTATCGCCCCCGATCTCCCCGGCTTCGGCCGCTCCGACAAGCCGATCGACCTCGACTGGTACACCTACGACCGCCACGTGGCGATGATCGCGCCGCTGCTCGCAGAGCTCGATCTGCGCGGCGCCACGGTCGTCGTTCACGACTGGGGCGGCCCGATCGGGCTGCGGCTGGCCGTCGAGCACCCCGAGCGGATCGCCCGCCTGGTGATCCTCGACACCGGGCTGTTCACCGGTCACCAGAAGATGACCGCGGCGTGGCAGGCGTTCCGCGACTTCGTCGAGCGCACCGAGGATCTGCCGGTCGGCTTCCTCGTCCAGGGCGCCTGCGCGCAGCCGCCGCCGGCCGAGGTGATCGCCGCCTACGACGCGCCCTACCCGAGCGCCGCGGCCAAGGCCGGCGCGCGCGCCTTCCCGCTGCTGATCCCGCGTGCGCCGGATGCCCCGGGCGCCGCCGCCGGCCGGCGCGTGCTCGAGGCGCTGCGCGAGGACCGGCGGGACAAGCTGATCCTGTGGGCCGACTCCGACCCCGTGCTCCCGCTCGAGGTCGGGCGGCGCTTCGCCGCCTCGCTCGGCGCCGAGGTCGACCACGTGATCGCCGGCGCCTCCCACTTCCTGCAGGAGGACGCCGGCGAGCGGATCGGCGCGCTGATCGCCGACTGGCTGGGTGATCGCCGACAATGCTGACGTCCTCCGAGCAGGACACGGGGCGACGATCGCCCCAACGACGTCCTCCGAGGAGGACACGGCGACGAATCCCCCCGTGGGGAGGACCCGGCGGCCGATCACCTCAGGGGAGATCCTCAGCTCAGACCGCGGGCTCCTCGACGCGCTCCTCTGCGACTGCCGGCTCGGCAGTCGCGATCGTCTCGGCCAGCCGCGCCTCGTAGGCGGCGCGGGCGGTGTGGTCGGGGTTCGAGAGGACCTGGTCGCCCTTGAGGAAGCGGGCGATCGCCTCGTTGGCCCGGCGCGGGAGCAGCGCCTGGGCGCGGAACAGCCGGCCGACCGACTTCGGCACGAACACGTCGAAGCGCTGCAGCTGGAGCGCCTCGACGATCTCGTCGGCGACGTCCCCCGGCTCGACGGGCTTGAAGCTGCGGGTCTCGGGCAGGCCGGAGCCGAGCTCGGTCCGCACCACGACCGGCATGACCACGCTGACCCCGATCGCGGTCCCGTGGACTTCGGCGCGGATCGCCTCGCTGAGGCCGACCACGGCGTGCTTGGTCGCGCAGTAGGTGGCGCCGCCCGGGAACCCCGTCTTGCCGGCCGAGGAGGCGATGTTGACCAGATGCCCCCGTCCGCGCGGCAGGAAGCGCTCGAGCGCGAGCTTCGAGCCGAAGATCACGCCGTGCAGGTTGATGTCGATCAGCCGCCTGGCCGTCGCGTCGGTCTCCTCGACGAACGGCCCGATCGGCATGATCCCCGCGTTGTTGATCAGCACGTCGAGCGGCCCGAGGCGATCCTCGACCTCGTTCAGGAAGTGCTCGAAGCTCGCGCGGCTGGTGACGTCGAGCGCCAGTCCGATCGTGCCGGCGCCGAGCTCGCTCGCCGTCGTCTCGGCCAGCGTGGCCTCGATGTCGCCGATCGCGACCCGCGCGCCCTGCCGGATCAGCGCCGCCGCCGTCGCGCGGCCGATGCCGCGAGCGCCACCGGTGATCGCCACGACCTGACCGGCCAGCGAGCGTGGGACTTTCGCCATCTGATGCTTCCTCCTCTGTGGGATACGCCTGCGGTCAACCGAACCGGCGCGTAAAACTTACATCGCTGTAGTCGACGGCGCCCCACCACGAGCGCGGCTAGCCGTTCTTGCCGTGCCCGGGTCCGGGGGGACCGGCCGCGCCGTCGGCCCCCGAGCCCGCGCCGCTCGCCGGGATGGCCCCAGCGCCGGAGCCAGAGTCAGAGCCGGCGGCGGAGCCGGAGTCGGAGCCGCCGGCGGCGCTGACCGCTACCGGGCCGTTGCCGTCCGCGGCGCCCTGGCCGACGGCGCCGACGGCGCCCGCGGCGCGGAGGCGGCTGCCGGCGTCCGCGTGCCCGTTACCGTGAAGCTCGACCGGGACCGCGGCGGGCGCTGCCGCCGGCACCGCCGCGAGAGCCACCGGCGCGCTCGGGGAGATCGGCGCGGCGGCCGGGCGCGGCGGCGTGGTCCCAACCTCGTGTCCGTGGGTGGGGCGTGCGCGCACGGGGGCGCGCGCGGCGCGATGCGGCCGCGACGCGCCGTGCCGGGGGGCGCCGCTCCGGGGCCCGCCGCTGCGGGCCGCGCCGCTCCGGGCCGCGCCGCTGCGGGCCGCGCCGCTGCGGG
>JBBSFX010000038.1:0-28049 GCA_038254735.1 Solirubrobacterales bacterium
GCCCCGGACGGCAGCCCCGGACGGCAGCCCCGGACGGCACGCCCCGGACGGCAGCCCCGGACGGCAGCCCCGGACGGCACGCCGCCGGACGGCAGCCCCGGACGGCACGCCCCGGACGGCAGCCCCGGACGGCACGCCCCGGACGGCAGCCCCGGCGGCCCACCCGGGCGGGTAGCCCGACCTGCCGTCGGCGCCGGCAACGAGCCCGTCCGGCCCGCTGACCGGCACCGCCTGGCTCAGGCGGGCTACGGGCCCCCGTTCGCTCGCCGGAGCGCCGTGGCGCACGCGCTGGTAGCCCTCGAGGCGCCAGCTGACGTCCGGCGGGATCGGGCCGTCGGGCAGCCACGGCTGCTCGGCGCACGCCTCGGCGACGGCGAAGCTGCCGCGCTCGATGATCCCCCGGCGGCGTCCATCACCCGGTACTGCTGGCGACCGTTCGCGATCGGCTCGGACTCGATCCACGCGATCGTGAACTCGCCGGGGGCGAAGTTGCACCGCCTCTGGATCGCCTGCAGCAGCTTGTCGTTGCGCAGGTGGTCGTCGCCGAAGTTGAAGCCGATCACGCGTTGGAGCTGAACTCCGCCGGGGTGTGGGGGCGACGCCAGGTCGGAGCGCAGGTTGCCGAGGATCGGGAGCTCAGCGGGTCCTCGGGGAAGTTGCGGTACGAGGCGTCGGCTTGCGGACTAGGGACGTCCGCACGGTCGGGGGGCGGCGATTTGGGGGCGGAGCACGACTCCGCGGTCGATGACGCGCCCGAGCGGGTATGTCCCAGACTCATGGTGACCACCACGCGCACGCCGCGGCTGCGGCGCTCGGATTGCTCCGGACCCGGCATCGCCCGTGCGCGCCGCGGGCGCGGCTTCAGCTACCACGACGCCGAGGGCGAGCCGGTCCGCGATCCCGAGGTGCTCGAGCGCGCGCGCGCGCTGGCGATTCCGCCGGCCTGGCGCGAGGTGTGGATCTGCCCCGACCCCCGGGGCCACCTGCAGGCGACCGGCCTCGATGCGGCCGGGCGCAAGCAGTACCTTTACCACGCGCGCTGGCGCGAGCTGCGCGACCGCTGGAAGTTCGAGCGGATGATCGACTTCGCGCAGGCGCTGCCACGGTTGCGCCGACGCGTGAGCGGCGGTCTGGAGGGCGAGGAGATCGACCGCGAGCGGGTGCTGGCCTGCGCGGTGCGGATGCTCGACATCGGCCTGTTCCGAATCGGCAGCGAGGAGTATGCCGACGAGGGCGGCGGGCTCGGGCTGACCACGATCACCCGCGCCCACGCGACCGTCCACGGCGGGGCCAGGATCGCGTTCGACTATCCGGCCAAGAGCGGGGTGCGCCGCGTCCACACGATCGAGGACGCCGACTGCGCCAGGATCGTCGCGGCCCTGAAGCGCCGTCGGGGCGGCCCCGAGGAGCTGCTGGCCTACAAGCGCGCCGGCCGGTGGGTGGGCCTCGACGCCGAGGAGGTCAACGAGTACCTGAAGGCGCAGCTCGGCGGGGCGTTCACCGCCAAGGACTTCCGGACCTGGAATGCGACCGTGATCGCCGCCGTGGCGCTGGCCGCCGACGACCGCGCCCCGGAGAGCAGGACCGGGCGCAAGCGGGTGATCGACGCGGCGGTGCGCGAGGTCGCCGAACTGCTCGGTAACACTCCCGCGGTGGCTCGCCGCGCGTACATCGACCCGCGGGTGTTCGACCGCTACCGCTCAGGCTGGACGATTCGTCCCGCGCTGCGGGACGTCGACGACTTCGGCGTGGCCGGTGACGGCACGCGCACGCGGATCGAGGCGGCGGTCATCGACCTGCTCGACGATCGCACCGACTCCGATGCTGTCGTCCCGGTGTCCGGCCAGTGACACCACTAAACGGCGGTCTTCGCTGAAACCCCAAATCTCCGACTGGTTTCCCTGTCCTTCGGACATCCGCGGGCGGCAGAGATACCGGAATGTGGTAAAGCTGGGACGACCGGGGTATATCCCATCAGATACCGGAATGTGGTAAAGCTAGGACGACCGGGGTATATCCCATCAGACCGCGGCGCGATCGACGGGCACGCCGTAGCGCTCCTGGAGCTCGGCGGGATCGATGTCCTCCCGGTAGCTGCGGTCCTCAGCGCGGTGAGCGAACAGCACGATCCGATCGGCGGGGAACGTCCTCAGGGCGTCGTCGATCGCCTCGAGCGGATCGCTCTCACCCGTGTCGCCGCCGGCCGCGACCCCGTCGGCCCCGAGCCGGGCCACCGTCTCGGCGCGCACGGTCTCGGCCCGCGCGATCGCCTCGTCGGCGTCCGAGACCCAGAACTTCAGCGCGTTGTCCTGGAGCGCGGGGGCCACGACCATCACCTGGGCGTCCTCACCCAGTTCGGCGGGGGCACCGAGAGCGTCGCGCAGCTGCTGGGCGGAGATCGGCTCTGAGGTGAGGACGAGAATGTTCATGGCCTACTGCCTACCCGTACCCCGCGCGCGGAAGTCGAAACTCGGACGCTCGTCCAGCGGCGTTTAGCGCGCCGAGAGGTGTGGGTAGGCCTTCTGACATGTCAACGGTTGCTACTCAACATGCATCGCCGATCGCCACGGTCGCCTCGGACCAGCTGTTCCGGCGCTGGAAGCGCCACCAGGACCAGGCGGCCCGCGACGAGCTCGTGCGCCGGTTCCTGCCGCTGGCCCGCAAGCTGGCGCGTCGCTACGCGGGCGCGCGTGAGCCGCTGGACGACCTGGTACAGGTCGCCAGCCTCGGCCTGGTGAAGGCCGTCGACCGCTTCGACCCGAGCCGGGACATCGCCTTCTCGTCGTTCGCCGTGCCGACGATCCTCGGCGAGCTCAAGCGCTACTTTCGCGACCTCGGGTGGTCCGTGCACGTCCCGCGCGGCGCGCAGGAGATGGCGCTGAAGCTCGAGCAGGCACGGCAGCACCTGGCCTCGCTGAACGGTCGCCCGCCCACCGCCCACGCGCTCGCACAATACCTCGAGTGGAGCCTCGAGGACGTCGTCGACGCGCTCGAGGCGGGCTCGGCGCACCACGCGGTGTCGCTTGACGCCCCCACCGACAGCGGCGACGGCGAGGTCGGCACCCTGGCCCAGTCCCTCGGCGAGGAGGACTCGAGCTATGAGTCCGTCGAGGCCCGGGTGACGATCGCCGCCGCGGCCAAGCTGCTGCCCGCGCGTGAGCGACGGGTGCTCCATCTGCGCTTCGTCGAAGATCTCACCCAGACGCAGATCGCCGAGCGGATCGGCGTCTCGCAGATGCAGGTGTCCCGGATCCTGCGCCGCGCGCTGGGCGAGCTTCAGGAGCTGGCGGGCGTACCCGCTCACGACGACCGGCCGGCGTAGTTCCACAGCCGTAGCAGCGGCTGCTCGCCCTCGCGCTGGAGCAGTGACACCCCGGCGGGGTCGAGCGCCAGCGCGCCGGCCAGCGTCAGCTCGGCGTCGATCCACCGCGCCGCCAGCGCGCGCAGCAGCTTGCCGTGGCCGACGAGCAGACATACCCCGTCGAGCGTCCGCACGCGGGCGATCGCGCGCTCGACGCGGCGCTGCACGTCGGCCGGCGACTCACCCCCCGGAGCGCCGTCGCGGAACAGGTCCCAGTCGCCGAGGCGCGCGCGGGTCTGCGCGTCGGTCAGCCCCTCGAGCTCGCCGTAATCCCACTCGACGAGGTCGGCGTCGATCTCGGCGCCGTCGCCGAAGCCCGCCAGCTCGCACGTCTCCCGGCCCGCCGCTGCGGGCTGACCAGCACGTGGGCGGGGCGCACGCCGTCCTGCGCCAGCGATGCGCCCGCGCGGCGCGCCTGCTCCCGGCCGGACGCGCTCAGGCCGATGTCGCGGCGCCCGGTGTGCCGCTCGCTCTCGGACCACTCGGTGTCGCCGTGGCGCAGCAGCCATACGCAGCCGCTCATCCGCGGGCCGATCTCGCTGTGTGCGTCGTCATGAAGCCCGACCCCCCCTACGAATTGACTAAACATTCCTCGCCCCGGGTACCTAGCGGACAGGCCTCGACGGGAGAAAGCAGATTGTGCCCGGCAGAACACGACCTATCACATCGTCAGCGTCGATCACGAGTGCTGATCTTCCCGGCGGGCCGCCGGAAAGTCGGTCAGAAGCGTTGGAAGTCATCCAAGAATCCTCTTCGATTCGCCTGCAGCTGCAGAGTCTGCCCGCTTGCGTGACGCTCGTGCGGGCGATGCTGTCCGGGATCGGTGAGCGCTTCGAGCTCGATCCCGAGCTGATCGACGACCTCAAGACCGCGGTCAGCGAGGCGTGCAACAACGTCGTGCTCCACGCCTACCCGGAGGGGCCGGGGCCGCTCGAGGTCGACCTCGACCTCGACGTCGACGGCGACGGCGACGGCGACGTGTTGCGGGTCGCCGTGATCGACGAGGGCGAGGGGATCCGCCACGTCGCCGCCACCGACGACCGGATGGGTGTTGGCCTGGCCGTGATCAGCGCGCTGGCCGACCGGGCCGAGTTCCAGAGCCGGTCGGCGGGCGGCACCGCGGTGCGCATGTCGTTCAGCACCCGTGGCCGGCCGCTCAGCGTGCAGGGCGTCGCCGAGCGCCTGACCACCGGCCTTCCCGCCGAGCTCGACGGTGACGTCAGGCTAACCGTCGCGCCCGTCGGCCTGCTCGGTGACGTGCTCGGACGCGTGGCGAGGGCGATCGCCGCCGGCGCGCACTTCTCGCTCGACCGCTTCTCCGACCTGTACCTGATCACCGACGAGCTCGCCGCTCACGCCCGGGCCTCGGCGGCCGGCGACGAGATCAGCTGCGCGCTGCGCAGCGCGTCGGGCCGACTCGAGCTCACCGTCGGGGGGTTCCGCAGCGGCACCGGCGTGGCGCTGACCGACGGCAGGGGCCCGGGGACGTTCTCGTTCGCCAAGCTCGTGAACGACCTGCGGGTGGAGCGCCGCGGCGACGCCGAGCTGCTCCACATGACGGTCATCGACCGCCGGTAGGGCCGCGCCGGGCCCGGCAGCCGGCGGCAGCGGGCAAGCGCTAACCCCCGGCGCGGAGCGCGAGCGCGGCGACGTCGTCGCGGGCGGGCCCGTCGGCGAACGCGTCGAGCGCCGCTTCGAGCGCCGCGAGTACGCGTGCCGGCGGCTCTGCGGCGTGCTCAGCGACCACCTCGGTCAGCCGCTCGGCCCCGAAACGCTCGCGGCCGCGGGCGGTTTCCGTGACTCCGTCGGTGTAGAGCACGAGCAGCTCGCGGGGGGCAATCGGGATCGTCTCCTCCTCGAAGCGGGCGTCGGCGAAGGCGCCGAGCAGCGGGCCGGGCCGCGGGACCTGGCGCAGGACCCCGTCGCGACCGGCCAGTACCGCCGCGGGGTGCCCGGCCGAGCTGATCACCACGTGGTCGTCGTGCAGCGCCAGGCACAGCGCCGTGCACAACGACGGCTCGGGCTGCTGCTGCAGCGCCTCGTCGAGTCGGGTCAGGATCGCCGCCGGCTGCGGCTCGGCCCGGCTCGCCACGCGCGCGCCGTGGCGCATCAGCGAGGTCAGTGAGGCCGCCGCGACGCCCTTGCCGGTGACGTCGCCGATGATCGCGAACCAGGTCCCCTGATGCTCGAAGAACTCGTAGAAGTCCCCGCCGATGTCGATCCGCAGCTCGGTCTGGGTGGGTCGGTAAAGGGCGGCGGCCTCCCACCCCGGAATCGACGGCAGCGGGGCCGGCCGGAGGCTCTGCTGGAGGGTCTCGGCGACCTCGGTCAGCTTCGTGTGCAGGCGCGAGTTCTCGACCGCCACGGCGGCGCGCCGGGCCAGCTGCTCGGCCAGCTCGACGTCGGCGGGGCCGAGCCGGCGGCCCGATCTCGCCGTCGCCAGCGTCAGCAGCCCGATCGTCCGCGCCGGCACCCGCATCGGCACAAGCAGCGCCGAGCGCACGTCGAGCCGGCGGATCAGCCCGAGGTGGTGCTCGTCCCGCGAGGCGCTGAGCAGCTGCTCCTCGGAGAGCTCGGCGAACACCTCGGAGGTCGCCGTGCGGAGCACCCGGCCGGCGGGGCTGTCCGGCGCCGGCACCGCGGGCTCGAGCGCCTGCAGGCGCTCGGCGAGCTCGCGCCGGGCGGGGTCGCGGTGGGCCGCCGCCACCCGGGTCAGCCGTCCGTAGTCGTCGAGCAGGTCGACTCCGCAGAAGTCGGCCAGCGAGGGCACGGCGATCTGCGCGACGTTGCGGAGCGTCTGCCCGTAGTCGAGCGAGGAGGCGAGGATCCGCCCCGACTCGGCCAGCACCCGCGTCGCCGCCTCCGCCGTCTTCAACGCGGTGACGTCCTCGATCACCGTCATCGCGCCGAGGAACCGGCCGTCGGCTCCGTTGAGCGCCGTCGTCTTCAACAGGCGCCACTTCTCCTCACCGGTGCCCCGGTGGACGACCCGCATCAGCAGCGGCCCGGCCGCCTGTCCGGCGACCAGCCTGACGCCGGGGAGGTCCTCGACGCTCAGCGGCCGGCCGTGCTCGTCCTCGACGCTGTAGCCCGCCATGATCTCGCGTCCGCTCTGACCGACCAGCTCCTCGGCCGAGCCCATCGACATCGTCTCGAGCGCGGTCCGGTTGGCGTAGACGATGTCGCCCCGCTCGTCCCGGATCGTCACCGCCTCGGCCAGGATGTCGAGCAGGCCGGTGATGATCGAGGCCTCGCCGCGAACGAGACGCTCGATCGGTGACCGCCCCCCGGCCGGCGCGGCTAGCTCCCGTCCAGGAGCTCTTCCGGCGCGTCGGCCACGGTCAGCCGCTCGGCGATGCCGGTCAGGCTCAACAGCCGCCTGACCTGCGAGCCCCCGTTGACCAAACCGAAGCGGCAGCCCGCCTCCTCGGCGCGCTGGTGGGCCTTGACCAGCACGCTGAGCCCGGTCGAATCGATGAACTCGAGCGCCCGGAGGTCGATGATCAGCTGCGCCGTCGAGTCTCCGAACACCTGGTCGAGCTGCGCCTCGAGCGTGGGGCTGGCGGCGAGATCGAGCTCGCCGCTGACGGCGAGCACGGTCGCGCCCTGCTGGCTCCGCTCTTCTACGTTGAAGTGACTCTGCACGAAGCTCGCAGGGTACTTGGTTCCGCTCCGGCCGGGGCGTTTGGCCGGGTGGCCAGACGGACAGCATCAAGCATGAAGGCGGCGAACCAGTTTCCGATGTGTGGAGCCCAGACATACGCGGGGGGCGAGGCCCCTGCCCTGCGACACGATGCGCTGCTGTTCCGCGGCGGCGTCGAGCTCGCGCGCGGCGCCCGGCGCTTCATCCAGGACGGGATCGACGCCGGGGAGCCGACGCTCGTGGCCGTCGCGGCGAAGCGGCTCGAGAGCCTCCGGGCCGCGCTCGGCGGTGCCGCCGACCGGGTCCGGCTGGTGGATGCCGACGCCGTCGGCGCCAATCCCGCCCGGATGCTCACGTTGGTCGCCGACTGGGCCGAGCGCCGGCCCGGCCGGGTGCGCTTCCTAGCCGTGCCGACGAGACCTCGCCGCGACGCGGCCGAGGTGCGCGAGGGCGCCCGCCACGAGGCGCTGATGAACCTCGCCTTCGCCGGCCAGGCGCTGAGCGTGCTGTGTCCCTATGACCGCGCCGACCACGATCCCACGGCGCTCGCCTGGGCCAAGCGCACCCACGCGCGCCTGGCGACCGCGGACGGCTCGGCGGTGCCGAGCCCGGGCTTCGACCCTGCCCTCGACGTGCTCGCGTCCTCCGACTGGCCGCTCCCCGAGGCCGCGGCACACGCCCGCATCCACGCTTTCGACGCCGACCTCGCGTCGCTGCGCCGCGTCGTCCGGGAGAGCGACTGCTGTGCCGCGCTCACCCCGGACCGCTGCGAGGACTTCGTCTTTGCGCTCAACGAGACGGCGGAGAACGTCGTCAAGCACGGTCACGGGGCGGGGACGATCCGGCTGTGGCGGGAACGCCGCGGCGTCGTCGGTGAGGTCCGGGGTCCCGCGCAGATCGACGACCCGCTGGTCGGCCATCGGCGGCCGGACCCTGACGCCCACGGCGGCCGGGGCATGTGGCTGGTCAACCAGCTCTCCGATCTCGTGCAGCTGCGCAGCGAGGACAGTCTGACCACGGTCCGGATCCACATGCGCTGCGCCGAGGCGGCATGAGCGGCGCTGGTCTGTCGATGGGTGCGCCGGGGGTAGCGAGGAACCCATGAGCGACGAGCATTCAGAGCAGCGCGAAACGGACGCCGCCGCCGAGGCGGGCGCGATCGGAGGCTCGCCGAGCGATGCCGAGTCGAGCGATGCCGAGCCGCGCGATACCGCGGCCGACGAGGCCGAGCGCCCGCTGGCCGAGGCCGGCCAGTCAGACGGCGATGCCGCGCTCCGGCTCGCCGCCGGAGCCGGGTCCGGCAGCCGAGCCTGAGGCGGACTCGGCGCTGCTCCCGCGGACCGTCGACAGCGCCTGCTCGAGGTCGTCGTGCAGGATCAGCCGGACGTCGAGCCCGCACAGGGCGAGGATCCGCATCACCTGCGGGCCCCCACGCAGCACGATCAGCCGCCGGCCCTGGGCTGCGCACTGGCGGTGGGCGAGGACGAGCGTGTGGATGCCGCTGGAGTCGATGAAGCTGAGCCCCCGCAGGTCGAGGATCAGGGCGGTAAGCTCGGCGGAATCGAGCACGCAGCGGATTTCGGCGTCGAGCGCCGGCTTCACCGACAGGTCGAACTCGCCGGCCAGCGAGACCATCGCGTAGCCCTCGCCGCTGCTCGTGCGCTGGGAGAAGCTGGGGGCGCCGTCGTGCATCCGGCGGCGATCATAAACGACCATAAAAGCCGGCTTTCCAATATCGTGTCCCACATGCCCGTGACCGCAGGAAGCCACTGAGCGGGCGATGCCCGAGCACGACGTGATCGTGGTCGGCGCCGGGCCCGCCGGGGAGGTGTGTGCGGGGCGCCTGGCCGAGGGGGGGCTCGACGTGGTGCTCGTCGAGCGCGAGCTGGTCGGCGGCGAGTGCTCCTACTACGCCTGCATGCCCTCCAAGGCGCTGCTGCGCCCGGCCGAGCTGCTGGCCGAAGTGGCGCGCGTGCCCGGCGCCGCCGAGACGGTCACCGAGCCGCTCGACGCCGCCCGCGTGCTGGCCCGCCGCGACGAGGTGATCCACGATCTCGACGACGCCGTGCAGCTCCCGTGGCTGGAGGACCGCGGGATCGCGCTGGTGCGCGGCGCCGCCCGGCTCGACGGTGAGCGCTGCGTCGTCGTCGGCGGGCAACGGCTGACCGCGCGGCGGGCCGTGGTGGTGGCGGTGGGCAGCGGCGCGGCGATCCCGCCCGTGCCGGGCCTGCGCGAGCTCGCCCCGTGGACCAATCGCGAGGGCACCACCGCCAAGGCGCTGCCGCGGCGGCTGACGATCCTCGGTGGCGGCGTCGTGGGCTGCGAGCTGGCCCAGGCGTGGTCCTCGCTCGGCGCCCGGGTGGCACTTGTCGAGGCGCTCCCGCGGCTGCTCGCGCGCGAGGAGCCGTTTGCCGGCGAGCAGGTGGCCGACCGCCTCCGCGCCCGGGACGTCGACGTCCGGCTCGAGGTGAAGGCCGTCGCGGCCTCCCGCGCCGAGGACGGGACCTTCACGCTTACGCTCGAGGACGGCGGCGAGCTGCACAGCGACGAGCTGCTGGTGGCGGTGGGCCGCCGGCCCCACACCGACGAGCTCGGCCTGGAGTCGGTCGACCTGAAGCCGGGCGCGGGCATCGAGGTCGACGATCGCATGCGCGTCCCCGGCCGCGACTGGCTGTACGCGATCGGCGACGTCAACGGCCGGGCGCTGCTCACCCACGCCGGCAAGTACCAGGCCCGGATCGCCGCCGACGTGATCCGCGGCCGCGACGTGCGCGCGATCGCCGACGGGCCGGGGACCCCGCGGGTGGTGTTCACCGACCCGCAGGTCGCCGCCGTCGGACACACGCTCGAGTCCGCGCTCGCCGCCGGCCTCCCGGCCCGCGCGATCGACGGCGACCCCGGGGCCACGGCCGGCGCCAGCTTCGTCGGGCGGAACGCCCCCGGGCAGGTGCGGATCGTCGTCGACGAGGATCGTGAGGTGATCGTGGGGGCCACGATCACCGGGTCCGAGGTGGCCGAGTGGCTGCAGGCGGCCACGATCGCCGTGGTTGGCGAGGTGCCGCTGCGCACGCTGGCCCACGCGATCCCGGCCTTCCCCACGCGCAGCGAGGTCTGGTTGCGCCTGCTCGCCGACTACGACCACTGACGCTCGCCCCGGCCGGCAGCCCGGCTGGCGCGCCCGAGGTTCGAGCCCCCCGTCGGACGCGAAGCTCACACGGCAGTCATACCCGCCGGCCGAGGGCCTCGGTCTCGAACTGGTGAAGGTGCTGCAAGCGCTCGAGACCGCCCACATAGGCCTGGAGGCGGCTCGTGCCCCGGGCCACGCGGTGGCAGGGGAGCAACAGCGGAAGCGGGTTGTTGCCCACCGAGTAGCCGCACTCGTAGGCGCCGACCTCGACCCCGAGCCGCTCGTAGGAGCGCGAGGTCCCATAGGGGATCCCCCGGGTCGCCTCGAGCGTGCCCGACGTCGCCTGCTCGGCCCGGCCCCAGTCAACGGCGTCGCCGCGGGCGTCGACGCTGCCGCTGAAGTACAGCTCGAGGGCGCTGCCGAGCGCGTCGGCGCGGCGGCGGGCATCGCGCCCGCCGCGGCGCGAGCGCGCCCGCGCGGCCAGCGCCGGGTAATCGGCGTGCTCCTCGAAGGCGAGCCGGACGACGCCCTTGGCGCTGGCGGCGACCAGCAGTTCGCCGAGCAGGGTGCTCCGGCGCACGCAGGCCAGCGATCCGATCAGGACGTCGTCCATCTGGGCGCTCGCCCCGACCGCCGCGGCCCCGTCCTCGACCCCCTGGCCGTAAGCGCGGCAGTCGGCGCAGACGCCCTCGGCGGTGGTGAACAGCTGCTCGACGAGGAAGCCTTCCCCGCGCGGCCCGGGCTCCGGCCCGGTGAGCCCGAGCGCGACGTCGAACAGGCGCAGGCACAGCCGGCAGCGGAAGTGGTCGTGGGGGGCGACGTTGATCTCGTAGCGGACCGGGTCGGGGCTGCCGACGGCGGCCACCAGCCCCAGCTCGGTCAACTCGGCGAGCGCCGCGTACACCGTCCCGCGCCCGAGCTCGGGCACGACCGAGCTGGCCCGGGCGTGTACCTCGTCGGCCGACAGGTGCTCGTCGGGCAGGTCGCGGAAGGCGCCGAGGATCGCCCGCCGCTGCGGGGTCACCCGCAGGTTGCGGGCGCGCAGCAGGTCCCGCGGGTCGTCTCGCATCGTCACCAGCCTACTCTCGCGATGCCGCTCAGCCGGGCCGGTTGGATACCCACACGACCGACGCGGCGACCTTCACGTAGACAGTATCCTAGATCAGACAGTGTCCGGTCTAGGACTATCGTCGGCCCGCCCGGGTCCGATCGCCGGTACGCGCGCAACCTCCATCATGCCCCCGGATTCCGCCGACGCGCTGTTCATCCGCTGGCAGCGCGAGGGGGATCCGGCCGCGCGCGCGGAGCTGGTCGCCCGCTACCTGCCGCTAGCCCAGTCGCTGGCCCGTCGTTACGCCGGCTCGCGCGAGCCGATCGAGGATCTCAACCAGGTCGCCAGCCTCGGTCTGCTCGGCGCGATCGACCGCTTCCAGCTCGACAAGGGCGTCGCCTTCTCGAGCTTCGCGGTGCCGACGATCCTCGGCGAGCTGAAGCGCTACTTCCGCGACTACGGCTGGTCGGTCCACGTGCCCCGTGGCGCCCAGGAGCGCGCGCTGGCGGTGGAGAAGGCCCAGCAGCGGCTGTCGGCGGGCGCCGGTGGCTCGCCCAGCGTCGAGCGGCTCGCCGAGCACCTCGGCTGGTCGATCGACCAGGTGCTGGAGGCGCTCGAGACCGGCTCGGCACACCACTGGATCTCGCTCGACGCCCCCGGCGACGGCGGCGAGGACGAGCGCGGCACGCTCGGCGACACGCTCGGCGAGGAAGACTCGCGACTGGCCGCGTTGGAGGACACGATGAGCGTGTTCGCCGCCGCCCAGGCGCTGCCGCTGCGCGAGCGCGAGGTGCTGGTGCTGCGCTTCGTCGAGGACCGCACCCAGACCGAGATCGCCCACCAGCTGGGGATCTCGCAGATGCAGGTCTCGCGGATCCTGCGCCGCGCCGTCGACACGCTGCGCGAGCTGGCCCACGCCGACGAGCAGCCGCCCCGGCCGGAGCCCGCGGCCGGCGCCGGGTAGGCGCCGGGCCGCGGACAGCCGCCGGGACGGACCACGAGCGCGACTACTGGATGTACTTCAGGCTCGTCACGTCCTTCAGCACGCGCGAGGCGCCGAACGGCTTGTCGAACGCGCCGTTGGGCGTGATCCCGAAGTCGCTGTCGTTGCGGAGCAAACCGACGACCGACGCGTGACGTGCCTCGATCGTGACGATCGACAGCGCCGCGGCGAGGACATGCGGGTCCTTGATGTTGAACGCCTGCCCGGAGTAGGCATGCACGCCCTCGTTCTCGAACGTGAACGACGCGGTCAGAAAGCGCTTGTACTCGGCGTTGTCGCCGTGGAAGTTGAACCTCGGCTTCTTGATCGCTTTGCTGCCGAGCACCTTCTTGAGGAATGCGACGTGCTGGTTCTCGTCGCCCTGAACCGCTGAGAGGAAGATGCGGCTCTTCGGCTGGTTGTTGGGGATGAACGCGTTCCTGTGCTGGTTGGCGACCGCCCCGTTGTAGAACGCCGCCTCCAGGTACTCGAGCGTCAGCGCGTAGTTGAGGATCCCGATGTCGCCCTTGCCGAACTTCGCCGGCGGGCGATCGCCAGTGCTGAATGCCAGCGCGCTCGGCGCCAGCGCGCCGAGCACCGCGCCGCCGCCGACGAGCGCCCCGCCGGCGAGCCCGGCCCGGCGCAGGAACGACGAGCGGGTGTCGCCGTCCAGGGCCTGCATTGCCTCCGCGGCGGTCTCGCGCACCGCGCCGTCGATGTCGATCGCCTCGAGATTGAGCTGATCAGTCATGCTGCTCCCTTTTTTGCGCGGCGGGAATCGCCGCATTTGCCCTGTTATTCGCCGCGTCCGGGGAATCGGATCAATCCGGGCGGGCTGACGGTCGGGTTCCGGACCGGCGCCGTGGAAATCGAACCGGCGCGGTTTGCCGGCCGTCCGCCGCGGGTACCCCGGACCGGCCCGGGACGGCGAAGGGGGATACTGGGAGCGGATGTCCTCCGGCTCAGTCGATCGCGTCGGGCCCCCGGTGGCCCCGGACTCCCGCGCGCGCCGCCGCCGTCGGTCGCGCGGGCGCGGTACCGGCTCCGAGGAGCCGCTCGCGCCCGGCGCCTGGAAGCGGCTCGCCGCGTGCACGGCCGCGGCGGCGCTGCTGCAGATCGACGGCACGCTGATCACCGTTGCGCTGCCGTCGGTGTCCCGCGGCCTTCACGTCTCCGGCGCCTCGACCTCGATCGTGCTGAGCGTCTACTTCGCCGCCTACGCGCTGGCGCTGATCCCGGGCGGCGAGCTCGTCGACCGCGTCGGGCCTCGCCGGATCGCGCTGATCGGCATGGTCCTGTTCGCGGCCGGCGCGGCCGGGGGGGCGCTGTCGTCGAACCTCGGTGTGCTGCTGGCCACGCGCGTCGTGCAGGGGCTAGCCGCCGGCCTCGTCAGCCCGGCGGCGCTGGCCGGCGCGGTCAGCGGCTTCCCGCCCTCCCGGCGCGGCTCGGCGCTCGGGATCTGGGGGGCCAGCGCCGGCGCCTCGAACCTGCTCGGCCCACTGCTCGGCGGGATCCTCACGGTGGCCTTCGGCTGGCGCGCGGACTGGTGGGCGCTGGTCCCGCTGACGCTGCTGGCGCTGTGGGCGATCGCCGGCCAGCTGCCGGCCGACGTCGGCGCCGGGGAGCGCGCCGGCCAGGGCTCGATCCTCAACGAGATCGTGGTCGGGGCGGCCGGCGTGGCGATGCTGACCTTCGCGGTGATGATCGGCACCTTCTACCTGGCCGAGCAGTACCTGCAGCGTGCGGTGGGATTCTCGGCGCTCGGCGCGTCGGCAGTGCTGGTGCTGGTGGCGCTGCTCGTCGGCGTGGCCGCGCCGGTGGCGGGGCGCCTCGCCGACGGCCACTCGGAGCGGCTGCCGGCGATGCTCGGCTTCCTCGGCGCCGGCGCCGGGCTGGCCGTACTGGGGATCGACGGCGTGTCGCTGCACGGTGCCGTCACGGTGCTGCCGCTGATCCCGATCGGTCTGGGGCTCGGGCTGCTGTTCGTCCCCGCCTCGCGTGCGGCGCTGAACGCGACCCCGCGCTCGCTCCACGGCCGCACCTCGGCGGTGCTGTCGGTCGGCCGTCTGGTCGGGGCCGGGGCCGGGGCGGGACTGGCGGGCCTGGCGCTGTCGGGCGGCCCGAAGGCGGCGACGGTTCACTCAGCGCTGCTGTTCGCGGGCGCGATCTGCGTGTTCGTGGGGCTGCCGTTGGCCGCGCTCCTCGGCGCCCCCGCCGAGCCGTTGGCCGACACCGCTTGAAGCCGCGTCCGGTACGCGGCCAGCACCTCGCGGTGCGTGATCCAGCCCAGCAGCCGGTCGGGATCGTCGGGATCGACCACCGGCAGGCCGTCGCGCTCGGTGGCGCCGAGCGCCAGCACGGCGTCCTCGAGCGATGCCGACGGATGCAGGGGCCCGCCCGGCCCCGGCTCGATCGGGTCCCCCGCGCCGCGCGGGGGCGGCGCGGACATCGCCTCGCCGATCGTGATCTGGGCCATCAGCCGGGGCACCGTCGGGGTGTCGAGGTCGATCCCCCGGCGCCGCAGCTTCAGCGTGTAGATGGTGTCGCGGGTGATCGCGCTGCTCAGCCCGGTGGCCACGACGATCGCGAACATCAGCGGCAGGATGACCTGGTAGTCGCCGGTGAGCTCGAAGATGATCAGCAGCGCGGTGATCGGCGCCCGCGCGGTGGCGGCGAACACGGCGCCCATCCCGACCAGCCCGTAGGCGCCGGCGGCGCTGGCCAGGTGGGGGAGCAGATGATGGACGGCGATCCCGTAGGCGCCGCCGAGCATCGCGCCCATGAACAGCGACGGCGCGAACACGCCCCCCGAGCCGCCGATCCACATCGTCAGGCTGGTGGCGAGGATCTTGGCAGCCAACAGCCCGAGCAGGGCGGGGATCAGGTAGTGGCCGGCCACCGCATGCTCGAGCACCGGGTAGCCGACGCCGTACATCTGGGGCACGGCCAGCAGCAGCAGGCCGAGCAGCAGCCCGCCGGCGGCCGGTCGCAGCGCCTCGGGCACCCGGCAGCGGCCCCACAGGCGATCGGCCGCGTCCTCGCCGGCGTACAGGACCTTGACGAAGCCCAGACCGACGAACGTGGCCAGCACGCCGAGCCCGGCGTACAGCACCAGTTCGAGCGGCGAGGTGAAGGTGAAGCCGGGGAGCGACAGGAACGGGTGCGAGCCGAACACGGCGCGGCCGATCGCGTCGGCGACGATCGACGACAGCACGACAGCCCCGAACGACTGGGCCTCGAAGCTGCGCAGGATCAGCTCGAGCGAGAAGAACGCCCCGGCGATCGGGGCGTTGAAGGTGGCCGAGATCCCGCCCGCCGCCCCGCAGGCGACGAGCAGGCGCAGCTGCGACTCGGGCAGGCGCAGGAACTGCCCGAGCACCGATCCGAGCGCCGAGCCGATCTGCACGATCGGGCCCTCCCGGCCGACGGAGCCGCCGCTGCCGATGCACAGGGCCGAGGCCAGCGACTTCACGATCGGGACCTGCGGGCGCATGCGGCCGCCCGCCCGGTTTACCGCCAGCATCACCTCGGGCACGCCGTGCCCCCGCGCCTCGGGGGCGAAGCGGGCGACCAACGGGCCGTAGATCAGCCCGCCGAGCACGGGCGCGAGGACGACGAACCAGATTCCCAGCCCGGGCACCAGCGGGTTGCCGGCGTGGCCGGCGGCGCTGAAGTCGCGGTGGCCGCTGAACAGCTCGGTGACCCCGAGGATCATGTAGCGGAAGGCGACCGCGCCGAGCCCCGCGCCGAGCCCGACGAGCAGCGCGATCGCCATCAGTATGCGCTCGCCGCGCACGGCGGGACGGGCGCGGGAGGAGAGATCGCTCACGCTCCCGAGGCTAGGCGCGAGGGGCCGAGGTCAACCGGCCGGGATCGCCGGCGCGCGATAATGGTCATCTTGCTGACCGCCGGCGCCGCGCTCGCACTGGGGGAGCGACCCGAACCGTTAGGACGGAGGTAGCGATGTCAGATAGTCCCACGCCGATGCGAGCCGTCCGTCGCGCCGCTCCTCGCCTGTGCCGGATCCTCGAGGAGGATCCCGACCTCGCCGTGGGGATCTCGCCCCCGGCCCGCGCCGCCGCGACCGCCGAGTGCGTGGCCCCCGAGGTGCGGATCGCCAAGGGCCGTTGGACCGACTATCAGCGGCCCGAGCTGGAGCACGGAATCGGCCTGCTGGTGCTCGACGGGCTGCTGGTCCGCCGCGTCGGGATCGACGGACGCTCGGGCGCGGAGCTGCTCGGCCAGGGCGATCTGCTGCGGCCCTGGCAGCAAACCGAGCTCGAGTCGAGCCTGCGGCGGACGACCGGCTGGCGCGTGCTCGAGCCCACCCGCGTGGCCGTGCTCGACGTGCGGGTCGCCTACCGGCTGGCCCGATACCCCGAGCTCACCGGGCTGCTGGTCGGTCGCGCGCTCGATCGCTCGCGCAACTTCGCCGTGAACATGGCGATCGTCCACCAGCCGCGGGTCGAGGTGCGCCTGCACATGTTGTTCTGGCATCTCGCCGAGCGCTGGGGCCGCGTCGGCACCGACGCGATCCGGCTGCCGATCCGGCTCACCCACACGGTGCTCTCCGACCTCGTGGCGGCGCGGCGCCCGACCGTCACGGGCTCGCTGGCCAAGCTCGCCCGCCAGGGCCTGATCGTCCACACCGAGACCTCGTGGCTGCTGTTCGGTGATCCGCCCGGCGAGCTGTTGCAGGTGCGGGATCTCGGCCTGATCGACGTCGCGGAGCCACCGGACGCCATCGGCGTGGCGGCGAACGGCAACGGCGGCGCCGCCCCGACCGCCTGAGCGAGCACCGGCGTCGCCACCGTTCGGCGGCGTGTTCGCGCTGGCGCTGCGCTGACCCCGCGCCAGGTGGCCCGGCTCACGCCTCGAGTGCGTCGGCGGTGCTCACGCGGCCCTCAGCGGGGCCGTCGAGCGGATCGTCGTCGAGCGCGGCGGTCGGTGCGCGCAGGGGGGGGCGCTCCTCGATCGGGACGATGGCCGTCGTCCCGTCCTCCCACGGGCGCAGGTAGTGGCCGCCGAGGGGGCTGCGCGCCCCCACCCGCCGCTCGACCGCCACGAGCACCGCGTAGGCCATTTCGCCGAGCGCCCGCAGCGACTGGTGGCGGTTGCGCCGCTCGCCGAGGTGACACTCGCCCAGCGCGTCGAGCCCCCGCGCGTGGAGCGCGTCGATCAGCAGCGCGATCTCGACCCCGTAGCCGACCGGGAACGGCAGCGACTCGAGCAGCTCGCGGCGGGCGGCGAACTCGCCAGCCAGCGGCTGCGCGAAGCCGGCCAGCCGCGGCTCGTGGAGGTTGAGCAGCGGACGCGCCATCAGCTCGGTGACGCGGCCGCCCTCGTGCGGTTGCTCGACCTCGCCGGAGCGCAGCGGCCGGTCGAAGGCGCCCTTGACGAGCTCCAATCCGGGCTCGCACAGCAGCGGGCCGAGCAGCCCCGCGAGGTGCCGTGGATCGGGGTCGGCGGTGTCGCCGTCGAGGAAGCACACGAGCTCGCCGCCGGTGGCGTGAAGGGCGCGCCACATCGCGTCGCCCTTCCCGCGGGCCGGGCCGAGCTCGGGCAGCAGCCGGTCCTGCTGGAGCACCCGCGCACCGTGCGCGGCGGCCAGCTCGGCGGTGCCGTCCGCGGAGCCGGCGTCGACGACCACCAGCTCGTCGGCCAGACCGGCGCCGGCGAGCGGGCCGACGGTCTCTCTCAGCACGCCGCCGATCGTCGCCGCGCACTCCTTGGCGGGGATGATCACGGTCACCTGCCGCGTTCCCTTGGCCTGGCGCAGCGCTTCCACGGTGTAATCGGCGGCGTCGTAGCGCCGGCGCTCGAGCCACGAGGCCACCGCGAGGTCGACCGACAGGCCGCGGCGGGCCCGGCCCTCGACCCGCGTCGAGGTTCGCACCCGCACATCGCCGGCGCGCAGGATCGGGACCCCGCGCTGCGCCAGACGAGTGGCGAAGGCGGCGTCCTCCAGCGCCGGCAGCGGCTCGATCCCGCCGGCCTGCCGGTAGGCCTCGGCGGTGATCCCGATCGACGCCCCGGCGAAGTGGTGGTGCTCGGCGGCGGCCTCGTGCTCGCGCACGCGCCGCAGCCGCCGCCCCGCCTCGAGCGTGCGGCGGCGCAGAACGGCGGCGGGGAGCCGCGCCACCTCGCCGGGCTCGAGCTCGATCCTTCCCGCCACCACGCGGGCGCCCGCGGCCAGGTGGGCGAGTTGCCGTGCCAGCCAGTCGGGCTCGGGGCGGGAGTCGGCGTCGGTGCCGGCGATCAGGCCCCCGCCGCGGCCGGCCTCCAGCAGCCGCGCGGCGGCCAGATCCATGCCGAGCCGGCGGGCCGCGCCCGCGCCCCGGCCGGGGCCGGTCAGGACTTCGAGCGCGAGCCCGAGCTCGCCGGCGGCGGCCACCGCCACCGCCGCCGTGTCGTCACGGCACGCGTCGGCGACGAGCAGGATCCGGAACTGCGGGTCCGTCTGCGCGGCCAGCGCTGCCAGACAGCGGCCGATCCGCGCCGCCTCGTCGCGCGCCGGGATCACGACGAAGCTCACGCCGGCCACGGCGTCCTACGCCCGATCGCCGCGCTGCCGCGGTCGTACTCGGCGTCAGCCTGGTGGCACAGCACCCCGGCTAGCTCGCCGCCGAGGCCGTAGCGCACCACGAAGCCGCCGTCGGCGCCGACGCGCTCCAGCCGGTTAGCGTCGTAGCCATCGCCCCACGCCGCGTACTTGAGCGTCCGTGTGCCGATCGTCGACCAGAAGCCGGGCACGCCGTCCCACGCGGCGGCCACGCCGGCCGCCGTCTTCCCGGCGATCTCGCCGTGGATCAGCGCGTCGCCCCAGTGCTCGACCCGCAGTCGGCGCCCGACCGTGGCGTGCTCGGCCAGGCAGGCGTCGCCGGCGGCGAGCACCCGCGGGTTGGAGCTGCGCATCGCCGCGTCGACGGCCACCGCGCCGTCCACCAGCGCGAGCCCCGCGGCCTGCGCGAGCTCCACCCGCGGCGCCACTCCGCAGGCCATCATCACCAGCTCGGCCGTGACGCGCTCGGCGCCCGCCCGCACGGTCAGCTGCTCGCCGTCGCGCTCGATCACGTCGACCGCGCGCCCCATCCGCAGCTCGACGCCGTCGGCCTCGAGCCAGCCCGCCAGCTCGGTCGCGGCCGCCTCACCGAGCCGGTTGGCGTTGGGCAGCGGCTCGTCGGAGACTACCGTCACCGGGTGCCCGCGGACGCGCAGCGAGGCGGCGATCTCGCAGCCGAGGAACCCCGAGCCGATCACCGTCACCGGGTCGCCCGGGCGCAGCCGCGCGTTCAGCTCGCGCAGATGATCGACGGTGCGCAGCACCCGCACCGCGGGGTCGTCGGCGCCGGGGATCGGGAGCCGCCTGGGCTCGGCGCCGGTGGCCAGCAGGCAGCGCGCGTAGGCCAGCTCCCGCCCGCCCGACAACGTCACCGTGGCGGCGTCGGGGTCGAGCGCCACGGCCCGCCCGGAGACCAGCCGCACGTCGTGCGCGGACAGCCACCCCTCGGCCTCGATCGGCAGCTCGGCCTCCTCGATCTCGCCCCGCAGCAGCTCCTTGGTCAGCGGCGGGCGGCGGTAGGGCATCCGGTGCTCATCGGTGACGATCGCCACCGCGCCGGCACCGCCGGCGGCGCGGTACGCCCGGGCCGCCGCCAGGCCGGCCGGTCCGCCGCCCAGCACCAGCAGTGCGTGGCGTTCGCTCACAGCCGTCGCAGCACGTCGAGGCGATACTCGTCGCTGCCTCCCGAGTCCACCGACTCGAGCCACGGCTGGGCGCGCAGGGCGGCGTGCACGGCGGCGGCGTCGAGCCAGCGGTCGGGGCCCGTCGGCCGCCAGTGCACCGCGACGAGCTGCGCGCCCGGGAGCGTCACCGACTCGAGCCGGGCCAGCGTCTCGAGCAGCGCCTCGGGCGTCAGGTAGTAGAGGATCTCGGAGGCGACGACGAGGTCATACTCACCGCCGGGGAGATCGTCCGGCAGCGTGCCCAGCCCGATGCGGACGTGCTCCTGCCCGGCCAGCCGCTCCCGTGCCGCGGCCACCGCCGTGGGGGCCTGGTCGATCGTCGCCAGCGCCGCGCAGCGCGGCGCCAGCAGCGCGGTGAACACGCCGATCGAGGCGCCCAGCTCGAGCGCCGAGGCGAACGGCCCGTCGCCGCAGGCGTCCAGCGTGGCTGCGTACTTGGCCCGCTCGTAGGCGCTGTCGCGGTAGCCCCAGGGGTCGCCGTCGGCGCGGTAGCGCGCCTCGAAGTCGGCCGCCGTCATCGGCCTCATCGCCGCCGCTCCAGCTCCCGCACGCCGTCGCGGGCGAGCAAAGGATCGAGCCGGTGCTGGAGCACGAACAGCTCGAGGTCCCGGCGGGCGCGATCGAGCCGGCCGCCGCGGGCGAACGGGCGCGACCCGCACGCGCGGGCGGCCTCGTCGAGCAGCGCCCGGATCGCGTCGGTGACGGCGACGCGGGCGCGCAGCGCGACCGCCGGCAGCTCGCGACCGCTGTCCATCGCCGCAGCGGCGGCGCCCAGCCACAGGTCGATCGTGTCGCGCGCGGTGAGCATCCGGCCCGCGGCCAGCCCTTCCAGCGGGCCGGGAGCGGGGCGCGCGCCGAGCTCCTCGAGCGCGCCCTGCAGCGCGGCGTCGGCCATCCCCGCCCAGCTCGCGCACGTCCTCAGCGCGTCGCGGCCGAACCATGGCTGTGCGACGAGCGCGCCCGGGCCGCCGAACTGGGCCAGCACCGGGGCGTCGTGGAAGAGCACGCGATGGGACACCGACGCGCGCAGCCCGGCCGCGCGGTACCAGCTCTCGTCGACCTCGACCCGGGCCTCGTCGGTGAGATCGATCCACACCGCCACCGGCGGCGTGCGCGGGTCCTCCCGCGCCGGAGCGTGCGCCAGCACGAGCGCCCGCTCGAGCCCGCCCGCGCCGGAGCAGAAGGTCTTCACGCCGCGCAGCACCGGCCCCGCGGAGGTGGTGAGGACAGCGGCCGGTTCGCCCTCGCCCGGCCCGGGATCGCCGCCCCACACGCCGGCGCGCAACCGGCCCGTGCGGATGCAGTCGAGCTCGCGGTCGCGCAGCTCCCCGGGCGCCTGCACGGCGAGCCGCTCGACCGCGTTGAGGTGGCCGTCGTAGATCCGCCCCACCGAGCCGTCGGCGGCGGCCACCGCCCTGACCAGCTCGAGCTCCTGGGCCGCCGGCGGGCGCTCGGGCCCCGAGCGCGCGTTCCAGGCCAGCAGGCCGGCGGCGTGCAGGGCGCTCAGGGCGTCCTCGGGGAACGCTGGGATCGGCTCGCGGTCGCGGGCCGCGGCAGCGGCAGCGATCGCCGCCAGCGCACCGGCCCGCTGCGTATCCCCGAGGGTGGCGGCGGCGCTCATCGCAAGCCTGGAATACCCGCTGGCGGCGCGCCGACAAACGCGGCCGCTCGAGCATGAGCAAATCACAGCTCCAGCACGCCGTCGACGCCAAGAAATGATCGGCGGCGGTGACCGCCGGCCAGCGGTCACCGCCGCCGAGAACGCCGCCTACTGCTTGGGATGGGGGAGCGGTAGCTCGCCCTCGCCCTCGACGGCGCTCTGCTGGTGGTCGGACGGATCGTTGGACTCGAGCTTGTCGGCGTCGCCTGAGACGTCCTCCTTACGACCCTCCTTGTAGGCATGCAGCGAGGTGTCGGGGAGTGCTTCCTCGTCGGCCTTGGTCTTGCCGTCTTGGTCGGGCATTTTGATCTCCTCCAATCGGGGTGTCTCAATGTCCTACCCGGCGAAGCACGGACCTACCGGATGCCGCGCAGACCACGCCACCCGCCGCTACCCGCCGTCGGGTGAGGACTCCGGCGAGGGCACCTCAGGGGTCGGCTCCGGCACGGCCGGAGTGGCCGGCTCGTCGGGGCCCGGGACCGACGGCGGCCGGGCCGGATCGGCGGGCGTGCCCGGGTCGGGGTCGATCGGCGTGATCGGGGCGTCCGGGACCACGGGGGTGGGGGCCTCGGAGGGCTGCGGGACTTCGAGATCAATCATTGTTTGGGCCATGCCCGTGGCCTACCCGCCGCGGCGGGTAGGGACACGCCGGCTCAGGACAGCGGCGTATCGTCGAGCCGCGCGCGTAGCTCGCCCACCGACTCGAACACGTCGGCCGCCTCGGCCTGCTCGAGCTCCGCGGCGCTGAAGGACCCGGTGAGCACGGCCAGCAGCGGGACCCCCGCGCCGCGGGCGGCCTCCGCGTCCCAGGGCGTATCGCCTCCCCGATCAGCTGCATGTACAGGGCGCCCTCGGCGGTCCGGATCGCGTCGCCGAGCCGGCGGTCGGTCTCCTCGCTGGTCAGCGCGGGCACCAGCTGGTCGCCGCCCATGCCGATGTGGCGATGGATCCGCCAGATCGGCAGCACCAGGCCGTGCTGACGGAAGGGAGGTGCAGCACGCGGCGCTCGTAGGCGGGGAGCCGCTGGGCCGCCGCGGCGACGCTGAGCCTGGCCTCGGCCAGCTCGTAGCGGGTGTCGAGCTCGCCGAAGCTGTCGAGGAGCGTGCCGTATTCGCCCTCGCCGTCGGTCGTACGGGGCGTCGAGCGAGCTGGCGTGGTGTCCGGCGCGCGCCGCGGGGGACGCCGCCAAGCACGTCGCGGCCGGGGTCGGTTGCTTTACAACAAGGCGCCTTACGGGATCGCGCTGCTGCTCGCCGCCAGTCCGGCACGCGCCGGCGACGACGACCCGAACCGGCGCGTGCCCGGGCAGCCCAGCGGGTATGGCGAAGGGGAACGATCTTCTCGACTCCCAGGAGGCTCCCGAGCGCCATGACCACCAAGACCAAGACCAAGGCCATACTCGCCACCGGCACCGCCAAGGCGATGGCCGAGCACCCGACGCTGCGCAAGGCGGGCGCGATGGTGGCGCCGCCGGCCGCCAAGGCCGGCTTCAGGATCGGCCGGCGCCGCGCCCGCCGCAGGGCTCTGGCCCACGCCGAGCGCCTGCAGGAGATGGCGCGCACCGCGGGCGAGACGCTCGCCACCTATGGGCCTCCGGCCGCCGAGGCGCTGGGTCTCACCGAGCCGCCGAAGAAGTCCAAGGTCGGCCCGGCGATGGCCTTCGGTGCCGCGCTCGGCGGGGCCGTCGTGCTGCTCCTCGAGCCGCAGGGTGGATCGGCTCGCCGGGCCCGCGTGCAGCGCCTGATCGCCGGCCGGGGCGCGCCACAGCCACAAGCCTGACTGCAGGCGCGCGGGCGCGTTTGCCCCGTGCGCGAGCGGGAACCTTTCAGAACGAGGGGCGCCTTCGTGGTCGCCCCGGCAACCATCATCAAAGGAGAACCATCTTGACTCAGGCAGACGACGAACGCACGGCCGGGGGCCTCCTCGGCAAGGCGGTGGGCAAGGCCAAGGCCGCCGCCGGCGCGCTGACCGGCAACGACGAGCTGGCGCGCGAGGGCAGGCTGCAGCAGGCCCAGAGCGAGGCCGGCGTCGAGGCGGCAGCGGCCGGTCGCGAGGCCGACGTCAAGCAGGCCGACGCCGACACCCGGCGCCGGGAGGCCGAGAACGACGTCGAGCGTCAGCGTCTCCAGCACGAGGTCGCCGAGGAGCTGAGTCGCCGCCGGATCGAGGAGGACCGCCGGTCGGCCGACAGCGCGGCGGCCCAGCAGGCCCAGGCGGAGCGCGCGCAGGCCGAGCAGCGGCGTGAGGCCGAGCGGACCCAGGCCGAGCAGTCGGTGCACCAGGCCGAGCAGGCCCAGGTCGGCGCCACCCAGGAGGCGCTCGACCTCAAGCGCGCCGCGCGCCAGGCCGAGCAGCGCGCCGACCAGATCGATCCCAAGGAGCAGTCATGAACACCCGAACGATTCCCCGCGCGGCCATCGACGGCTCGCTGAAGCTGGCCCGGCTGCCGCTCGATATCGCGATCGGCGTGCTGCCCGGCGAGCGGAACGGGTCCGGGGCAACCGCGAAGGTCGCGCTCGACCGCGCCGACGCTCGGCTGCGGGCCGCCGCCGGCACGCTGATCGGCGACCGCCAGCTGCGCGAGGACGCCGGACGGCGTCGCGCCGCCGCTGACGAGCGTGCCCGCGCGCTGCGGCTTCGCGAGAAGGCCGACGAGCACCTGAGTCGGGCCGAGCAGCACACCGATGAGCGCCGCGACAGCGCGGAACAACGGAGCCGGCAGGCCGACGCGCGCGCCGCCAAGCAGCGCAAGCAGGCCGACCAGCGGCGTCGCCAGGCCGCGGGGCGCGCCGCTGAGACCGCGCAGCGGCGCGGGCAGGCCGAGGAGCAGCGCGCCCAGCGCGCGGACGAGCGGATCGAGCACGTCGCCCGGACCGAGCGGCTCGACGCCGTCGAGGCCGAGGGCGAGGCGCTCGAGCAGCGCCGCGCGGCTCTGACCGCCCGCCAGGAGGCCCAGCGGCTCGGCGAGGTCGCGGCCACGGTCAAGGAGGAGCGCAAGGACAGCTGACGCCGCGTCCCGCTACGTCTCGCCGGACAGCGCGGCAAGCGCGCGGGGGACCGCCTCGATCCCCCCGCGCGCGCACAGCGCCCGCTGGCGTCCGGCACCGCCCCCGATCGCCACCAGCTCGTGCAGCTGCTCGAGCTCCGCGGAACAGTCCAGCTCGTCGGCGTGCCGGCGGGCCAGCGCAAACGCCCCGGCCAGCACCTCGGCGAACGGGCGCCGAGTCCCGGCAGCGTCGGGCAGCCACGCGCGAGTCCCGTACCGGGCGGCCTGGAAGTTGCCCTCGTCGATCACGTCGGAGGGCGGCGGATCGGGCGCCGGCTCCGCCTCCGCCTCCGCCTCGTGCCGGGCCAGGCAGTGGACCAGCGCGACCAGGCCGGCCGCGTCGCGCAGCGTCGTCTGGGCGTCGAGCGCGCGGACCTCGACCGTGCCGAGCCGCGGATGTGGACGCAGGTTCCACCAGAACCACGTGTAGTCGGGAACATCGGCCGCCGCGGCGAGCCGGCGCTCGGCGTCGTGGAAGTCCTCCAGGTCGAGCATCGCCCGCGGCGTCCCCGAGCGCGGCCAACCCCGCATGGACAGCTCACGGGCTGATTCCAGGCCGCTGTCGCGACCGTGGCGAAACGGCGAGTTGGCGGCCATCGCCTGGAGCAGCGGGAGGTGGCGGCGCAGGCCGTTGAAGGCGCGGATCGCCGTGTCCGGATCCGGCATCCCGACGTGAACGTGGAGGCCGCCGACGGGTGTCGCCACCGCGTCCCCGAGCCGCTCGTGGATCAGCTGGTAGCGCACCTTGTCGGTGATCCGCCCCGCGCCCTCGGGCCGCAGCGGGTGCGTACCCGATCCGAGCAGCCCGAACCCGGTCGCCAGCACCGCGCGGCGCAACCGCGCGAGGGCGGCTATCGCCTCGGCGGTCGAGCGGCACGGCTCGGTGATCAGCTCGACCTGGCAGGCGTGGAGCTCGGCCTCGACGGTGCCGCGAGGCTCGGCCTCGCCGGTGCCGCGCAGCTCGCCGAGCCGCCCCAGCGCCTGGTCGGCGGCGTCGAGAGACGCTCCGGACGCCGGCGCGACGAGGAACAGCTCCTCCTCGACCCCGAGCGAGAACGGGGCGCCGGAGCCGAAGGCGTGCTCGGACGATGAAGATCGCTCCAGGACTCCATGCTTTCCGAGGGGGACAACGGCGAAACGGGAGACGGCGATGATCCAAGCAGGGCGATGCTTCGTATCCGTAAGCGTGCCACGCATCGTCAATCACATGTACGCCGGGGCGCTGGCCATTGTGGCCGGGCTGCTCGTGCTCAGCCTCAGCGGTTGCGGCGCTTCGTCGGTGTCGGCCTCGCCGCGGGCAACCGCGCCGTCGACGGCTCCCGCCGCCCGTGCCGCCTCATCGCCGACCGTGGTGATCAGGAACTTCAAGTACCAGCCGAAGGTGATCACCGTCTCCCGGGGCACGACGGTGACGTTCGCCAACCACGACACCACCAACCACACCGTGACCGCGGACCACGGGGCATTCAACCTGGGCAACTTCAACCGAGGCCAGTCCCACCGCTTTCGCTTCACCCGCGCGGGAACGTTCACGTACCACTGCAGCTATCACCCGTTCATGCACGGGACAGTCATTGTCCGCTAACCGGTGCGAGCGGCCGTTCGCACCCCCAGGGAGGATCCATCGATGAGTCCAGACCAGCACGCCGCGCTCCAGGACCTCGACCGCGACGGCGCCATCCAGGAAGCCGCAGCCGCCGTCGATGAGCCGACGCGGGCCGCGTTCATGCGTCGCACCGGCGCCTTCGTCGGGGGCGGCCTCGCCCTCGGCGCGATCCCGCTCGGGCTCGCGGCGGCCTCGGGCGGCGGACTGCCCGCCGGCGACGTGAAGATCCTCAACTTCGCGCTCACGCTCGAGTACCTCGAGGCCGCGTTCTACGCCGACGCGGTCAGTCACGGCGGCCTGAGCGGAAGCGCCGCGACGTTCGCGCACACCGTCGCCCAGCACGAGGCCGCCCACGTCCAGGCGCTGCAGCAGACGCTCGGCAGCCAGGCGGTGAAGAAGCCGAAGTTCGACTTCAAGGGCACCACCCACAAGGCATCGACGTTCCTGAAGACCGCGATGGTGCTCGAGGACACGGGCGTCCAGGCCTATGAGGGTCAGGTCGGCAACATCAAGACCCCCGCGGTGCTCGCGGCGGCGGGATCGATCCTGCCGGTCGAGGCGCGACACGCCTCGTGGGTCCGGGACATCATCGGCGCGGGTCACTCGCCGGTGCCGGCGCCGAACGCGTTCAACCCGTCGCTGTCGATGTCGGCCGTGCTGAGCGCGGTCAAGGGCACCGGCTTCATCAAGGGCTGAAGCCCGCCCGCTCGATCTCGAACCGACTGAGAGGACTTTCGAAATGCATGCAGACCATCGACCCCGGAACCTCGCGGAGCTCGACCGCGACGGGGCCATCCAGGAGGCCGCGGCCAACGTCGACGCCTCCACCCGTGCCGTGTTCATGCGCCGCTCTGCGGCGTTCATCGGCGGCGGCGCCCTCGTCGGCGCGTTCCCCGTCGCCTTCGCCCAGGCCGCCGCGGGGATCCCCGCCGGCGATGTGGCGATCCTCAACTACGCGCTGACGCTCGAGTACCTCGAGGCCGCGTTCTACGCCGAGGCGGTGTCGAAGGGCGCCCTCACCGGAGAGACCAAGACGTTCGCCGGCGTGGTCGCCGACCACGAGGCGCAGCACGTCGCCGCGCTGAAGCAGACGCTAGGCGGGAAAGCGGTCAAGAAGCCCCAGTTCAACTTCCAGGGCACAACCGCCAGCCAGTCGCTGTTCCAGACCACGGCGATGACGCTCGAGGACACCGGCGTCAAGGCGTATCTCGGCCAGGCCGGCAACATCAAGACGCCGGCGGTCCTCCAGGCCGCGGGCTCGATCCTGCCGGTCGAGGCGCGCCACGCAGCGTGGATCGAGAACATCATCGGCAAGGGCAGCGGCACCCCGTCGCCGGCCCCCGACGCGTTCCAGCCCTCGGCGACGATGGCCGACGTGCTGACGGCGGTCAAGGGCACCGGCTTCATCACCAACATCTCCGGCGCGGCTCCCGGCGCCGCCACGCCGGGTCAGCCGAGCCTCACCGGCTGATCGCCGCTCCGTGCCGGGCGCCGGGGGAGACCCGGCGCCCGGGAGCCTCGCCTCGATGACCCCTCGCGCCCGATCTCCACGCCGTCGCTGGTGGGGCCTGGCGCTGGTCGCCGCCCCGGCGGTGGGCGCGGCGGTCGGTCGCGCGCGGCGCGCCCGCCCGCCCGCCCCGTCCGGGCCGCCCGGCCCGACCCGCCCGCCGGCTCCGCGCGCCCGCCCGCTCACCCCGCTCGGCCCGGCTTCCCCCACGGCGCCTCCGCGGTCCGACGCTCCGATCACGTGGCCGCCCACTCCGGCCCCGCCACCCGCGCCCCCCTCCGCGCAGCCCGCCGCGCGCACCGCGGCGGCCGTCGCGCCGC
>JBBSFX010000039.1:0-27532 GCA_038254735.1 Solirubrobacterales bacterium
GCCGCCGCGCAGCCCGACGGGCGGGCCGTGGTGGTCGGCCAGACCGTCAGCCGTTCCCACACGCAGTTGCTGCTGGCGCGGTTCTCGGTCAACGGCACGCTCGACCGCAGCTTCGGCCGCGGCGGGATCGTCGCGGGCCCGTCCGTGACGACGAGCCGGGGCACGGGATCGATCGGCCGGGCGGTCGCGCTCCAGCCCGACGGCCGGATCGTGGTCGTCGGCACGGCCACCAATCGCGACGGCTCGGCCCGCGACGGGTTGCTGATCGAGCGCTACGACAGCCACGGCAGGCTCGACCGCAGCTTCGGCCGCGGTGGCGTGGTCAACTTGCTCGCGGGCTCGTTCGGCGACGGCTACGCCGTGGCCATGACCACCCGCGGCGAGATCCTCGCCGCCGGCTCCAGCGACGCCGCCGGCAGCGGGCACGGGGTCTATCCACGCGCCGCGGTGGCGCGGCTGACCCCCGGCGGCGCGCCCGACCGCGGCTTCGGCCCCGGCGGCGTCGCCGTGCTCGACCTCGGGCCGTTCTCGACCGTGCGCGCGGTGGCCGCGGGCACCGGTGGGAAGGTGGTCGTGGCCGGCTCGGACTCTCCTGACCTGCGGACGACCTCGGCGCTGGTAGCCAGACTGACCGCCGCCGGCCGTCTGGACCCCGGCTTCGGCGTCGGCGGCGCCTATGTCCACCAATACGCCGTGCACGCGTCATACTCGAGCTTCCAGTCGCTGGCCGTCGATCGGGCGGGGCGGATCCTGGCCGGTGGCGCGGCCGCCGGCAGCGGCGAGCGCGCCTACGCGATCGTGACTCGGTTCACCTCCGCGGGCACCGTGGATCGATCGTTCGGCTCGGACGGCAGCGTTTACGCGCTGTCCGCGATCCACTTCCTCGGGGGCGAGACGGCGATCCCCGGCGTCACGGCGCTGGCCCGCGCCCGGGGCGGCGACGTGCTGGCCGCAGGGGCGAGCGTGAACGGCGTGGCGACACAGCTCGCGGTGTGGCGGTTCAGCTCGCGCGGCCGTCCCGTGGCCGGATTCGGGTCGCGCAGCGGCGTCGCGAGGCTCCGGCTGCCGCAGCATCGCAACGGTGAGGCCGCCGCCGAGGCGCTCGCGCCCGACGGCTCGGTGATCGTGGCCGGGGACGAGTCTCCCCCCGGCAAGCTGCAGTCAGGCCTGGTGGTGCGCTTGGCGGGCTGATCGCGCTTTGGCGAGCGTGTGGGCCCGAGGTGCGCCGGCCGAGGTCAGGGTTCCTCAGGCGTCGTAGCCGACGAACACGATCTCGCACGCCTGCTCGGCGGCGAGGTCGATACTCGCCGCCGGGGCGGGCAGCGTGAAGGTCAGGTAGGCGGTGTGGCCGTCGGCCGGGGCGGCCTCGGCGGTGAGGATGACGTCGGCGTGCGCCGGCCGGGCCCGGAGCCGGGCCCGGCGCCCCGGGGCCGGGGTGCCGACGACGAGCCGCGACGTGGGGTGCGGCAGCTCGACGCGCAGCGCGGCGTCGGGACCGGGCAGCGCCAGGGTGTCGGCGCGGGTCCACGCGACGGCGGGGCTGGCCGCGGTGTCGGCCGTCCACGGGCGCAGCAGCGGCGGGCGCGACAGCCCCGGCTCCGGGGTCAGGATCAGGTCCAGCCAGGCCCGGGAGAAGGCCGGCGCCAGCTCGGGCCGGACGCGGTCGAGGTAGCGGGCGAGCATCAGCTCCTCAGGGTGCACGGGGCGCTCGGCGAACAGCAGCGGGTCATAGCCGGAGGCGATCACGTGGCGCTCGAGGGCGCCGAACACGACCTCGAACTCGTGGAAGCTCACCCCGCGCCCCCACCGGACGATCGCCTCGAGCGCCGCGTCGCGCCCGTCCTCGGCGGCCCGCGCGATCGCCCGGGTGAAGTCGGGACGGGCGGAGAACGCCCGGTACTCCAGGGCCAGCTCGTCGGGGAGCAGGTGGAAGAACGGGATCCGGGCCGTGTGATGGTCGAAGTAGAAGAGCCGGTTGGGCGTCTCGCAGACAACGATCACGCCCCCGGGGGACAGCACCTCCCGGCCCAGCCGGAGCACGGCGAGGCGCTCGGCCACGGTCATGTGCTCGAGCACGGCGTAGAGCAGGAACACGTCGATCGTGCCCGCGCGGGCCCGGACGGCGGCCGCGATCTCCTCCAGCGGGTGGCGCTCGAGCACGACGTTGCCGAGCCCCGCCTCGGCGACCCGGCGCTGCCCCTCGGCGATCCCGGCGGCGTCGATGTCGACGCCGATCAGCTCGGCGCCGCGCTCGCCGAGCGCGCAGCTGACCGCCGCGTTGCCGCAGCCGTACTCGAGCACCCGGCGCCCGGCCAGCGGGACGGTCTGCTCGATCCACGGGATCAGGAAGTCGGCGGCGCGGCGGCGGCGGTGCTCCCACGTGTTGGGGTCGCCGGGGCCGTCGGGCTCGGTGCGGGCGAGCGCCGGCTGCTCGACGGCGATCCACCGGGTCGGCGCCGTCGCGACGTCTCCCCCGCCCACGGCGTCCGGGACGCGCGCGGCGTCCGCCCCGGCCCCGGCAGCGGACAGCCGCCGCTCCAGCTCGGCCACCCGCGCCTCGGCGACCCGGCAGCGCTCGGCCGCTGCGGCCGCCTCGGCCTCCCGCCGCGCCAGCCCGGCCAGCGCCGCCGCGGCCGCGGACCCGGCCTGGCCGAGGTGCGCCCGCGCCAGCCGCGCGTTCTCCCGGCGCAGCGCCCGGGCGCCGAGCTTCAGGTCCTCTGACCAGCGGTTGAACACCGGGCTGGCGCTCACCTGGATGCGGCCGTGGTGGGCGGCGTTCAGCCGCTCGGGCTCGATCCCGACGCAGAACACGAAGTGGTTGGCGTACTCGGGCTCGCGGCGGTCCTCGAGGCTGACCGCGACCTCGGTGCCCTCGGTGCCGGTCGGGCAAATCAGCGAGCCCTCGGCGAGGTACTGCGGGAGCATCACCGCGCCCGGGAAGCCGGCGAACGCGGCGATCGCCTCGTCGTAGCCGAAGGTCGTCACGTGATACGGGTTGTCCTCGCCGAACAGCCGGCCGTTGGGGATCGAGGCGAGAACCCGGGTGCCCCGGCGGGCCAGGCCCCGCAGCGCGGCCAGCGCTCGATCGAGCTCGCGCAGGTGCTCGAGCCCCTCGAAGCAGACGATCAGCTCGAACGCGGTGGCGCGGTCGGACTCCAGGAACGCGACGGCGTCGGCGGCGTGGAAGCCGACATGCGGCGAGCTGCGCCCGACGGTCTCGGCGGCCAGCTCGACGGTGGCGGCGTCGTTGTCGACGCCGAGCACCTCGCGCGCTTGCTCGGCGAGGATCGCCGTCCCGTAGCCGCTGCCGCAGCACAGGTCGAGCACGCGCTCGGCCGCCCCGAACGGGGCCGCGAACTGGTAGCGGTGGCGGTGCTCGCAGGCGAGCATCGTGTCCGCCGCAGCGGCCTCGAGGGTCAGGCGTTCGACGACGTCCATCGGACCTGATTCTCGCGCAGGTGGGCCTCGATCTCGCCGACCAGGCGCGCGCGCTGCGGCACGGCGACCTGCGCCTGCATCGAGTCGGCGCGGACGCGGTAGCGGATCAGCCGCTCGGGGATCACCACGCCGGGGCGGCCCGCCCGCTCGAGCTCGCGGTAGAGGTGCCAGTCCTCGTAGCCGGCCAGCTCCTCGCTGTAGCGAAAGCCGGCGTCGAACACGCGCCGGCGCAGCACGGCGGCGGCGTCGCCGGCGACGTTGACCTCGCCGGTGAGCTCGGCGTGGGCGCCGAGCGGCTGGTAGCCGAGGTCGGGGCCGGTCCGCAGCGCGCCGCGCTCGTCGACGTAGCGCGACCACGCGGTCACGTAGGCGACCTCGGGACTCCGCTCGAGGATCTCCACCGCGCGGGCCACGAAACCGGGCTCGGCCATGTTGTCGGCGTCGAGCGGGAACACGTAGCGCCCGGAGCTCTGGCTGACGCCGAAGTTCCGGGCGGCGCCGAGCCCCTGGTTCATCTGGCTGACCACCCGCACCGGGGCGGCGGCGGCGATCTCGGCGAGGATCCAGTCCTCGGGATCGAACGAGCCGTCGTTGACGAGCACGATCTCCAGCCGGGGATAGGTCTGGCGCTGGAGCGAGGTGATGGTTTCCCGCACGTGCGCGGCCGCGCGATGATACGGGACGATCGCCGAGACCAGGGGCAGCGGCGCCGGGCGCGGCGCCGGGGCGGCGGTCGCCCCTCCCGCGAGCGCGCGATAGGCGTCGAGGATCGGCGCCGGGTCGGCGAGCGCGCGGCCGTGGGCGAGCGGGCGCCGGGCGGCGATCAGCTCGGTGACCTGCTCACGGCGGTCGAGCACGCGCTCGATCGCGTCCTCCAGGTCGCGCGGCTCGCGGCCGGCGGCCAGCCAGCCGCCGCGCCCCTCGGCCGCCAGCTCGCCGAGGCCGCCGACCGGCGTCCCCAGCACCGGCCGGTTGAGGTGCAGCGGCTCGAGCGCCGCGTACGGCCAGCACTCCCACAGCGACGGCACGACAACGACGTCGTGGGCCCGGATCGCCCCCGCCAGCTCCGGCCGGGCGACCCCGTTGGCGAGCGTGATCCGGGGGTCCTCGGCGATCGCCAGCGCCAGCGTCTCGCGCATCGAGACGCCGAGTGGCGCGGTGTCAGTGTCGGGGCCGAGCAGGGTCAGCCGAAAGTCGTCGCGATCTAGGCCAGTGACGGCCCGGACGAGGTTGTGCACGCCCTTGCGGCGCTCGAGCCGTCCGGCGTAGAGCAGCCGCAACGGCGCCGGCGCCGCGTAGCCGGCGTCGACGTCATCGCCGACCATCGGCTCGCTGTACGGATAGCGGATCCGCGTGGCGCGGGCGATCCCCCCGGCGCCGTAGAAGCGCTGGTAGGTCCCGAGGATGTCGCCGCCCTGCCAGATCACCCGGTCGGCGTGCGCGAGCGAGAAGCGCTCCATCGCGTACAGCGCCCGGGAGCCACGGTCGGGCTTGAGGAACCCGTCGAGCACGTCGCAGACCTCGCCGGTGGTGTGGATCCGCACGCACAGCGTGGAGCCGGCCAGGAACGGATCGCGCGCCTGCCGCGCCTGGAGCGGGACGAACGCCTCGCCGAGGAAGTCCGGGAACTCGATCAGCTCGGGGCCGCCCTCGGGATAGATCCGCTTGAGCGCGTCGAGGATCCGCGCCCCGTAGCAGTGCATGATGTGGCTCCAAGGCGCCCACTCGTCCGGACTGGGCTCGGGCACGAACTCGACCCGCACCGGCTCGGGCGGCAGCCGCGGATCGCCGTCGGCGCGGAGCTCGCGGTAGGCGGGCTCGAACAGCGACGTCGTCAGCACCGTCACCTCGGCGACCTGGGCCAGCAGCCGCGCCGCGGCGGACACGAACTGCCCGATCCCGCCGCCGCCGAACGGGTACAGCTCGCGGGAGACCAGCGCGACGCGCATCGACGGACCTGCGCTCAGCCGGGCCGGCGGCGCGAGACGCGACGCTTGGCCACGCGCAGCGGCTCGGTGACGCGCCAGCTCGGCGAGCTGGTGATGCTCTCCAGCGCGCGGTCGGCGCGGGCGATCCGCTCCTCGAGCGCAGCCACGCGCGCCTGCAGCTCGTGCTCGCGGGCGGCGGCGGCGCGCAGCTGCTCGTCGCGCTCCCGCTCGCGGTCGCGCTCGCGCTCGACGGACAGCTCGGCGCTCAGCGCCGCGACCCGCAGGCGGAGCGCGTCGGCCTGCGCCTCAGCCGGGACCACCGCCGGTGGCTCGGCGGCCCGGGCCAGGACGAGGGCCCGGATCTGTGCCAGCAGCGGGCCGGCCGGGTGAAAGCGCGGCTCGTACACGGGCCGGGCGCCGTAGGCCCGCCGAGCGGAGTCGACGAGCACCAGCCCGAGTCCGAACCACAGCTCGTCGCGCAGCGCCGGCTCGGCGAACAGCCGGCCGGGGACCCAGTCGAGCTCCACGTGGTCGACCTTCGGCCAGGCGCCGAAGCGGACCGCGTCGACGCCCTGGCGCACCCGCTCGTTGGCGGTGTCGTGGATCAGGATCACCGTGGCGGCGAGCGCGGGCGAGTCGAGCAGATCCTCCAGGTCCCGGCGCACGCCCCCCGGCGAGTGGTCGCCGTCGAGGATCACCAGGTCGACGTTGTCGCCGGCGTCGGCCAGCGAGCCCAGCAGCTCGGGCAGCAGCGCGTGCGAGTCGCCGGTGTGCAGCACGACGTTGTCGGGCTGGGTGAGGCTCGGCGGGTAGAGGTCGAACGAGTGCACGGTCCCGCACGCGCCGGCCAGCTCACGCAGGCAGGCGCCCTCGGCCGAGCCGATCTCGATCGCCAGCGCCGGGTGCATCGACGCCAGCACGCCGCGCACCGCGGCCCGCTCGCCGCGCGACATCTGCCACGGCGAGTCGCTGAAGATATCCGGCAGCACGACGCTAGCGTACCGCCCGCCGGGACAGGTCACGGGCCCCCGGGCGACGCTAGAATCGCCCGGTCGCGCACCGTGAAGCATGCGAGAACCTGAACATCCGGACCGCTCGCTGGAGCGGCGACTGGGGCAGCTCGAGGGCGAGGTCGAGCAGCTGCGCGGCGCCCTGCTCGCGGCTGAGAGGGAGCTCGCCGGCGGGCGCCGGCTGGAGTCCGACTTCACCGAGCTGCGTCAGGCCTTCGACGACGAGCTCAGCAGGCTCCTGGCCGAGCACGCGCGGGCCGAGGCCGAGGCGGCGCGGGGCGAGGCCGAGGCCGTCCGCCGGCACGAGGCCGAGCGCATCGCCTGGAGCGCCGAGCGCGCCGAGTGGATCGCGCGCTACCGGGGCGTCGTCGACTCGCGCAGCTGGCGGCTCGCCGGCGGGCTGCGGCGGCTCGCGGCGCGGCTGCGAGCCCTCGGCGGCCGGCACCGCGGCGACCGGAGCTAGTGGTCCCCTAAGTGGCCGGACCCGCGCCCGAGCTGGTGTTCAACTTCGCCGAGGGCCAGAACCACTTCTTCGTGGAGCTGGCCGAGGCGTTGATCGACGCGCTGGGCGCGGTGGGCGCCCGCGCGCGGCTCACCGAGGGTGAGTACCCCGAGCCCCGCCGGGGCGTCATCCACGTGCTGCTGCCGCCGCACGAGTACATCGCGCGATCGGGCTTCCGGCCGCACGCCGAGCTGCTGGCTCGGTGCATCGGCATCAGCGCGGAGCAGCCGGCGACGCTCTTCTTCGCCGAGAACCTGGCCGTCGCCCGCGAGCTCGGCGCCGTCTTCGACATCAGCCCCCGCGCGGTCCGGGCATACGCGCGCGCCGGGATCGTCGCCCGGCACCTCGCGCTCGGCTACAGCCGCACGTGGGATCGCTTCGACAGCGAGCGCGACATCGACGTGCTGTTCCTCGGGCGCCTGACCGCGCGGCGCGACCTGGCGCTGGCCCGCTACGCCGACAGCTTCGAGCCGCTGCGCGTCCACCTGCAGATCGCCGACACGTTCCGGCCGGGTCGACCGGACGCGCCCGGCTTCGTGTACGGGGAGGCCAAGCGGGAGCTGCTCGCGCGGGCCAAGGTGCTGCTCAACGTGCACGGCGAGGAGGAGCCGTACTTCGAGTGGCTGCGGGTCGCCGAGGCGATCTGCGCCGGCTGCCTGGTGGTCAGCGAGCACTCCAGTGACACCGCGCCGCTGCGCTCGGGCGAGCACCTGCTGACCGGCGGCGTCGACCGTCTCGGGCTGCTGTGCGCCGCGGCGATCGACGCCGAGGAGGAGCGCGAGCGGATGCGCACGGCGGCGTACGAGCTGCTGCGCTCGGAGCTCGCGGGCGAGCGGGCGGCGACAGCGCTCGCGGCGGCAGCGCGGGAGCTGGACGCCGCGGTCGTCCCGGCGCACGATCACAGCCGCGCCCGGAGCGACTTCCTCGCCGCGCGGCGCGCGCGCCCGGCGCCCGCAGAGTTCCAGCCGCCCCCGAGCCCGCACAGCCCGACCGAGGGGGGCGCGCTGCGCGCGATCAAGACGCAGACGCTGATGCTGCTGCAGCTGCGCCGCAAGCTCGCCCGCCTCGAGCTCGGGCTCGCACCCGACGGCGATCCCGAGGCGCTGAGCGCGACCGTCTACGAGACGCCGGCCTGGAGCGAGCTGCCACCTCGCCGGCTGGCGGTGATCGTGCCGCTCTACGACCACCGCACCGAGGTGCTCGAGGCGCTGGCCTCACTGCCGTCCGGCCCGGACTCGCAGTGGGAGCTGGTGGTCGTCGACGACGCCTCCACCGACGGCGGCCCCGGCGCCGTCGAGACCTGGCTGCGCGAGCGCGACGAGATCCCCGGCCGCCTCGTCGCCCACCGCGTCAATCGCGGGCTCGTGCCCGCGCGCAACACCGGGATCCGGCACTCCGACGCCGAGCTGCTGCTGATGCTCGATGCCGACAACCAGCTGCGCTCCACGGCGATCGGGCGACTGCTCGAAGCCCTGGACCGCGATCCGCAGGCCGCCTTCGCCTACGGGATCATCGAGAAGTTCTCCGCCGACGGGCCGGCGGGCCTGGTCAGCCTGTTCCCGTGGCAGCCGGAGCGCCTGCGCGAGGCCAACTACATCGACGCGCTGGCGATGATCCGACGCGAGGCGATCGAGGCGCTCGGCGGCTACTCCGAGGACCCGCGGCTGGCGCTCGGATGGGAGGACTACGACCTCTGGGCGCGGCTGGCCGAGGCCGGTCACCACGCCGCCTTTGTGCCCGAGATCATCGCCCGCTACCGCGTCGGCCACAGCTCGATGGTGTCGTTGACCAACATCTCGGCGACCGACGCCTACGCGGCGATCGCCGCGCACGCGCCGCGGCTGATGCGCGGGCTGCGGGTCCCCCACTGAGCGCGTTCGGGCTGGTCCTCCCAGGTCAGCACTCGACGAGATCGAGGCCCGGATCAAGCCGGCGGAGGTCGTCCGAGTCGCAGGTCACGGCCACTCCGCCGACGAGCCGGGCGACGAGCACGACCGACGCGTCGACGACGTCCGAGGTGGCCGTTGCGGCGCACATCTGGCCCACCGCGCGGGCACCGGCGGCGTCGAGCGGGTGGATCGCCACCTCCTCCGATGACACGACCCGCACGAGCCGCACCTGGCGCGCGGGGTTTCGCCATGCCTGGGCGAGTGCACCAACGGGCACGTGGATGTCCTCGGCCAGCTCCAGCAGCCGGATCACGCGCCGATCGCCCCGATCGACAGCGATCAGCGCGCCCGCGTCGAGGACTACAGGCCGAGGACGCTTCGGGCCCATGCTGTCTCCTCGGCCGTGGCTGGACCGAGCTCCGCACGGATCTCGGCGAGGACGTCGGCCAGGCTCTCGCGCCGGGCACGCTCGGCCATCGCCGAGGCCACCCATGCGCTGACCGAGGGAGCACGCCCGGCGGCGACCGCCTCCTCGGCCGCGCGGACCGTCTCCTGATCGACGGTGACCGTAACCCGGGTTCGCATACGACAATCATACTATCGCAGCCAATCGTATGCTTCACCTCCGCGACAGCTCCGGGCGGCGGCCCGCACCGACAGCAGCCGCAGCCCCTCGGGCGGCGGCGGGGTGCCGTAGGCCTGCCCGCGCGGAGGCGGCTGGGTCAGAGGCAGGAAGCTGAAGGCGACGCCGAAACGGCGAAAGGCGCCCGGTCCGGAGGTGTCGGCGCACAGGCTGAGTCGGCGCCCGCGGCGGCGAGTGCGCACGCCGTGCGGGTTGAGCACGCGCACCGCCTCGCGCGCCGGGAGCGTCACGGCGGCGAGAATCCGCACCGACACCGGCTCGCCGGTGTGGGTGCCGCTGATCCACAGGGCCAGCGGGAGCTGCGGCTGGAGCCAGGCGCGCCCGCGCGGATCGACCCGGGACGAGGCGGTCTCGACGCCGCCGGTGATCAGCACGTCGAGCGCCGCCGCCCGGCGCTGGAGGGCGACCGGGCCGTCCCGGTAGAGCGTCGCGCGGCCGGAGTCGACGCCGGCGAGGCGGGTGAGCACGTAGCGGTAGGCAGGGTCGAACTGGGCCCCGGCCGGACTCGGGCCGCCAAAGTAGGCGAGCCCCGAGAAGTCGTCGCTCTCGGTGGGCAGCGACGGGGGGACGCCCGTCGCGTAGCGCACGGCGGCGTACACGGCCGGGTCCTCCAGCGGCGCGTGGTAGGCCTGCCCGAACCCCTCCATCGCCAGCGACAGCGGCGCCGGATGGGACGGCAGCCGCGCGATCACCGCCCGCGCCTGGGGCGGGAAGGCGAACGAGGCCTGGATCACGTACTCGTCCCCCACCCCCACCTGCGCGGCCGCGGCGAGGACCGCGATCGCCGCCGCGGCGACGGCCAGCCCGCGGGACCATGCGCGGCCCGACGCGGCCAGCAGCGAGACGCCGATCGCGAACATGCTCAGCGCCAGCGGGCTCGCGATCAGCAGGTTGCGCTCCTCGCAGTAGGTGCAGGCGAAGCTGGAGAAGGTCGCGTAAGCGAGCACCACGGCGACGGCGATCACCGCGGCGCCGGCCAGGAGCACGAGCCGCCGCCACAGCGCGAGGGCGATCACGGCGATCATCGCCAGCGGAGCGAGAATCGACGCCGGCAGCTGCCCGAGCGACATCATGTGGGGAAGCCGGTAGAGCCAGCGGGTCTGCAGCAGCCAGCTCGGGAGCAGCCCCGTCGGCAGGTCGTAGACGGGCAGGTTGGCATTGCGGTAGGCCAGCGGGTTGATGGCCACCGAATGCCAGTAACGGACGTTGCGGGCAAACGCCACCGGGCTCAGCGCCGCCGCCAGCACCAGCACGCCGGCGAGGATCAGCGTGGCCCGGGTCAGCTCGGGGCGCCGCGCCGAGCCCCAGCGCCGGCGCGTGATGGCCAGGCCGGCCAGCACGACGGCGGTCGCCACCGCGAGCGGCGGCACGAACAGCGGGTAGGCGGTTTGCAGACCGGCCGCCAGCAGCGCGAGCAGTAGCAGCTCGGCGCGATCGCGGTCCCGGACCGCCAGGTAGCCGAGCAGCGTCAGCGGCAGCACCAGCGCCAGCCCCGAGATCGCCCCCTCGCTGCCGTCGATCGACAGCTGCAGCCAGAACGGGCCGGCGACGAGCGCGCCGCCAAGGACGCCTCCGAGCCCCGCGGCCCAGCCGCGGGCGGCGCCGATCAGCCGCACGGCGGCGATCACCCCCAGCGCCGTGATCGCCAGCAGCGCGATCACGAACGCGCTGTAGGTCTGGGTGGCGCCGAGCCCGAGGAGCGAGTCGGCGCTCGAGGCGACGGTGTCGAAGCCGTACTGCTGGAAGCCGGACGCGTAGGTCTGCCACGCGCTCTCCACCAGGTCGCGCCGCGCGGTCACCGGCACCCCGGCCGCGGCGGCGGCGGTGTGCTCGGACTGGGTCCGCATGCCGTCCTCGACGGCGATGTAGCCGGCGGCGTCGGCGATCCCGTAGGAGACCGGGCCGACCGATCGCAGGTGCACCAGCGGGGCATCGGAGACGCCGAGCACGACGGCGACCACGAGCAGCGGCTGGAGCAGGGCCCGGCGCCAGGTGGGACGACGGCCGCGCAGCCGCCGGGCCGCCAGCGCCACCGAGGCCACGGCCAGCACGATCAGCAGCCACGCGCACTTGTCGGTCGGCGCGCGCCAGACGGCCGTCATCATCACGCACAAAGCGACGGCCAGGCCGAAGGCCGGCATCAGCGCCATGCGCGCCACGCCGTCGAGGCGGCGACCGGCCAGCACCGCCGGCCAGGCGCCGATCGCGCTCAGCAGCACGAGCAGGAACAGCTCGCGCGCGAGGAGGGAGACCAGGGTGGACATCAAACGATCGTGGAGCGAGGTGCCCTGAGGCCCGCTCCGCGCTAGCCGCCGTCGGCGCGGCCGCCGGCGGGCACCACCGCGGCCAGCGGCGGCGCGTCACGGTCCCGGGCCGAGACGATCAGCTCCAGGTCCCGGGGCCAGGCGATCGCCACCGCGGGATCGTCGTGGGCGAAGCCGCGCTCGGCCTCCGGGTCGTAGTACGCCGAGGCCTTGTAGACGACGTCGGCCTGCTCGCTGATGACGCAGAACCCGTGGGCGAAGCCGGACGGGACGTAGAGCAGGTGGTGGTCCTCGTCGGTGAGCGGGTACGCCTCCCAGCGTCGGAACTGCGGCGAGCCGGGGCGGATGTCGACCAGCACGTCGAGGATCGCCCCGCGGGCGCAGCGCACGAGCTTGGCCTGACCGGGCTGGAAGTGCATCCCGCGGGTGATCCCCCGCCTCGAGCGCGAGTGGTTGTCCTGGACGAACTCGTCGGTCACACCGAGCGCAGCCAGGCGGTCGGCGCGGTAGGTCTCGAGGAAGAACCCCCGCGGGTCGCGGTGGACCGACGGGGCCAGCAGCACCGGACCGTCGAGCGAGACCTGGAGCTTGCGCATCTCCTGGGGCATCGGAGGGGTCACAGTAGCTAAGTGCTTCGGTCGTGAATCTCCACCCGCTGATTCCCCCAGCTTCGCGCTCTGCCACATCGTGATGCGGATGGCTCGCACCACCGTTGACCTACACCACGGTGAAGCTCCCCGATGAGCTAGACGGCCGGCTTCGCCACGAGGCAGAACGGTCTGGCACCACAATCGCCGAGGTCACGCGCGCCGCGATCGAGGCACACCTCGGCACTGGCGTCCGCAGGCGGCTCGACGCGGCCGCTGCCGGTCACAGTGGACGAACTTACATTTCCGAGCGGATCGAAGAGATCATCGCCACGCGCGGCTCGATGCGGAGCTGATTGAACGGTCGGTTAGGGTGGGCAGATGGAGCAGCGGATCAGTCTTCTGACGCTGGCGGTGGACGATCTCGGCCGGGCGCGATCGTTCTACGAACAGCTCGGATGGGAGGGGCAGGAGATCGACGAGACTGTGTTCTTCCAAGCGGGAGGGATCGCTGTCGTCCTGTGGTCGCGCGACAAGCTCGCTGCCGACTGCGGACTTGCCGATCGCCGGTCCGGTGGGTTTGACGGAGTCGCAATCGCTCACAACGTTCGTTCGACCGCTGAGGTCGATGACGTCCTCGCTGCGGCTAAGCAGGCAGGTGGGACGATCACACGGCCCGCGGCCGAGACGTTTTACGGCGGCTACGCGGGTGTCTTCTGTGATCCAGATGCGCACGCATGGGAGGTCGCCCACAATCCTGGCTTCGAGCTACGCGAGGACGGCAGCCTGATCGTGCCGCGGTTCGACACCCGCCCATAGAGACCACTGCCGTCCTGTGGCCTGAGCTGGTACGGCGGCCGGGCTTCTGGTCTTCTCCCCGCCGGATCCGGAGCGGAAGCGGGGAGGATCCATGCGTCGCGATCTGCAGACCGGCAAGATGTGACGTTCATGTGGCGTATCGGCGTCGATGCATGTCCTGAACCGGGATCGAGACGAAGTCGGTGCGCTGCACTGGGTTGCTCATGGCCAGGCTTTCGGTGGGCGGTTGGGGATCGTCGATCGATGTCGAAGGCTTGCTGACGCAGATGATCAGATGCTGGCTTGGAAAAGATGCGACGGCGCCCCGCTCGCTCAGCGTTGCGGATCACGGGGATGGTGCGCATCACGCCGGCCCGAGATCTCGCTGACATCGTCGAGCAGCACTGGATCGTCTCGTGGGACGATCGTGGGCGGGCGCCCGTGCGGCAGGAGGTCTTGCCAGATGCGTGCGCCGCGCCGAGTCGCTGAACTGGGCTACTGCGATGGCTGCGTGGTACGCATCAGCTTCGAGGACGGAACCGCCGCCGAGGTCGACCTTTCATACCTCCTTGAATACGCAGGCGTCTTCGAGCCGCTGCGCGACCCCGAGTACTTCCGCCGGCTCCGTGCCGACCGGGAAGCAGGAACGATCGTCTGGCCAAACGACGCCGACATCGCTCCGGAAACGCTCTACGCCGCCGTCCAACAGCGCGCGCGACCGCACTGAGCTAGGAAGCCGAGGAAGCGCCCCCGTGGCGGCCGGAACAGGGCGGCAGCAGCACCGCAACGATCGATCCCCGTCATCCCACGCCGCATGACGTCCCTCCAGGCAAGCCGCACCCAACCAATAGGCAGGTCCAATAGGCAGGTCCAATAGGCAGGATCGCCCTTGGCTGCCTCGATGCCGGCGGGCCCGCGACTGAGTAAGTGGCCGGACCCTGGACCCGCCCCGGGCACCTGGCGGCGGCCGCGCCGGCGCCCCGGCACAGAGCGCGGCCGGGCGACACGCGCGAAGGCGAACCGTCACCATCCCGGGACGTGAGCGAGCCGCTTTCCCCCGCGCCCGACGAGGCCCCCGGTCGCGCCGCACTGAACGCGCTCGACGGCTCCCGCCGCGGCAATCTCGCCGGCCTCGGGCGGCGGGTCTACCTGACCTACCGCTATCGCGGGCTGCGCGCGCTGCTGTACCGGGCGCTGACCTTCCCGCTGCGCTTCACCCCGCTGCGTGCCCGGCTGCGCCTCGACCCGCGCCCCGGCGATCCTCGGCCGGAGATCCCCCGCTGGCACCAGGCCCACGGGACGCCGGTGAGCATCGTGATCCCGAGCTACCGGGACGCCGAGCAGGTCGCAGCCCTGGTCGACAGCGTGCGGCGGACGACCGACCGCCGGCGGGTCGAGATCATCGTCAGCGACGACGCCAGCGGCTCCGAGCACCTCGCCGCGCTGCGGCGGATCGACGGGATCCGGGTGATTCAGAGCGCCGAGAACACCGGCTTCGCGGCCACCGTCAACCGCGGCCTGCGGGCCGCCCACCCGGCCCGCGACGTGGTGATTCTCAACTCCGACATGGAGGCGCTGCCGGGCTGGCTGGCCTGCCTCCAGTACGCGGCGAGCCGCGGTGATGACATCGGCATCGTCGGCGCCAAGCTGCTGTACCGCGACGGCCGGATCCAGTTCGGCGGCACGGTCCGCAACCGCGAGGCGCCGGAGTGGTTCGACCACCGCTTCCGCTTCCGCCCCGCCGACTGGGGGCCCGCCGGCCTGATCCAGCCGGTGCTGGCGGTGACCGGCGCCTGCATGTACGTCCGCCGCGCGGCGCTCGACCGGATCGGCCCGCTCGACGAGGCCTACCCGATGGCCTACGAGGACGTCGACTGGTGCCTGCGCGCCTGGCAGGCGGGCTACCGGGTCATCTACTTTCCCGAGGCGCAGCTGATCCACGACGAGTCGGCGACCCGCGGCACCGAGGTCCGCGAGCGCGAGCGGACCTCGCAACAGGTGTTCTGGGCGCGCTGGGGCGCCTTCTTCGACCAGCGCGACGTGCGCAGCGCCGACGGGGCGTTGCGCGTCATCTACGTGACCGAGGACACCGGCGTCGGCGGCGGTCACCGGGACATCTTCGAGCACCTCAACGGCCTGCGCGAGCGCGGTCACGAGGCCGAGTTGTGGTCGCTCGGCGGGCCGCCGAGCTGGTTTCAGCTTGAGGTGCCGGTGCGCACCTTCCCCGACTACGACGCGCTCGTCGAGGCGCTGGCGCCCGTGCCGGCGATCAAGGTCGCGACGTGGTGGAACACCGCCAGCCCGGTGTGGGCGGCCAGCGTGCTGAACGGGATCCCGGTGTACTTCGTCCAGGACATCGAGACGAGCTACTACCCCGACGATCCGGCCACGCGCGCCGCCGTGCTCGCCTCCTACCGCCACGAGTTCCGCTACATGACGATCTCGGCCTGGAACCGCGAGCGCCTGCGCGAGCTCGGCCTCGATGCGGTGCTGATCCCGCCGGGGATCGACCTGGAGAACTTCCGCCCGCTCCCCGACCGGCGCCGCCGCCGGGACATGGTGCTGGCCCTCGGCCGCTCCAACCCGCTGAAGAACCTCCCGCTGACCATCGCCGCCTGGCGCTCGCTGCCCGAGCCGCGGCCGGAGCTGTGCCTGTTCGGGATCGAGCCGCAGCTCGCCGACGGCGAGCCGGGCATCCGCTACATCGTCCGACCCTCCGATGAGGAGGTCAACCGGCTGCTCAACGAGGCGACGGTGTTCATCCAGACCTCCCGGCACGAGGGCTTCTGCCTGCCGCCGCTCGAGTCGATGGCCACCGGCGGCGCCGTCGTCTGCACCGACGCCCACGGCAACCGCGACTTCTGCCGCGACGGCGAGAACTGCCTGATGCCGGACGCCGAGCGCCACGCGGTGGCGGCGGCGCTTCAGCGCGTGCTGGCCGACGAGGCGCTCCGCGACCGGCTCGGCCGCGCCGGCCGGCGAACCGCCGCCGACTACGCGTGGGCCCGGCGGCTCGACACTCTGGTCGAGTTCTTCGAGCAGGTCGCCGAGCCGCGCCGGATCGCCGCCGCCACGGGCGTCGTCCCCGCCGTCCGCCGGGCTCCCCGCTGAGCCGCGAGGTCGGATGCAGCCCGAGTTCCCCGCCCTGCACCTGCGCTGCCCGCGCTGCCGCCGCGATCGCACGCTGCGGCTCGAGGCCGCCGAGTGCGACGCGCGTGAGGTGCGCGAGGGCACGCTGCGCTGCGCGGGCTGCGGCGCCAGCTTCCCGGTGCATCGGGGCGTGGGCCAGCTGCTGCCCGATCCCCTCGAGCACATCGCCCGGGAGGCGGCGGGGCTCGAGCGCTTCGCCGAGCAGATGCGCGCCGACGGCTGGGACGCCGAGAAGATCCGCCGGCTCCCGGACATCGGCGACGGCTACTGGTACGTGCAGGGGCAGTCGATGAACCAGATCCTCGACGCGGTCGACTTCAAGCCGGGCCAGTCGGTGCTCGACGTCGGGTCCAACACCTGCTGGGCGTCCAACCGGCTGGCCCGCCACGGTCAGCGGGTGATCGCGCTCGACATCGCCACGCCGGAGCTCCAGGGCCTGTACACGGCCGACTTCTTCATCGCCGAGGGGCTGTCGTACTTCGAGCGCGTGCAGGGCTCGATGAGCGAGATGCCGCTGGCCTCGGCGAGCCTCGACTTCGTGTTCTGCTGCGAGGTGCTCCACCACAACGACGAGCGCAGCCTGCGGCGCACGTTCCAGGAGATCTTCCGGGTGCTGAAGCCCGGTGGGCGGCTGCTGGTGGTCAACGAGACGCTCAAGACCCGTCGCGACCCGGTCGGCCTGCACCTGGAGGGCGTCGAGCAGTTCGAGGGCTACGAACACGCGCACTGGGCCTGGCGCTATCGCTGGGAGGCGACCCGCACGGGGTTCCTGACCCGCCTGCTGGAGCCGAGCTACCACTGGTTCTTCCGCGAGCGGCCGATGCTCGCCCGCCTGCCGGGCGCCGCCCGCCGGCGCCTGCGCGCGACCGGCTCGCCCGACGCGGCGCTGCGCACCGCGGGCCTGCACGCGCTGCGCGCCACCCGCCTCGGTCGTCGTGCCTACATGGCCTGGCTGTACCACGTGGCCGGCGGCACCCAGCTCACGATGATCGCCACCAAGCCGCTCACAGGGCTTCGGCCACGCGCGGGGCGACGCGGTTGAAGACGACGAGGCCGAGCCCGAAGATCGCCACCACGATCCCCACCGGGACCAGCAGCCGGGTGGTGCCGCCGATCCAGTAGCCGGCGCCGTAGGCGTCGGGATTGACGACGGCGTGGCGGAACTGCTGGAGGACCACGGCGAGCGGGTTCAGCATGTACACGTGCAGCAGCGTCGAGGACAGGTTCTTCTGGATCAGGGTGAGCGGGATGATCACCGGCGAGGCGTAGAACAGCACCTGCAGCACGACCTCCCAGATCGGCTGCAGGTCGCGGAAGTAGACGAACCCGGCTGAGAGCAGCATCGCCAGCCCGGTGGCGAAAACCATCAGCAGGGCCACGATCAGCGGCAGCTCCAGCCAGCTCAGCATCGGCCGCACCCCCTCGATCAGCCCGAACACGAACACCACGATCAGGTTCAGGGTCAGGTTGAAGGTGGCGAGCAGGACCACCGAGGCCGGGATCACCATCCGTGGGAAGGCGATCTTGCGGACGAGCCCCTCGCTGTCGAGCACGCTGCGCACGGCGCCCGACGTCGCCTCCGCGAAGAACGTGAACAGCACGATGCAGCCGAGCAGCTGGGTGCCGTCGTAGCGGCCGGACTTACCCTGTCCGACGCTGATGTGCGAGATCTGGGTGAAGAAGACGTACAGCACGCCGAACAGCATCAGCGGGCGCACGAGCTGCCACGCGTAGCCGAGCGACGAGCCGAAGAACCGCAGCTTGAACTGGTTGCGGGCGATGTTGTAGGTGAGGTGCAGGAAGCGCGACCAGTCCCCGGTCAGCGCCCGCGGTCCGCGGATCGGCTCACCCAGCCCCTCGTACGGCGCCCCGGCCGTGCTCACGGCGAGCCCTCGGGCCGCGCCGTCGAGACCCGCACGGGAAGATCGACGAGGCCGCCGAGCGAGTCGGCGCCGGTGACCACGAACGAGCTCGCGCCCTCGAAGCGGTCGAGCAGGTCGACGCCGGCTCCGCGGTGGGCCAGCGTGAACACCGGGCTGTAGCGGCCGGGCGCGAGGACGTTGTCGAAGGTGAACGAGAAGATCGCCTCCTCGCCGGGCCGGAACGCGCCCGTGCGCTCCGCCTGACGGGCCGAGTTGGCGACGATGATCGCCTTGTGCTCCTCGTTGAGCACGTACACGCTGGCCTGGGGGTCCTGCACCGGGACGGTGAAGCCGACGCGGGCGCGCAGCGTGATCGGCTGGCCCTGGGCCAGGGCCCGGCCGCGGTCGCCGAGCCCGTCCTCGACCCACGCGTCGAGCACGCGCGCCTCGCCGTCGCCGCCCGAGTGCGCGCCGTCGCCGGCGGCGACCGGGTCGCGCCCGAAGTTCAGCTCGAGGTAGCGGTCGCCGACCTCCTCGGGATCGCCGAGGTAGACCATCTCGCCGCGCTCGAGCAGCAGCGCGCGGTGACAGAAGCGCTTCATCGTGCCCATGTCGTGGGTCACGAACACGATCGTCCGGCCGGCGTCGCGCATCTCGTTGAACACGTCGAAGCACTTCTGCTGGAAGGCGGCGTCGCCGACCGCCAGCACCTCGTCGATCAGCAGCAGGTCGGCGTCGACCTGGATCGCCACCGAGAAGGCGAGGCGCACGTGCATCCCCGAGGAGTAGTTCTTGAGCTTCAGGTCCTTGAACTCGTCGAGCTCGGCGAAGTCGATCACCGCGTCGAAGCGCCGCCGGGCCTCGCGCGGGGAGAGCCCCATCATGATCCCGTTCATGATCACGTTGTCGCGCGCCGCCAGATCGGGGTTGAAGCCGATCCCCAGCTCGATGAACGTCGACATCCGCCCCGTGCGCCAGATCCTCCCCTCGGTGGCGTAGATCCCGGCGATGCACTTGAGCAGCGTGCTCTTGCCGCTGCCGTTGCGCCCGGCGATCCCGAAGAACTCGCCCGGGTAAACCTCGAACGACACGTTGCTGAGCGCCCGGAAGCGCTGCGAGCGTACGCGCCGCCGCGGGTGCAGGACGCGCTCCTTGAGCGTGTGCACCTGCTGCTCGGGCACCGAGAAGGTCTTGTCGACGTCGCGCACGACGATCACCGGCGTGGCGCCGCGCTCGCTCGGAGCGGGCAGGGCGTCGCGCCGGCTCGCGGTTGTGGTCGCGGTCACCGGTGGGAGAGTAGCGGGCCTCCCGACGGCCGCCCGGCGCCTCAGCCGCGCCGTCGCTCGAGCGACAGGCGCTGCACCAGCGGCGATGGCAGCCGCGTCGATCGGGTGCCCAGCAGCGCGCCGAGGATCCGCACGCCGTGGTGCAGCGCCGAGCGCGCCGGCAGTGTCGGCGGGCGGCGGCCCGGCGACTCGGCGGCCCAGCGCCAGTCCGCGCCGACGAGGCCCCACAGCTTCAGCGCCGGCGTGCGCAGGCCGGCCGGCTCGACGTAGCCGTAGAGCTCCCGCAGGGCGCGGGACTCGTCGAAGCTCCGCCGCAGCCAGCCCCAGCTCGAGTAGTCGTGCGAGTGGATCACCGCGGCGCCGGGGAGGTAGGCCTTGGCGTAGCCGGCCCGCAGCATGTCGTGGGCGAGCGCGTGGTCCTCGGCGTACGCGACCTCACGGAACGGCACGCGGCGCCAGGCGGACCGTCGCAGCGCTCCGTTGGCGTCGGTGAAGAATCCGCGGCGCCCGAGCAGCTCGCGCCCGCCGATCGCGCGCTCGGCGGGGGCGAGGCGGTCGATCCGCGGCGCGCCGTCAGGCGAGAACGAGCGAAACCAGGCGCCGAGCTCGCGCGCCACCATCGGGCTCGCCCCGGGCGCCGGGAGGTAGGGCCCGAACACCAGCGCGACGTCGTCGCCCAACGCGAACCCGGCCACCAGGCCGGCCAGCCAGTCGTTCCCCGCGGGCACGGCGTCCTGGGTCAGGAAGGCCACGTAGTCCCCGCGGGCACGCTCGGCCAGCAGGTTGCGGGTCCCGCCGTGCGAGAAGCGCTCCGGCGCGATCTCGATCACCTCGGCCCCGTGCGCGCGGGCGACCGCCGGGGAGCCGTCGCGCGACCCCGAGTCGGCGACCAGCAGCTCGAGCTCGGTGTCGGGCGCCAGCCGCTGGGCGCGGACCGCGGCGAGCACGTGGCCCAACCCCGCTCCGCCGTCCTTGACCGGGATCGCCACGGTCACGGTGGGCATCGCACCGTGCCGCCTCAGAGCCCGGCGAGGATCCGGCGCAGCCCGTCCTCGAGCCCGACGTTCGGCGCCCAGCCGAGCTCGGCGCGCGCGCGGGTGACGTCGAGGCAGCTGCGCCGCACCTCGCCCGGGCGCTCGGGAGCGAACCGCGCCTCGAGCGGCGGCGCGCACGGCGGCTCGCACGGCGGCCGATCCGCCTCGGCTCCGGGCGCGGGCCCGGCGACGGCGCTCAGCGCCTCGAGCAGCTGGAGCACCGAGGTCTCCCGGCCGTGGCCGATGTTGACCGGGCCGGTCAGCCCGGACGCGGCGGCCAGCAGGTTGGCGCGGACCACGTCCGAGACCTCGACCCAGTCGCGCGTCTGGCGCCCGTCGCCGTACACCGTCGGGGCGCGGCGTTGAAGCAGGTGCCCGCAGAAGATCGCCACCACGCCCGCCTCGCCGTGCACGTCCTGACGCGGCCCGTAGACGTTGCCGTAGCGCAGCGACGCCGTCGAGAGGCCGTGCAGGCGCGTGTACAGTGCGCAGTAGCCCTCGGCCGCGTACTTGCTCTGCCCGTAGGGGGCGAGCGGGCGGATCGGATGATCCTCGGGGGTGGGGATCAGCCCGGCGTCGCCGTACAGGCCCCCGCCCGTGGAGGTGTTGACGAGGCGTCGCGCGTCGTGGCGGCGCGCGGCCTCCAGCACGTTGATCGTCCCGGTGACGTTGCTGGCGGCGTCGGCGCCCGGGTCCTCGACCGACAGCCGCACGTCGATCTGGGCGGCGAGATGGAAGACCACCTGCGGGCGCGCCGCGGCGAACACGGCGTCGACGGCGCCGCGATCCCGGACGTCGAGGACGTGGAGGGTCGCTCCGGCCCGCAGGGCGCCGTCGAGGTTGGCCCGCCGGCCGGTCGAGAGATCGTCGAGGACGGCGACCCGATCGCCGCGAGCAACCAGCGCGTCGACCAGGTTCGAGCCGATGAATCCGGCGCCGCCGGTGACCACACAGTCCATGCGGTGCACGAGGTTAGGGCAGAGGTGGAGGTCGGTGGCGGAGCCGGCGTGATTTTGGCGGCTGCCCGCGCAGCGGCCTTATGGCCGGGCCCGCACCGCTGTGCGGCGCGGACCCGGCCGGAGGACGACCCTTGGTAGGGCTGGGGGCCGTCCCGGGCCCGCGAGAAAGGGGGCGATGCTCGCGAGCCCCGTGACTTCCGTGTCACCGATAAGCATATCCCCCCGCGCCCCGATCGAGCATTGACGGCCGGAGAACATGAGCGCCGCCGGGCGCGAGATTGGCCGCCGCGGCGGCCAACTGCGAAACCAAAGGGGCGATTTCCCGTTTGTGTATATGCCCGGCCGACGTTTCCCGCGCGCGGGACGACGGACAAGCCTCCTCCAGCATGCAACACAAGAGCCCCCTCGCCGCCTATCCCGAGCCGATCGCGCCGCCGGCCTCAGTCGAGGTGCTCGGCGTGCGCCTGGCCCTGACCGACTACGGGCGGATGCTGGCCTGGATCGACAGCGCGATCGAGCACCGGCTACGTGGCTACGTCTGTGTCTGCAACGTGCACACGGTGATGGCCTCGCAGGAGGACCCGGAGCTCCGGACGGCGCTCGACGACGCGGTGCTCAACGTCCCCGACGGGCAGCCGCTGGTGTGGGCGATCAACGCCCTCGGCCACTCGCTGGCGGCTCGCGTGTACGGCCCCGAGCTGATGTCGCGCGCGTGCGAGCACGCCGCCGAGACGGGCGCTCGCTTCTACCTCTACGGCGGGCGCAACCAGGGCGCGCTCGTGCAGCTCGCGCTGAATCTGCGCCACCGCCACCCCGGCGTGCGGATCGTCGGCGGCTACTCGCCCCCGCACCGCTCGCTGAGCGCCGAGGAGGAGGACGCGCTGGCCGTCGAGATCAACCGCTCGCGCGCCGACGTGGTGTGGGTGGGGATCGGCGTGCCCAAGCAGGAGAAGTGGATGGCGGCGATGCGCGACCGGCTCGACGCGCCGCTGCTGTTCGGCGTCGGCGCCGCCTTCGACTTCCACGCCGGGCTGATGCCGCAGGCGCCGAACTGGCTGCAGGAGGCCGGGCTCGAGTGGGCCTTCCGCCTCGCCCACGAGCCGCGGCGGCTGTGGCGCCGCTACCTGCGCTACAACCCGCGGTTCATGGCCGCGTTCGCACGGCAACTCGCGTCGCACCGGCGTCTAGAGAGCTGAGCCCTCCGGTGGCCGCGCCGGCGGCATCGGTCGTGATCCCGACTCGCGGACGGCCGGGCTACCTCGACATCGCGCTCGCCTCGATCGAGCCCCAGGCCCGAGCCCTCGACGCCGAGACGATCGTCGTCGCCGACGGCCCGGATCCGGCCAGCGCCACCGTGGCGAAGCGCCATGGCGCGCGGCTGCTGGTGCTCCCGGCGGCGCGGGGCGCCAACGCCGCGCGCAACGCGGGAGCGGAGCTGGCCGCCGGAGACCTGGTGGTGTTCGTCGACGACGACATCCGCGCGCCGGACGGCTGGCTCGCCGCGCTGCTCGCCGGCGCCCGCGCAAATCCGGGGCACGGAGCCTTCGGGGGCCCGATCCGCGCGCACCTTGAGGGGGGTGGCCCACGCGCCTGCGGGCGCGAGGGCGCACCGATCACCACGCTCGAGCTCGGCCCGGACGAGCGGGACGTCGGGCTGGTCTGGTCGGCGAACATGGCCGTCCGGGCCCGGGCGCTACGGGAGGTGGGCCGGTTCGACGAGTCGCTGCGCGGTCGCGGCGAGGAGGAGGACTGGCTCCGGCGCTTCGCCGCCGCCGGCGGACGGATTCGATATCTGCCGAGTGCCGGGCTCGAGCACCGCCGCACGGCGCGCGACGCCCGTCTGCGGAGGCTCGGCGCGTCCGCCTACGCCCTCGGCCGGACCGCTCGCCGCTACGACGTCCGCAAGGCGACGGCGCCGTCGTTCGCCGGCGAGCTGCGCGTGCTCGGCGGCTGCGTCTGGCACATCGGACGGCGCCGCTGCGCGGTCGGCGCCGTGCTGGCCGCCCACGCCGCCGGGCGGGTGCGAGAGACGATCCACGAGCAGCGATCGTGAGCGACGACTTCCTCTCGGGCCACAGCGGCTATGTGGCCGGCCCACGAGCGATCACCCGGGCGCGGCTGGTCGACGCGCGAGACGGGACGCGCGAGCTCGCCCGCCTCCAGCGGCTCCGACTGCGCCGGGCGGCCGCGGCGGCCCCGAGACGGCGCGTACTGGTGCTGGCGATCGAGCGCCGGGATGTGCCCAACGTGCTGCCGCAGGCCCGCCGGGAGCTCGAGCGCAGCCGCCACCGAGTGGAGTTCGCCAGCATCGACGCCGCGCGCGGCGGCAAGTTCGAGAACCTCGGCACGCTGCTCGCCGAGCATCCGCCCGGTGGTCAGGACTGGCTGATCGCGCTCGACGACGACGTCGAGCTGCCACGCGGGTTCCTCGATCGGTTCGTGTTCCTGGCCGAGCGCTTCGGGCTGCGGATCGCGCAGCCCGCCCATCGCTGCTTCTCCCACGCCGCCTTCGCCGTCACGCGCCGCCACGCCGGGTCGGTCGTCAGGGAGACATCGTTCGTCGAGACGGGGCCGGTGACGGCGTTCCACGCCGCGACCTTCGACGTCCTGCTTCCGTTCCCGCGGCTGAGGGCGGGCTGGGGGCTCGACGCCCACTGGTCGGCCGTGGCCCGCGAGCGCCACTGGCCGATCGGCGTGATCGACGCGACCGCCGTCAGGCATGCGCTACGACCGATCGCCGCCGCCTACGCTCGGGAGGCGGCGATCGCCGAGGCCCGCGAGTTCCTGGCCGGCCGGCAGTACCTGCCCGCGGCGCAGGCGCGAACGCTGGTCGCCCACCGCCGCTGGTGAGCCCATGATCGGATCCGAGCCCTACAACGCCGATAACGTGCTCGATCGGCTGAGTCGTGCCGAGACGCTCGAGCTCCACTACCGCCAGATGGAGCGGCGCGAGCAGGCGATCCTCGCGCGCCGGCTCGGGATCGCCGCAGGTGAGGTGCTGTCCGTCGGCTGCGGCTGGCATCCAGGGCGGCATCTATTCCCGGCGCCGCGCTTCCGGCTCACCGGGGCCGACGTCGACCCCGGGCGCGTGGCCAGCGTGCTCGAGCGCGGAGTGGCCGACGCGGCGGTGCTCGGCGCGGCCGGACGGCTCGGGCTCGCGCCCGGCTCCTTCGACGTCGTCCTGTACCGCCTGGTCCTCCACCACGTGGCCTTCCACGAACCGCTCGGCCCGACGTTCGACGAGGCCGCGCGCCTGCTGCGCCCGGGCGGCGCGCTGGTGGCGATCGAGCCGGGGCTGTGGCACCCCGTCGGGGCGGCGCTGGCGCTGGCCAACCGCGCCGGGCTCGGCCCCGCCCTGCACGGCACCCCCGACGACGTGCCGCTGTCCCCGCGCCGCCTCCTCGGAGAGGCGGCCCGCGCCGGGCTGGCGCCGGAGCTCCACGCCGTCACCTACACGTGGCGGCGACTCGCGCCCGCCGTGCAGCGCGCGCTGGCGCCACTCGACCGCCTCGGGTCACGCCCGCGCCTGGCGCCGTTCGGCCACACGCTGCTGCTGATCGCGCGGCGCCCGCCGATGAGCGAGCGCCGTTGCTAGCCTCGCGCCGCGTGTCGCCTCCCGTCTCGGCGCAGCCCGACGCCGCGCCCGGATCGCCGCCGTCGCCACGCCGATTCGCCGTGCTCGGCTCAACGGTGTCCGGCGACGCCGCGATCGGCGCCGCGCTGGCGCTGGCCCTGGTGCTGCTCGCGTTCACCACCAAGAGCGGCGTCGTGCAGGGCAGCGGTCTCGACCTGGGGGCCAACACGTGGGCCGAGATCGCGCTGACCCTGGCCGGCGCCGGGGCGCTGGTGACGGTGCTGCTGACGGGCGCCGGCGGTCCCGCCTCGGGAGCCGGGGCGCTGCTGGCGTTCACCGCCCTGGCCGTGCTCACGGCGCTGTCGATCGCCTGGTCGGTGGCGCCCGACGCCTCGTGGATGGCGGCCAACCAGGCCGTTGCGTACCTCGGTGCGTTTGCCGCGGCGATCGCGCTGGCGCGGCTGTTCCCGTACCGCTGCGCCCCGCTGGTCGGGGCGATCGCCCCGGCGGCGTGCGCGATCGGCGCCTACTCGCTGCTGGTCAAGGTGTTCCCCGGCCTGCCCGACGGCGACGGCACGCTGGGGCGCCTGACCGCCCCGCTCGGCTACTGGAACGCCGTCGGGCTGCTCGCGGCGATGGGCCTGCCGGGCGGCCTGTGGCTGGGCGCGCGCCGCGGCCACGGCCGGCTGGTCCGGGCGCTGGCGATCCCGGCGATCGCGCTGCTCGGCGCGGTCGTGCTGCTGTCCTACTCCCGCAGTGCGCTGATCGCCGCGATCGTGGCCATCGCCTGCTTCCTGGCCCTCGTCCCGTTGCGGCTGCGCGCCGCGCTGGTGCTGGCGCCGGGGCTGCTCGGGACGGCGCTGATCTCGGCGTGGTTCCTCGCCCACCCCGCGCTCAGCGACAACAACCAGCCGCTGGCCGCGCGGACCAGCGGCGGCCACGACCTCGGGCTGGTGCTGCTGGCGGTGCTGGTTCCGCTGAGCGCCGCAGCGGTGGGCCTGATCTTCGCCGCCGAGCGGACCCCGATCGGTTCCGAGGGCCGCCGGCGCATCGCGATCGCGCTGCTCGGGCTGGCGGCCCTCGTGCCGGTGGGGGGGATCGTCGGGCTGGCCGAGTCCTCACGCGGGCTGACCGGCGAGATCTCGCACGTGTGGAGCTCGCTGACCAGCACCAGCAGCGCGATCGGCTCGGAGCCCAACCGGATCACCACGCTCGCCAACAGCCGTCCGCGCTACTGGCACGACGCGCTGGTCGTCGGGGGCCACCACCTGCTGGGCGGCGCCGGGGCGCTCGGCTACGCCACCGCCCGCACTCGCTACACCGACTACCACTACCCGGTGACGACGGCCCACGGCTATCTGTTCCAGACCTTCGCCGACCTCGGGCTGATCGGCCTGGCGGTGACGCTGGCACTGCTCGCCGCATGGGCCCGCGCCGCCGCCCGCACGCTGGCCCGCGCGCCTGCTCCGGGCGCTCCGGGCGCTCCGGGCGCTCCGGGCGCTGCGGGCGCCGACGAGCGCGCAGGACTGTTGACGCTGCTCGCCGTGGTCGTCGGCTTCGGCGTGCACGCCACGATCGACTGGACCTGGTTCATCCCGATCACCGCGGTGCCGGCGCTGCTGTGCGCCGGCTGGCTGGCCGGGCGCGGACCACTGAGCGCCGCCGTCGGCCGGGTCGCGCAGCGGCGCGGGCTGCTCAGCCATCCGGCGCTGCCGCTCAGCGTAACGGCGATCGTCCTCGTCGCGCTCGGCCTGGCCTGGGGGATCTGGCAGCCGCTGCGCGCCGTGCGGGCCGACGACGCCGCGATCACGGCGGCGCAGCACGGCGACGGCGCCGCGGCGCTCGACCACGCGCGCTCGGCGGTCTCCGCCGACCCGCTGTCGCTCGACGCCCTCTCCACCCTCTCCTCGCTGCTCGAGGCCTCGGGCCGGCTCGAGTCCGCTCGCGCCGAGCTGGCGCTGGGGACCCGGCACCAGCCGGAGAACTTCGTCAGCTGGCGCACGCTCGGGGGCTTCGACGTGCGCCACGGGCGGCCCGGCGCCGCCGTGGTCGAGCTGCGGCGGGCCCACCGCCTCGATCCGTTCGACCTCGACACGGCGGCGCTGCTGAGCGACGCCCTCGCCCGCCTCCCCCCTCTACCCTCCCGCGGCAGGTGATGACCCGCCCGAGGACCTCCCGAGCCCACACGCGGCGCTGAAGACGCTCGGCGTCCAGCAGGTCCGCGTCACCGTCAAGTGGTCGACGATCGCCCCCGACCCGCTCTCCCGGCGCCGGCCCGGCGGCTCCTTCAACCCGATCTTCCCGAGCTCCTACCCGGCGTCGGGCTGGGCACCGTACGACCGCGTCATCGCATTGGCGCAGCGGTTCGGGATCGCCGTCGAGCTGGACCTCACCGCGCCGGTCACCGCGCTGCGTGGCCACTTGGTCGCTACCGGGTCGCCGCGAGCACCCCGACGTCGTAACCGGAGAAGCGCGCGTCGCCGGTGACGATCGTCAGCCGCTCGACCCGCGCCTGCGAGATCAGCAGCCGATCGAACGGATCACGATGGTGCATCGGCAGGTCGGCGACCGCGAGTCCGTGCTCGGGATCGAGCCCCAGCAGCTTGAC
>JBBSFX010000040.1:0-26300 GCA_038254735.1 Solirubrobacterales bacterium
GGGTCGCCGTGCCGGGTCGCCGTGCCGGGTCGCCGTGCCGGGTCGCCGTGCCGGGTCGCCGTGCCGGGTCGCCGTGCCGGGTCGCCGTGCCGGGTCGCCGTGCCGGGTCGCCGTGCCGGGGCGCGGCACCGGGCCGGCGGCGCGGCCCGCCGATCCAGCGCCGCCGGGCCCGGCCCACCGCCTTCTGAGATGCCACCGACACCTGTCTGTGTGTGTCACCTCACACCGTCACCCGATGCGTCGGCCTGCAGCCGGATGATCACCGATCGATCATCCGTTCCGGAGCGCCTATGACCCGGCGCGCGGCGCGGCGCGTCAGAGCGCGACGGACGCGCCCGCGGGCATCACGGCGGCCCGCGGCACCCGCTAGCCGGAAGTTTTCGGCAAAAACTTCCGGCTAGCGGTTCATCCTGTAAGTCCGTTGAGGGACTAGCCACCACACGGGATCGGGGGCGAACGACGGAGCGCCCGGCTGACTTCGCCGGGCGCTCTGTCGTGGTCTCAGCCGCCCGCCCGCGCCGGGCGAGCGGCGCGCGTCAGATCAGGTGCACGATCCTCGTGCAGCCGTGGGCCCGCGCGTACGGGATCGCCCCGTTACGCAGGAACGCCGTGTTGTTGTTCCCGGTGCCGCAGTTGACGATCGCCCGGGCGCTCGGGGTGAAGATCCGGTTGGGACCGGCTCCCCCGAAGATCCGCACGCGACCGAGGCCGGCGTCGATCCGGTTGTGGCCACCGTGACCGTAGATCCGCGTGGAGCCGTTGGCGACGGTGATCGTGTCGTGGCCGTTGCCGCCCACCACGAGGCTGTTGCCGCTACCGATCGCGATCCGCGTGTAGGCGCTGGCGTAGATCCGTTCCTTGCCGTTGCCGTCGTAGATCCGCTGGTGGACCGCCCTGCCGTTGATGCAGTCGTTGCCACCGAGTCCGGCGATGCGCTCGAAGCGACCGTAGGCGAGTATTCGGTCGGAGTACAACGTCCCCTCGACTCTGCCGCCCTGCTTGGTGGCCACCAGGACGTACTTCGGCCCGGGGCCGTACAGGCACGGGCTGTGGTAGCGCTTGCGGGCCACGCACAGCGCCACCACGGTGCCGCCGCTCGGGCCCCTGAACGGGCGGGAGACGACGATCGTCCCGCCGCACGCCTTGATGATGCACCGCTGCTTGACCACGTCGAGCGTCGAGCCCTGCGGGCAGATCTCCAGCACCGGCGACTGGCCGGCCGTGCCCGCGCACGGGTTGAGCTTGCTCTGCGTCACCTGCGCCTCGCCGACGACGATGTCAGCCACGCCGTCGAGGTGGACCCGCAGGACGATCTCGGTCAGCGAGTTGGCGGTGACGGTCTTCTGGTTCACCGCGATGTACGACTTGCCGCCCAACGGGATCGTCGTCGCCTGGCCTGGCGCAATCGGCTGGTTGACCCCGTTGACGCTGATCACCGCGAGGTTCGACTGGGCGTTGGCCACGAGCTGGTTGTTCACGCACGCGTACGAGGCGGAAGCCTGCACGGGCCCGACGATGTGGATGATCCCGCTCGAGGTGGGGATCGTCACCCCCTGCACGGAGGCGACCGCCGCCGCGCCGGGCGCCGTCGCCCCAGTCGGGTCGAATGCGTTGTAGGTGAACGCCCCGGCCGGTCCGGCCAGCAGCGCGGGCTGAGTGGCGCCCGGCGTGGTGGCGGGGATCGTGGCGATCCCCACGCCGTTACTGTCGGTCTTGCACGGCGTCTCGTCCTTGTTGGCCACATAGGGCTCGACGGTGGCGCTCGTGCTCGCGCCGAGGGTCGCGCGCGCAACGCTGGCCCGACAGCCGAACGGCGTCTGGGTGAGCGCCGCCGAGGCCGTGCCGGCGAGCGCCAGCACGCCGAGAACCGACAGTGCCATCATCGTCGCGAGTCGACAAGATCGTGCTGCTGGCATAGGCGTCTTCCCCTCCCAGGAGTGCTCCGTTGGTTACGGAACAAGTTGCTGATGTGCCGCGTGCTGCTCGTCGGCCCCAGCCGAACCGGCGAAATGATCGCGAGCAAAGCGGACTATCGCACTATCCTGCCCGATCTACCGGATCGATCGTGGCAGAGTTCCCTATCGCACCGGAAGGCAAACCTCCCGGGCGGAAGTCCGAAAGGCGTGCTTCAGGCCCGAACGAGCGGCAGCTCAACCGCCTCGAGCGCGAACTTCCCGTTCGCCGACTCGGTCCCCGCCAGCGGGTAGCGGCCGCTGAAGCAGGCGTCGCAGTGGGTGGCCGGCGTGCCCCCGACAGCCGCGTAGACGCCGTCCAGCGAGAGGTAGTGCAGCGAGTCCGCCCCGAGCTCGGCCGCCACCTGCTCGGTCGTGCGCCCGTGGGCGATCATCTCCTCGCGGGTCGACATGTCGATCCCGTAGTGGCACGGGTGCTTGATCGGCGGCGCGCTGATCCGCAGGTGAATCTCGGCGGCGCCGGAGTCGCGCAGCATCTGCACGATCTGGCGGGTGGTGTTGCCGCGCACGATCGAGTCGTCCACGACGACCAGACGCTGGCCGGCCACGACCTCGGGCAGCGGGTTGAACTTCAGCCGCAGCCCGTGGCGACGGAGCTCCTGTCCGGGCTGGATGAATGTCCGTGCGATGTAGCGGTTCTTGATGAAGCCGTCGTCCTGGGGCAGCCCGGCGGCGCGCGCCAGCCCCCGCGCCGCGGCGTTGCCGGAGTCGGGCACGGGGATCACCAAGTCGGCCTCGACCGGCGCCTCGCGCCACAACAGCTCGCCCATACGCGCCCGCGCGACCTGCAGCACGGTTCCGTTCATCCGCGAGTCGGGGCGCGCAAAGTAGATGTACTCGAACACGCAGAACGCCCGCCGCTGGCCGCCGGCAACGAGCCGCGACGAGATCCCCCGGTCCGACAGCGTCACCACCTCGCCGGGCTCGACCTCGCGCAGGTAGCGCGCGCCGAGCAGGTCGAACGCGCACGACTCGCTGGCCACGCAGTAGGCCGGGCTGGCGTCCCCCTCGCCGTCGATCACCCCAAGGCACAGCGGCCGCAGGCCATGCGGGTCGCGGAACGCCACGACCGCCTCGTCGGTCATCACCACGGTCGAGAAAGCGCCCTCGAGGCGCGGCAGCACGTCGGCGACAGCATCCTCGATCCGCGGCGCCGGGTGGGTGGCCAGCAGCGCGGCGATGATCTCGGAGTCCGAGGTCGAGCGGAACGGGACCTCGCGGCCGCGCAGCTCGGAGTGCAGCGCGACGGCGTTGATCAGGTTGCCGTTGTGGGCCAGGGCCAGCGTGCGGCGGTCGTCGCGCACGATCGGCTGGGCGTTCTCCCACTGCGATGCGCCGGTGGTCGAGTAGCGGACGTGGCCGATCGCCAGGTCGCCGACCAGTGAGTTGAGCATGTGGTTGTCGAACACCTGCGCGACCAGCCCCTGGTCGCGGATCGCCATGATGCTGCCGCCACGCGGGGCCGTGGCGATGCCCGCCGACTCCTGTCCGCGGTGCTGCAGGGCGAAAAGCGCGAAGTAGGACAGCCGGGCCACGTCCCGCTCGGGGGCGTAGACGCCGAACACCCCGCACTCGTCGCGCGGCCCGTCTCGCTCGTCATAGAGATCAGCCATTCAAGGACCGCCTGAGTACCAAGGCTAGCAACGGGTCAGACGACTTCGGCCAGGCCCCGGCGGTGAGCGTCGGCGAGCTCGGAAACTGCGACCTTCAGCAGCCCGGCGATCTCGAGCGCCGCGCCGCCGACCCACCCGATCACCGTCATCCCCGCGAGCTCGGCCTCCTCGCCGGAGACGATGAACCCGGTCCCCGGCGACTCCCCGAACGGCTCGAGCCCGTCCGGGAGGGTGACGCTGGCTCCGATCCCGCCGGCGATGCAGCACTCGGCCAGGGCTACCGCGATGCCGCCCTCGGCTATGTCATGGGCATTTTGGAGCGCCCCACGGCGAACGGCGTGCCGGACACGCTCATGCGCGTCACGGACAGCTTCGCCGTGCTTGGGCGGCAGCGCCCCGGCCGGCGCCTCACCTCGGAGCTTGGCCAGCTCCGATCCGGTCAGCGACGGCGCGAACGGGCCGACCAGCGCGACCGCGTCGCCCTCGCGCAGGAATCCGAGCCGCCCGGCCCGGGTGGCGTCGGGGAGCCGGCCGACCATCCCGATCACCGGCGTGGGGAAGATCGGCCCGCTCGGCGCCTCGTTGTAGAGCGACACGTTGCCGCCGACGACCGCGACCCCGAGCGCCTCGCACGCGCCGGCCAGCCCCTCGATCGCCTCGGTCAGCTGCCACGCCACATGCGGCTTCTCGGGGTTGCCGAAGTTCAGGCAGTTGGTCACCCCGAGCGGCTCGGCGCCCACGCAGGCGAGGTTGGCCGCGCACTCGTACACCGCCTCGGCCGCTCCCGCGCGCGGATCGCACGCGACCCGGCGCCCGTTGCCGTCGATCGAGATCGCGATCGCCGGCCGCGGCGCGCCGTCCGGGGCGCCCGCCGGCCCCGGCAGCTGGAGCACGGCGGCGTCGGCCTGCTCGGGCCGGCGCACGGTACGCGACTGCACCACTGGGTCGTACTGCTCGAACACCACCCGCCGCGAGGCGATGTTGGCGCTGCGCAGGAGCGCGAGCAGCACCTCCGGCGCCGAAGCGCCCCTCCCGACCGCTCGCGCCGGAGCGCTATAAACAGGAGCGTCGGGCTCCGCGGGGACCAGGTCATAGAGCGGACACTCCTCGACGAGGATCGGGACCGGCAGCTCGCCGACCACGGCGTCGCCGTCGAGGATCCGGAAGCGGCCCGTGTCGGTGATCTCGCCGATCGCGGTGGCCGGGGTCTCCCACTTCTCGCACACGGCGATCACCGCGGCCACGCGCCCGGGGGCGACCACGCACAGCATCCGCTCCTGGGACTCCGAGACCATGATCTCGAACGGCTCCATGCCGGCCTCGCGCAGGGGGACGCGGGAGACGTCGAGGTCGATTCCCACGTCACCCTTCGAGGCCATCTCCGCGGCGGAGCTGGTGAGACCGGCGGCGCCGAGGTCCTGGAGGGCCACCAGCAGCTCGGCGTCGAGCAGCTCGAGGCAGCACTCGAGCAGCTTCTTCTCCGCGAACGGGTCGCCGATCTGGACCGACGGCCGCTTGGCCTCATCGCCGTCGCCGAGCTCGGCGCTGGCCAGCACCGAGGCGCCGCCGATCCCGTCGCGGCCGGTCAGCGCCCCGAACAGCACCAGCACGTTGCCGGGCCCGGCCGCGGCCGAGCGGATCAGCCGCTCGCGCGGGGCGATCCCGACGCACATCGCGTTGATCAGGCAGTTCTGCTCATAGGCGCTCTCGAAGTAGATCTCGCCGCCGACGGTCGGCACCCCGATCGAGTTGCCGTAGTGGCCGATCCCGGCCACCGCGCGCTCGAGCAGGTAGCGCGAGCGCGGCGACTCGGCCACCTCCCCGAAGCGCAGGCTGTCGAGCACCGCGATCGGACGCGCGCCGACCGCGAACACGTCGCGGAGGATCCCGCCGACCCCGGTGGCGGCGCCCTGAAACGGCTCGACCGCGCTCGGGTGGTTGTGCGACTCGACCTTAAAAGCGACCGCCAGGCCGTCGCCGACGTCGACCGCGCCGGCGTTCTCACCCGGGCCGACGAGCACGTGGGGTGACTCGGTGGGCAGCCGCCGCAGCAGCTTCTTGGAGTGCTTGTAGGCGCAGTGCTCCGACCACATCAGCGACAGCATCGCCAGCTCGACGTCGCCCGGGTCGCGGTCCAGGCGCTCGATGATCAGCGCGTACTCGGCGTCGGTCAGGCCGAGCTCGCGGTGCTTGACGGTGGGCGGCGAGGCCGGCACCGGCGGCCTCAGGCGGCCAGCCCGGCGCGCGCGTGCGCGTGCGCGTGCGCGGCCATCGAGGCGAAGATCGCCAGCCCGTCGGTCGACCCGGTCAATGGGTCGACGGCGTGCTCGGGGTGCGGCATCAGCCCGCACACGTTGCCAGCCTCGTTGCCCACGCCGGCGATCTCGCGCAGCGAGCCGTTCGGGTTGTGACCGGGGGCGTATCGGAGCAGCACCTGGCCGTTCTGCTCGAGCGCGTCGAGCGTCGCCTCGGGCGCGTAGTAGCGCCCGGTGGTGTGCTTGACCGGGATCGACAGCCGCGCGCCCGCCTCGGTCGCGGTGGTGAACGCGGTGGCGGCGTTGACCACCTCGAGCTCGGTCTGGCGGAACACGAACCGCAGCGAGGGGTTGGGGAGCAGCGCCCCCGGCAGCAGTCCCGCCTCGCACAGCACCTGGAAGCCGTTGCAGATCCCCAGCACCAGCCCGCCTCGGCCGGCGAACTCGGCCACCGCCTCCATCACCGGCGCGAACCGGGCGATCGCCCCCGCCCGCAGGTAATCGCCGTAGGAGAAGCCGCCGGGGACGATCACCGCGTCGACGCCGTGGAGGTCGCGGTCGGCGTGCCACAGCAGCACTGCCTCACCAACCCGCCCGGCAGCCAGCTGCGCGTCGACGTCGTCGCAGCTGCCGGGGAAGCGGACGATGCCGAACTTCATTCCGTGTGCGCCGGGTCCTTGCCCAGGACCTGGTCCTCACCACTCCCGAGCCGGTCCTCATCTGCCGTGCGCGGGAGCTCCGCGTCCACCGCTTCGCCCCGCGACCCCCGCTCGGAGGAGCTCCCAATGGAATTCGCGCCAGCGAATCCCACGAGCTCCGCGTCCACCGCGAATTCCACGATCTCGTAGTCCTCGATCAGCGGGTTGGACAGCAGCCGCTCGCACATCGCCGGCAGCCGGCTCGGGTCCTCGACGTCGAGCTCGATCAGCCGTCCCACGTGGACGTGGCTGACCCCGGCGAAGCCAAGGGCGGGCAGCGCGCGCTCGACGGCCTGGCCCTGCGGGTCGAGGATCCCCGCCTTGGGCCGCACCAGCACACGGGCCCGCATCAGCCGCCGGCCCCGGTCCGCTTCAGCCAGGCGTCGAACGGCTCGCCGGTCAGCAGCCGGTAGGCCTCGAGGTACTTCTCGCGCGTGCGAGCGACGACCTCGGCGGGGATCTCGGGGGCCGGCGGGGTGCGGTCCCAGCCGGTCGAGGAGGCCCAGTCGCGCACGAACTGCTTGTCGAAGCTCGGCTGCGAGCGGCCGACCCGATAGCCCTCGGCGGGCCAGAACCGCGACGAGTCGGGGGTGCACACCTCGTCGCCCAGGGTCAGCGCGCCGTCGGGGCCGAGGCCGAACTCGAACTTGGTGTCGGCGAGGATGATCCCGCGCTCGCGCGCGTGCTCGGCGGCGGCGCCGTAGACGGCCAGCGACACCTCGCGCAGGCGCTCGGCCAGTCCGCGGTCGCCGATCAGCTCGCCCGCCTGGTCGAGGTCGATCGCCTCGTCGTGGCCGACGTTGGCCTTGGTCGAGGGGGTGAAGATCGGCTCGGGCAGCCGCTCGGACTCCTGCAGCCCCGGCGGCAGCTCGATCCCCGACACGGTCCCGTCACGCTGATAGTCCTTCCACCCCGATCCGGTGATGTAGCCGCGCACCACGCACTCGACGGGGAGCATCTTCAGCTTGCGCACCACCATCGCCCGCCCGCGGACCTCGGCGGGCACGCCGTCGGTCACCGACACCAGGTGGTTGGCGACGATCCCGACGGTGCGCCCGAACCAGAACGTCGACAGCGCCGTCAGCACCGCCCCCTTGTCCGGGATCGGGTTGGGGTGCACGACGTCATAGGTCGAGATCCGGTCCGAGGCGACGAGCAGCAGCTCGTCGCAGGACTTCTCGTAGATCTCGCGGACCTTGCCGGAGGCCAACAGCTCAAGGTCCGCGAGGGGGCTCATCCGCGCGATGCTAGCAACGGGCCCGGCGCGCGACGGGCGCCCGGATCGGCGCGCGCGGGCCGTCCCGACGCTAGCTTCCGCGGCGTGAGGAGACGCCTGCCGAGCCGCTCGATCGGTTCGTGGAGCGGGTTGATCGCGGCCGCCGCGGTGCTCGCCGCGGCCCCCGGAGCCGCCTCCGCGGCCGCGGCGCCCGCACCGCGCGCCGCGAGCGCCGCGCCCGCGTACGCGCCACTCGACCAGCCCGGGCCTCCGCTCAGCGTGCCCGCGGCGCAGCTGCGCGCCGCGCTGTACTGCCAGCCGGGTGTACGCCACGCCGCCGTCGAGCCGGTGCTGCTGAGCCCCGCCACCGGCGTCGACCCGGCCGAGAACTACAGCTGGAACTACGAGCCGGCCCTGACCAAGCTGGGGATCCCGTGGTGCGCCTACACGGCCCCGCACCACACCCTGGACGACGTCGAGACCTCGGGCGAGTACCTCGTCTACGCGATCCGCACCGCCCACGCGCTGGCCGGCCGGCCGATCGCCGTGCTGGGCCACAGCCAGGGCGGGATGTCGATGCGCTGGGCGCTGCGCTTCTGGCCCGACACGCGACCGATGCTCGACGACGTGATCGGCTTCTCGGGCTCCAACCACGGCACCACCGTGCTGAGCGCGAGCGTCTGCGGCCTCGGCTGCCCGGCCGCCGACTGGCAGCAGCTCTCGACCGCGCGGTTCATCGCCGCGCTCAACAGCCGCGCCGAGACGTTCGCCGGGATCTCCTACACCGAGGTCTACACCCACACCGACGAAGTCGTGCAGCCGAATTCCGGCCCCCACGCCAGCGCCGCCCTGCACACCGGCGCCGGCGCGATCAGGAACGTGGCCACCCAGGACCTGTGCCCGGCTGACCCCTACGAGCACCTGGCCGTCGGCACGATCGACCCGGTCGCCTACGCGCTGGCCGTCGACGCCCTGACCCACCCGGGCCCCGCCGACTCCGCCCGCGTGGCCCGGATCCCCGGACTCTGCTCGCAGTCGACGATGCCGGGGGTCGACCTCACCAACCCCAACACGCTGGCCCAAATCCTCGCCGCCCAGCCGACGCTGGCCAGCGCCACGCTCGGGCCGACCGCCACCGCCACCTCGGGCGCGCCGGTGCTGAAGGCCGAGCCGGCGCTCGCGTGCTACGTGTTCGCCGCCTGCTCGGGAGTGGCCGCGCCGCGCCTCACGGTGCGGGTCGTCCGCGCGCCGCGCCGGCTCGTGGCCGGCCGGACCGCGCGCCTGCGCGTGCGCGTCACCGCGGGCGAGGGCGCGGCGGCGGTCCCCGTCGGCGGGGTCGCGGTGCGCGCGGCGGCCGTCCCCGTGGGCTCGGTCGCGGCGCGCCTGACCGGGCGAACCCGCACCACCGGCCCCGACGGCACCGCCGCGTTCTCGCTCGCGCTGCCGCGGCCGGGCCGCTATCGCCTCACCGCCGCCCGCGCCGGCTGCCTCCGCGGGAGCCTCCGCCTGCGGGCCGTCCGCCGGTGAGCTACGGGGGCGACTCCGCCGCCCCGAGACAGCGTGCGTAGCGCCTTGAGCGCCTTGAGCGCTTGAGCGCTCTCGCGCCTGACGCCGTGCTACGCGGCGTCGCGCGCCGGGGGCGAGTCGCAGCGCCGGCAGTTGCAGTGGCGCCCGTGGACCGGGGACACGTCGAGCCCGCGCATCGCCGGGTGCCGGCGCTCGGGCGCCTTGGCGACGGCCCGGGGGCCGTCCGGCGCGGGCGGGATGGCGCCGGGATGGATCCTACGGGCGGCGCCGAAGGTGCGGTTGCGAACGCGGAAGATCATGTCCTGGTCTTGTCGTAGAGGATAGTCACGTCATCGGCAGAAGCCGGCACCGCGATTAGTAGCAAAAGCTCCCGACGCCTCTTCGCGGCCCAACTGGGGGAAGTGCCACCCGCGGAAATGGGCGGCTCCTGCGCGCGCCGCCGACCCGTAGGCTTTGCCGCGACCAACGTGAGCCGCCAGGAGGCTGAGGAGATGAGCACCGACGCGCCGACCGTCCCGCTGGAGGGGCTGATGATGCGCACGCCGCTGTCGATCCGCTCGATCGCCGAGCGCGCGGGGCGGCTGTTCGGCTCGCGCGAGGTGGTGAGCGTCACCGCCGAGGGGGTCGAGCGCAGCACCTACGCGGAGGTCCTCGACCGCGCGCGGCGACTCGCCGGGGCGCTGCACGCGCTCGGCATCCGCCCCGGTGACCGCGTGGCCACGTTCGGCTGGAACTCGCGCCGGCACCTCGAGCTGTACCTCGCCGTGCCGTCGATGGGGGCGGTGCTGCACACACTGAACATCCGCCTGTTCGATGACGACCTGCACTTCATCGTCGGCCACGCCCGGGATCGCGTGATCTTCCTCGACGCCTCGCTGGCCGGGCAGATGCCGCGCTTCGAGGGCGTCGAGCACGAGGTGCTGATGCCCGACGCCGAGGCCACGCGCGACGGCGCCCTGGGCTACGAGGAGCTGGTCGCCGCCGGCGATCCCGGCTTCGCCTTCCCCGAGGTCGACGAGCACGCCGCCGCGGCGATGTGCTACACGAGCGGCACCACCGGGCTGCCGAAGGGCGTCGTCTATTCGCACCGTTCGACCGTCCTGCACACGCTGCTCACCAACCAGGCCGATGGCCCCGGCCTGCGCGAGCGCGACACGGCGCTGCCGATCGTCCCGATGTTCCACGCCAACGCCTGGGGCCTCCCCTATGCGGCGGCGATGGCAGGCAGCAAGCTGGTCCTCCCCGGCCCGCGGATGGACCCGGCCTCGCTGGCCGAGCTGATCGCCGCCGAACGGGTGACCTTCGCGGCGGCTGTGCCGACGATCTGGCAGGGCATCGCCCAGCTCGACCCGGCCCCCCAACTGGACTCGGTGGAGCGCCTGATCTGCGGCGGCTCGGCGGTCCCCGAGAGCCTGATGCGAACCTACGACGAGCGCTTCGGGGTGCCGATCATCCAGGCCTGGGGGATGACCGAGACGAGCCCGATGGCGTCGATCAGCCGCGTCCCGCCCGAGGGGCCGGAGGGCGACGCGGCGTACGCGCTGCGCGCCACCCAGGGCCGGGTGGTGCCGCTGGTCGAGTTCCGCGTCGACGCCGAGTCCGGCGGCGAGCTACAGGTTCGCGGGCCGACGATCGCCAGCGCCTATTACGCCGACGCGTCGAGCGACGAGAAGTTCACCGGCGACGGCTGGCTGCGCACCGGAGACGTCGCCGAGGTCCGCGACGATCCCGTGATCAAGCTCGTCGACCGGACCAAGGACCTGGTCAAGTCGGGGGGCGAGTGGATCAGCTCCGTCGAGCTCGAGAACGCGATCATGGCCCATCCCGAGGTGCTCGAGGCGGCGGTCGTCGCGGTCCCCGACGAGCGCTGGGGCGAGCGCCCGTGCGCCTGCGTGGTCCGCGGCCCCGGCAGCGAACTGAGCGGCGAGGACCTGCGCGGGTTCCTCGCCGAGCGCGTGGCCAAGTGGTGGCTGCCCGAGCGCGTCGAGTTCATCGACGAGGTCCCGAAGACCTCGGTGGGCAAGTTCGACAAGAAGGTGCTGCGGGCCCGGCTGTCCGGCTGACCGGCTTTTCGTCGCCGGGGACCGAAGAGCACCTCCGGGTCAGGCGATCGAATCGAGCCGGCCGACGATCTCCGGGGCGAACCGCAAGAACGGCGCGTAGTCGAAGATCACCTCCGGGGACAGCCCCGCGCCGGCCGGATCGGCGGCCAGCAGCTCGCGCAGCTGGACCCGCTCGTCGAGCGCGCGCTGGGCCAGGCGCTGGACGATCCGGTAGGCCTCCTCCCGCGACAACCCGCGCTCCTGCACGAGCGCCAGCAACAGCCGCTGGGAGAACAGCGCCCCGCAGGTCAGCTCGAGGTTCGCCCGCATCCGCTCCGGGTCGACGACCATCCCCCGCACCAGCGCGAGCATCCGCCGCTGCATGTGGTCGAGGAGGATCGTCGAGTCGGGCAGGATCACGCGCTCGACCGACGAGTGGGAGATGTCGCGCTCGTGCCACAGCGCCACGTCCTCCAGTGCCGCCGAGGCGTTGCCGCGGAGCACCCGGGCGAGCCCGGAGACCTGCTCGGACTTGATCGGGTTGCGCTTGTGCGGCATCGCGCTCGATCCCTTCTGGCCGGCCGCGAACGGCTCGCGGACCTCGGACACCTCGGTGCGGGCGAGGTGGCGCAGCTCGGTGGCCAGCCGCTCGAGGCCGGCGCCGGCCAGCGCGATCGCCCCCAGCAGCTCGGCGTGGCGGTCGCGGGCCACCACCTGGGTCGAGACCGGCTCGCCCTCGAGCCCAAGTCGCGCCAGCACCCGCCGCTCGAACGCGGGCGAGGTGGCACTGTAGGTGCCGACGGCGCCGGAGATCGCCCCCACCGAGGCCTGGGCGAACGCCCGCTCGAGCCGCTCGCGGTTGCGCGCGGCCTCGAACGCGAACCCGGCCAGCTTGATCCCGAACGTCGTCGGCTCGGCGTGGATCCCATGCGTGCGACCCACGCACAGCGTGTCGCGGTGGGCGCGAGCCTGATCGGCGAGCGCCTGCACGAGCGCCCGGGCGTCGGGCAGGATCAGCGCCGCGGCGCCGCGGATCTGCAGCGCCAGGCCGGTGTCGAGCACGTCGCTGGAGGTCAGGCCGTAGTGGATCCAACGGCCGGCCGGCCCGGCCGAGTCCGACAGGACGTCGACGAACGCGGCCACGTCGTGGTCGGTCGTCCGCTCGCGCTGGTTGACCGCCTCGACGGTGAACGTCGCCGCCCGGATCGCCGCGAGCTCGTCAGCCGTCGGTCCCGCCATCTCCTCGCACGCCGCCACCTCGACCTCGCGCAGCGCAGCAAAGCGCGCTGCCTCGGACCAGAGCTCGCCCAGCTCGGGGCGCGTGTACCTCGCGATCACAGCCGCGGATTATCGCGCCGGCGCGCTCCCACGTGCCGAGCCGACGCCGGGCGCTACCGGGCGACCGAGGCGCGGCGCCGGGCGGTGTACTTCGCGGCCAGGATGCCCGGGCTCGAAAGCGTCGCCGTGACCACCACCGTCCGCCCGCGCGAGTGGAGCAGCGCGCGCCGATCCGCGCCGGGGACGTGACCGCGGACGATCGCCGTCGCCCCCCCCGGGATCGTCGTCCGGGCCCGCATCAGCACGAGGCGCCCGCGGGCGTGCCGGACCCGCAGGCGCTCGACTGTGACGATGCTGAGCGTCACCGAGCACGAGGACCCGCGGCGCGCCGGGCAGTAGATGGGCACCGAGCCGGTCCCGTTCTGGGTCACCGCCACGGGGCTGCCGATCACCGCCGGCGAGGGCACGACGAGGAACGTCCGCGCGGTCGTGGTGGTGAGGTGGCCGGCGAGGTCGGACTGGCTCGCCGAGACGGTGTAGAAGCCGAGCTTGAGCGCCCGCGGCCACGTGTACACCCACGCGCCGCCCGAGCGCGTGACCGCGACCTTGCCGAGCGAGCGGCCGGCCGTGGACGCGCCCTCGAACAGCGACAGCTCGACCGTGGCGCTGTCCCCGGCGGCCGCGCCGGCCTGGCCGAAGAACACCGCGCGCGCGGCCGACTCACCGCCCGGGGCGGGACTGACCATCGTCAGCGTGGGCGGGTTCACCTTGATCAGCAGCGTCACTGGCGCGCTGACCGTCGGCGTCCCCGACAGGGTCTGGGTGGCCACAACGGTGTACACGCCGTCGTCGAGCCCCGGGCTCACCGGCGCCGAGAAGCTGCCGTCGGCGCCGACCGTGGTGTTCAGGTAGCGCACCGGCTGGCGCGTCGTCCCCAGCCCGAGGTAGACGAGCACGGTGACCGGTTGGCCGGCGCCGGGGCCGGAGGCCGTGCCGGCCAGGGTCGGGGTCGCGGTGCTCAGCGCCCCCCGCGCCGGGAGGTCCAGCACCAGCGTCGAGGACGGGGTCGGGGTGGCGATCCGGAAGCTGACCGGCGCGCTCAGCCCGGGGTCGGGCGGTGAGGCGAGATCGTCCTGCTCGGCGAGGACGGTGTAGAGCCCATCGGTCAGGGGCGCGCTCGGGGCCACCGACCAGCTCCCCGCGACGACCGGGGCCTGGAGCGTCTGCATCGGCGTGCCGGTGGCGGCGGTGCCGGCGAACACGCGGACGGTGACCTGCTTGGAGGATCCGTAGCCAGAGTCGGCCTGGCCGGCGAAGGTGACCTGGGCCGGCGTGTCGATCGCGGCCGAGGCGGGGCTGGTGATGGCCACCGTCGGCGCGGTGCCGGGCGCCACCAGCGTGAGCGTCGCCTCGGCGGTGGCGCAGTCGGCGCTGTAGCCGAGCAGCGCCGAGACGCTGGTCACGACGAGCACAACGGCGCCGCCGGAGGGGAGGCTGACCGCGGTGGCGGGGATCGTCGCGCCGGCCGCGCTCGATCCGCTCGCCAACACCGTGGCGCCACGCACGAGGCTCCAGTTGTAGCCGCCGGTGAGCGCCGGGGTGGCGCAGTTGGGGTCGGCCGGCGCGACGCTGCCCGCCACCGAGAACGTCGTTGTCCGCGGCAATGGCGAGCTGAAGGCGAGGGCGACCGACTCACCCGCGGGCGCCCGCAGCGCCAGGCGGCCGGGCGCGAACGTGTCGCCGCCGCTGGTCACCGAGCCCGCGGCGCCGGGGACCGCGACGAATCCTCCGCCGGCGTCGCTCCAGCCGATCAGCCCCGCGATCCCGGCCGGCGCTCCGAACCCGGCGAGCCGCCCGGAGCCATCCCCGTAGCTCCATGGCAACCCCCCGTAGGCATCGTGGTCGGGGTTGGCGCCCGGCGCCGTGGCGGTGAAGCTCGCCGGCTGGCCGTAGCTGAACGTGCCGGCGAGCGCGGCGGGCGCGGCGAGGAGCGCCAGCACCGCCGCCAGCGCCAGTGAAACCGAGAGTCGAACCCCTGACACCGTGCGGGAGGGTAGCGGGGATCGGGCCCGCCGGCGCCGCTGTTCGTCCGGGGCCGCGGATTCCGCCCGGCGGCGCGGTCTGCGGGCGCCGCTCAGGCGGCGAGGATACGCGCGGCCAGCACGGCGGCGTTGCGCGCGTTGTCGACCCCGACGCACGCCACCGGGACGCCCGGCGGCATCTGCGCGATCGACAGCAGCGCGTCGAGGCCCCCGGCCACCGAGGTGCGGCTCGTCAGCGGCACGCCGATCACCGGGAGCTCGGTGTGGGCGGCGACGACGCCGGGCAGCGCCGCCGACAGCCCGGCGCCGGCGATGATCACCCGCAGGCCGCGCATGGCCGCGTTCCTGGCGTAGTCGGCGACCGTGTCGGGCTCGCGGTGGGCCGACATCACCCGCACCTCGCAGCGGATGCCGCGGTCGCCCAGCTCCTTTTCGGCCGTCTCCATCGTGGGCAGGTCGCTCTTGGAGCCCATCACGATGCCGACCCGGGGGGCGTCGGCGACCGTTTCCTCGAGCGCGGCCAGCTCGGGCTCGACCTCGACGCTGAGGGCCGGCGCCGGGCTCGGGTCGGGCGCGGGCAGCGTCACGCCGGCCCCGTCATGCGCACCAGCTTGAGGGCGATGTCGCTCCGCAGCTGCCGTCCGGGAAACTCGATCATGTTCGCCGCAGCATAGGCGCTCGCCCGGGCGGTGGCCGCGTCGGACCCGAGCGCCGTGACGCTCAGCACGCGCCCGCCGGCGGTGAGGACGCGGCCCTCGGGGGTCATCGCGGTGCCGGCGTGGGTGACCTGCACGCCGTCGCCGACGGCGTCGAGCCCGCTGATCTCGTCGCCGCTGGAGGAGCTCTCCGGATACCCGCCGCTGGCCAGCACGACCGTGACCGCAGTCTCCGGCGCCCACTCGAGCTCGGCGCCGCTCAGGCCGCCCGGCACCGTCGTCGCGGTCAGCAGCGCCAGCAGGTCGCTGCGCAGGCGGGGCAGGATCGCCTGCGTCTCGGGGTCGCCGAAGCGGACGTTGAACTCGAGCACCCGCGGGCCGGCTGCGGTCATCATCAGCCCGGCGTAGAGGACGCCGTGGAACGCGAGGTCGCGGCGGGCGAGCTCGTCGAGCACCGGCTGGTGGACCGCCGCGCACAGCTCGCGGGCGCGGTCGCCGTCGATCTCGGGGACCGGCGAGTAGGAGCCCATCCCTCCCGTGTTGGGCCCGCGGTCGCCGTCGTAGATCCGCTTGTAGTCCTGAGCGGAGGCCAGCGGCACCGCGCGGACCCCGTCGCACAGCGCCAGCAGCGAGACCTCATCGCCCTCCAGGTACTCCTCGATCACGACCTGCTCGGTCGCGAAGCGGTGCTCCACGAGCAGCCGCTCGAGCGCCACCCGCGCCGCGGCCTCGTCCTCGGCGATCACCACGCCCTTGCCGGCGGCGAGCCCGTCGGCCTTGATCACCACGGGGTAGCGGTCGATCGCGGCGAGCCCGTCGGCCACCGTGGCGACGACGCGGTAGCTCGCGGTGGGGACCCCGGCGGCGTCCATCACCGCCTTGCAGAACGCCTTGGAGCCCTCGAGCTCGGCGGCGGCCCGGCGCGGGCCGAAGCACGCGATCCCGGCGTCGGCCAGGACGTCGCCGAGCCCCGCGACCAGCGGCGCCTCGGGCCCCACCACAACGAGGCCGACGCCGTTGTCCGAGGCGATCCCGACCAGCCCCTCGAGGTCATCAACCCCGGTGTCGAGCACCTTCACCTCTCGGGCGATGCCGGCGTTGCCGGGGGCGCACAGGAGCTCGGGCGCGGCCGGCGAGCGGCGCAGGGCCTGGACGAGCGCGTGCTCGCGGGCGCCGCCGCCGACCACGAGCACGCGCTGGGGAAGCTTCGGGGCGGACATCGCGGGGCGGGCGCCTCGGCTCAGATCGAGCCGATGAAGTCGTCGATTGGAATCGCCGACAGCGTCTCGTACTTGCCGGTGCCGCGCGAGCCGAGCTCGAGCGAGACGCGGGCGATCGTCTTCTCGTCGGGGGCCTCGACGACGTTGACGAAGTCGAAGTGCCCGAGCGTCGCCCACTGGGCCTTGACGGTCGCGCCGAGCTGTTCGATCTCCCGGTTGACCTCGCGGATCCGCGCCGGGTTGTTCTTGATCGTCTGGACGCCCTCGGGGGTCAGCGTGGTCAGCATGATGTAGGTCGGCACCGCGTCTCCTCTCCCTGCAGTTCGATGTCGCGCACTTGTACCACGGGAGTAAGCTCACGCGACGCGCGGCAACCGCGGGGGTGTTCATGCCGATCTCTGTGCCGGAGACCAGATTCGCCAGGGCGGGCGAGCTCAGCATCGCCTACCAGATCGTCGGGGTGGGCCCCGTCGATGTGATCCTGATCCCACAGTGGCTGTCGAACATCGAGCAGTACTGGGAGCACCCGGCCGCCGCCCACTTCCTGCGCCGGATCGCCTCGTTCGCACGGCTGATCATCTTCGACAAACGCGGCACCGGCCTGTCGGACTCGGTGCCGCACACGCAGACGCTCGAGGAGCGGATGGACGACGTGCTGGCGGTGATGGACGACGCCGGGTCCACCCAGGCGGTGCTGCTCGGGCCCTCCGAGGGCGGAGCGATGGCGGCGCTGTTCGCCGCCACCCACCCGGAGCGGGTGCGGAGCCTGATCCTCTACGGCGCCTGCGCCCGCTGGCTCCAGGCCCCCGACTACCCCGAGGGCCGGCCGCGTGCCGTGGCCGAACTGTACGCCGAGCGTTGGATCGACGGCTGGGGGTCGGGCGCCTCGCTCGGGGTGCTGGCACCGAGCCTCGCCCACGACGAGCGCTTTCGCCGGTGGTGGGGCCGCTTCGAGCGGCACTCCGTCCGCCCGGGGATGGTGCGCCGGATCATCGCCACCATCAACGACACCGACGTGCGCGCCGTGCTGGGAGCGATCCGGGTGCCGACGTTGATCCTGCACCGGCGCGGCGACCGGCTCATCGACGTCGCCAACGGCCGCTACCTGGCTGGGCAGATCCCGGGCGCGCGCTACGTCGAGCTGGCCGGCGAGGACCACGTCTACTTCGTCGGCGACGCCGACGCGATCCTCGACGAGCTCGAGGAGTTCGTCACCGGCGCCCGCGGCGCCTCCGACCCCGAGCGGGTGCTGGCCACGGTCCTGTTCACCGACATCGTCCGCTCCACCGAGCACGCCTCCCGGCTCGGCGATCGCCGCTGGCACGAACTGCTCGCCGATCACGACCGCCTCGTCTCGGCCGACATCGCCGACTACCGCGGGCGGACGATCCGCACCACCGGCGACGGCGTGTTCGCCACCTTCGACGGGCCGGCGCGGGCGATCCGCTGCGCACTGGCGGTGATCGAGACCACGCGACGGCTCGACCTCGATGTCCGGGCCGGGCTGCACACCGGCGAGTGCGAGCTGGCCGGCGAGGACCTGGCCGGGGTGACGGTGCACATCGGCGCCCGGATCGCCGACCGCGCCGAGCCGAGCCAGGTGCTGGTGTCGGGCACCGTCCGCGACCTCGTCGTCGGCTCCAACATCGCCTTCCGCTACCTCGGCGAGGAGCCGCTCGCGGGCGTGCCCGGCGCCTGGCGGCTGTTCACCGTCGCCTCGGCCGGCAACGGCCGCTGATTCTCGGGCCGCTACGCCGCCGGCGCCGCGGCGGCCGCCCGCGCGAGCACGACCTCGCCGTCGGCGGCGCCGACCTCGACGACGTCCCCGGGCCCGAAGCGACCCTCGAGGATCGCCAGTGCGAGCGGGTCGACGATCCGCTTCTGGATCACGCGCTTGAGCGGGCGCGCGCCGTAGGTGGGGTCGTTGCCGAGGTTGCCCAGCAATGTCCTCGCGCCGTCGGTCAGCGTCAACGCGATCTCCCGCTCGCGCACGCGGGCGATCACCCGTTCGACCTGGAGGGTGACGATCTCGCCGAGCTGCTCGCGCGACAGCGGGGCGAACTCGATGATGTCGTCGAGGCGGTTGACGAACTCCGGCTTGAACGCCGCGTCGACCCCCGCCCGGCCGCCCGCGATGTTCGAGGTCATGATCAGCACCGTGTTCTTGAACGACACCGTGCGGCCCTGGCCGTCGGTCAGGCGCCCGTCGTCCATCACCTGGAGCAGCGTGTTGAACACGTCGGGATGGGCCTTCTCGATCTCGTCGAGCAGCACCACGCTGTAGGGGCGCCGGCGCACCGCCTCGGTGAGCTGGCCGCCCTCCTCGTAGCCCACGTAGCCGGGGGGCGCCCCGACCAGGCGGCTGACCGAATGCTTCTCCATGTACTCCGACATGTCGATGCGGACGATCGCCTCCTGGGTGTCGAACATGAACTCGGCCAGCGCGCGCGCCAGCTCGGTCTTGCCGACGCCGGTCGGGCCGAGGAACAGGAACGTGCCGATCGGGCGGTCGGGGTCCTGGAGGCCGGCGCGCGAGCGCCGCAGCGCGCTGGAGACGGCCTCGACCGCCTCGTCCTGGCCGATCACCCGCCGGTGCAGCCGCGCCTCCATCTGCACGAGCTTCTCAAGCTCGCCCTCCAGCAGGCGCGACACCGGAACCCCCGTCCACTTGGCCACGACCTCGGCCACGTCCTCGGCATCGACCTCGTCCTTGAGGAACCGCGGCTCCGCGGCGCCCTCGCTCGCCGCGGCCTGCGCGGACTCGGCGCCGGCCAGCGCCTTCTCGAGCTCCGGGATCGTCCCGTACTTGAGCTCTGCGGCGCGGCCCAGATCGGCGTCGCGCTCGGCCCGGGCGAGCTCGGTCCTGGCCTGCGCGAGCTGGGACTGGAGCTCGGCGACGGAGTCGGTGGCGGCCTTCTCGCGCTGCCACTCGGCGGTCATCGCGGCCGAGTGCTCCCGCTCCTCGGCCAGCGTGCGCTCGAGCTGCTCGCGCCGGGCCACGGTGCCCGGGTCGTCGTCCTCGCTCAGGGACGCCAGCTCGATCTCCAGCTGCATGATGTGCCGGTCGACCTCGTCGATCTCGGTCGGCTTGGAGTCGATCTCCATGCGGATCTTCGACGCCGCCTCGTCGACCAGGTCGATCGCCTTGTCGGGGAGGAAGCGGTCGGCGATGTAGCGCTGGCTGAGCGTCGCCGCGGCGACCAGCGCCGAGTCCTGGATCCGCACCTTGTGGTGGTCCTGGTAGCGCTCCTTGAGCCCGCGGAGGATCGCGATCGTGTCCTGCACGCTCGGCTCGCCGACCAGCACCGGCTGGAAGCGGCGCTCGAGCGCGGGGTCCTTCTCGATGTGCTTGCGGTACTCGTCGAGCGTCGTCGCCCCCACCGCGCGCAGCTCACCGCGGGCTAGCATCGGTTTGAGCATGTTGCCGGCGTCCATCGCCCCATCGGCGGCGCCGGCCCCGACGATCGTATGGAGCTCGTCGATGAACACGATGATCTGGCCGCGGGCGTCGGCGATCTCCTTGAGGACGGCCTTCAGCCGGTCCTCGAACTCGCCGCGATACTTGGAGCCCGCGACCATCGCCGGGAGATCGAGCGAGATCACCCGGCGGTCCTTGAGGCCCTCGGGCACGTCGCCGGCGACGATCCGCTGGGCCAGGCCCTCAACGATCGCCGTCTTGCCGACGCCCGGCTCGCCGATCAGCACCGGGTTGTTCTTGGTGCGCCGGCTCAGCACCTGGATCACGCGCCGGATCTCGTCGTCGCGCCCGATCACGGGGTCCAGGCGGCCGGCGGCCGCCGCCTCGGTCAGATCGCGGCCGTACTTCGCCAGCGCCTGGTACTTGTCCTCGGGGCTCTCGTCGGTGACGCGGTGGCTGCCCCGCACCTCCTCGAGCGCCTGCCGCAGCGCCTCGTGCGTGGCGCCGAGGCCCCGCAGCGCCTCGCCGGCCCGGCTGGGGTGCCGGCTCAGGGCCAGCACGAGGTGCTCGGTCGAGACGTACTCGTCGTGCAGCTCGCGCATCTCGGCCTCGGCGGCGCGGAGGATCTGCGCGAGCTCGCTCGAGCCGCCGGCCGGCTCCGGGCTACCCTCGGGCGTCGAGAGCCTCGGCAGCGCCTCGAGCCCGGGGGCGAGCGCCTGGCGAACCGCCGCCGGCTCGACGCCGAGCTTTCGGAGCACCGGAGCCACGACACCGCCGGGCTGCTCGAGCAGCACGCCGAGCAGGTGCTCGGGCGTGGTCTGCGGGTTGCGACGCTCGTCGGCCAGCCGCCGGGCGGCCTCGAGCGCCTCGCGCGATTTGATGGTGAAACGGTCCGGTTGCATCGGGTGCCTCGACGTTCAGTTCCAAAATCTTAGTCAATACGACTAAGATTATTGCAGAACCCGGGCACGGTTTCAAGGACTCCGGCCGGACACGGGCGGCGGCGCGAGGTGGTGACCGACGCGGTCAGCCGGTGATGCGGAGCTTGCGTGCCGCCGTCGTCTTCTCGACGTTGAACGCCGAGTCGACGATCGCGCCGGTCACCGCCGCGGTGATCGACGAGTGGTGGCGGAGCGCCGCGCGCAGCCGCGCGAGCTGCCCCGGGCTGAACTTGATCTGCGCCGTGCGCCGGCCGGCCCCGGCCAGCGTGTAGATCCGCGATCTCGCCCGGAACGCGGACCGACGGCCGATCCTCACCAGCGCGATCGCGCCGAGCACGCAGTGCCCCGAGCAGCTCACCGTCGCCCGGATCTGGCGGGAGGCGACCGGATGCTGGCCGCTCGGCAGCGAGAGCCGGACGTCGACGAGCACGGGCGCCGTGGCCAGCGCGGCCGCGGCGAAGCCGGCGAGGTTGACGCTCCCCCAGCCCGACGCGTCGTCGTAGCCGGGTCGCGCCGTGCAGCAGCCGAGCGGGGTGCCGTTGCCGATGTACGGGCCGACGTCGTTACCGAACCGGGTGACGTCGCTGAGCGCGCCGGCCGCCGCCGCACTGTGGCCGATCCGGTAGATCAGTGGGTTGGCCAGCCCGAGATCCTGGCGGCCGTGGGTGCGCAGGTACTGATCGATCATCGCGAACCCGCCGGCGAGCAGCGGCGTGCCGGCGCTGGTGCCGCCGATACCCTGCCACGGGTTCCGGTTCGACGGGGTGACGCAGGCCCTCGGAGCGCTGCAGTAGATCGCGTAGCCGGGGGCGACGTCGGCCAGCATCGAGACGTCCGGCACCTGACGGCGGCTCCCCGGGACCGTCCCCGTCTGATAGGGCGGGCGCGGGATCACCTCGCTGCGGCCGCCACCGCCGGCCGAGCCGGCCTGGAGGCTGGCGTCGTTCCACACCACCTCGGAGGCGAGTGTGTTGTCGGCGTTGAGCGCAATGTTGGTGCCGCCGACGCCGGTCACCCACCACGACGAGGTGGGGTAGTTGACGGCCAGATGCGGCAGCGGGTTGCCGTTGTCGGTGCAGTCGGCCGAGCCGGCGTCGCCGCTCGAGTCCAAAAAGGAGATGCCGGCAGCGGCCGCCATCTCCAGCGCGCCCTCGGTGTGGGCGATCCCGCTGCGGTGCACCGCCCCGTAGACGAACGGCTCGCACAGCCCGAGCGACGCCGAGATCACCTGCGGCTTGAAGCCGGGGTTCTGCAGCGGAGCGGTCAGCGCCTTGAGCGCCGAGGCCTCGTTGGCGCTCGACTCGTACACGTCGATCGCCTTCAGGCCCGGCGCCGCCGCGCTCAGCACCTCGAGGTCGAGCGTCGCCTCGCCGCCCGCCGGGAGCAGGTGCCGTAGCCCAACGCCGAAGCTGTTGACGGCCGGGACGCGCAGCCCGAAGCAGCCGGCGAAGGCGGACACGTCGGCGTGCTTGAAGCCGTCGATCTCGATCAGCGCCACCCGCTCGCCGCGGCCGGTCAGCCCGGCCGCCTGGAGGGGGGAGAAGTTGTACGCCGTGAGGTACTGGTTGGGGGTGAAGGAGCCGGTCTGTCGGGCCGGGCCGCAGCCGCTCTGGGTGCCGGTGGCCGGCGAGTACCCGGAGCTCGGCTGGGCTGCGGCGTGGGCCAGCGGGGTGGGCGCCGCGGCGTGCGGGCCGGCGAACGCGGCCCGGCTCGAGAACGCGGCCCGGCTCGAGAAGGCAGCCCGGGTCGGGAACACGGCCCGCGACGCGCGCAGGCGCTCGAACGACGGCGTCGTGGCGACGGGCCGGGTGTCGAGCCCGATCACACCGGTGACCAGGCCCTGCAGCCCGGAGGGCAGCGAAGGGGTCCCGATCGCCGGCGCGGTGAAGGCGCCGGCGCGGCCGCGGAACCGGGCCAGCTCGGTCGCGAACAGCCGCTCCGCGGCGCCCGAGCGCAGCGTGGCGTCGAGGAACAGGCCGGTGGCGTCAAGCCTGACCGCGCCGGCGCCGGCCCGGCGCAGGAACGAGATCGCCCGGGCGCTGGTCCCGGGCGCGGCGCCGTAGCGCCGCGCGAGCTGGGGGATCGTCGCGTAGTGCCCGTACTCGGGGTTGCCGGGGGTGCTGACGGCGAGCGCCCGGCTGCGCAGGCCGGCCAGGTCGGCGCGGAGCGGGAACACGAGCTGCAGCGGCGCGTTGAGCGCAGCGGCGCCGACGCGGGCCGCTCCGGCCGTCGGGTCGACCGACGCTGCGGCTCCGGCGGCCGAGCTCAGCGCTAGGAGCGTCAACGACAGCGCCAGTCCGAGCCACCTCACTCGCATCGTCGTTCCCCTTTCTCGCTGGCCTCGCCACGCCGGCTCGGTTTCCCGCTGTCGTCGGTTGGCCCGAGGATCGTTGCACACGACCCTGCCCGGCGCCCGTGGGGTCAGTCGCCGCGGCGCTGGACCTCGATCTTGAACCGCTGCACGTCGGCCCGGCGGACCAGCTCGCCGCCGCGCACGTAGGGGACGATCTCCGCCCGGAGCTCGCGCCGCAGCGTCTCCAGTCGCTCGACCTCGGCCTTCAGCTCGCCGGCCCGGCGCTCGAGCGAGGCGACCTTGCGCGCCATCGACTCGAGTTGCTCCTCGAGCTCGAACACGCGCTCGACCCCGGCCAGGTTCATCCCCAGTTCGGCGGTCATCGCCTGGATCCGCCGCAGCCGGTTGACGTCCTGATGGGAGTAGAGGCGCGTGCCCTTCGGCGAGCGCTTGGGCTCGATCAGCCCCCGCGACTCGTACATCCGCAGTGTCTGCGGGTGCATCTCGGCGAGCTCGGCGGCGACCGAGATCATGAACACGCCGCGGTCGGAGTCGACCTCGACCCGCGTCGTGGTCCGCACTCTCCGCAGCGACATCAGGACTCCGCCCGACCGGCAGCGTCGGCGAACAGGCCGGCGCGCGGGTTGCCGTTCATCACGCTCGACAGCTTGTCGACCGCCTCGGACTGCTCGGGCGACAGCGACGCCGGGACGTCGATCACGAAGCGGTAGTGGATGTCGCCGCGTCCCTTGCCACCGAGTCGCGGGGGGCCCTCGCCGCGGAGGCGCTGGACCGTCCCGTGCTTGGTGCCCCGCGGGACCCGCAGCCGCTTGGAGCCGTTCAGCGTCGGCACCTCGATGACCGCTCCCTGGATCGCCTCGGGGATCGTCAGCGGCACCTCGACCGCGAGGTTCTCGCCGCTGCGCTTGAACACCGGGGACTCCTCGACGCGAGTGATCACGTACAGGTCGCCGGGCGCTCCCGACGCCGCGCCGGCCGGTCCCGGCGACGGCTCGCCCTTGCCGGCGAGGCGGACGCGGCTGCCATCGCGGACGCCGGCGGGGACGTTGACGCGCAGCCGCTTGACGGACCGCTGGGCTCCGCTGCCCTGGCAGGTCGGGCACGGTTCCTCGATGATCGTCCCCGAGCCCCGGCAGTTGGAGCACGGCTGCGAGATCGAGAATATGCCCTGGCTCTGTGCCTCGATGCCGCGGCCCTCGCACACGGGGCACACCTTCGGCGCCGTGCCCGGCCGGGCCCCGGTGCCGTGGCAGGTCGGGCACGCGGTCGCCGTGGGCACGGCCAGCGGCACCTGCGCGCCGGACACCGCGTCGGCGAAGCTGAGCGTCACCTCGGTCTCGAGATCACGACCACGCGAGACGCCGGGCGGCCCCTGCCGGCCGCGACCCCGGGCCGCGCCGGCGGCGCCGCCGAACAGGTTCGTGAGGATGTCCGAGAAGCCGCCCCCGAACGAGGCCGGATCGAAGCCGCCGGGCGCGCCGAAGCCGAACGGGCCGGTGCCGCGGTCGTACTGCTTGCGCTTCTCGGCATCCGAGAGCACGTCGTGGGCCTGCGAGATCTCCTTGAAGCGCTCCTCGGCCGGCTTGTCGCCTGGGTTGCGGTCCGGGTGGTACTGGCGCGCCAGCTTCCGGTAGGCCTTCTTGATCTCCTCGTCGGAGGCGTTCTTGCCGACCCCGAGGGTCTTGTAGTAGTCCGGGCGCTCTGGCATCTCGCGGTCCTCCGCTACGCCGCGACGAGCACGCGAGCGGGCCGCAGAACGCTCTCGCCGATCCGGTAGCCGCGCTGGTAGACCTCGACCACGCTCCCCGACGCGGCGTCGGGGATCGGCGCCTGCGCCACCGCCTCGTGCCACTGCGGGTCGAACGCCTCGCCCTCGGGCGAGAACGCCTCGATCCCGGCCCGCTGCAGCGCCGAGATCACGTCGGCGTGCACGATCTCGATCCCCGACAGCAGCTGGGCGTGGATCTCGTCGCCCTCGCCGGCCGCCGCCGCGGCGGTCTGCGCCGCGCTCAGCGCCCGGTCGAGGTTGTCGACGGCCGGCAGCAGCTCCTTGGCCAGCTTCGCCACCCCCCGCTCCTGGGCCAGCGCGGCGTCGCGCACCGCCCGGCGGCGGTAGTTCTCGAAGTCGGCCTTGGTCCGCTGCGCCAGCGCCAGGTACTCCTCGGCCCGGGCCGCCTGCTCGCGGAGCGCCGCCGGCGCCGGGTCCACCGGCCCCGCCGCGTCCACGGCGCTCTCGGACTCGGGGACCCCGGTGCCGTTCGCGCCCTCGCCGGGAGGCGCGGCGCCCACGAGGTCCGCCTCGGCCGAGGCGGCCGGCGGCGCGTCGTCGGTCGCGGGCGCGTCGTCGGTCGCGGGGGCCGGTGGCGCGTCGTCGGTCGCGGGGGCCGGTGGCGCATCGTCGGTCGCCGGGGCCGGTGGCCGACCCCCCGGAGGCGCGCCAAACGGATCAGGAGCCATTACTTGCTCTCGTCCACAACTTCGGCGTCGACCACGTCCCCCTCAGCGTGGGCGCCGTTGCCGGACGCGCCGGCGCCGCCGTCGGGCCCGGACGCCTGCTGCTCCTGAGCGCGCTGATACATCGCCTCGGAGACCTTGTGGAAGGACGCCTGGAGCGCCTCGGTCTTGGCGTTGATGTCGGGTGCGTCCTCGGTGCTGAGCACGTCGCGCACGACCTTGATCGCCGCCTCGATCTCCGCCTTGGAGGACGCGTCGACGGCCTCGCCGAGATCCTTGAGCTGCCGCTCGGCCTGGTAAGCGGCGTTCTCGCCGTTGTTCCGGGCCTCGGCCAGCTCGCGCAGGCGCTTGTCGTCCTCGGCGTGGGACTCGGCGTCAGACACCATCCGCTTGATCTCGTCGTCGGCCAGGCCGGAGCCCGCCTTGATCTCGATCTTCTGCTCCTTGCCGGTGCCGAGGTCCTTGGCCGACACGTTGAGGATGCCGTTGGCGTCGATGTCGAAGGCGACCTCGATCTGCGGGATCCCCCGCGGCGCCGGCGGGATGCCGGTGAGCTGGAACTTGCCCAGCGACTTGTTGTAGTTCGCCATCTCCCGCTCGCCCTGGAGCACGTGGATCTCGACGCTCGGCTGGTTGTCCTCCGCGGTGGAGAA
>JBBSFX010000041.1:0-25608 GCA_038254735.1 Solirubrobacterales bacterium
ACAGGCGTCGTCGTTCAGGGCTCGGGGCGGGCTCCAGGTCTGGCCGCGGTCGGCGGAGCGGTAGACCACGGCCTGCAGGCTCGCCGAGCAACCCGCGGGCGCGGGATTGGGAACGGCGGTCGCGGCGACCAGCACGGTTCCGCTCGGCGTCACGACGATCGACGGCTCCTCACCGACGGCGTCGTCGGCGTAGTGAGCGACGCCGACCGTGACCGGGTCCCCGTCGAAGCTGACTCCGCCGTTGCTCGAGCGCAGAAGTAGGAGCGGGCAGTCGGTGCCACCCGCCGGGATCGTGCCGAACCCGATCCCCACGCAGTCGGTGCCCGCGCCGAACGGGCTCTCCCCCTTGACGAGGTCGTACACCGTCCCGTCGGGCGCGACCGCGAGCTCCGGAATCGCCTCGCTGCGCCCGGTCGGCCCCGGGAGCTTCTGGTTCGTCGCCGCCGACCAGGTCGCGCCGCCGTCGTCGGAGTAGACGAGCTGGGCGTAGAGGTTCTGATGCATCGGGAACTCGTGCCAGGTCACGTAGATGCGGCCGAAGTGGGGGCTGCCCGGATGTGTGTCGACGGCGATGTCCGATTGGACCGAGAACCCGGAGGTTGTGCTCGCCGGGATCGTGACCGGCGCGCCGAACGTCCGCCCTCCGTCCGTCGACTTCCACACGATGATCGTCTGCGGGGGGCCGCCGCCGGTCGGGCGATCCTGCGCGACGACGTATACGTTGCCCTGGGCGTCGAACGCGGCCCCGGGTGACCAGCAGGTGCCCGGCGTGGTCTTGCCGACCGGCATCGGCGGGTCCGGGAACGTCGGGCCGGTCCCCGTCGCGGCGGCCCAGGTCGCCCCGCCGTCGAACGAGTAGTTGATGTGGCAGAAGTAGTCGGGCTGGTCGTTGCGTGAGGCGACCACGACGTCCTTGGGATTGGTCGGGTTGATCACGACCACGGGCGAGCGGAAGTCGACGCTCGGCTGAGCCGGGTCGCGCGTGGCGACCTGGACGTTGGGCGAGATGCTCACCGGCGCGACGTAGGCCACCGCGGACGCAGCGAACGTCGCGGCGAGCGCGATCCCGAGCGCGAACGAGCTCGCCACGAGTCGAACCGAGCCACACGACGCGTCGTGCGACCCTGCCGCACCTCGTTCGCGGCGCGCCAGAGCACACCTCAATCCGCCCATGGGCGCCACCGTAACCAGATCCGACGAGATTGTCCAGCCGAAACGCGGAGCTCATATTATAGTTCCTGAGCTATGCAAATCGAGCTGCGGCACCTGCGGTCGTTCCTGGCCGTCGTCGAGGAGGGCAATTTCGGCCGGGCGGCGAAGCGACTGCGCGTAGCCCAGCCGAGCCTCAGTCAGCAGATCCGCCGGCTCGAGCAGGAGCTGGGGGTCGAGCTGTTCGATCGCCACAGCCGTCCGATCGAGCCCACCGCCGCCGGCAGGATCTTCGCCGAGGAGGCTCGCCTCACCGTCGACCAGGCCGACCGCGCCGTCGCCAACGGTCGGCGCGCGGCCCGCGGTGAGCTCGGCCAGCTGTCGCTCGGTACCACCTTCTGGGCCTACAACGCGCTCGTTCCCGCGGTCGTCCGCGCCTTCCGCGCCCGCGCGCCTGACGTGTGTCTGGAGATCTCGACGGCGCCGCCCACGGTCCAGGTCGATGCGCTCCAGAAGCGCCGGCTCGACGTCTCGTTCCTCGCCTTCGCGCAGTGGCTGGTGGGGCGGCGCGCGATCGAGGTCGAGCCGCTGATGGACGAGCCGATGGTGGCGATCGTCGCCTGCGACCATCCGCTCGCCCGGCGCACGGCGGTGTCGCTCGCCGAGCTCGCCGAGCAGCCGTTCGTCGCACTGGCCCACGCGATCGTCCCGGGCCTGGTCGACAAGCAGCTGGAGGCGTTCCACGAGCGCGGCCTGTATCCGACCCAGGTGCAGGAGGCGCCCGACCCGCTGGCGTTGTTCAGCCTGATCGGCGCGGGCGTCGGCGTCGGCATGCACATGGCGTCGTTCAGCCAGATGCGCCATCCCGGGGTGGCGTTCGTCCCGCTCGAGGGCGATCCGGTGACGGCGACGCTGCTGATGCTCTGGCGCCGCGACGACGATCGTGCGCTGCTCCGCGGCTTCCTCGACACGGCCCGCAAGTGCGCGCGCTCGCTGCCCCCATTCGAGGTGTTCAGGCGGCTCCGGGCGGACGCGACGTGATCGGGAGCGAGGCGCACTCGCCCGGCGGCTCCGGGGGAGCCATGCCCGGCAGGCCGCCGGGGAGCGGGCCGCCGGCGGCTGCGAGCGGTCGCGAGGCCGCAGCCCTTCCAGGCCTTGTAGCCGCCGATCACGTCGCCGGCCCGCGCGAACCCGAGCCCGACCAGGCTCGCGGCGGCGAGGATCGACGAGTAGCCGTGGTCGCAGATCAGGATCAGCGGCTGGTCGAGGCCGCCGATGTAGGGGTTGCGCCAGCGGCTGTCCGGGGCGGCTCGCCACTCGAGCACGCTCCGCGGGACATGGAGGCTCCCGGGGATCACTCCGCCGAGCTCGCGGGCGTCGTGCGAGCGGATGTCGACGATCAGCCCGTCCGCCGCCGCGGCCGCGAGAGCCGCGCGGGGCTCGAGCCGGGTGATCGTCTCGGCCGCGGCGGACACGAGCCCGTCGAGCGTCCGGAGCTGATCGATGGCCACGACCCAACCATAGCCGTGGGCCGGGTACCGCCGAGCTCGGTGACCTAACCTTCGACGCCGGTGTCCGTATCACTCACCTCGCTCTCCCACGGGGCCGGTTGCGGTTGTAAGCTGGGCGCGGCCGAGCTCAGGCCGATCGTGCGCGGGCTCGCGATCCCGCACGAGCCGCGGCTGCTGGTCGGGACGGCCACGGGCGACGACGCGGCGGTGTTCCGGTTGCGCGACGATCTGGCGCTGGTGCAGACCGTCGACTTCTTCACGCCGATCGTCGACGACCCGTTCGACTTCGGGCGGATTGCCGCCGCCAACGCGCTGTCCGACGTCTACGCGATGGGCGGCACGCCGCTGACGGCGCTGAACCTGGTGGCGTTCCCGCTCGAGCAGCTCGGCGGCGACGTGCTCCGGCAGATCCTCGAGGGCGGCCTGACGATCGCCGCGCAGGCGGGTTGCGCGATCGTCGGGGGCCATTCGATCGACGACCCGGAGCCCAAGTACGGGCTCGCCGTCACCGGCACGGTCGATCCGTCCCGGATGCTCACCAACGCCGGAGCCCGGGCGGGCGACGTGCTCGTCCTGACCAAGCCGCTCGGGGTCGGCGCCCTGACGACCGCGGGCAAGCGCGGAGCGGCCGGCGGCGTGGAGCTCGCGGCGGCGGTCGAGACGATGGTCACCCTGAACGCGGCCGCGAGCAAGCAGGCGCTCGGCGCCGAGGCCGGGGCGGCGACCGACGTCACCGGCTTCGGGCTGCTCGGCCACCTGCACAACCTGGCGCGCGAGAGCGGCCTCGCGGCCGAGGTCCGGGCGCACGACGTCCCGGCGCTGCCCGGCGCCCTGGAGGCGCTCGGCGATGGCGTCGGGGTCTCGGGCGGCGGGCGACGCAACCGGGACACGCCGACACGTTCAGGGTGTTCGATCCGCGAGTCGGCGACGCCTACCGGGCGCTCGTGTGCGATCCCACCACCTCCGGCGGCCTGCTCGTGGCGCTGCCGGGCGAGCGCGCCGCCGAGCTCGACGGCGTCGTCATCGGGCGGATGCTCGAGGGACCGCCGGGTGCGATCCAGGTTCTATAGTCGCCGACCGGAGCGGCCGGGGCCGGTGCCCCATCCGGCCTTCAAAGCCGGCGAGCCGCGGCGATCCCGCGGTGGGAAGGTTCGACTCCTTCGTCGCTCCGCCTCCCCGACATGAACCGGCCGGGGGGGGATGACGGAGCGGCGCGTCAGGCGCTCCGTCATCTTCCCGCCGTCGACCGGCTCGCCGTCGCGGTGGCGCGGGCGACGTTGGTCGCGCGCCGTGCGGAGCTGCTGGCCGGCGCCGCCGATGACGTCGACCTGGTCGAGCGCGCCTGCCAGCGCCTGCGACCTTCGCTGCGTCGCGTCCTCAACGCCACCGGGGTGATCCTCCACACGAACCTCGGCCGCGCGCCCCTGTCGGGCGCCGCGCGCCGCGCCGTCGCGCGCGCCGCCGCCGGTTACAGCAATCTGGAGCTCGACCTGGCCACCGGCGAGCGCGGCTCGCGCCACGAGCACGTGGCCGCACTGCTGTGCGAGCTGACCGGCGCCGAGGCGGCGATCGCCGTCAACAACTGCGCCGGCGCCGTGCTGCTGGCGGCCGCGGCCCTGGCTGGCGGTCGCGAGCTGGTGATCTCGCGCGGGCAGCTGATCGAGATCGGCGGCGGCTTCCGCATCCCCGAGGTGGTGACTCAGGCCGGTGCCCGGCTGGTCGAGGTCGGCACGACCAACCGGACCCGGCTGGCCGACTACCGCAACGCGATCGGCCCCGGGACCGGCGCCGTGCTGCGGGCTCACGCCTCGAACTTCCGCACGATCGGGTTCGTCGAGGAGGTTGGGATCGAGCCGCTGTGCTCGCTCGCCGTGCCGGTGATCGACGACGTCGGCTCGGGCAGGCTCGACGACGAGCCGGCCGGGCTCGAGGGCGAGCCGCCGGTGCGGCGCTCGGTCCGCGCGGGGGCCGCGATCGTGTGCTTCTCGGGCGACAAGCTGCTCGGCGGTCCGCAGGCCGGGCTGCTGGTCGGCCGGCGCGAGGCGATCGAGGCGGCCCGGTCCCATCCGCTGGCCCGGGCGCTGCGCATCGACAAGCTCTCGCTCGCCGCGCTGGAGGCGACGCTCGCGCTGTACCGCGACCCCGAGCTGGCGCGCCGCGAGCTGCCGGTGCTGTCGATGCTGACCGCGTCGGACGAGGAGCTGCGCGATCGCGCCGACCGGCTGGCCGGCGCGCTCGGCGCGGAGATCGTCGCCGGCGTCGGCCGCGTCGGCGGGGGCGCGCTGCCGCTGCTCGAGCTGAGCGGGCCGGTGGTCGCGCTGGACGGAGGCGCCGGAGGGGTCGATGCGCTCGCTCGCGCGCTGCGGTCCGGCGACCCGGCGGTGCTCGCCCGGATCCAGCACGGCCGGCTGCTGCTCGATCCGCGAACACTCCGCGACGACGAGCTCGACGAGGTGGTCCGGGCGGTGTCGGAGGCGCGGGGATGAGCGAGGCGACGACTCCGCTGGCCGTCGGGACCGCCGGGCACATCGACCACGGCAAGACTGCGCTCGTCAAGGCGCTCACCGGCATCGACACCGACCGGCTCCCGGAGGAGCAGGCGCGCGGGATCACGATCGTCCTCGGCTACGCGCAGCTGCGGCTGCCGAGCGGCCGGAGGCTGTCGCTCATCGACGTCCCCGGCCACGAGCGGCTGATCCGCGTGATGGTCTCCGGGGCCACCGGGATCGACCTGTTCCTGCTGGTCGTCGCCGCCGACGACGGAGTTATGCCCCAGACGATCGAGCACATCCGCGTGCTCGCGGCGCTCGAGGTGACCGGCGGGGTGGTGGCGATCACCAAGGCCGACCTGGCCGATCCCCGCCCGGCCGCCGCGGCGGCCGCGGAGCTGCTGCCCGGCGCTGAGGTCGTCGCCTGCTCCCCACGCTCCGGTGAGGGGGTGGACGACGTCGCCGCGGCCCTTGAGCGCGTCGCCGCGAGCCTCCCGGCCCGGACCGGTCCGGAGCGCGGGCCGGTGCTGCACATCGATCGCGTGTTCACGATCAAGGGCGCCGGCACGGTGGTCACCGGCACGCTGTGGTCCGGCGTGGTGCGCCGGGGCGATCGCCTGATCCATCTCCCCGGCTCCGCCTCGGTGCGCGTACGCGCCGTGCACGTGCACGATCGGCCGGTCGAGGCCGCGGCCGCCGGCCAGCGCGTCGCCCTGAACCTCGCCGGTGTGGGTCGGCGCGAGGTGGCGCGCGGCGACGTGCTCGCCTCCGCGGGCGCCGGACCGGCCGTCACCTTCCGGCTCGAGGCCCGGCTGGTGCTGGACGAGCCGCTGCACGACCGGGAGCGCGTGCAGCTGCACCACGGCACCCGGCACACGCCGGCTCGCGCCGTGTCGCTCGGGGGGGATCGCTGGCAGCTGCGGACCGAGCGCCCGCTCCTCGCCGCCGTCGGCGATCATCTCGTGGTGCGCCGCATCAGCCCCCCGGACACGCTCGGGGGCGGCGTGATCATCGACGCCGCGGCGGGGGGTCGCCGGTCTCCGCCGGAGGCGGCCGCGGCGCGTGCCGGCCCGGCCTCCGACGCGTCGCCCGCCGCGCCGCCGCCCGCCGCGCCGCCGCGGCTCGCCCTCGACGCCGCGACGCTCGCGCTCGAGGAGCGCCTGCGCGCCGCCGGGCACGAGCCGCCGTCGGCGGCCGAGCTCGGTGACGACGTCCGCCACCTGCCGGGGCTCCAGTCCGCCGGTCGGGCGGTCCGCATCGGGCGATCGATGTACGCCCACGCCGACGCGATCGCCGCCGTCCGTGCGCTCGTCGAGCGGGTGATCGAGGCCGACGGCGCGATCACGCTCTCGCGCCTGCGCGACGAGCTGGGGACCTCGCGCAAGTACGCCCAGGCGCTGCTCGAGCACCTCGATGCCGAGCGGATCACCCGCCGACTGCCCGACGACACCCGGGTGCTCAGGAAGTCTCGCTCGGCCGCCTGAGCGGCGGACCCCCAGCGGCCGCCGCCAGCGTCGCCGGGTCCACGCGCAGCCCGAAGCCGTCGGCCAGCCGCGTCAGGTGGTTGAACACCCCGACGACGTGGGCGAGCTCGAGGCAGGCCTCGTCGTCGAGCCCGACCGCGCGCAGCGACGCCCAGTCCGCGGGACCGACGCTCAGCGGCTCGGCGCTCAGCTTCTCGGCGACCTCGCACAGGGCGCGGTGACGCGGCGAGAGCCCGGCGTCGGACCAATGCCCGCGGTGGATCGCCGCTGCGGTCTCGTCCTCGCCCCCCTCGGCACGCAGAAACTCTGCGTGAGAGGTCGTTCAGTAGAAGCAGCTCTGCGCCGAGGCCGCGACCGCAGCGACCATCTCGCGCTCGCGGCGGTCGAGTGCGCCCGGCGCGAACATGATCTCCGCGAACAGCGCCTGGAACCTCGCCCCGATCCGCGGGTGCGCCATCAGCAGTCGGCCCATGCCGGTCACGAAGCCGAAGTCGTACGGATGATCGGCCGGCCGGGCGGCGGCCACGGTGGCGGGATCCGGCAAGCCGATGTAGGCGTCGTGATCTTGCGCCGGGCCCTTCATCGACAGCGGATGATTGCAGCGTGCCGTGACGGAAGCAAACCCGGCGGCGAGCGCGGGTAACCGTGCCGCCGGCCGTTGCTCGGGCGCCCGCGAAGGCCGCTCGCACGTGCCCGAACGTACGCCACTGCGTCGGTGGCGTACGCTGACCCGCATCGAGCATCCCCCCGCCGCAGCCATCACGGCGCGCTCGGTGCTGCTGATCGGCGACGGGGCGCTTCCCCGCTCGGTCGAGCTCGCCCTGGTCCGCGCCGGCGCCGAGGTGCGCCGGCTGCGCCGGCCCAACGACCGCGAGATCGCGTCGGCGCTGACCGAGGACGTCGACGTGACGATGGTCGTCTCCCGCGACGACATCGAGGTGCTCCGGATCGCGCTCGTCGTCGAGCACGCTCGCCCCGGCCGGCGGCTGATCGTCACCGTCTTCAACCGCACGGTCGCCAGTCAGCTTCACAAGGCGGTGCCGAGCTGCCAGGTCACGTCGATGGCCGATGCCGTGGCCACCACGCTGGCCGGGCCGTGCATCGCCGAGGGCCTCGAATCGCTCGCGCAGCTCCCCGGCGGTCTCGCCGGCGTCCGTGAGGCCGGCGAGGGCATCGAGGTCGTCCCGCTGCGCATCGGGCGCCGGAGCCGGCTGGTCCGTGCGCTCCACGAGATCCGTGGCGCGTTCCGCCCCTTCGATCTCAACGCGCGGTTCCTCGTCGCCGGGCTCGGCGGCTTCCTGACGATCCTCGCCCTCGACGCCGTGGTGTCGGGCGTGGCGCTCCATCAGGGGCCAATCGACGCGTTCTACGACGCCACCAAGGCGCTCCTCACGGTCGCCTCCAATCCGGGCGTCGACCGAGCCGGTGGGGGGAACAAGCTGTTCGCGGCGCTGCTGATGCTGGCGTCGCTCGGGTTCGTGGCGATCCTCACCGCCGGCATCATCAACCACCTGCTCGATCGCCGCCTGACGGGGATCGTCGGACGCCGGGCGATCCCCCGCTCCGACCACGTCGTCGTCGTCGGCCTCGGCCAGGTCGGGCTGCGCCTGTGCCTGCTCCTGCGCAGCCTCGGGATCGGGGTCGTCGCCGTCGAACGGGACCCGTCGGCTCAGGCAGTGGGCTTTGCCCGCGACGCCAGGATCCCGGTGGTGATCGGGTCCGGGACCGAGCGCACGCTGCTGGCCAGACTGTGCCTCGACCGCGCGCGGGCGCTGGCGGCGATCACCTCCGACGATGGCGAGAACATCGCCATCACGGTCGCGGCGCTCGCCGTGCGCGAGGACCTGCGCGTGGTGCTCCGGGCCGGGGACGGCGACGTCACGACGGAGATCCGATCGCTGTTCAACATCGGCGTGGTTCGCGACGTGCATCGGATCGCCGGCGATCTGCTCGCGGCGGCCGCGCTCGGGGTGGAGACCGCCGGCGCGGCGGCGCGCGACGGCGAGACGTGGCTCGTGATGGCCGATGGCAGCGCCCGCCACGTCAGCGAGCTGGAGGGCGCCGACGTGCCCCCCGGGATCGGCGAATCAGGCGGTGACACCGGCTGAGCATCGGAATCGCCGTGCCGCCTTTCGGGCTGATCGCCCTGGTAGGATCGACCCGCGATGAAGCTCGCGATCGTGGGCAAGGGGGGAGTGGGGAAGACGTCGATCTCGGGGACGCTGGCGCGTCTGCTCGCCCGGCGCGGGTCGAACGTGCTGGCGATCGACGGCGATCCGAACCCCAACCTCGCGCTCACCCTGGGGATCGCCCCCGAGCGGATCGCGGCCGTGCCCGGGCTCTCGCGGGCGCTGCTCGAACACGTCGAGGGGGAGTACCGGCTGACCAAGCCGCTCGCCGAGGTGTGCGCCGCGCACGGCCTCCAGGGTCCCGATGGCGTGACCCTGCTGGCGATGGCGCCCGAGCACGAGGCCGGCGCCGGGTGACTGGGCATCCTCCACGCTACGGTTCGTAGCCTGCTCGCCGCAGCATCGCCGGCCGGCCAGGACGTCTGCCTGCTGGACATCGAGTCCTCGCTCGAGCACTTCGCGCAGAGCAAGGCCGCCCACGCCGACACGATCCTCGTCGTCGTCGAGCCGTACCTGCGCTCGCTGGAGACCGGGCGGCGGATGATCGGGCTGTCCCGGCAGCTGCGCCCCGACCGACTGGCGTTGATCGCCAACAAGGTCCGCGAGGAGCGGGAGCTCGAGGCCGTCCGCGCCCTGGCGGCGTCGACGGGCATCGCCGTGGCGGCCATCGTCCCCTACGACGAGCGGCTGCTCACCGCAGAGCGCCGAGGCTGCGCGCCGCTGGACCACGATCCTGACGGCGCCGCGGTGCGGGCAATCGACGAGCTCGCGGGATGGCTGCTCGCCGGCGCCACGTCGTCCCCGTGAAGCCTACCCGCTGAAGCCTCAGCCGCTGCCGCTCAGCTTCACCGCGTACGCGCGGGCCTTGGGGAACTGTTGGACGGCGACCCGGTTGACCCGTAGCTCGTCCCGGTTCACCCGCGCGTAGAGCCGCCCGACGCTCCTGGCGTCGCCGGCGGTGACCGAGCTCAGGAACGACTTCATGTCCCTGGCCTGGGTGGCGATGGCCGTGCCCAGGGGGGCATAGATCTGTGCGGCGGCCGGGGCGCGCAGGGCACCGATCTCGTGGTCGAGCTGCTGCGAGCGCCGGTCGAACTGGTCGATCAGCGGCCCGTTGGTCTTCACGTAGGGGCTGGCGGAGTGCACCTGGGGGGCGAGGTTGATCTGGCCCTGCAACTGGGTCAGCGCCGACAGCGCCCCGTCGATGCGCTTCAGCGTCGCGCGGTCGGGAGCCGACGGGGCCCCGGCGGCTGAGCCGCAGCCGGCGATGCCGATCGCGAGCAGCACGGTGGCGAGGACGGCTCTCAACACTGGCGAGAGCCTACTCGTGACGCCCGGGGGCCGAGGCGGTAGGGTCCGCCGATGAGGCTCGCGGTGGTCGGCAAGGGCGGGGCGGGGAAGTCGCTGGTGGCGGGGACGCTCGCCCGGCTGCTGGCCCGCCGGGGTCGCCGCGTCCTGGCGCTGGACTCCGACCCCGTGCCCGGGCTCGCCTTCAGCCTGGGCGCAGAGGCGCCGGCGGCTCCGCCACTCGAGGCCGCGGTTCGCCGCGGCGCCGACATGCGCTGGCGCTTCGTCGACGGGGTGGGTCCCGTTCGAGCCGTGCAGCGCTACTCGACGCCCGCCCCAGACGGCGTGCGGCTGCTCCAGGCCGGCAAGAGCGGCCCCCGGGGACGCCCGCCGCTGATGGGAGCGATCAACGCGTTCTGGATGACCGTCCACGGCCTCGGCTCTGCGCCGGCGCTGCGCGACTGGGTCCTGGTCGGGGACCTCCCGGCGGGCTCCTACCAGGCGGCCTACGACTGGGCCCCGTACGCCGAGCGGTTCGTGCTGGTGGCCGAGCCGACCTGGCAGTCGCTGCTCACCGCGCGCCGGATCGCCCGGATCGTCACGTCTGCCCGGCCCGGCGTCGGCGTCTCGCTCGTCGTCAACAAGGTGAGCGGGCCGGACGACGCCCCGCGCGTGGGAGCGTTCCTGGGCCTGCCCGTGCTCGCGGCGCTGCCGTTCGACGAGGGCGTGCGCACGGCGGAGCTGCAGGGCGTCGCGCTGCTCGATGTCGCGCCCGACGGGCCGGTGGTGCGAGCGATCGAGCAGTTGACTGAGCGCCTCGCCGCCCGTAGTCTCGTCTGAGATGAAGATCCTCGTCGCGGGCAAGGGAGGCGTCGGCAAGACGCTGGTGTGCGGAACCGTCGCCCGCGCCCTTGCCCGCGCTGGTCATCGGGTGCTCGCGCTCGACGCCGACACCAACCCGATGCTCGGCGTGTCGCTCGGGGTCGGCCCCGAGGAGACCGAGCGGCTGGTGGCAGCCCGCGAGGGCCTCGCCACGGGCGAGACGGCGCACGAGCGCTCGACGGCCGGCGTCGTCGAGCGGTTCGGTCACGACGCCCCGGACGGCGTGCGACTCCTGCTCGCCTCGCGGATCGACACCGCGAACCCGGGCTGCCGCTGCTGCGGGGTCTCGGCCGAGTCGCTGCTCGGCGAGCTCGAGCAGCCGGAGCTGATCGTGATCGGCGACCTCGAGGCCGGCCTCAGCACGCTGATGCGTCTGGCGCCCGGGCAGGCCGACGTGGTCCTCGTCGTGGCGCAGCCGACGGCGAAGTCGATCGAGGTCGCCCGCCAGGCGACCGAGCTGGCCGGCGACCGTGCGATCCGCGTGATCGTGGTCGCCAACCGCGTCCGCGACGACGACGAGCTCGCCGCGATCCTCGCCGGGGTCGGCGACCCGCCGGAGCTCGTCGTCGTGCCCGACGAGCCGGCGATCGCCGAGGCGGACCGCGTCGGCCGCGCCGCGATCGACGTCGACGCCGACGCTCCCGGCGTGCTGGCGCTCGTCGCTCTCGCCGAGCGCCTCACCGGCATCGGCGCGGCGGCCTGAGCCGCTTGTAGTCTGTCGACTAGGTGAGCCAGCGCCCCAGCCTCCCCCGACGTTCCCGCCGCAGGCGCTCCTGGGCCGGCGCGCGGCGCCTGCGCTCGCCTGGCTTCTGGACGAGCCTGCTGATCGTGGTCCTGGTGCTCGGCTACGCGCAGGTGATCTCGGTCTCCCGCCCGCACGTCACCGGGCGCAAGCTCCCGTACTCGACGTTCGTCAGCCTCGTGCAGTCGCATCGGATCACCAGCGCTCGGATCCTCGACGTCGACTCCTACGTCGTCGGCGACTACCGGCGCGCGGGCGGCGGCCGGGCGGCGTTCAACACGCCGTACCTCAGGGAAACGACCAGCCGCGTCCAGTTGGTCGACGCGCTGCTCGTGGGCAAGGTCCCGTTCTCGATCGATCAGCAGTTCGGCAAGAGCCTTGTCGGTCCGCTCTCGATCCTGCTGCCGACGCTGATCCTGATCGCCGTGTTCGTCTACTTCATCTACTCCTACCGGCGCGGGACCGGGCTGTTCGGGGTCGCGAGTGGCGCGCGGAAGTCGAGCGACGGGACCGCCGTCACCGGCTTCGACGAGGTGGCGGCGCAAGAGCACGCGGTCACCGAGCTGCGGGAGCTCGCGGAGTTCCTCTCCGATCCGCGCCGATTCACCGAGCTCGGCGCCCGGATCCCCACCGGAGTGCTGCTGTACGGGCCGCCCGGCTGCGGGAAGACGCTGCTGGCCCGCGCGCTGGCCGCCGAGTCGGGCGCCGCCTTCTACTCGATCTCCGGGTCGGACTTTGTCGAGATGTACGTCGGCGTCGGCGCCGCGCGCGTGCGGGAGCTGTTCAAGCAGGCGCGCGAGAACGCGCCGGCGATCGTGTTCATCGACGAGATCGACGCCGTCGGTCGCCGCCGCCGGTCCGGGCCGGCGCTTAGCGAGGGCTCCGGGGAGGAGCAGGGGCAGGCGCTCAACCAGATCCTCACCGAGATGGACGGCTTCTCGCCGGTGCAGGGCACGATCGTGGTCGCCGCGACCAACCGGCCCGATGACCTCGACCCTGCGCTGCTGCGTCCCGGCCGCTTCGATCGCGCGATCTCGGTCGACCGACCCGACGAGGCGGGCCGCGCGGAGATCCTGGCGATCCACGCCCAGGGCAAGCCGCTCGCCGGCGACGTGGACCTGCGCGCCGTGGCCGGCCGCGCGATCGGCCTGACCGGCGCCGACCTCGAGAGCGTCATGAACGAGGCGGCGCTGCTCGCGGCGCGTGCCGGCCAGGCCGAGATCCTGCAGTACGACCTCAACGGCGCGTTGACGCGGATCCTCGAGGCGCCCGAGCGCCAGCGCCGGCTGGCCGTGCGCGACCGCTCGATGGGCCAGCAGGCGCTGGGCGCCGAGCGCGTGACCTTCGCCGACGTGGCCGGCAGCGAGGAGGCGCTCGCCGAGCTCGCCGAGATCAAGGACTTCCTCAGCGATCCGAGCCGCTTCTCCGAGATCGGAGCGCGATTCCCCCGGGGGTTCCTGCTCGTCGGGCCGCCGGGCTGCGGCAAGACGCTGCTGGCCCGGGCGGTCGCCGGTGAATCGAATGCGGCGTTCTTCACCGTCGCCGCGACCGAGTTCACCGAGGTGTTCGTCGGCGAGGGGTCCGGCCGGGTGCGCGACCTGTTCGGGCAGGCACGGGCGCTGGCGCCGGCGATCGTGTTCATCGACGAGATCGACGCCATCGGCGCCCGGCGGGGAGTGTCGGTCGACGGCAACCGCGAGCGCGAGCAGACGCTCAACCAGATCCTGATCGAGCTCGACGGCTTCCGCCAGCGCGACGGGGTGATCGTGATGGCGGCGACCAACCGCGCCGAGATCCTCGACCCCGCGCTCGTGCGCGCCGGCCGGTTCGATCGCACGATCACGCTCGGTCTGCCGGACCGGGCGAGCCGGCGCGCGATCCTCGAGGTCCACGTCGGGCGCAAGCGGCTGGGTCCGGGCGTCGATCTCGACGCCGTGGCGGGGATCACCCGCGGCCTGTCGGGGGCCGACCTCGCCAACGTGATGAACGAGGCGGCGCTGCTGAGCGCCCGGCGCCACAAGGCCGAGATCTCGATGGCGGAGGTCGAGTCGGCAGTCGAGCGGGCGACCATCGGCATCGCCAGCGCGCACGTGCTCACCGACGAGGAGCGGCGGATGGTCGCCTACCACGAAGCCGGCCACGCCGTCGTCGCGCGGGCGCTCCCGGGCGGCCGGCTGCCGCACATGATCAGCATCATCCCCTCGGGCGGCGACTTCGGTCGCGCGTGGCTCAGCGACAGCCACGACCGCATGGTCTATTCGCGCGCGGGACTGATCGACGAGATGGCGATCCTGCTCGGAGGTCGCGGCGCCGAGAAGCTGATCATCGGCCAGGCGGGCTCGGCCGCAGCCAGTGACCTGGCGCAGGTGGGGCGCGTCGCCCACCTGATGGTGAGCGAGTGGGGCATGAGCGACGCGCTGGGGCCGATCGGCTATTCCGCCGAGGCCGACGAGAACGGTCGCACCATCTCGTACTCGGAGGAGACCGCGCGCACGATCGATGCCGAGGCGCGCCGGCTCGTCGGTCAGGCCGAGGCTCGAGCCCGCGAGGCGCTGGGGGCATCTCGGAACGCGCTTGACCGGATCGCCCTGGCGCTGCTCGAGTCGGAGACGCTGAGCGCCCGCGAGATCGAGGCGCTGGCGGCGGAGCCGGCGCGGGCCCCGGCGTGAGCCGACGCGGGTGGTATCTGCGCGGGGCACATGCTATGCTCATCGCACTGCGCCATGCGATGAAGGACACGCTCGCATTCCGGGCGAGGAAAGTGAGGTTTCCATGAGTAGGTCGATCCGCAGTATCTGGTTCTCGATCTTGGCCCTGGCGGCATTTGGCTTGGCGACGGCAAGCGTTGCGTGGGCCTGCTCCGCCCCGGACTACGGGACGCCTTCCACCCCTCCGGCTCCCCCCGCCAGTGGCGCGGTGGCCGGCTCGGGAGCGACGACGGCGCCGATCGGCGCTCCGCCGGCGGTCTCCTCGCCTTCGACCGGTTCGTCGTCGACGGCGCCCGCAGGCACAGTCGTGGCTCCGACCGTCTCGGCATCGACCAGCGGGTCCAGCGTCGCCCCGGCTCACGTGCCCTCCAGCGCCGTCTCGCCGGTGGGCGCCGGCCAGCGCTCCCCGAGCGCTTCCGTGGTGCACTCCGGCTCCGGCGTGGCGAGCGGCACGGCCGCCCCCAGCGGAGCGTCGGTGTACGGATCTCCCGCGCTGGTTGCCCGCAACCACGGCGCCACAGCGGGCGTCACCCGGCAGGCCGGGCAGTCGGTGTTCACCAGCTCCGTCGCGCCGGCGAAGGCGCACGCCACGCACCGGGCGCACGCCACGCACCGAGCGCACCGGGCGCACGTTGCGCGTCATCCCGTCGCGACGCACCACGCCGCTTCGGCCCCGCAGAGCGCCACCAGCTCCGCTTGGAGCGGGAGCCACGCTGCGGCGAAGTCCCCCATGTCAGCCGCCGAGGCCGACGCGTCGGCACAGGGCGGCGGGCTGAGCTCGCAGGTGCTCGTCGGAGCCCTGATCCTCGCGCTCGGACTGACAGGCCTGTTCGGCGGCGCCTTCGCCGTCACCGCGTCCCGTCGCCGCACGGCGGCGCGAGTCGGCGGCCGGCGCTAGGCGGCTTCCGTTGCCCGACGGTCCGCTCGAGCGGAGGCGGCGGCCCCCAGGGGCTCCTCGCTCCGGTTGACGCGGATCGCCCGGGTGGCGGATTCAGCTAGATGAAAGTCCGCTCGAGCGCCGCGCCGGCGACGAACGGCGCGGGGCCCCGATCAGCCTCCACCGAGGCATCGAGGCCCGAGGCATCGGACCCCGGCCGCCGCTCCCGGCGGCCGGGTTCGAGCCTGTTCGCGATCCTCGGCTGCTCGCTGCTGCTGGCCGGCGTCGGAGCCGTGCTGGTGTCCGGCGGGTTTGATCGGCGCGGGAGCCTGCGGCGCGCCGGGCACGACCAGCCGGTCAACCCCGGCGCGCTCGTCCCCGGCGACATCAGCGCCCACAACTCGCCGACGCTCGTGCGCGATCCGGTCCGCCCGTCCGATCTGGCCGTCTCGAGTCGCATCGACACGCCCTTCTTCTCCTGCTCGCTCGACGTCTCGCACGACGGCGGCGCCACCTGGACGCAGTCGCCGATCCCGGCACCGAAGGGCGAGCAGGCGAAGTGCTTCGCCCCCGACGTGGCCTACTCGTCCGACGGGGTGCTGTACCTCGTGTTCGTCACGCTGAGGGGCAACGGGAACACGCCGGACGCCGTGTGGATCTCCACCTCACGGGACGACGGGCGCCATCTCTCGAGCCCGGTCCGCGTGCTGGGCCCGCGAGCGTTCCAGGTCCGCCTGGCCGCCGATCCGGTCCGGCCGGGGCGGCTGTACCTGACCTGGCTGCAGGCGGTGGGCAACGACCTCGGCGAGCTCAAGTTCACCCAGACGGGAAACCCGATCGAGGCGGCCAGGTCGGAGGACTACGGCGCGAGCTGGAGTCAGCCTGTGCGTGTGAGCAGCCCGGCCCGTCAGCGCGTGATCAGCCCGACGCCGGTGGTGGGCCCGGGCGGCCACGTGTACGTCGCCTACCTGGACATTGGCCAGGACAAGCTCGACTACGAGGGCGAGCACAACGGCCAGGGCGGTCCCCCCTACCCCGGTTCCTACACGCTCGTGGTGGCCCGCTCGGTCGATCTCGGGAGCGCCTGGAGCGAGTCGGTGGTCTACGACCGGCTCGTCCCGATCTCCCGCTTCGTCGTGTTCCTACCCCCGTTTCCCGCGATCGCGGTCGACCGAGCCGGCTGGGTGTATGTCGCCTTCCACGACGCCCGCCACGCTCCGGCCGACGTCGAGCTGTGGTCGCTGAGCCCCGGTGCCCCCGGGTGGCGGGGCCCGGTGCGCGTCAACGACAACCCACGTGGTGACGGCACCTCGCAGTACTCGCCCCAGCTCGCGGTGGCTCCCGACCGCCGGCTTGACGTCCTCTACTACGATCGCCGCCGCGATCCGGCGAACGTCCTCAACGAGGCGTCCCTGCAGTCCTCCTTCGATCACGGGCGGACCTTCACCCACGCCGTCCAGCTCTCGAGTCGCCCGTTCTCCTCCCGGATCGGCTACGGCGCCAAGGAGGGGCTGCCCGACCTCGGCAGCCGGCTGGGGCTGATCTCCCAGAACCGCTTCGCGCTCGGCGTCTGGACCGACACCCGCGCGGGCACGCCCGCGACCCAGAAGCAGGACATCGCCGAGGCCGCGGTGGCCGTCACGACCCCGTCGCGCTTGGCCGGCCTGCCTCGAGACATCCTGCGCTACGGCGGCGTGCTGATCGCGCTGGCCGGCCTGATCCTCGTCGGCCTGTTCGTCCGGCGCGATCGTGCCGCGCGGTGATCGATCGCGAGCATCGGAACACCCGCCCCGTCCAGCGCGATCTTCACGCGCGATGATGGATCGCGAGCAGTGGAACACCCGCTACGCCGGCAGCGGGCTGGTGTGGACGGCGGAGGCCAACCGCTTCCTCATCGCCGAGGTCGCGGGTCTCGATCCGGGTCGCGCGCTTGATCTGGCGTGCGGCGAGGGGCGTAACGCCGTCTGGCTGGCCGAGTGGGGCTGGACGGTGAGCGCCGTCGACTTCTCCGACGTCGGCCTGGCCAAGGCCTCGCAGCTGGCCGCGGAGCGCGGAGTCAGCGTCGAGTGGATCGACGCCGACCTGCTCGAGTTCGTGCCGCGGCCGGGCGCCTTCGACCTGGTCGCCGTGCTCTACCTGCATCTGCCCGCGGGCGAGCGACGGGAGGTCCTGGCCCGCGCCGCGGCGGCCGTCGCGCCGGGCGGCCGGGTGCTGGTGGTCGGACACGACACGACCAACCTCACGGATGGCTGTGGCGGCCCGCAGGATCCCGCGATTCTGTTCACGCCGGGCGAGGTGGCCGGCGAGCTCCCGGGACTCAGGATCGACCGCGCCGAGCGGGTCCGCCGCCCGGTCGCCTCGGCCGACGGCGACGCGAACGCGATCGACGCGCTGGTCCGCGCGACCCGGGAGGCCGGTGGGTAGAGGCTGCGGCCCGCCGGAGCGCTCGGCGGCCGGGGCCGGCGTCCCGATGTCGCGCGACGCTCGCGCGACGCCGGGGGGCGGGGGGCTGACGCCGGATCGCGGGAGAGTGCGGCCTGGGAAGATACGGGTATGAGGTGGCCGGGCCGGCGCGCGCGGATGCGGAGCGAGTACCCCGAGAGCTTCGTCCGTCGCTGGATGGCGGTCAACCTTCCCTCCAGCACGCCGGCGGAGGCCGCGTCGGCGGTCGGCCACCTGCGCCGCCAGGGCTGGAGCGAGCGTCGGCTCGCCGAGCTCATCCTCCCCTACATGCCGCACCAGGCGGCGCCCCATGCGCGGCCCCCGGCGCCCGACGCCCGGCCGCCTGCGCCCGACGCCCGGCCGGCGGCGCCCGACGCCCGGCCGGCGGCGCCTGAGGCGGCGGCGCAGCCCGATCCGGAGATCTCCCTACCGGCGGATGTCACGCCGGCGTGGCTCGACCGGCACCTTCCGGCCCTCGATCGCCACGGGCTGCGGCTCGTGGTCGACGCGCTCGAGCACCGAGGCTGGCCACCCGGACGGGTGGCCACGATCGTGCTGCCGCACCTGCTGCCGAGGCTCCCCGCCGAGGATGCGCGTGCCGTGGTCGCGGGACTCGCGAAGCTGGGCCTGAGCGAGGAGGAGATCGCGCGCGCGACCACGCCGCGGATCAAGCCGTCTTCGCCTTGACCGCGCGCGAGCGGCGACCGGGCCGGGCGGTGACGTTGTCGAGCGCGGCGACCGCGTAGTAGTAGGTCGAGTGCGGGCGCAGGCCGGTGACCATCAGCTCGATCCCCGTGCCCACCTCGGTAACGCGGAAGCGGCAGACGCCGTGGCACAGCGCAGGGGCGGCCCGGAAGGCGCTCTGGCCGGCGATCGGCCGGGAGGATTGCTTGACCAGATACCGGGTGGCGGCGGGCGGATCTCTGCCATCGGTGCCGGGGGCGGCGAACTCGAGCTCGATCGTGGTCCGCCCGCGCGCGATCGCCTTGACGGCGGTGATCCGTCCCGGGGTGCGGCCCCACCACCGCGCGCATACCCGGCGAGCGCCGGGGCGCCGGCGGGCGCGGCAATCCCGCCAGCCCCGCCTTCGCAGCGCGTCCGCGTAAGCCGCCGCTTTGACCACGGCGCTCGGTGCTGAGCCGGCGCCGCCGCCCGCCGGCGGCGGGCACGCCTCACCGCCGTCGCCGGGCACGAGGTTGACCGGCCCGGCCGTGTCGGGGGTCGCGGTCGGGGTGTCGCCGACGTTGGCCTCGCGGCAATACCCGAGCCGCCCATTGGCGCCGTTGCCCCAGCAGCGGAGGCTGCCGTCGTCGAGGCGGGCGCAGGTGTGGCTCGCGCCGGTGCTGATCGCGATCGCGCTCCGGGCCGCCCCGAGCTTCACCGGCCCGATCCCGCCGGGCGTGTCGTTGGGGGTATCGCCGACGTTGCTCTGGCTGCCGTAGCCGAGGCGGCCGTGGCCGCCGGAGCCCCAGCAGCGCACGGTGTGGTCGTCGAGGACCGCGCAGGTATGCGTGTCGCCGGCGGCGATCGCCACCGCGGTGCGCCCCGGGCCGAGGTTCACCGGGCCCATCGCGGCCGGGACGCTCGCCGGCGTGTCCCCGGCGTTGGTGGTGGCGCCGTAGCCGAGCTCGCCGTCCACGCCGGAGCCCCAGCAGCGGACGCTCCCGTCGTCGAGGATCGCGCAGGTGTGCCGCACGCCGGCGCTGATCGCAACCGCGGTGCGGCCCGAGCCGAGATCCACCGGACCGGCGGAGGCGACGCTCGGATTCGGCACGCCCGCGGTGAAGCCGCCGTCGCCGACGTCGTGCGTGTTGCCGTAGCCGAGCTGACCGAACACTCCCCAGCCCCAGCAGCGCACGCTCCCGTCGTCGAGGATCGCGCACGCATGCCTCGCCCCGGCGCTGATCGCCACCGCGGTGCGGCCGGCGCCGAGATCCACCGGACCGGCGGAGGCGACGCTCTGGTCCGGGACGCCGGCGCCGCGGGTGGCGCCGTCGCCGATGCTGCTCGCGTTGTCGTGGCCGAGCTGGCCCTCGCTGCCGTAGCCCCAGCAGCGCACGCTGCCGTTATCGACGATCGCGCAGGTGAAGCCGTCGCCGGCGCTGATCGCGGTGGCGCTCAGGCCAGGACCCAGGTCCACCGCGCCGGCGGCGCCCGGCGCCTGCGTGGCGCCCACATCGGCGGTGTTGCCATAGCCCAGCCGCCCGTTCCCGCCGTAGCCCCAGCACAGCACGCTGCCGTCCTGGCGGATCGCGCACGTGTGATAGCTCCCGGAGCTGATCGCCGTGGCCGTGTCTCCGGCGCCGAGGTCCACCGGCCCGACCGAGGCCGGCGTATCGGTGGCGCCCACCGTGCTGAGGCCGGGAAGGCCCAGCTCGCCCTCGCCGCCGTAGCCCCAGCAGCTGACCTGGCCGCCGGCGAGGATCGCACAGCTGAAGCTGGCCCCCAGGTCGAGCTGCCCCGCCGCCGGCAAGCCAGGCTCGGAGGCCTGCTCGGCCGCCGCCCGGAACGGAACGCCGGCGATGGCGAAGATCGTCGACAGCAACCCGCACAGCACCGCGCTCAGTCCTCGCCGTCGCATCGGACCGATCAAGGCACGGGCAGATCCGGGCCGGAGGCCGATCGCCGCGACGGCGACGGCGACGGCGACGGCGACGGCGCGAGGCGATCGGGGCGCGCGCAAACCGCCGGCATCAATCGTCTTCGACTGACCGGGGGAACAGCGCGACGAGCACGTTCGTCGACTGGACCATCAGCGCGGGACCCTTCGGCGTGGCCTCCCACGCCGCGGTGCGGAAGCCCTCGTGGGGGATCGCGAACGCTCCGAAGGTCTTGTCGCCGTCCCCCACGTACCAGACGAAATCGGTCTCGCCGGAGGGCGAGTCGTCCTTCGGCTCGGCCTTCTGCAGCGCGCCGCTGAACATCGCGATCAACGGCGCCTGGGGACTGGCCGAGCGGACCGTGACCGTCCAGTGCTCGCCCAGGCGCGCCTGCAGCGCGGCGACGACCGCTTCGTGGTCGAGCCTCTGGCTCATCGGCCCATCCTCGGGTTGTCGCCTGGGCGCATCGGCTTCATCCTACGCGTCAAGCGCCGCCGCGAGGCGGCGGAGCGTCTCGGCGCCGAGGTATCCGCGCGGCGCCAGCGCGTGCGGATCGCCGATCACGCGGCAGCGGGCGCCGGCGTCGCCGAAGCCGTCGAGGACCAGGTCGGCCCCGGCGAAGTCCTGATCCCGGGTGTAATCGTTGGTCACCACCACGCAGGCCAGGCCGGCTGACTTCGCCGCCCGGAGCCCGTTCAGTGAGTCCTCGATCGCCACCACCGCACCGTCCGGCAGCTCGAGCGCGGACACCGCCTGGTGGTAGGCCGACGGATCGGGCTTTCGCTCCGGCGCCTCGTCGCTGGTCACCACGACCTCGAACCGTCCGCGGCCGAACAGCCGCTCGAGCAGCGGGTGGACCCAGGCGCCGGTGCCCGTCGTCGCCACCGCCAGGCGCACCCCGGCGTCGTCGAGCTCGTCGAGCAGCCGGTCGACGCCGGGGCGCGGCGCGATCTCACCCCGGCGCGCCATCTCGGTGAAGATCTCGGTCTTGCGGGCGTGCAGCCGCCTGGCGATGCCTTTCCGCTCCTCCTCGGGCATTCCCCGGCGCTCGAAGTACGCGTTGATCCGGCGCTCGCCCCCGGTGACGGAGAGCAACTCGCCGTAGCGCCCGACGTCCCACCGGTCGGGCAGGCCGGCCTCCCCGAAGGCGCGGTTGAAGGCGACGCGGTGGCCGTCGCGCTCGCTGTCGACGAGGGTGCCGTCGACGTCGAAGACGATCGCCTGCAGCTGATGGCCTCCTGATCTCGATTCCGGCATGTTGGCCGTAGTCTTCCACCCGGCGTGGACGATCGCACCGGTTGGCTGGGCGTGGACATCGGTACGCAGGGCGTGCGGGCGCTGGTCGTGTCCGGCAGCGGCACGATCCTTGCCGCTGGCTCGTACCCGCTGAGCAGCCGCCGCGACGGGCCACGCCACGAGCAGGACCCCGAGCAGTGGTGGCACGCCGTCACCGTCGCTTGCCGGAGCGCCACCTCAGAGCTGCGCCCGGCGTCGCTCGGCGCCGTGGCGATCTGCGGCACCTCGGGCACGATCGCGTTCGTCGACGCCGCCGGCGAGCCGCTCTCGCCGGGGCTCATGTACGACGATGCCCGGGCCGGGGAGGAGGCGGAGCGGGCCGGCCGGGCGGGGGCGGCGGTGTGGGAGACGCTCGGCTACCGGATCCAGCCGACGTGGGCGCTCCCCAAGCTGCTGTGGCTGCTGCGGGAGCTGCCCCACCGATCCCGCGACGCCCGGCTCGCCCACCAGGTCGACTTCGTGACCCGCCGGCTGGTCGGGCGCGAGGTGCCCACCGACGGCAGCCACGCGCTGAAGACCGGCTACGACCTGCTGCGCGAGGAGTGGCCGCGGGACGTGATGGACGGGCTCGGCGTGCCCGAGGGGATGCTGCCGCACGTCGTGCGCGCGGGCACCGAGCTCGGCGCCGTCGGGCGGGCCGGCGCCGCGGCGACGGGCATCCCGGCGGGCACGCCGGTGATCGCCGGAATGACCGACGGCTGCGCGGCGCAGCTGGCGACCGGGGCGCTCAGCGTGGGGAGCTGGAACTCGGTCCTCGGGACGACGCTGGTCCTCAAGGGGGTGGCACCCGGGCTGCTGCGCGATCCCGATGGCGCCGTCTACTCGCACCGCTCGCCCGACGGGTGCTGGCTGCCGGGCGGCGCCTCGAGCGTCGGCGGCGGCGTGCTCACCGAGCGCTTCGGGGATCGGGAGCTGGCCGCGCTCGATCGGCGGGCGGCCGAGCGTGAGCCCGCCGGCGCCCTCAGCTACCCGCTCACCGCGCGCGGGGAGCGCTTTCCGTTCGTCGCGCCCGAGGCACGCGGGTTCTGGCTCGGCAGGCCGACGGACGAGGCCGATGAGTTCGCCGCCCTGCTCCAGGGCGTCGCCTACGTCGAGCGGCTGTGCTTCGACCATCTCGACCGGCTCGGCGCGCCCACCGACGGGCGGCTGAGCCTGACCGGTGGCGCGACGCGCAGCCGCTACTGGTGCCAGCTCCGCGCCGACGTCCTCGCCCGCCCGGTATGGCTGCCCGAGCACGCCGAGCCCGCGCTCGGGATGGCGGTGCTCGCCGCCTCGGGGTCCGGTGGGCTGGCCGAGCCCGCGCAGACCATGGTGCGGGTGCGCGAGGTGATCGAGCCGCGTGCGGACCGTGTCGAGCGCTTCCGGGAGCCCTACGTCTGCCTCGTCGACGAGCTCGAGCGCCGCGGCTGGCTGCCCCGCCGGCTCGCCGAGCACGCCCGCGCCAGAGCCGCGCAGTGAGCGGCCGGCACGGCGCTGCAACTCAGGCTCGGACGGCCCGATCAGGCCGCGGTCTCACCTCCGCTTCAGGATCCGCCGCTTCTCCCGTTCGTAGTCCTCCGCGCCGACGGCGCCGGCGGTGCGCAGCTCGTTGAGGCGCTCGAGCGCGGCGATCTGGGCGTAGCTCGGCTCGGGGGCGCCCAGCGCGGAGGATAGAGCGTCCGCGGCGGCCGCGATCTCCTCGCCGGTCAGCTGCCCGCGGTCCGCGGGGAGGCGGCGTTGACGACCGTGCTCGTCGGTGTAAAGGAGCTTGCCCCCCTCGGCTCGGGCCGCCGGGCCCCCCGCGGCGATCTCGCGCAACCGCGCACGTGACGCCTCGTCGTCCAGTCGCCAGCCGGCGCCGGTCATGCCTTCGTCCTCGGGGGTCGGCATCGGACGCTCCTCGTCTCGCGGTCTCGTTCTAGTGGGTCCGCGCCGCGGCCGACGCGGACCGCGGCCCGAGCCTTCCGGAGACGTTGTCGCGGGCGGCGAGCGCGAAGTAGTAGGTGCGGTGGGGGCGAAGGTGGGTCACGGCCAGTCGGATCCTCGTGCCGACGGCGCTGACCGCGAACCGGCACTCGCCCCCGCACAGGGCCTGGGCGTGCTGGAAGTCCGAGCCCCGACGGATCGGCCGGCGGGACTGCCTGATCAGGTAGCCGCGCGCGGCGGGGGCGTTGGTCCCGTCCGTCCCCGTCGCGGAAAAGGAGAGGACGATCGCCCTCCTCGAGCTCGCGCGGGCCCGAAGGGTCCTGACCCGGCCGGGCGTGCGTCCGTACCGCGTGCGGCAGGCCGCGCGGGCGCGGCGGCGCGTCCGCGCGCCGCTGCGCCCGCGTTCGGGCCGTCGCGCGGCGGCCGCGAGGCACGCCCGTAGCGCTCGCGTCCGCAGCGCCTGCCGAGCGAACGCGTCGGGCGGGTGGTGAGCCGGGGCGGCGACGGGGCATTGGGTGCCGCCGTCGCCGGGCGCCAGGCTGACCGGCCCGGACGTGGCGGGCGCCTCGTCGCCGCCGAGGTTGCTCTCGCTGCAGTACCCGAGCCGTCCGTAGGTGCCGTTGCCCCAGCAGCGGACGGCGGCGTTGTCGAGCAGCGCGCACGTGTGGAGCGCCCCGGCGCTGATCGCCTGCGCCGCGCGGCCGGGACCGAGGTCCACCGGACCGATCGCGCCGGGCAGCCTGGTCGGCGTGTCACCCACGTTGGCGGTGGCGGCGTAGCCGAGCTGCCCGTAGAGCCCGAGCCCCCAGCAGCGCACGCTGCCGTCGTCGAGCACGGCGCAGGTGTGCTCGCTCCCGGCGCTGATCGCCCTGGCGCTCCGCCCCGGGCCCAGGTCCACGGGGCCGGCCGACGCCGGCGTCTCGTTGTCGCCGACGGTGCTCGTGTCGCCGTAGCCGAGCTGCCCCTGGGCACCGTAGCCCCAGCAGCGCACAGTGCCGTCGTCGAGGATCGCACAGGTGTGGAATCCGCCGGCGGCGATCGCCACCGCCGTTCGCCCGGGCCCGAGGTCCACCGGTCCGACCGAGCCCGGCGTCTGGGTGTCACCGACGTTGCGCGTGTTGGCGTAGCCGAGCTGGCCGTCGATGCCGAGCCCCCAGCACCGCACGCTGCCGTCGTCGAGGATCGCGCAGGTGTGGGAGTCGCCGGCGACGATCGCCGTCGCCCGGTGGCCGGCCAGGTCCACCGGTCCGGCCGAGGCGACGCTCTGGTCGGGGGCGCCGGTCCGGTTCGGCCGGCCGTCGCCGACGCTGAAGGTGTTGCCATAGCCGAGCTGTCCGTCGAAGCCGAAGCCCCAGCAGCGCACGCTGCCGTCGTCGAGGATCGCGCACGTGTGTGTGCCGCCGGCGGCGATCGCCACCGCGGTGTGGCCCGGGCCGAGGTCGACCGGGCCCGCCGAGTCCGGCGTCTGCGCCGCTCCGACGCCGGCGGTGCTGTCGTAGCCGAGGCGGCCGTTGCCGCCGAACCCCCAGCAGCGCACGCTGCCGTCGTCGAGGATCGCGCACGTGTGGTAGCTGCCGGCGGCGATCGCCTTGGCGGTGCGTCCGGGGCCGAGCGGGACGGGGCCGGCCGAGGCGGGGGTCTCGTCGTCGCCGATGTTGCTCGGGTTGCCGTAGCCGAGCGCGCCGTCCCCGCCGTAGCCCCAGCAGCGAACGCTGCCGTCGGTGAGGATCGCGCAGCTGTGGTACTTGCCCGCCGCGATCCCGGAGGCGGCTCCCGAGGCCGAGGCGGGGGCGGCGATAGCCATCCCCGCCGGGGCGGCGACGGCCATCGCCGCCGCCCCGAGCGTCCCGGCGATCACGGCGCCGGCCAGCAGGAGTCGCCTCATCGCGGCTCTACGCTACCGCAGCGCCAGCCTCACCCTCTTGACGACCGCCCGCTGACCGCTGCGCGGATACGAACTCAGCAGTCCGGCGACGCTCCGCCGGGGCGCCCGCGCCAGCAGCGACAGGCAGGCAGGGCGAACGTTGACGCTGACCGTCACATGCCGGTGCGCGCCGATCGCGAACGTGCGGGTCGCGCACAGCACCAATGCCGTGGCTCGGCTATG
>JBBSFX010000042.1:0-24661 GCA_038254735.1 Solirubrobacterales bacterium
CCATGGCTGGTTCCTCCAATATGCGGTTGTGGGCCGCCGCGCGGGCGCAACCGCACGGCTGAACATCACCCCCACCACCGTGGGGGGACCGGCCCGTTTCTACACCGCGGGCCGGACGACGTTCAATCCATATTGTCTAACGCGCTCGCCGTAAACCGGGCGTCATCCTGTCGCCGGCGCTAGCGACCACCGGCCATGGCGGGGAGGATCACCAGCGTGTCGCTCTCGCCCACCGTCGTCTCGAGCCCATCGAGGACGCGGACGTCCTCGTCGTTGAGGTAAACGTTGACGTAGCGATTGAGACCGCCGTCGGGCCCGAACAGCTGCGACTGGGTCTCGGGATGGCTGTCGGCGACCGAGCGGAGGATCTCGCCCACCGAGCCGCCGTCCGCGGTCAGCTGCTTCTCACCGCCGACCGACGGACGCAGCACGGGAGGGATTCGGATCGTGGCCATGCCGCGGGAGCCTAGTGGGCGCCGGCGCAGAACGCCTCGTAGTCGGGGAACACCCCGAGCTCGTCGTCGGTGATCGACTCCGGCTCGCGCGAGCAGATCGGGCAGTCGGGATCGCGCCGGACCTTGACCTCGGTGATCTCCGCGGCGAGCGCGTCGTACATGATCAGCCGCCCGATCGCCGGCTCGCCGATGCCGAGGATCAGCTTGATCACCTCCGTCGCCTGGAGCAGGCCCATCGTGCCCGGGAGCACGCCGAGCACGCCGTTGGCGCCGCACGACGGGGCCAGCTCGGCCGGCGGCGGCACCCGGAACAGGCACCGGTAGCACGGCCCCTCGTAGGGCTTGAACACCGACAGCTGGCCCTCGAAGCCGAGGATCGCCGCCGAGACGACGGGGATCTGCAGCCGCACCGAGGCGTCGTTGAGGAGGTAGCGGGTGGGGAAGTTGTCGAGGCCGTCGACGACGATGTCGTAGCCGGGGACGATCTCCATGATGTTCGAGGCGTCGAGCCGCACGGGGTGCTTGACCACCTTGACGTCGGGGTTCAGCGCGGTGATCGTCTGCTCGGCCGAGTCGACCTTGGGGACCCCGATCCGCTCGCTGGAGTGGATCACCTGGCGCTGCAGGTTCGAGAGGTCGACGACGTCGTTGTCGACGATCCCCAGCGTGCCCACCCCGGCGGCGGCCAGGTACAGCGCGGTCGGCGAGCCGAGACCGCCGGCTCCGAGCAGCAGCACCCTGGCGTCGAGCAGCTTCTGCTGGCCCTCGATCCCGACCTCCGGCAGCAGCAGGTGACGCGAGTAGCGCTCGCGCTGCTCGGCGCTCATCGAGCGCGGGGTCTCGACCGCGTAGCCGCGATCCTTCCACAGCGTGAAGCCGCCGGTCATCGACTCGACGTGCCGGTAGCCGAGATCCTCGGTCAGCGTGCGCGCGGCCCACGCCGAGCGGTTGCCCGAGGCGCAGTACAGGACCACGTGGGCGTCGCGGTCCGACGCGGCGCCCTCGATCCGCGACTCCAGGTGGCTCTTCGGCACGTGGCTGGCGCCGGGGACGTGGCCGGCCGACCACTCGTCGGTCTCACGCACGTCGACGACGACGACGCCGTTGCCGAGCTGCTCGCTCACGACGGCCGGATCCACCTCAGCGATCCGGCTCTTGATCTGACGGAGGACTTCGGCTCCGGACGGGCTCATCGCTGAAAACTCCTTAAAGGCACTCTGGATTCAATACTTCAGAGAGTGTAGCGGCCGGCAAACAGTCGCGAGGCGCCTCCGGCACTCCGGAGACGCCCCGCGGCGAGATCCAATTCGCTGTCGTGCCTGCCCCTACCGCCCGAGCTGTTCTCTGGGGGAATCCTGGAGGGCCTGCACCAGGGGTATCGGCGCGGGGGCAAACAGCCGATATGGGGTGCAGACCCCATCCCGCGCTCGGCCGCACGATGAAATCCCGTTCCCTGCTCGTCCAAGTCCTCCTGGTCAACCTGCTGCTCGTCGCCGCCGCGATGCTCGTCGCCACCGTCGCGGTCCGCGCCCCCTCGAGCCCGGTCGTCCATGGCCGCGAGCTGCTCGTGTTCAGCCTGGCCATCGTCGCCACCGTGCTCGGCAACTGGCTGCTGCTGCGGCGCCGCTTCGCCCCGCTGAACCAGATGATCTCAGCGATGGAGCGCGTCGACCTCGCGCATCCCGCGGATCCGGTGGAGGTTCCCCGCGCCGACAGCGCCGAGGTCCACCGCCTCGACGCCGCCTTCCAGCGGATGGTCAGCCGGCTCGAGGAGGAGCGCCGCCAGGCCGGACGGGCGGTGATCCAGGCCCAGGAGCGCGAGCGCCGGCGGATCGCCCAGGACCTCCACGACGAGGTCAACCAGGCGCTGACCGCCGTCTCGTTGCGGCTCCAGGCCTCGATCGAGCGCGCCCCGCCGGAGCTGCGCCGTGAGCTGGTCGAGACCAAGCGGCTGTCCAGCCAGGCGATGGAGGAGCTGCTGGTCCTGGCTCGGCAGCTGCGCCCCTCGGTGCTCGACGACCACGGTCTCGTCCCCGCGCTGCACAGCCAGGTGCGCGACTTCGGCGACCAGACCCGCGTCGCCGCCAGCTTCAAGATCCGCGGCACGCCGCCCCGGCTGAGCCCCGAGCAGCAGCTGGTGATCTACCGCGTCACCCAGGAGAGCCTGTCCAACATCGCCCAGCACGCCGGGGCCGAGCGGGTCGCCGTCGAGCTGTCGTTCGTCGGCCGCACGATCCTGCGCATCAGCGACGATGGCAACGGCTTCAATGGCGGCCGTAACGGCGGCCTCGGCCTGTCGGGGATGCGCGAACGCGCGCTGCTGGCCGGCGGGCAGCTGACGATCTGGTCGAACCCCGGCCAGGGCACCCGCGTCGAGCTGCGGATCTCGGCGGACGGCACCGAGGACCTCGACAACGGGATCATGAGGTCCGGATGAGGATCATGAGGACCCGATGAGCGCCGGGGGCGGGCGGGCGCGAGTCCTGATCGCCGACGACCACGGGATCGTCCGGGCCGGCATCCGCCTGCTGCTCGAGCGCCAGGGCGATCTCGAGGTGGTCGCCGAGGCCGCCGACGGCGCCGAGGCAGTGGCGCAGGCGCTGGCCACGCGACCGTCGCTGTGCATCCTGGACGTCTCGATGCCGCGGCTCACCGGGCTGCAGGCCGCACGCGAGATCCGGGCCCAGATCCCCGAGTCCCGCGTGCTGATGCTGTCGATGCACGACGACGAGCACTACCTGTTCGAGGCGCTCAAGGCCGGCGCGTCGGGCTACGTGCTCAAGCGCGAGGCCGACCAGGACCTCGTCGCGGCGATCCGGGCGGTGATCCGGGGCGATGCGTTCCTGACCAACGCCGCCGAGCGCTCGATCATCCGCCAGTGGATGGCCGACGGCGCCCTCGGCCCGAAGGTGCCGCTGAGCGCCCGCGAGGAGGAGGTGGTGAAGCTGATTGCCGAGGCCCACACCAACGTCCAGATCGCCGGGATCCTGCACCTGTCCGAGAAGACCGTCGAGTCCCACCGCGCCAACGTGCTGCGCAAGCTGGGGATGCGCGACCGCGTCGAGCTCGTCCGCTACGCGATCCGCCGCGGGCTGATCGAACCGTAGAGTTCGCGCCGCCGTGCGCGCCCCCGTCGAGACGATCTACGCCCCCCCCTTCCCGCCCAAGCTCGAGTGGGTGAACGCCGCGACGGTGCGGATGGACCAGCAGCTCGGCCGACCGGTGCTGATCGAGTTCTGGGACTTCTGCCGCCCCAACTCGATCCGCACGCTGCCGTACCTGAAGGCGTGGCACTCGCGCTACGAGCCGGCCGGGCTGCGGGTGATCGGCGTGCACTCACCGGGCTTCCCGCCGTCCGCCGACCCCGACGCCGTGCGCGACGCCGTGGCGCGGCTGGGGATCCCCTACCCGGTGGTGATCGACTCGCAGCACGAGATCTGGCGCGTCTACGAGAACCTCGGCTGGCCCGCCCGCTACCTGTTCGGCCCGCGGGGCACGCTGTTCGAGTACCACTACGGTGAGGGCGCCTACCTCGACACCGAGGCGGCGATCTGCGAGCTGCTGGGGATCCCGCCGGTGGAGCCGGTCGCGCCGGTGCGCCCCGAGGACGCGCCGGGGGCGCAGCTGGCGCTGCAGAGCGACGACGTGGCGGGGCCCCACAGGGGCCCGTACGAGGCCGGCGCGGTGTGGGCGGTGCTCGAGGGCGCCGGAGTCGTCACGGCCAACGGGCGCGCGATCGCCGTCGAGCACCCGGGCGCCTACGAGCTGATCCGCCACGAACGCAGCACCGCCGGCGTGCTCGAGCTGAGCGTCGGGGACGGCGTCACCTGCCACACCGTGTGCTTCACCCCCGGCCTGGCCTGAGCGCCTGAGCACCCGGCCGCTCCATCGAGGCGCGGCGAAAGACGTGCCCATCGGGGGACGTTTTTCGCCACACCCTCAGCCGAGCAGGTTGACGAGCTCGGGGGCGCCGGCGTCCTCCAGCCGCGCCACGAACCCCGGGCGGTAGGGGCTGTGCGACGGGTCGCTGCCCAGGAACGCCGGTTCGTGGACCCAGCAGCCGACGTTGAGCAGCCGCGCCCCGGAGCCAAGCCACTCAGAGGTGTCGTCGGCGGGGAGCGGCCCGGCCCGATGGGTGTGACCGAAGATCACGTGCTCTGCGTCGACGCCGAGATGCCGGGTCACCTCGGCGAGCGCCATCAGCGGAGCCCGCCGCAGCGCCGTGCCGTCGAGCTCGCGGCGCAGCGGCCCCAGCCCGGCGCGGTTGAGCGCGCCGATCGCCGCCGCGAGCGCACCCTGGAGCGCGAGCTGCCGCGCGCCGCCGCGACGGGCGCCGCGGCCGAGCCGGCGCCACATCTGCGTCGAGGCGCCCTCGGCGTGGCCGCCTGGCGCCGGCATCCCCGTCCGGGCGACGGCGTGGTCGCCCAGAGCCGGCATCCCCGCCCGGGCGACGGCGTGGCCGCCCAGAGCCGGCATCCCCGCCCGGGCGACGGCGTGGCCGCCTGGCGCCGGCATCCCCGCCTGGGCGACGGCGTGGAGCCAGGCGTAGATCGGCGTCAGCACCGCCTCGTAGTCCTCGGCGCCGGCCGCCTCGCCGGGTGGGCGCCCGAGGACCCGGGCCATCGCCCCGGCGCCGAGGCGCTCGAACGTCGGGATCGTGGTGTGGCGGTCGAGGTAGTGGCCGTGGGTGGCCCACACGGTCTGCGACAGCCACACCCCGGGGTACGCGACACGCACACTCGCCCCGCCGGCGCCGAGCGCCGCGACCAGCGCGGCCAGCGGCTCCCCCTCGCGCCAGTCGACCGCCGCCTCGCCGCCCAGCGGCTCCGGCGGCGCGGCGGCGGCGCGCCGGGCCAGCCAGCCGTCGAGCAGGTGGTGGTCGTGGTTGCCGGGGACCAGCACGACCTCGCGTGCGGCCCCGAGCCCCGCCCCGAGGCGCTCGAGCACCGGCCGCGCCCGGGCCACCGCGTCGCGCACCGGGTCCTGGCGCAGCTCGATCACGTCGCCGAGCAGGACCAGCCGGTCGACCCCACCCGCGGCGGCGCTCAGGGCGGCGAGGACCCGCGGTTCCCGCAGCCGGTCGCGTCCGCTGCGCAGGCCCAGGTGGAGGTCGGAGACGACCAGCGTCCGCATGCCGAGAGACCTCGCCCGCCCGCCGAGCGGCCCGCCGCGGCCGGATCGCCGCGGGCCGCCGAGGCCCGAAGCTAGGCCGCGCCCGCCATCGCCTGGCGGATCGCCTTGGGGAGCATGAAGCGCACGTCCTCCTGTATGACCTCGAGCTCCTCGACGTGCTCGGTCCCGCGCTCGCGGAAGAACCCGACCAGCCGCTGGACGAGCTCCTCGGGCGCGCTCGCGCCCGAGGTGATACCGACCGTGGCCTTGCCGGACAGCCATTCCTCGCGGACCTGCGACTCGTTGTCGATCAGGTGCGCCTCGGCGCCGTGCTCGCGGGCCACCTCGACCAGCCGGTTGGAGTTGGACGAGTTGCGCGACCCGATCACCAGCACCAGGTCGCACTGGCGGGCCAGCTGCTTGACCGCCGCCTGGCGGTTGGTGGTGGCGTAGCAGATGTCGTCGGTGCGCGGCCCGACGATCGCCGGGAAGCGCTCGCGCAGGCGGTTGATGATCGTCCGGGTCTCGTCGACCGAAAGCGTCGTCTGGGAGATGTAGGCGACCCTGCGGGGGTCCTCGACCTCGAGCGCGTCGACGTCGGCCTCGTTCTCGATCAGCACGATGTGGTCGGGCGCCTCGCCCATCGTGCCCTCGACCTCCTCGTGGCCGGCGTGGCCGACGAGCACGATCGTGTAGCCCTCGGCGGCGAACTTCTTGGCCTCGACGTGGACCTTGGTGACGAGCGGGCAGGTGGCGTCGATCGTCCGCAGCTCGCGACGGTGCGCGGTGGCGTGGACGCTCGGAGCGACGCCGTGAGCGGAGAACACGACAGTCGCCCCCTCCGGCACCTCGGTCTCGGACTCGACGAACACGGCGCCGCGCTCGCGCAGCTGCTCGACGACGTGCTTGTTGTGGACGATCTCCTTGCGCACGTAGACGGGGGCCCCGTGCAGCTCGAGCGCGCGCGCGACGGTCTGCACGGCCCGGTCGACCCCCGCACAGTACCCCCGCGGGGCCGCCAACAGGATCTACTCGGGAACCGAGCTCAACGACCCCGAGTCTAGACGCGGCGGCTACGAGTCGGCCGTGGCAAGCTCGAGCAGCGCCGCGAACCGCTCCCGCGCCGCGGCACGCCGCGTCGGCACGTGCTCGGAGGGGACGCCGTCGGCCGGGGGCTCGTAGCCGCGCAGCACCTGGCGGGCGACCGAGGCGCGATGGACCTCGTCGGGGCCGTCGTAGATCCGCGCCGCGCGGGCGAAGCGGTACATCGCCTCGAGCGGCAGGTCGGTCGAGTAGCCGAGGGAGCCGTGGGCCTGGATCGCGCGATCGATCACGTCGTGCAGCACCCGGGCGCCGAAGTACTTGATCATCGCGATGTCTTGGCGGGCGGCCAACACGCCCTGGGTGTCCATCCTCCACGCCGCGTGGAGGGTCATCAGCCGCGCCGCCTGCATCTCCGCGGCCGAGTCGGCGATCCAGTTCTGCACGCTCTGGTGCCTCGACAGCGTCGAGCCGTGGGAGTAGCGGTAGAGCGAGCGCTCGCACAGCATGTCGAAGGCGCGGCGGGCGACCCCGAGCCAGCGCATGCAGTGGTGGATCCGCCCCGGGTACAAACGCTGCTGGGCGATCAGGAAGCCGGCGCCGCGAGCGCCGAGCAGCGCCTCGGCGGGCACCCGCACGGCCTCGTAGACGATCTCGGCGTGGTTGCCGTAGCGGCCGAAGCTGTCGTCCGGGTGCTCCATCGTGGCCACGTCACGGAGGATCCGGACCCCCGGGGCGTCGGCGTCGACGAGGAACATCGAGGCTCGCTGGTGGGGCCGGGCGTCGGGATCGGTGACCGCCATCACGATCAGGAAGTCGGCGATCGAGCCGTTGGAGGAGAACCACTTGTGGCCGCTGATCACCCACTCCGCACCGTCCTCGACGGCGCTCGTGGCCAGCAGCGTCGGGTCCGAGCCGGCCGTGTCCGGCTCGGTCATGCTGAACGCCGACTTCAGGTCGCCGGCCAGCAAGGGGTGGAGGTAGCGGTCCTTCTGCTCGGGCGTCCCGGCCAGGGCGATGATCTCGCTGTTGCCGGAGTCCGGCGCGGCATTGCCGAAGGCCAGCGGCGCGATCGGGCTGGTGCCGAGGATCTCGTGCATCAGCCCGAGCTTCACCTGCCCGAAGCCCTGCCCGCCCAGCTCGGGGTCGAGGTGCGCGGCCCACAGCCCACGCTGCTTGACCTGGCGCTGCAGCGGCGCGATCGCCTCGGTCAGTCGCTCCCACCCGAGCTCGCCGTACAGCGTCTCGAGTGGCCAGATCTCGGCCCGAACGAACTCCGCCATCCAGTCGAGGTCGGCTTGGAACCCGGGGTCGGTGGAGAAGTCCCAGGCGATCCGCAGAGCCTACCGGGGCACCGACACCCAGGCGAGGACCCCGGTACTCTTCCCCCCTCGCCCGCCCACCGAAAGGCCCCTCCGGCATGGCCCAACAGCATCTCGACCGGCTCACCTCGATCGACGCGGCGTTCCTGCACCAGGAGGGTGACTGCTCGCACATGCACATCGGGGGAGTGCTGGTGTTCGAGGGACCGGCGCCGGAGTTCGCCGACTACCTCGACCACGTTCGCGGCCGGCTGCACCTGGTGCCGCGCTACCGCCACAAACTGGCCACGCCGCCGCTCGAGACGGGGCGGCCGCTGTGGGTCGACGACGCCAGCTTCAACCTCGAGTACCACGTCCGCCACGCCGCGCTGCCGGCGCCCGGCACCGAGGAGCAGCTGCTGCGGCTGGCGTCGCGGATCGCCTCCCAGCAGCTCGACCGCTCCAAGCCGCTGTGGGAGAGCTGGCTGGTCGAGGGCCTGGCCCCGGCCGCAGCGGGCGGCGAGGAGCGCTTCGCGCTGATCTTCAAGACCCACCACTCGCTCGTCGATGGCGTCTCCGGCGTCGACCTGGCCACGGTCCTGCTCGACCTCGAGCCCCGCCCGCGGCCGCCCACCGCCGACCTCGAGGCGTGGCAGCCGCGGCCCGAGCCCTCGCCGGCCGAGCTCGTGCTGGCCGGCCTGCGCGGCGCCGTCACCACCACCGCCGAGCTGATGCTCCGAGCGCTCGGCGCGTCGACCCGCCCGACCGCCTCGATCTCCCGCCTGCGCGACGCCGCCGAGGGCCTCGGGGAGATCGTCTGGGCCGGCCTGAACCCCGCCCCGGAGACGCCGCTGAACGTCGAGATCGGCCCCCACCGGCGCTTCTCGGTGGTCCGCCAGCAGCTCGCCGACTACAAGGAGATCAAGAACGCGTTCGGCGGGACCGTCAACGACGTCGTGCTGAGCGTCGTCTCCGGCGCGCTCGCCGACTGGCTCCAGAACCGCGGGATCCGCACCGAGGGGCTCGAGCTGCGGGCCCTGGTCCCGGTGTCGGTGCGGACCAGCGACGAGCGCCACCAGCTCGGCAACCGGCTGACCGTGATGCGCGGCCCGCTGCCCGTCTACATCGCCGATCCCGTGGCCCGGCTGCACGCCGTCAGCGAGGAGATGGACGGCCTCAAGGAGTCCAAGCAGGCGGTCGGCGCGGCGACGCTGACCGCGGTCAACAACCTCGCGCCGCCGACGGTGCTGGCCCAGGCCTCGCGGCTGAACTTCTCCACCCGGCTGTTCAACCTGCTGGTGACGAACATCCCCGGTCCGCAGCTGCCGCTGTACGTGCTCGGCCGGCGCCTGCGGGACCTGCTGCCGATTGCCTTCCTGCCCGAGAACCACGCGCTGGCGGTGGCGATCATGTCCTACAACGGCGGCATCGACTACGGCCTGCTCGCCGACTACGACGCGGTGCCCGACATCGACGTGATCGCCGACGGGATCGAGACGGCGCTGCAGGATCTGCTGGCCGCCGCACGGGGCGAGGCGGCGCGGCCCGCGACCCCTTCGGCGGCGAGCGGGTCGGCGGCGGCCGCATCGGCGGCGGGCGGGTCCGCGCATCCCGCCGGGCCATCGCCGGTGCTGCCGTCGGGCCACCATCGCCCCCAGCGCGGACCCGCGGCGGACATGCGCGCCAAGCGCCACCGCGGCGCGCGGCCGCCGCGCAAGCGCCCTTAAGCGTCGCGGCAGCCTCGCGGCGCTTACCGGCCGGCGGGGGGCCCAGGCCTGACCTCGGCGCGGAGCCCGCAGCGCTGAGAGCGGCAGGGGGCCTGAGCGCTTCAGAGCCTCAGAAGCCGAGGGCGAACTTGGCGTCCTCCGACATCCGCTCGGGCGTCCACGGCGGCGTGAACGTCATCGCCGACTCGACGCGCTGCACGCCGTCGAGTTCGCTGACGAACTCCTGGATCTGCTCGGACACCTGCGGCCCGATCGGGCAGCCGGGGCTGGTGAGCGTGAACGTGACCTTGACCGCGCCGGGCTCCTCGATCTCGACCTCGTAGATGAGACCGAGCTCGACGAAGTCGAGGCCGAGCTCGGGATCGATCACCTCACGCAGCGCGTCGTTGACATCTTCGATCGTGACCATGGAGCCCAGTTTACGAGACCGGCCCCACCCGCCCCGAATATCGCTTGCCAGACCGTCTTCCGGCCGGTAGGTTGCGACGGATAGTCGACTTCAGTGACCAGCCGCCCACGTTGCGCTGTCGCGGAGACGAGGCCCGGGCCACGCAGGGGGGCCGGCGACCGGCGCTGGCCCGCGCGTTCAGCGCCCAGGCCGATGTGATCGTCGACCTCACGGAGCTCGCCTTCGCCGACGCCTCGCTGATGGTCGACTTGGCGATGCTCTCCCGGCGCCTGCGCGGTCGCGGGCGAGCGCTGATGCTCCGGGGAGCGCAGCCGCAGATCCAGCGGCTGATCGAGCTGGTCGGGCTGGACCGGCTGCCCGGCGTGCGCAGCGAGTCGCTGGCCTAGCCCGTCGAGCGCCCCGCGCGGGTGGTTGCGGGAATGGGTCCATCCGCACGTCCAGCCGCAGCGTTCGGCCCGGTGCCGGCGTCCACTAGCCTTCGCTCCGTGTTCGTGCTGCTGCTGCTCGCCTGGCCGATCGCCGAGCTGGTGGTGGCGATCGAGGTGGCGCGAGCGCTCGGCGTGCTGACGATGATCGTGCTGCTGGTGCTCGGATGGCCGGTCGGGATGTGGGCGCTGCGCTCGCAGGGCCGCCTGGTCTGGCGCCGGCTCGCCAAGGCGGCCGGCGAGCAGCGCGTGCCGGGCCGCGAGGTGATCGACGGGGCGCTGGTGCTGATCGGCGGGACGCTGATGATCGTGCCCGGGTTCATCACCGACGCGCTCGGGCTGCTGTGCCTGCTGCCGCCGACCCGGCTGGGGCTGCGCTCGCTGCTGGTGCGAAACCTCCAGGGCCGCGCGCTGACCCGCGCCTTCCGGGTCACCGGCGTGCGCGAGCACGACGTCGACTCGACCGCGCGAGACGTCGAGCCGCCGCACCTGCCCGCGTGAGCGCCCTCGCCCCCGCGGCGCTGCGAACGCTCGCGTTCGGCGATCTCGCCTTGGGCCTGTGGGGGCTCGTGTGGAGCGCCGGCGAGACCGTCGCGGCGGTCGGCTCGCTGCGCCCCGGCGCCGGGGCCGCCGAGACCCTCACCGTCGCGCTCGCGGGCGCGGGACCCGAGGGGGAGTGGCGCGTCGAGGACCCGGTCATCGCGCTGCGGGCGACCGCGGCCGGCCCGGCCTCCGATCCGGAGCCGGACGGCGGCTGGACGCAGCTGTGCCGCATCGAGGGCCGACTGAGCGTCGACGGCGGCGAGCGGGCACTGGCCTGCCTGGGGGTCCGGGACGAGCAGCCGGTGCCCGACCTGTCCGAGCTCGAAGCGTTCCGCCAGGTGCTGGCGTGGTTCGCCGAGGACGACGCGCTGGCGCTGAGCGCAGCGCGTCCGCGGGGGGCATCGGGACAGGAGCGCGACGAGCTCAGCGCGATCGTGTTCGAGCCGCGCGGCCCCGCCCGGGTACACGACGCGCGCCTGTCCACCACCTACGCCGACGGAGGCGTCCCGGCGCGGATCGGGCTCGAGCTGTGGCTCCCCGGTGAGGCCGACGACGAGGAGTACCCGGTCCGGGCGGCCGGGGAGGCGCTCGGCTCGCCGGCCACCGCCCGGTTGTCCGGGGCCACGCTGGCGATCAACCCGATGCTGGCCCACCGCGCCGGGCGCGACGGGCTCGCCACGTACGTCCTCGCGCGCCCGGGATGAGCGCCGTCGAGGCGGTGATCAGTGACTTCGGCGGGGTGCTGACGGCGCCGCTGTTCGACGCCTTCCGCGTCTATGAGGAGCTCTCGGGAATCCCGCTGGCGGACCTCGGCGGGGCGATGGCGGCGGTCGTCGAGCGTGACGGCATGAACCCGCTGTTCGAGCTCGAGACGGGCCGGATCACCGAGGCCGAGTTTTTCGACGCGGTCGCCGGGGAGCTCACCCGCCGGCTCGGGCGATCGGTGTCGATGGCCGGCTTCGCCGAGCTGTACTTCCAGCACCTGCACCCCAACCCGCCGATGATCGACTACATGCGCGAGCTCAAGGCGCGCGGCTACAAGCTGGCGATCTGCACCAACAACGTGCGCGAGTGGGAGCCGCTGTGGCGGACCAAGCTGCCCGTCGACGAGCTCTTCCCGGTGGTCGTCGACTCAGGCTTCGTCGGGCTCCGCAAGCCCGACCCGGCAATCTACGCGCTGACGCTCGAGCGACTCGGGGTGGCCGCCGGCGCCGCGCTGCTGCTCGACGACATCGAGCTCAACTGCACCTCGGCGCGGGAGTTCGGGATGCGGGCCGTGCACTTCCGCTCGACCGATCAGGCGATCGCCGAGATCGAGGCCGCGCTCGGCGCCCCCGAGGCTCACCCGGCGTGATCGGCTCGCGCGCCGCCGGCGTCACGCGAGACGACTCAGTTATCGCTGCCCAGGCGATCCCAGCAGTACAGCTCGACGCACTCCGCGGCCAGCTCGACGCAGCGCTTGTCCGACAGCCACGGCAGCACGGTCTCGAGCGCCTGCTCCTCGCCGACCCCGGCCTCGAACGCCTCCTCGCCGCGAAACCCGGCGGCGATCTTCAGCGCCTCGCGCCGGTTCTCGCCCAACGATGGAAACACGTTGACGAGGAACTCCTTGTTCGGCACGGGATGCCCGACCTCGAGCGAGGCGTGCCATGCGGCGAGCATCGACAGGTCGTGCTCGTCCAGATCGGCCACCGCCTTCGCGTAGTGAGAGGCGAGCTCGGACTCGGGGATCTCGTCAACCCATGCCTTGACCACCTCACCGAGGATCTGGCGCCGCGCCTCTCGCCCGACCGAATCGGCAATCACGCGAATGGCGTTCTGAGGTTCGATGAAGCAGAGTGACATCGCAGCTCCGGCTCGTGGACTGATGCCGGAGAAGGTAGGCAATGCCTCGGACGGAGCGCCCCCGACGCAGCCGGCCAGCGCTCCGGCCGGTCCGCCCAGGAGGGTCAGCCCGGGGAGGGTCAGCCCGGGGAGGGTCAGCCCGGGAGGGTCAGCCCGGGAGGGTCAGCCCGGAGGCGATCGCGGAGCCGTCGTATCAGCACGGGTACATGACACCGGCTAGAGCCCGAGCGCGTGGCGGATCGGGGCGAGCCGCGCCTCGTCGGGCTCGGCGTCTGACACGCCGAGCGTCGAGCGCGTGCCGTGCCCCCAGTTGTGCAGGCCGAGGTCCAGGACGGCCAGCGGCACCGCGCACGCCTCGGCCAGCTCCGCGGCCCGGCGCTCGAGCAGCATCGGATCGCCGATCCCGAGCGCCCGCTTGGCGGCCACCGTGACCTCGTTCCCGCCGCCGAGCTGGAGCGCACCGGCGGCCAGCTCGTAGACGCCGAGCCGGCCGAGCGTGACCAGCAGCTCGAAGCGGGCGTCGCGGTGCAGACCGGGCAGCGCCAGGCGCTCGTAGGCCCGGGCGAAGCGCCGCTCAGGGGACCAGATCGCCTCGCCGGTGAACGCTGCCTGTTGCGAGCCCGCGCGCCGGGCCCACGCCCGGTAGGCGTCGAGCGTCTTCGTCCCGCGCGCCGGGTCGTGCGCCGTCCGCGGCCCGGTGGGGACGCCGTCGAGGGCGGGCGCCGCGCCGGAGGACCACGTGGTCCGGGCCGCCTCGATCGCGGCGAACGGGTCCTCGCCGTCCAGCGGGCACAGGTAGGCGACGAGAAAGGCGAGCCAGCTCCGCTCCTCGAGCTCGTGGGCGGGATCGGCGACCTCGCCGTACAGGCCGGGCGGCGCGGCGCTCAGCACCTCCAGGCGGTCGGCGGCGAAGCCGAGCTCGACGGCCAGCCGGTCGGCGTCGGCGCTCGAGCGCAGACCGGGCACGAGCGGCGAGCGGTAGCCGTCCTCGGCCCCGCGGACCAGGCGGCGGATCTTGACCCCGGCGCCGGAACGGCCGCCTGCGCCGGATCGGCCGCCGGCGCCGGACCGGCCCCCGGCAGCCGCCCGGCCCCCGGCACCGGACCGACCGCCCGCCCCCCCGCCGCCCTTGCGCGGCGCGTCGGCCGGAGTCCGCGGGAGGCTCGACCGCGGCGCGCTCGAGGACACCACCGGCCGCGCCTCGATCGACTGCTCGCGAGTGCAGATCGGACAGTTCTGGATCAGGCGGTTGTGACGGCAGAAGCTCGGCATCGCTCCCTATCCTGACACGCCGCCGGCCGGCCTCACGGCGCCGTCACGGTCGCGCCCTCCTCAGGGGGTCCGGCGGCCTCGGCGCGGCGGTGCTCGCGTCCGCGGGCCAGCACCTCGCGGAAGCTCCGCACGCGGAAGATCAGCACCAGCGCGGCGAAGCCGAGCGCCGAGCTGAGGACCGCGGTGGCGATCTGCTGCCCGACCGAGAACGAGGCGACGTCGGGGTTGTGGGCGAAGATGGCCAGCAGCAGCGCCTGCTGCACGCCGGCCCCGCCCGGCGTGAACGGGAACACCGAGGCGACGACCTGCACGCCGAGCACGAGCAGCGCGTTGCGCACCGAGCCGCCGATGTGGAAGGCGTCGAGCAGCGCCCAGTAGGCGGCGAAGCGGAAGATCCAGCTGGCGAGCTGCCAGCTCGCCATCTCGCGGCGGTAGCGGGGGCGGTCGTGGAGGATCGTGAACCCCTGGCGCACGCGCTGCCAGAACGCTCGCACCCGCGCCGACAGGTAGGCGAAGCCGACCAGGAAGCCGATGCCCAGCGCGGTGAGGAGGAACAGCGTGAAGCGCATGTGGCCGGCGAAGAAGCTGATGTCGAAGGCCGGCAGCTTGGAGAAGTCAGGCGGCTTGGGGAACACGCCCTGGGTGAATGAGAAGGCCATCACCAGCAGGCCGATGAACCAGTCGAAGATCACCCCGGTCGACAGCGCCGCGGCGAGCGTCGGGTAGCTCGACGGCGGGATCGAGATCCGGGCGAGGAACAGCTGGGCGACGTTCCCGCCCCCGAGCGGGAACACGTTGTTGACGGCGTAGCCGACCATGTAGGCGCCCCACACGTCGCGCCAGCGGATGCGCTCGCCGGGGTACGCTGCCCGCACCGCGTTGAACAGCGCCCGCGAGCGCAGCAACAGGTACGCCGCATAGCAGGCCAGCCCGATCAGCAGCGAGATCCAGCTCAGGTTGGCCAGCTGTGAGAAGAACCTGCCGGCGTGGTCCAGGAAGCTCGAGATCGTGCTGCCGATCGATGAGCCGTGGTGCGGGGCGGCGGCGAGCGCGACGGGCATGGCCAAACGGTCGCACACCCGGCACCCGGACCCCGCACTCGGAGGCAGACACGGCCGGTTAAGGACCGGGGGGCCCAGATCCATCTGGGCCCCCCGGATAGCCAGGGAAGTGGGGGCGCAGTTCCCTGACCGACAGGAGCGAGTCTCCCCGCCCCACGTTTTGTTCAAACCTAAATCTCGAACTATTTTGCCCCGTGGAGGTCGAGCGCCCCTTGCGCAGGGGACAACCTAACCGTCGGCGGCACCCGCGTCAACAGGATCTGGAGGAGGATCTGGAGGATCGGAACTCGCGCGGTTGCCTCAGCGGCCGCGGTCGCCGAGCGCCGCTGTCCTCACCGGCCGCGGTCGCCCGGGCCGCTGAAGAACTCCTCGCCGGGGCGCACGGTGCCGGCGGCCTCAGCCTCGTGGCGCAGCGTGCGGTCCGCCTCGCCGCTCCACGCGCCGATCGCCAGCGCCTCGCGGTCGCGGTCCATCGGCGAGCCCTCGAGCGCGCGATTGACGATCCGCGCGCACTTGCGTCCCTCGGCGATCGCGGTGACGATCAGCGACTGGCCGATCCGGGCGTCGCCGCAGGCGAACACGCCCTCGGCCGAGCTGCGGTAGGTCTGCCGGGTCTGGATGTTGCCGCGGCGGTCGAGCCCCACCCCCAGCTGCGCCACCACCCCGTCGGGCTCGGGGCCGGTGAAGCCGATCGCGATCAGCACGAGCTCGGCCTCGAGTACGAACTCGCTGCCCGGGACGGGCGTCAGGTCGCGCGAGGAGGTTCCGGTGACGCGCCGGGCGTAGACGTGGCTGACGTGCCCGTCCTTACCTCCGAAGCCGGTCACCTCGGTGCCCCAGCGCCGCTTGCCGCCCTCCTCCAGCGCGTAGGTGGTGAGCGTCCGCTTAGGGGGCAGCGGCCACGGGTGGCGGGCGTCGCGGCCGTTCTCGGGCAGCCCCTGGTAGACGTCGAGCACGGCGACGTTGCGGGCGCCCTCGCGGTGGGAGTTGGAGATGCAGTCCATCCCGGTGTCGCCGCCGCCGACCACGATCACGTTCTTGCCGGTCGCGGTGATCACGTCCTCCGGCGCGACGGCCCGCGACGGGCGGCCCTCGTGGGCGGCGACCCAGCGGTTGCGCTGGTAGAGGTAGTCCATCGCCAGGTGGATCCCGCTGAGCTCCCGGCGACCGGGGGCGGCGAGGTCGCGCGACGCGCGCGAGCCGATGCTCAGCACCACCGCGTCGTGGCGGCCGCGGAGCTCCTCGGCGGTGATGTCGCGACCGACGTCGCAGTTCAGCACGAGCTCGATCCCCTCCTGCTCGAGGATCGCCACGCGGCGGTCGATCACCGACTTCTCGAGCTTGGCGTCCGGGACGCCGAAGCGCATCAACCCGCCCGGACCCTCGTCGCGCTCGTACACGGTCACCGTGTGTCCGCACTTGTTGAGCTCGGCGGCGACGGCCAGCCCGGCCGGCCCGGCGCCGACCACGCCGACGGTGCGGCCGGTGCGGCGCGTCGGCGGGTCGGGCTCGATCCACCCCTCGGCGAACGCCCGCTCGGAGATCGCCAGCTCGATCTGCTCGATCGCCACCGCGTCGTCGTTGATCGCCAGCACGCACGCCGACTCGCACGGCGCCGGGCAGATCCGGCCGGTGAACTCGGGGAAGTTGTTGGTGGCGTGGAGCTGGTCGATCGCCTCGCGCCACTTGTCGCGGTAGATCAGGTCGTTCCAGTCCGGGATCAGGTTGCCGAGCGGGCAGCCCTCGTGGCAGAACGGGATCCCGCAGTCCATGCAGCGCGCGCCCTGGCGCTTGAGCTCGTCCTCGGGCTGGAGCGCGAAGTACTGCTTGTAGTCGTGCACGCGCTCGCCGGGATCGCGCTTGTCGAAGCCGACCCGGTGGATCTTCAGGAACGCGCCCAGCTCACCCATGGTCGCGCAAGGCTAGCAACGCCCGCGCTGACCCCGGCCCGGCGACACCGCCGCCGCGGATAGGCTGATCGGGTGGGAGCGCAGCGCGGGTATCGGGCGGGTTCGGCGACGGCGATGCTGGTGGCGTTCGCGGGCGTGCTCGCGAGTCCGGCGGCGGCCGCGGCGGGCGCCCCGTACGGCCCGCCGGGCGCGAGCATCACGCTCTCCTCGCGGGCGACCGAGATCCGCTCCGGGACCCTGCTGAAGCTGTCCGGCGCCGCCGAGGGCGCGCCGCCCGGCAGCGCCATCCAGCTGTTCCGCAGCGCCTATCCCTACCGGACGAGCAAGCCCGTCGCCTCCGCCGAGACCGCCGCGGACGGCTCGTTCGCGTTCACCGTCCGGCCCGATCGCAGCACCCGCTATCGGGTGCTCTTGGTCGGCAGCGAGGAGAACGCCCGGAGCACCGTGCAGGTGCTCGCACGCGCGACTGCGCGCGCCACCGCGCTGACGCTGGGGCGCGTCGCGATCAGCGTCGTCGTGCTCCACCCGCGCGACCTGCGTTGGAACGGCGCGCGGGTGCGCTGGGCGTTCGCCACCGGGCGCGGGCGCTTCCTTCCCGGGCCGCCGACGCGCACACGGCGACTGAGCCCGTACGCGACGCTGCTGCGAACGGTGGTGGCGCTGCCCGCAGGGCGGTTTGGCTGGCGGGCCTGCTTCACCGCGCCGGCCGAGTTCGCGCTCGCCGACCCCGGTCGGCCCCGGGACTGCCGCGGCCGCGGCTACGCGGGCCGGGGCAGGCTCCCGGCGGGCTTCCCGGGCGCGGCCGCGATCGGGCGGGCGGGGGCGTTCCTGAACCGGCGCGCCGGACGCACCGCGTTCGCCGTCGTCGACAGCGAGGGACGGCTGTGGGGGGAGAGCCTCCACCGCACCTTCGTCTCGGCCAGCGTCGTCAAGGCGATGCTGCTGGTCGGCTACCTGCGGATGCTCGACGCGCGCGGGAGGCATCACGTCGACGCCGCCAGCAACGCGTTCCTGTACCCGATGATCAACGTCTCCGACAACACCGCGGCCACCCACACGTGGTCGATCCTCGGCAACGCCGGGCTCTACGCCGTCGCCCGGGCCGCCGGAATGAGCGACTACTCGGTGTCCACCGACTGGGCCAGCTCGCAGATCAGCGCCGCCGACCAGGCGCGGTTCTTCTTCGCGATGCCGGCGCTGATCCCGCGCGAGTTCGTGGGCTACGCGAACGCGTTGCTGTCGGGGATCGCCGCCTACGAGAGCTGGGGGATCCCCGCGATCGCCCGTCCGCGCGGCTACGCGGTGTTCTTCAAGGGCGGCTGGCGCGGCACCGCGCTCGGGCAGCTGGTGCACCAGGCCGCGCGCCTGCAGGGCCACGGGCGGACGCTCGCGATCGCCGTGATGACCGACGGCGACCCCTCGATGGGCTACGGGATCGACACCATCCAGGGGGTCACCGGAGCGCTCCTGGCCGGGCGCTGAACCCCGGGCCCGCGGCGAGCCTCAGGCCGGGCCCCAACCCGCGCCTGCGGCGAGCCTCAGGCCGGGGTGCCCTCGCGCTGCGCCTGCTCGACGAGCGCGCGCTTGTAGTCGCGCGGCATCACCTTGACGAACCGCTGGCGGGCGCCGCGCTCCCAGTCGGCGAGCACGTTGCGGGCGACCAGCGAGCCGGTCCGCTGCGCATGTTCCTTGATCAGGGCCCTGACCTCCTCGGCGTCCTCGCCGGTCAGCTCCTCGAGGTCGACCAGCTCCGGGTTGCAGCGGCTCTCGAAGCGCTTGGCCGAGTCGTAGACGTAGGCGATCCCGCCGCTCATCCCGGCGGCGAAGTTGCGGCCCGTGGGCCCGAGCACGACCACGCGGCCCCCCGTCATGTACTCGCAGCCGTGGTCCCCGACGCCCTCGACCACGGCGCGCACGCCGGAGTTGCGCACCGCGAAGCGCTCACCGGCCAGCCCGCGGAAGAACGCCCGACCCGCGGTGGCGCCGTACAGCACGGTGTTGCCGACGATCATGTTCTCCTCGGCCCGGAACAGCGCCGACTCGGGCGGGCGCACGGACAGGATCCCGCCCGACAGCCCCTTGCCCGCATAGTCGTTGGTCTCGCCGCGCAGCGAGAACGTCACCCCCGGGGCCAGCCAGGCGCCGAAGCTCTGACCGGCCGAGCCCGAGAAGGAGATCTCCACCGCCCCCTCGCGCAGCCCGTTGGGCCCATGCTTGCGGGCGATCTCGCCGGACAGGATGCCGCCGACGGTGCGGTTGACGTTGCGCACGGGGATCGGTCCGATCCGCACCTGCTCGCCGCGGTCGATCGCCGGGGCGCACTTGCGGGCGAGCTCCCAGTCGAGCGCGTCCTCGAGCACCGGGGCCTGGTCGCGGGTGCGGTGGCGGGGCGTGCCGGGGGGCAGCTCGGGGCACGAGAGCACCATCGTCAGGTCGACGTGGCGCGCCTTCCAGTGGTCGATCGCCGGGTCCATGTCGATCAGGTCGGTGCGGCCGATCAGCTCCTCGACGCGGCGGATCCCAAGCGCGGCCATGATCCGGCGCGCCTCCTCGGCGACGTACATCAGGTAGTTGACGACGTGGTCCGGGGTGCCCTGGAAGCGATGGCGCAGGGCCGGGTCCTGGGTGGCGATCCCCACCGGGCAGGTGTTGAGGTGACAGACCCGCATCATGATGCAGCCCATCGCGATCAGCGGGGCGGTCGAGAAGCCGAACTCGTCGGCACCGAGCAGCGCGCCGATGACGACGTCGCGGCCGGTCTTCATCTGGCCGTCGACCTCGACGGTGATCCGGCTGCGCAGGTCGTTGAGCAGCAGTGTCTGCTGGGTCTCGGCCAGCCCGATCTCCCACGGGATCCCGGCCCCGTGGATCGAGGACTGCGGCGAGGCGCCGGTGCCGCCGTCGTGGCCGGAGATCGTGACGTGGTCGGCGTTGGCCTTGGCGACGCCGGCGGCGACGGTGCCGACCCCGACCTCGGAGACCAGCTTGACCGACACCGACGCCGACGGGTTGGCGCAGCGCAGGTCGTAGATCAGCTGCTTGAGATCCTCGATCGAGTAGATGTCATGGTGCGGCGGCGGGCTGATCAGGCCGACGCCGGGCGTCGAGTTGCGGATGTGGGCGATGTAGGCGTCGACCTTGTGCCCGGGCAGCTGGCCACCCTCCCCTGGCTTGGCGCCCTGGGCCATCTTGATCTGCAGCTGGTCGGCGTTGACGAGATAGTGGATGGTCACCCCGAAGCGGCCGGAGGCGACCTGCTTGATCGCCGAGCGGCGCAGGTCGCCGTTGGCGTCGGGGGCGTAGCGGACGGGGTCCTCCCCGCCCTCGCCGGTGTTGGACTTGGCGCCCATCCGGTTCATCGCGATGGCCAGCGTCTCGTGCGCCTCACGCGACAGCGCGCCGAGCGACATCGCTCCGGTGGTGAAGCGCCGGACGATCGACGTCGCGGGCTCGACCTGCTCCAGCGGGATCGGCTCGGGCGCCGTCCTCAGCTTCATCAGCCCGCGCAGCTGCCCGCGCCTGACCGCCTCCTCGTTGGCCAGCCGCGAGTACTCCTCATAGGTCGTCCAACCGTCGCCGTTCTCCCCCCGCACGGAGTGCTGCAGGTTGGCGATCGTGTCCGGGTTCCACTGGTGGACCTCGCCGTCACGGCGCCACTGGAGCACGCCGCCGACCGGCAGCAGGTCGCGCTCGGTGCGCGGGTAGGCGCGGAAGTGGCGCTCGATCGCCTCGCGCGAGAGCTGCTCGAGCCCGATCCCGCCGATGCGGCTGAAGGTGCCGGTGAAGTGCCGCTCGATCACCTCGCGGTCGAGCCCCACCGCCTCGAAGATCTGCGCCCCGCAGTAGGACTGGATGGTCGAGATGCCCATCTTCGAGATCGTCTTCAAGAGGCCCTTGCCGATCGCCTTGACGATCTGCTGCTCGGCCTCGTCGCGCTCGCGGTCGATCGGCAGCAGCGAGCGGTCGGCGAGCTCGTCGAGCGACTCGAACATCAGGTACGGGTTGATCGCGGCCACCCCGTAGCCGATCAGCGTAGCCATGTGGTGGATGTCGCGCGGCTCGCCGGACTCGATCACCAGGCCGGTGCGCAGCCGGGTGCCGCGGCGGACCAGGTGGTGGTGGACCGCGGCGACCGCGAGCAAGCTCGGCATCGCCACCCGCTCGGCGCCGAGGTTGCGGTCGGACAGGATCAGGATGTTGGCGCCGTTGTCGACGTAGCGGGCGGCCTCGCCGCACAGGTCGTAGAGGCGGATCTCCATCCCGTCGGTGCCGAGTTCGACCGGCCAGGTGATGTCGAGCGTGGCGGCGTGGAACACGTCGTGGGAGACCTGGCGCAGCTTCTCGAGCTCGTGGTTGCGCAGGATCGGCTGGTCCATCACCAGCTGGTGGGCCTGGTGCGGGGACTCGGTGAGCAGGTTCAGCTCGGCGCCGATGCCGACCGCGAGGCTCATCACGACGTTCTCTCGGATCGGGTCGATCGGCGGGTTGGTGACCTGCGCGAACAGCTGCTTGAAGTAGGCGAACAGCGCCGGCTGGCGGTCCGACATCACGGCCAGGGCGGCGTCGTTGCCCATGCTGGCCACCGGCTCCTCGCCCTTGGCGGCCATCGGCGCGATGATCATCCGCAGGTCCTCCTGCGAGTAGCCGAAGGCCAGCTGCTTGGAGCGCAGCGGCTCGATCCGCGGCGTCCGCGGCTCACGGTCGGGGAGGTCGTCGATGTGCACGACCGAGCCCTCGTACCAGTCCGAGTAGGGCTGGCGGCGGGCGACGCGACGCTTGACCTCCTCGTCCTCGACGATCCGCCCATCCTCGAGGTCGAGCAGGAACAGCTTGCCGGGGGCCAGGCGGCCCTTGCGCTGGACGTGCTCGGGGGCGACGGTGATCACGCCGGTCTCGGAGGCCAGCACCACGTAGCCCTCGGTGTCCTGGATCCAGCGTCCGGGGCGCAGCCCGTTGCGGTCGAGCACGGCGCCGGCCACCTTACCGTCGGTGAACACGACCGCGGCGGGGCCGTCCCACGGCTCCATCAGACACGAGTGGAAGTCGTAGAAGCCCTTGACGTCGGGGTCGATGCCCTTGGCCGTGAGGTACGCCTCGGGGATCATCATCATCACCGAGTGGGCGATCGGGCGGCCGCTGAGCACCAGCAGCTCGAGCACGTTGTCGAGCACGGCCGAGTCCGAGCCGCCCTCCTGGACGACCGGCATCAGCTTCTCGATGTCCTCGCCGAACAGCTCGGAGGCGAGCTGCGACTCGCGCGCCCGCATCCAGTTGATGTTCCCGCGGACCGTGTTGACCTCGCCGTTGTGGGCGATCATCCGGTACGGGTGGGCGAGCTGCCAGCTGGGGAAGGTGTTGGTGGAGAAGCGCGAGTGCACCAGCGCCAGGCGCGAGGCCACGCGCGGGTCGCGCAGGTCGGTGAAGTAGCGCGGCAGCTGGGGCGCGGTCAACATCCCCTTGTAGACCATCGTCCGGCTGGAGAAGCTGGGCAGCGCCAGCTCGCCGCCGGCGGCGCGCTCGATCACCCGGCGGATCACGTACAGCTTGCGCTCGAACGCCGCCTGGTCGGGGACCGCCTCGCCGGCCTCGACCAGCACCTGGCGGATGAACGGCGCCGACAGCCGCGCGGTGTCGCCGGCGTGACGCTCGTCGACGGGCACGTCGCGCCACCAGATCGCCCGCTGGCCCTCGGCCTCGATCGTCGCCTCGATCAGCTGCTCCATCGCCGCCCGGCGTTCGGAGTCGGGCGGCAGGTAGCACATGCCCACCCCGTAGCGCCCGGGGGGCGGCAGCTCGATCCCGGCCACTGCCGCGCGCAGGAAGCCGTCGGGGATCTGCAGCAGGATCCCGGCGCCGTCGCCGGTGTTGGGGTCCGCGCCGGAGGCGCCGCGGTGCTCGAGGTTCTCCAGAGCGTCGAGCGCCTTCTCGACGACGGCGTGAGTCGCCCCGCCCCACAGCTTTGCGACCATCGCGATGCCGCAAGCGTCGTGCTCGTTCTGGGGGTCGTAGAGGCCCGTGGCCCCGGGGGCGGAGAGATGATCGTTCATGAGGGGAGGTCGCCCGTCTGGGACGGGGGCGGGACGACGGCGGCCGAGCGCCGGATATTAGCGCCGGGTTAGCGCCGCGGGCGGTTTCTCGCCGCGCCGCGATTCTCTCCCCAGGGACGAGCCGCCCGGCGAGTCCCCTAGCGCGCGAGAGAATCGCCCCCCGGGCGATTCTCTCAAGGGACGAGCCGCCAGGCGAATCCCCATCGCCCCCGGGCGATTCTCTCAAGGGCCGAGCCGCCAGGCGAATCCCCATCGCCCCCGGGCGATTCTCTCAAGGGCCGAGCCGCCAGGCGAGTCCCCTAGCGCTTGGACTTGGCCGGACGCTTGGAGCCCGACTTGGCCTTGGCGCCGGTGCCGTTCGAGCTGCCCGATGCCGCGCGCTTGCGGGGCTTGTCCGCCGGCTTCTCGGGCGCCTCGCCGCTCAAGTCGCTCCTGATCGCCGCCAGGCTGGCCTCGAGCGCGGCCATCAGGTCGGGCACGGCGGCGGGCTCCTCGGCCTCGGGCTGTACGGCGATCTCCTCGCCGGCTGCCTTTCGCTCGATCAGGTCGAGCACGCGCTCGCGGTACTCGTCCTTGAACCTGCTCGGGTCGAAGTCCGCCGACAGCGACGCGATCAGCTGCTGGGCCATCTTCAACTCCCGGTCGCTGGCCTCGGCCTCGCCGACCGATTCGAGCTCGTCGAGCCGGTCGGGCGAGAGCACCTCGTCGCCGAACAGCATCGTCGTCAGCGTCAGCACGGTGCTGCTCGGCCGCAGCGCGCACAGCTGCTGCTTGGAGCGCAGCACGACCCGGCCGATCCCGACCTTGCCCGCCTCCGCCATCGCGTCGAGCAGCAGCCGGTAGGCCTTCGCCCCGCCGGCGGTGGGCGCCAGGTAGTAGTTGTGGTCGTAGAAGATCGGGTCGATCTCGGCGATCTCCACGAACTCCTCGATGTCGATCGTCTTCGTCGCCTTGGGGTCGAGCGCGTCGAGCTCCTCGGGCTCGATCAGCACGTAGCGGTCGGGCGTGATCTCGTAGCCCTTGACGATGTCCTCGAAGGCGACCTCGTCCCCGGTCGAGGGATCGACCCGCTTCTGCTTGATCCGCGCCCCCGTCTTGCTCGACAGCTGGTGGAAGCGGACCGTCTTGGGCGAGGTGGCGCTGTACAGCTTGACGGGCACGTTGACCAGCCCGAAGCTGATGGCGCCTGACCAGATTGCGCGAGCCATGCCTGCTTTGTATAGCGCGCAGGCGGGCGGATCAAGCCTCGGGCCGCGTCTTGCCGCGAACGGGCTCCGCGGCGCGCCCGTGACCTGCCACGAGCCGGCTCCGCGGCGCGCCTGTGCCCTGCCACGAGCCGGCTCCGCGGCGCGCCCGTGCGTTGCCACGAGCCGGCTCCGCGGCGCGCCCGTCACCCGAGCACTATTTCGATCGACATCAGTGCTCAATGCTCCGGGACGCGATCGCGCGCACGGGGGGGTAAAAACGACTCACGCAATCTGAATCCGCCCCACCGTGCGTCGTTATGCCCCCG
>JBBSFX010000043.1:0-23238 GCA_038254735.1 Solirubrobacterales bacterium
GAGATCTACACCCATGTCAACACACTCTTTCCCTACACGACGCTCTTCCGATCTCAGGTGCCGGCGACGCCGGGAACCTCGGCCTGGCCGCCGAGCACGCCCTCGGTCCCGACCTCGCGGGCGACGCTCGTCACCTGCTCGGCGAACACCCGCAGCGTGTCGGTCATCGAGTTGATCGTCTCGGCCAGGGCGGCGACCTCGCCCTGGGCCTCGACGGTGATCTTCTTCGACAGGTCGCCGTTGGCGACCGCGGTGGTCACCGTGGCGATGTTCCGCACCTGGTTGGTGAGGTTGTTGGCCATGCCGTTGACCGACTCGGTCAGGCCGCGCCAGGTGCCGGACACGCCCTGTACCTCGGCCTGGCCGCCGAGCTTGCCCTCGGTCCCGACCTCGCGGGCGACGCGGGTGACCTCGTCGGCGAACGAGGAGAGCTGGTCGACCATCGTGTTGATGGTGTTCTTGAGCTCGAGGATCTCGCCCTTGACGTCGACGGTGATCTTCCGGCTGAGATCGCCGTTCGCCACGGCGGTCGTGACGTCGGCGATGTTGCGGACCTGGTTGGTCAGGTTCGAGGCCATGAAGTTGACCGACTCGGTGAGGTCCTTCCACGTCCCGGCGACGCCCGGGACCTCGGCCTGGCCGCCGAGCTTGCCCTCGGTCCCGACCTCGCGCGCGACGCGGGTGACCTCGGCGGCGAACGACCGCAGCTGCTCGACCATCGTGTTGACGGTGGTGCCGATGCGCAGGAACTCGCCCTTGACCGGCTGGCCGCCGATCTTCAGCGCCATGTTCTGGGACAGGTCGCCGTCGGCCACGGCGGCGAGCACGCGCGCCACCTCGGTCGTGGGGCGGACCAGGTCGTCGATCAGCGCGTTCAGAGAGTCGATCCCGGTGGCCCACGAGCCGCCGGCGTCGGCCAGCGCGGCGCGCTCGGTCATCCGCCCCTCGAGCCCGATGATCTTCCCCACCCGGACGAGCTCGCGGGTCATCTGGTCGTTGCGCTCCATCAGCCCGTTGAAGGCCTCGGCCAGCGCCGGGCGCAGGCCCCCGCCGTCGATCCTCAGCCGGGTTTCGAAGTCGCCCTCGCGCGCGGCCCGCAGCGCGCGCAGCAGCTCGCGGAGATCGTCGTCGCCGGAGGCGACGAGGCCGGCGTCGGCGGGCGCCGAGGCATCCTGGCCGGAAGCCTGCAGCGTCGGGTCTCGAGTCGTCATGTCTACCCCTGAAGCGTGGCCGTTGAGTCGCGGTCCTGCGCGGTGCCGCCCAAATGGGTCTGGTTCCCGATTTCGGCTCTTGGCAAACATATCCTTTTTGGTGTTCCCGCGGCCGGGCGCCGGCCGGGCGCGCGGGCCGGCGTCCTACACTCGCCGTGCGATGATCGACGAGCTCGTCACCCAGATCGAGTCCCGCTTCGGAGAGCTCCAGGAGGAGCTCTCCGATCCCGCCGTGATCGCCGACCGCGAGCGCTACAAGGCCGCCCGCCGCGCCTACGCGGAGCTCGAGCCCGCAGCCCGGCTGGCCCGCGAGTACCGCCGCGCCGCCGACGACGCCGCGGGCGCGCGTGAGCTGCTCGAGGAGGACGGCGAGGACGCCGAGCTGCGCGAGCTGCTCGAGTCCGCGCGCGAGCGGATCGCCGCGCTCGAGGAGGAGATCCGCCTGGCCATGGTCGAGCGCGACCCCAACGACGACAAGAACGTGATCGTCGAGATCCGCCCCGGCGCCGGCGGCGACGAGGCCGGACTGTGGGCCGGCGACCTGTACCGGATGCTGACCCGCTACGCCGAGCGCCGCGGCTTCGCCGTCGAGCCGATGGCGATCGGCGAGGGCAGCTACACGTTCGCGATCAAGGCCCGCCCACCCGACGGCGCCTACTCGGTGTTCAAGTTCGAGGGCGGCACGCACCGCGTCCAGCGCGTCCCCGAGACCGAGTCCCAGGGGCGCATCCACACCTCGACGGCGACCGTCGCGGTGCTCCCGGAGGCTGACGACGTCGAGGTCGACATCGACCCCGGCGAGCTCCAGATCGACGTCTACCGCAGCTCCGGGCCCGGCGGACAGTCGGTCAACACGACCGACTCGGCGGTGCGGATCACCCACCGACCGTCGGGGATCGTCGTCTCGATGCAGGACGAGAAGTCCCAGCTGCAGAACCGCGAGCGGGCGATGCGCGTGCTCCGCGCGCGCCTGTACGAGCGGGCGCTGGCCGAGCAGCAGGCTGAGCTGACCGCCTCCCGCCACGCCCAGGTCGGCACCGGCGACCGCGCCGAGAAGATCCGCACCTACAACTTCGGCGAGCGGAGGGTCAAGGACCACCGCGTCAACCTGCTCGTTCACAACCTCGACGAGATCCTGATGGGCGAGCTCGACGAGCTCACCGCCGCCCTCCAGGACGACGAGAAGCGCCGCCGGCTGGAGGAGCGTGCCGTCGCCTGAGCTCGCGGCGGCCGCCCCCGCGCCGGCCGCCCCCGCCCCCGCGCCGGCCGCCCTCGCGCCGGGCACGCCGATCGCCGACGCGCTCAGCGCCGCCACGAGCGAGCTGGCCGCCGCCGGCTGCGGGAGCCCGCGGCTCGACGCCGAGCTGCTGCTCGCCGAGGCGCTCGGGGTTTCCCGCGCGCGGCTGGTCATCGATCGCTCTGCGGCGCTCGACGCTCCCGCCCGCGACGCCTTCGCCGCGCTCCTCGCGCGCCGGCGGGCGCGCGAGCCCGTCGCCTACATCCTCGGACGTCGGGGCTTTCGCTGGATCGAGCCGGCCTGCGATCCGCGGGCGCTGATCCCGCGCCCCGAGACCGAGCTGCTGGTCGAGGTAGCGCTCGGGCTGCCCCGCGGCGCCCGCGTGCTCGACGTCGGCACCGGGTCGGGCGCCGTGGCGCTGGCGCTGGCCTCCGAGCGGCCCGACCTGCGGGTCACCGGGATCGAGCGCTCCGCCGGCGCGCTGGCGCTGGCGCGGGAGAACGGGGCGCGGCTGGGCCTGCCGGTCGATTTCGTGATCGGTGAGCACCGCGCGGGGCTCGTCTGTGACGCGCTGCTGGCCAACCTGCCCTACGTCCCCGACGGCGCGCGGCTGGCGCCCGAGCTGGGGTTCGAGCCGGCGGAGGCCCTGTACGCGGGATCCGACGGCCTCGACGCGATCCGCGCGCTGTGCCGGCAGCTCGACGGTGTCGCGTTCGTCGCCCTCGAGCACGGCTTCGACCAGGGCCCGGCGGTGGCCGGTCTGCTCCGCGACGCCGGCTTCGCCGCGGTGGAGACGCTGCGCGACCTCGCCGGGCACGAGCGGGTCACGGTGGGGCGCCGGTGAGCGGGACGCTCGGCCGGCACCCCGGGTCGGTGAGCGCGACGCTCGGCCGGCACCCCGGGTCGGTGAGCGCGACGCTCGGGCGGCGACCCGCGTCGGTGAGCGAGACGCTCGGCTGGCGCCCCGCGTGGCCGGGAGATCGCCCGGGGGGCGAGCTCCCCGGTTTCAGGGAATCGTCGTGAGCCAGGGCGCCTTCGCCGAGGCCTTCGAGCGCTGCCTGTCGGTCGGCGGCGTGGCGGTGTTCCCGGCCGACACCGTCTACGGCCTGGCCTGCGATCCCTCGAACCGTGTCGCCGTCGAGCGGCTCTACGGGCTCAAGCACCGCCGGCTCGACAAGCCCTCGGCGGTGATGTTCTTCGATCTCGAGCCGGCGCTCGACGCGCTGCCGGGGCTGGGGGCGCGCACGCGCCAGGCGCTGGCGCGGATGCTGCCCGGCGCGCTGACCGTGCTGCTGCCCAACCCGGCCGGGCGGTTCCCGCTGGCCTGCGGGGAGGACCCCGGGACGCTGGCGATCCGGGTCCCGGTGATGCCGGCGCTGGAGGGCGCCCGCTGGCCGGCGCTGCAGTCGAGCGCCAACCTCGCCGGCGGCGCCGATCCGCGGCGGCTGGCCGACGTCCCCGAGCCGCTGCGCCGCGCGGCCGACCTCGTCCTCGACGGGGGTGAGCTCCCCGGCACGCCGTCGACCGTCGTGGACCTCCGCCGCTACGAGCGCGGCGGGATCGACGCGGTCCGGATCCTCCGCGCCGGCGCGGTCGGCGACGACGCGGTGGCGGCCGCGCTCGATCCCGAGTTCCACTTCAACCCGGACGCCTACGGCGAGCTGCTGCGGGAGGACTACCCCGGCTTCGACGCCTTCCAGGACCGCATCGCCGCCGCCTGCGGCGATCGCGCCCGGACGATCCTGGAGCTGGGAACGGGGACGGGGGAGACGGCGTGCCGGCTGCTGGCGCGGTTCCCGCAGGCGCGTTTCGTGGGCCTCGACGAGAGCCCGGCGATGCTCGCCGCCGCCCGCACGGCGCTCGGCGGCGGGCACGTGGAGCCGCGCGTCGGGCGCGTGGAGCTGCGTGTCGGGCGGCTGCAGGAGCCGCTGCCGGCGGGGCCGTTCGACCTCGTCGCCAGCGCGCTGTGCGTCCACCACCTCGACGGCGTCGAGAAGGCCGCGCTGTTCACGCGCGTGCGCGAAGTGCTGGCGCCGGGCGGCCGGTTCGTGCTCGGCGACGTCGTGCTCCCGGACGGTGCCGGCGCCGCGGGGATCCCCCTGACGCCGGGCTACGACAAGCCGAGCAGCGTCGGCGACCAGCTCGCGTGGCTCGCGGGCGCCGGGTTCAGCGCGCGGGTGGTCTGGGACGAGGGTGATGTGGCGATCATCGTCGCCGACGCCTGATCCCCCTGGGCCGCTGGTATCGTCGAAGGCGTGAACGTCGAGCTGCCCGCCGACTACTTCAACCGGCCGATCGCCGAGGTCGACCCCGAGATCGCCGAGGTGCTGGCGCTGGAGCTCGACCGCCAGCAGCGCACGCTCGAGATGATCGCCTCGGAGAACTTCGTCCCCCTCTCCGTGCTCGAGGCCCAGGGCTCCGTGCTGACCAACAAGTACGCCGAGGGCTACCCGGGCAAGCGCTATTACGGCGGCTGCGAGTACGTCGACATCGCCGAGCAGCTCGCCATCGACCGCGCCAAGGCGCTGTTCGGGGCCGAGCACGCCAACGTCCAGCCGCACTCCGGGGCCCAGGCCAACACCGCGGTTTACCACGCGCTGCTGAAGCCCGGTGACACGCTGATGGGGCTCGAGCTGGCCCACGGCGGCCACCTCACCCACGGGATGAAGATCAACGTCTCGGGCCGCCTGTACGAGATCGTGCCCTACCGGGTTCGCCGCGATACCAGTCTGATCGACATGGACGCCGTGCGCGCGGTCGCGCTCGAGCGCCGGCCGAAGATGATCCTGGCCGGCTGGTCGGCCTATCCCCGCCAGCTCGACTTCGCGGCGTTCCGGGAGATCGCCGACGAGGTCGGCGCCTACCTGGTCGTCGACATGGCCCACTTCGCCGGGCTCGTGGCCGCCGGGCTGCACCCCTCGCCGGTGCCCTACGCCGACGTCGTCACGACCACGATCCACAAGACGCTCGGCGGCCCCCGCGCGGGCATGATCCTGTGCCGCGAGGAGTACGCCAAGCAGATCAACTCGGCGGTCTTCCCCGGCCAGCAGGGCGGCCCGCTCGAGCACGTGATCGCCGCCAAGGCGGTGGCGCTGCGGATCGCCGCCTCCGACTCCTTCCGCGAGCGCCAAGAGCGCACCCTCGACGGTGCCCGTGTGCTCGCTGACGCGCTGCTCGGCGCCGGGCACGGCGTCAGCGTGCTCACCGGTGGCACCGACGTCCACCTCGTGCTGTGCGACCTGCGCGAGTCCGAGCTCGACGGCCAGCAGGCCGAGGACCGCCTGCACGAGATCGGCATCACCGTCAACCGCAACGCCGTGCCATTCGATCCGCGCCCGCCCGCGATCTCCTCGGGGCTGCGGATCGGCACCCCGGCGCTGGCCACCCGCGGGCTCCAGCATGCCGACTTCGTCGAGGTCGGGCAGCTGCTCGCCGCGGCGCTCCAGCCGGGCTTCGAGGCGCGGCGCGCCGAGCTGGCCGCCGCGGTCGAGGCGATCGCCGAGCGTTACCCGCTGTACGCCTCGCTCGGCACGCCGACGACCGTCTGAAGTCGGCCCGCTCCGGCCCGCTCCGGCCCGCTCCGGCCCGCTCCGGCCCGCTCCGGCCCGCTCCGGCCCGGTCTGAGCCGGACATCGGTCGATCCTGTGACGTAAGTCGGAAACGTCTGCGACGAAGTGTGCGCAGACGCGCCATCCGGGCCGCTTGCGCGTGAGAATCGCTGGACGATGCGCCCGGGCAACGTGCATTACGCAGCAGCAGTTGCGCAATCGGCTGACCCTGCTGCGTTTCGCACATCGGGTGGGGCAGAACGCAACACGGTCGCTGCGATGCGGGGAGGTTGATGCGAAATGCACGTCGCCGAGCGCGCGATCGCCGCGATCGCGGGCCGCCAGGACAACGTGATCACGCTCGAGCAGCTCCGTCGCGCGGGGCTGGGACGCCGCGCGCTGGACTGGCGGGTAACGTCGGGATCGCTCCAGCGACTGCACCGCGGCGTCTATCTGGTCGGACCCGCGCCGCCGAGCTTCCCGGCTCGCGCGAGGGCGGCGGCGCTCGCCGTCGGACCCCGGGCCGTGGTCAGCCACGAGGCCGCAGCCGCGTTGCACGGCCTGCGTCCGCCGCGCGCCGGCGACATCGACGTGACCGTCGACGGCCGATGCCCGCGCCGGCGCGCGGGCATCGTGGTCCACCGCTCGTCGCTGGTCAGGACCGATGTCGGGCTCGTCCACGGGATCCCCGTGACCTCGCCGGCGCGCACGATCTGCGACCTCGCGGCGGGGCTGGCGGAGGTCGAGCTCGGGCAGCTGCTGATCGACGCCCGGCAGGCGCGGTGCGTCACCGACCGCGAGCTGCGGACCGCCGCCGAGCGGACCGCGCACCGACCCGGCGCCGCGGCGATGCGCGCCCTGCTCACCGACGAGCGCGAGGACGGCTACTCGCGTTCGATCGCCGAGCGCAAGCTGCGCGCCCTGATCTGCGCTGCGGGCCTGGCGACGCCGGGGTACAACGCAAAGGTCCAGGGGTTCCTTGTCGACGGCGTGTGGGCGGCGCAGAAGCTGATCCTCGAGGTCGACGGCCGCACCTTCCACGGCCACGCCGCAGCCTTCGAAGCCGACCGTCGCCGCGACCAGATCCTGGTCGCGGCCGGCTTCCGGGTGATCCGCGTGACCTGGCGCCAGCTGGTCCACGAGCCGATCGGCGTGGCCGTGCGGATCGCGCAGGCTCTCGCCCAGCCGATCGCCGCCTGAGCCTGCCCGCGCCGCGCGTGCGGTGCCGCCCGTCCGCGCCGCGTCGGGGACAGCGCGGGTGCGGTCGGGGGCGGCTGCCATCCTATGCCCGCAGCATGCGCTACTGGGACGCAGCCCTGGCCTTCGTCGTGGCGGCCGCCGTCGCCGCGTTGCTGACGCCGTTGGCAGCCCGGGTGGCGCGGCGCGTCGGCGCCGTCGCCCCGGTCCGCGAGCGCGGGCTGTCGCTGGCAGCGACGCCCGAGCTCGGAGGGCTGGCGATCCTGGCCGGGGTGCTGGTCGCCGCGGCGCTGTGGCTGCCCGACACGATCAACCTCCAGCACACCGCGCACGGCCGTCCCGGCTCGGCGGGGCAGGTCCACACCTGGGGGGTGATCGCGGGGGCGTGCGTGATCGCGCTGGTGGGGGCGATCGACGACGCCCGGGACCTGCCGCCGCTGGCCAAGCTCGCCGGGCAGATCGTCGCGGCGGTGATCGCCGTCGCGGCGGGAGTGGTGGTCAGCGACATCACGCTGCCGTTCGTCGGCGGCCTGCAGTTCCCCAACGCCGGCGGCGTGCTGAGCGCGATCTGGCTGGTCGGGATGATGAACGTGGTCAACTTCTCCGACGGGATCGACGGGCTCGCCGGGGGGGTATGCACGATCGACGGGATCGCCTTTGCGGTGATCGCCTTCGACCTCCAGGGCGGCAGGAGCGCGGCGGCGGTGCTGGCCGCGATCACCGCCGGTGCCGCGCTCGGGTTCCTCGTCCACAACTTCCCCCCGGCCAACGTCTTCATGGGCGACACCGGCGCCAACCTGCTCGGGTACCTGCTCGGCGCCGCCGCCGTGATCGGCTCGGTCAAGACCAACGCCGCCGTCGCCCTGGCGGTGCCGCTGCTGATCCTCGCCGTCCCGTTCCTCGACACCGGCTTCGTCGTCGCCAAGCGGCTCAAGTACGGCCGCAAGCCGTGGGCCGCCGACGCCAACCACTTCCACCACCGGATGTCGCGGATCGGCTTCAGCCCGCGCAAGACCGTCGCCTACCTGTACGCGTGGACGCTGATGCTGGCCGGCGTGGCGCTGGCGCTACGGTTCGTCCCCTACCACGACCGCGGCGTCCGCCACCCGCACTACCACCTCGGCTGGGCGCTGGTGATGGCGGCGATCTTCGTGCTCGCGATCGCCGCCAGCGTGTACCTCGTCTACGTGCTCGAGATCCTCAAGTTCAAGCGCCTGCGGGCCCGCCAGATGCGCGATCTCGAGCCCGACACGACCGAGCACGAGATCGACGCCGCGGTCGAGCGGGACATCGAGACCGGCGAGTTCGAGCGCCTCAAGTGACGGCCCTGACCCGGCTCGAGCGCGCGGTGCTGGCGCTGACCGTCCTGTTCACCGCGCTGGCCGGCGTGGCCCGGTATGCGCATGGGGTCCCGGCGGTGCTCGCGTTCGCCCTGGCCACGCTGGCGCTGGCCGGCCAGGCGTGGATCGTGTCGCTGGCCACCGAGCAGCTCGGAGAGCGCCTCGGGCCTGCGATCACCGGGCTGATGCAGTCGACGATCGGCAACCTGCCCGAGTTCTTCGTGGTGATCTTCGCCCTCGGCGCGCACGAGAAGGTGGTGGCCGAGACGGCGATCCTCGGCTCGATCCTCGTCAACGCGCTGCTCGTGCTCGGGCTGGTGCTGATCGCCGGGTCGCTGCGGGCGCGCGACGGGATCATGCGCTTCAGCCCCCGCCTGCCCAACGACGCGGCGACGCTGCTGCTGACCTCCTCGTTCGTGATCGTGCTGATCGGGCTGGCCGACGCGTCCCACGACCCGGCCAGCCATCACGACAAGACGATCTCGATCGTCGGCGCCGTGGCGATCCTCGCCGCCTACGCGGTCTGGTTGCGCCAGTACGTACGCTCCGATCGCCCGGCCGAGGCCGAGGTTGAGGTCGCGGCCGAGGTTGAGGTCGAGGCCGACCCGGGCCGCGGACTCCGCGCGCAGCCGAGCCGTGAGGCCCGCCCCGAGCCACGCGTCCCCCTGCCGACCAGCGTCGGGCTGCTGGTGCTCGCCGGCTTCGGTTCGGCGTTCGTCTCGGACTGGTTCGTCCGCGCCCTGCAGCCGACGATCCATCAGCTCCACATCTCCCAGGCGTTCGCCGGGCTGGTGATCGTGGCCATCGCCGGCAACGCGGTCGAGAACGCGACCGGCATCGTGCTGGCGCTCAAGGGCCAATCCGACCTGGCGATCTCGGTGGTCAAGAACTCGGTGGCCCAGATCGCCGCATTCCTCTATCCGCTGCTGGTGCTGGTGTCGCTGCTGACGGCGACGACGCTGACGTTCTCCCTGCAGCCGGTGTACATCGGGGCGCTGTTCGGGACCGCGATCATCGTCTGGCAGATCAGCGGTGATGGCGAGGGGACGGCGTTCGAGGGGGCCGCGCTGGTCGCCGCATTCGTGGTCGTGGCCACCGTCGCCGCCTTCGAGTAGTAGCGCCGCCGGTCGCCTTGCCGAGACCGAGCCGCGGGATCGCGCCGGTCGCCTTGCGAGATCGCACCGCGAGATGGCGGGAGTGGGCTCACACTGGACAGGCAACGTTCAGAACTGCTATTCTGACGCTTACGTAAGGTTCAGTTTGACGCCGAGGACGGTTACTTTGAAGTCACTTCTTGAAGCCTCGACCCGGCGCCGCGCGCGGAGCGGCCGCTCCGCGGCGATGCCCCGCGAGGGGCCGGCGCGGCGACGGGTCGGCGTCGAGCCCGGGCACGCCGCCTACAAGTGGTGGGCGCTGTCGTGCACCAGCCTGGGGATGCTGCTGGCGACGATCAACTCGGGCACGCTGATCATCGCGCTGCCCGATCTCGAGCGCAGCCTCCACACCAGCCTGCTCGAGCTGGTGTGGGTGATCCTCGTGTACATGATCGCCTCGACCGTGCTGGTGCTGACCGCGGGCCGGCTGTCCGATCAGTTCGGGCGAAAGCAGGCGTACATCGGCGGCTTCCTGCTGTTCGCGGTCGCCTCGCTGGGCGCCGGCTTCGCCTCAGGCGGGACGGTGCTGATCCTGTGGCGGATCCTCCAGGGCATCGGCGGCGCGTTCCTGTTCGCCAACGCCTCGGCGATCGTCACCGACGCCTTCCCGCGCGAGCAGCTCGGTGTGGCGATGGGCACCAACACGATGGTCGCCGCGGTCGGGCTGGTCATCGGCCCGGTCCTCGGCGGCGCGCTGGTGGCGGTCTCCTGGCATTGGGTGTTCTGGTTCAACGTCCCGTTGGGGATCGCCGGCAGTCTGTGGGCGTACTCCGTGCTGCACGAGATCAGCGGTCGCTCGGAGGACACCCACTTCGACCTGCCGGGCACCGTCACATTCCTGGTCGGGCTCACCGGCCTCGTCTACGGGATCTCCCGCGGCGGCATCTCCGGATGGAGCTCGCCGCTGGTGATCGGCGGGCTGATCGCGGCGGCCGTGCTGCTGCCACTGTTCGTGCTGATCGAAGGGCGCGTCAGGCAGCCGATGCTTGACCTCTCGATCTTCAAGAACCGTCTGTTCTCGGCCGCCTCGGCCGCCGCCTTCCTCAACGGTCTGGCGCGGTTCGCGCTGATGTTCGTGTTCGTCTTCTACTTCCAGGGCGTGCAGGGCAACTCGCCGATCCTGGCCGGCGTCAAGCTGGCGCCGCTGGCGCTGGGGATGCTCGTGGCCTCGCCGGTGGCCGGTGTCTGGGCCGACCGCCGCGGCTCGCGCGGGCTGGCCGTGCTGGGGATGCTCACCACGGCGCTCGGCCTGGCGCTGATGACCACGCTGGGGCGCGACACCTCCTACGTGGCCCCGGCCGTGTTCCAGTTCGTCGTCGGGATCGGCTCGGGCATGTTCAACTCGCCCAACACGGCCGCGATGATGGGCGTCGTCCCCGCCCATCGGCGCGGGATCGCCGCCGGCGCTCGGGTGCTGGTGCAGAACACCGGCGCGGTGATCTCGATCGCCTTCGTGCTCGCGGTGGTCACCTCCTCGGTGCCGAAGTCGGTGCTGTTCGCGGTGTTCTCGGGGCTGGCCAACCACATCTCGAACGCCCAGCTGGTGCCGTTCATCGCCAACATGCACACCGCGCTGTGGTGCCTGACGGCGGCCTCGCTGCTCGGCGCGGTGGTCGCGGCGGTGCGGCCGAAGCACGTGCCGGAGCCGGCAGCTGCGTCGACCGCGTCGACCGCGTCGACCGCGTCGACCGCGCCGACCGCGCCGGCCGCGTCGACCGCGTCGACCGCGTCGACCGCGGCCGACGCTCCGGTGGTGGCCGCGTGACGACCGTCGCGGCCGAGCGGCCGCTGCGGATCGGCGAGGTCGCCGAGCTGACCGGCGTGACCGCGCGGACGATCCGCTACTACGAGGAGATCGGGCTGCTCGGCGCCGGCGAGCGGGTGCAGGGCAAGCATCGCGTCTACACGCCGGGCGACGTCGCCCGGATCAGCGAGATCGTCCGGCTGCGCGACCTGCTCGGGCTCTCGCTCGAGCAGCTCTCGCAGCTCGTCGAGGCCGAGACGGCCCGGGCGGCGCTGCGCCGCGAGTACCACGAGACCGAGGATCCGGAGGACCTGCGGCGGATCCTCGGCCAGCTACTCGGCCACATCGAGCACCAGCTCGAGCTCGTGCAGGAGCGCCGCCGCGAGCTCGAGCAGCTCGAGCGCGAGCTGACCGACAAGCGGATGCTCGTCAACGCCCGCCTCGCCGAGATCACCTGACCGTCAACGGGGGGTGCGCGCCGGCCACAGAGCGGCGCGGCGCCACGTAACCAACCGACGCCGGCGACGTACTGTGATCTCGTACCAGGTCAGGCGCAGACGGCGTGCTGTGATCTCGAACCAGGTCAGGCACCAGACGACGGCTAACGCCCCCACGCAGCCTCGTTCTCACGCAACCTCCTCATGGCTGAAACGATCCCCGCGATCCCCGCGCGCCCCGTGCGCCAGATCCCGCGGCTGGCCGCGATCCTGGCCGCGCTCGTCGGGCTGATCAATGTCGCCTCGGCGCTCACCCCGAACGTCCACTGGCGCGGGCACCTGCTGCTGGCGCTCGAGCCGGCCGAGGCGGTTCGCACCTTCCACGCGCTGGCGCTGCCGGTCGGCGCCGCGCTGCTGCTCGTCTCGCCGTACCTGCTGAAGCGCCGCCGCCGCGCCTGGCAGGTGGCGATCGCGCTGATGCTGGCCCTCGGCCTGCTCGACCTGCTGAAGGGCCTCGACTTCGAGGAGACCCTCCTCAGCTGGGCCGCCGCGGGGCTGCTGGTGGCCGGGCGCTCGGCGTTCCGTGTGCGCCACGAGCCGATCACCCTGCGCTCGGCGGTGTGGCGCGCGCCGGCGCTCGGCCTCGCCGGGCTGCTCGCCGCCGCGCTGGCCACGTGGGCCTCGCACGGGCGCCCGCGGCTCGGCCGGATCGCCCGCGAGACCGGGGACCTGCTGCGGTTCAAGCCCGGCCCGATCCGCTTCGAGCACCACCTCGCGCTCCACCACCACTTCGCCTGGATCCCCCTGAGCGTGCACATGATCGAGCTGTTCACGCTGCTGTCGATCGCCTACGTGGTGTTCCGGCCGCTGGCCGCGCCGCGCTCGCTGCCCGGGCCGTCGGCCCGCGCCGCCGCCGATCGCCTCCTCCGCGCCCACGGCTCCGACACGCTGTCGTTCTTCAAGCTACGCGGCGACCAGCAGTACTTCTTCAGCCAGGACCGCCGGGCGTTCGTCGGCTACCGGATCGAGACCGGCGTGCTGCTGCTGTCCGGCGATCCCGTCGGCCCCGGCAACGCGCTGGCGCCGCTGATCGGTGAGCTTCACGCATTCGCCGCCGCCCGCGGGCTGAAGCTCGGCGCCGTCGGGGCGAGCCAGGCCCTGACCGAGCTCTACCACCAGCGCGGGCTCAAGGCGATCTACCTCGGCGACGAGGCGGTGATCGAGACCGCGCGGTTCTCGCTCCAGGGCCGGCCGATCCGCAAGGTCCGCCAGTCCGTCACGCGGCTCCACAAGGCCGGATACACGGCCGAGGCGGCGCTCGTCTCCGAGCTCGACCCGGACACCCTGGCCGAGATCGAGGCGGTGCTCGAGGCGGGGCTCGACGGCGCCCCCGAGCGCGGCTTCTCGATGGCGCTCGAATCGGTCCGCGGCGTCGAGGGCCACGCCACGCTGGTCGTGCTCGCCCGCGACGAGACCGCAGCCGTGCGCGGCGTCCTGCACTTCGTCCCCTGCTACGGGCGCCCGGCGATGTCGCTGTCGTTCATGCGTCGCGATCCGAGCACGCCGAATGGGCTGACCGAGTTCCTCGTCGCCTCGGCGGTCACGCTCCTGCGCGACCGCGGGGTCGAGGAGATGTCGCTCAACTTCGCCACCTTCGCGAGGTGGATGCACAGCCCCGAGAAGCGCTCCGAGCGCGTGCTCGGCCGGCTCGTGACGCTGGCCAACCCGTTCTTCCAGATCGAGAGCCTGTACCGCTTCAACGCCAAGTTCTTCCCCCGCTGGGAGCCCCGCTACCTCGTCTACGAGGGCGCCTTCGGGCTGCCGCGCTGCTCGCTGGCGGCGATGTGGGCCGAGGGTCAGCTGCCGAAGCCGACGCTGCCGCAGCTTGGCCAGGCGGCGAATCGTCCCGTCAGCGCTTAGCCAGATGGCCTAACCTGCCGCGCCTCGCCGCGTTCCCGACGGCGAGCTTCCCCGAGCCGTCCCGGCGCGCGCGCCGTGGGCGCCCCCCGAGAGGTGCGCGATGAAGCTGGTGATCGGAATCGTCCGTCCCGAGCGGGCCAACAACGTCCTCGAGGCCCTCTACCGAGCCGACGTCCGCGGCGTCTCGATCAGCCGCGTGCAGGGCCACGGCGGCGAGCTCGACCGCGTCGAGACCTACCGCGGCACACGAGTCAAGATGGAGCTCTCCGAGAAGCTCCGCTTCGAGATCGCGGTCAGCGACGAGTACGTCGAGCCGACGGTGGCGGCGCTGTGCGCCGGGGCACACACCGGCGACGTCGGCGACGGCAAGATCTTCGTCGTCGCGCTCGAGCAGGTGGTGCGGATTCGCACGGGGGAGACCGATCACAGCGCAGTCACCCCGGTGAAGTCGTGATCGCCGCAGCCGCCGGGCGGATCAGCGCCGGCGACACCGCCTGGATGCTCGTGGCCACCGCGCTGGTGCTGATGATGACCCCGGCGCTGGGCCTGTTCTACGCCGGCCTGGTCCGCTCCAAGAACGTCCTCAACACGTTCATGATGAGCGTCGCCGCGCTGGGCGTGGTGACGCTGGCCTGGGTGCTCGTCGGGTACTCGCTGGCCTTCAGCCACGGCAACGGCTTCGTCGGCGGCCTGCACCTGGCGCTGCTGCGCCACGTCGCCTTCGCCCCCCGGGCCGGGACGGCGATCCCGCAGCTCCTGTTCATGTGCTTCCAGGCGACGTTCTGCATCGTCACCTCCGCGCTCGTCTCCGGCGCTGTCGTCGAGCGGATCCGGTTCGTGCCGTTCGTCGCCTTCATGGCCCTGTGGTCGGTGCTCGTCTACGCCGTGCTCGCGCACTGGGTGTTCGGCGGCGGCTGGCTGGCCGCCCACGGCACGCTCGACTTCGCCGGCGGCGTCCCGGTCGAGATGGGCTCGGGCTTCTCGGCCCTGGCCGCGGCGATCGTCGTCGGCCCACGGCGCGACTATGGCCGCCAGGCGCTGCTGCCTCATAACGGCGTCTTCGCGCTGCTCGGCGCGGGCCTCCTGTGGTTCGGCTGGTTCGGCTTCAACGGCGGCAGCGGCTACTCGGTCGGGCAGTCCGGGGTCCTGGCGTTCACGAACACGCTGCTCGCCCCGGCCGCGACGCTGGTGGTGTGGTTCGTGCTCGACGTCGCCCGCGACGGCCGAGTCACCGCGATCGGCGCCGCCACGGCGATCGTCGTCGGCTGCGTCGGAATCACTCCGGCGGCCGGCTACATCAGCCCGATGGCGGCGATCCTGCTCGGCGCGCTGGCGGCCCTGCCCAGCTACGCGGCGATCGTCTGGCGGCCCCGCACACGCCTCGACGAAACTCTCGACGTGCTCGCCGCCCACGGGCTCGCGGGTCTCACGGGGATCCTCTTCATCGGCTTCTTCGCCCAGCGCTCATGGAACCGTGCGGCCGACGGGTTGCTGTACGGCCATCCCGCCCAGCTCGCCCACCAGCTGCTCGCCGCGGTGGCCGGCCCGGCCTATGCGTTCGCGGCCACGGCGGTGCTGCTGAAGCTCGTCGGGGCCGTGTGCTCGCTGCGCGCGACACCGCGCGAGGAGGCGCTCGGGATGGACGTCGTGCAGCACGGCGAGGAGGCCTACACGACCGGCGAGGGAGCGATCCTCGTCGTCGCCGAGGAGGACGCGGCGCCGGAGCTGACGGGAGTGCGACCATGACCGCGCCGAGCCGACCAAATCGCGCGCGGCCGCGTACACTCGGGCGCGCCACCTGGGCGTCATCCAGCCGCTCACGTAGGCGCGGGCTCGAGCAGGCGCCGCTAGGCTTACGCCCGCATAAAGACATGCTCCGACCCAGCAGCTATAGCCGACCCCGTGCCCCCCAGTCGTCCCCGCTGCGCGGCCCTCGCCGCGCGCCGGCCGGCTGCCCGGAGGGCGCAGGCCGCCGAGCGCCCGCCGGGCGGTTTCACCGGTGGCGGACGGTCCCGTTCGCCGACCCCGCCGGTCACCGTCACGGAGGGGGCTCGGCGTGTCGGTGAGTGTCCCCGTAGGCGCTGAGCAGCCGATGACCCTCCTGCGCTACTTCGACGTCGTGCTGATCGTCGTCGCCGCGCCGATCATGCTGCTGATCGGGGTGCCGGCGGCCGGCTACCTGATCGGCGCCGGCGCCTGGATCGCCCTGCGCGCGGTCGGTGTGGCCGCGGACCGCGGCGCCGTGGCCAGCCGTGCCGCCGGGCAGCAGATCACGATCCGCATGTCGTTCATGCTCGGGCGACTGTTCCTGCTCGCGCTGGCGGTGATCCTGGCCCGCCAGGCCAGCCGCGACGATGGCCTCGCCGCGCTCGTGGTGATCGCCACCGCCTTCACCTTCTCCCTGGCCACGCTGGCCGCCACCCGCCCGCCGAAACGATGACCCAGCGCAGGAAGCTCCTGCTCGGCGGCGCCGCCGTGTGGTTGATCCCGATCATCCTGCTGGGGATCCTCGTCGGCTCACACGGCAAGAACACCGAGTTCAAGATCCAGAACGAGTTCCAGCTGATCAACTGGGTGCACCTCGGCGTGTTCAGCATCAACCGCGCCGTCCTCTACCTGTTCATCTCGACGATCCTCACGCTCGTCACGATGGTGTGGATCGCCCGGCGGATGCAGGCGCGCCCCAACAAGGTCCAGGCCGGCGTCGAGATGCTGTACTCACTGATGCGGGACAACATCAGCCGGGGGAACATGGACGACAGGATGGCCGCGAAGTGGTTTCCCTTCGTCGGGGCGCTGTTCCTGTTCATCTGGTTCTGCAACCTGATCGGCTACATCCCGTTGCCGACGAACAGCGCGGAGAAGTTCAACCTGTTCGGCGCGCACATCCCGTCGTTCGCGCTGTACGCCGCGACGGCGAACATCTCGGTCCCGCTCGTCCTCGCGCTCGTCACCTTCGTGATCTTCAACTGGGAGGGGATCCGCGCCCACGGTCCGTTCGGCTATCTCAAGAGTCTTGTGCCATCCGGAGTCAGCGGCCCGATCCTGCTGCTGATCTTCCCGCTCGAGGTGATCTCGACGCTGATGCGGGTCCTCTCGCTGACGATCCGGCTGTTCGCCAACATCCTCGCCGGGCACATGATCATCCTGTTTATGGCCGGGGGGCTCGCGGTGATCCTCGGCCTCGGCTTCCTCGGCTGGTTCACGTTGCCGTTCGGGATCCTGCTGTACATGTTCGAGCTCGGCCTGGTGGCCACGCTTCAGGCCTTCATCTTCGCGACCCTCGCCGCCATCTACATCGGCAGCGCGGTCTCCCACCACTAACTACGAAGGAGTCGTTCCCAGTGCTCACACACATGCTCGCCCTCGCCGCCGTCGGGAAGGGACTCGGCATCGGTATCGGAGGCGGCCTCGGCGCCGTCGGCGCCGGCGTCGGCATCGGCATCATCTTCGGCAAGGTGATCGAGGCGGTCACCCGCCAGCCCGAGATGCGCGACGAGATCACCCAGATCCAGTGGCTCGGATTCGCGCTCACCGAGGCGTGCTTCTTCTACGGGCTGGTCGCCGGACTGCTCTCCTACGTCCTGAACTGACCATGGCGGGCACTCTCCACACCGCATCCAGCGGCTCGTTCCTGATCTCGCCCAACGTCGGGCTGATGGTCTGGACGCTGGTCCTGTTCGGCATCTCGATGTTCGTGCTGGCCAAGCTCGCCTTCCCGCCGATCAGCGCGGCGCTCGAGCGACGCCAGAACGCAATCGAGGAGTCGATCGACGCCGCCGACCGCACGCGGCACGAGGCCGACGAGCTGCTGGCCGAGTACCGCGAGCGCCTCAAGGAGGCCCGGGCCCAGGCCGAGGAGATCGTCGACCGCGCCCGTAAGGCGGCCGAGGTCCACGAGCGCGACGCCCAGGAGGAGGCCCACGCCAAGCGCGAGCAGCTGATGGAGCAGACGCGCCGCGACATCGAGACCGAGACCCGTCGGGCGATCCAGGAAATCCGCCGCGAGGTCGCCGACCTCACCGTCCAGGCGACCGAGAAGGTGACCCGCAAGACGCTGACCCGCGAGGACCAGCGCCGGCTCGTCGAGGACGCCCTGTCCGAGCTCGACTTCACGACGCTGAGCTCCGGGGGGAACTAGTGGAGGAGATCGCCCAGGTCTACGCGCGGTCGCTGTTCGAGGTCGCCGGTGAGCACGACGTGCTCGAACCGGTGCGCGAGCAGCTCGGGCAGTTCGCCGACGCGCTGAACGACAACCGTGAGGTGGCGATCTTCTTCTTCTCGCCGTACTTCTCCACCGAGGAGAAGAAGGACGGCCTCGAGCGGATGGTCAAGGACGCCGAGCCGGTGTTCATGAACTTCCTCCAGGCGCTGATCGAACGCCACCGGATGCCCGCCATCTTCCGTATCCGCACCCGCTACGAGCAGCTGTGGGACGAGGAGAACCGGCTGCTCCCGGTGGTGCTGACCAGCGCGATCGAGCTCGACGAGGCCACGGTCCGCTCGATCGTCGGCCGGATCGGCGAGCAAACCGGCAACAAGATCGAGCTGACCAGCACCGTCGACCCCGAGATCCTCGGGGGCCTGGTGCTGCGGGTCGGGAACTTCATCCTCGACGCGTCGATCCGCAACCGCCTGAACCAACTTCGCAAGCAAGTCGCCCAGGCTTAGCCTCCGCCGCCCGCGCGCCGAGCCTCATAAGGAGCCCCTGAACATGCAGATCAAGCCAGACGAGATCACCTCCATCCTCAAGAGCCGGATCGAGGGTCTCGACACCTCCAGCGCCGAGCTCACCGAGGTCGGGACGGTGCTGTCGGTCGCCGACGGCATCTGCCGGATCCACGGGCTGGAAAACTGCATGTCGTTCGAGATGCTCGAGCTTCCGCACGACGTCACCGGGCTGGCGCTGAACCTCGAGTCCGACAACGTCGGCGCGGTGCTGTTCGGCCCGTGGGAGCGGATCGCCGAGGGCGACACGGTCAAGCGCACCAAGCGCCTGCTCGAGATCCCCGTCGGCGACGAGCTGCTCGGCCGGATCGTCGACCCGCTCGGGAACCCGCTCGACGGCAAGGGGGAGATCCGCACCTCGGAGACCCGGCCCGCCGAGCACAAGGCGCCCGGCGTCGTCCAGCGCCAGCCGGTCAAGGAGCCGATGCTCACCGGGCTCAAGGCGATCGACTCGATGATCCCGATCGGCCGCGGCCAGCGCGAGCTGATCATCGGCGACCGCCAGACCGGCAAGACGGCGATCGCGATCGACACGATCATCAACAACAAGGACCGCGACCTGATCTGCGTGTACGTGGCGATCGGGCAGCGCAAGGCGACGGTCGTGGCGCTGGCCCAGACGCTCGAGGAGGCCGGCGCGCTGCAGAACACGATCATCGTGATGGCGGCTGCCGACGAGTCGGCCCCGATCAAGTTCCTCGCCCCCTACGCGGGCTGCGCGATGGCCGAGTACTTCCTCTACAACGGCAAGGCGGCGCTGACCGTCTACGACGACCTCACCAAGCACGCCTACGCCTACCGGCAGATGTCGCTGCTGCTGCGCCGCCCGCCAGGCCGCGAGGCGTACCCCGGCGACGTCTTCTACCTGCACTCCCGGCTGCTCGAGCGCGCGGTCAAGCTCAACGACGACCTCGGCGGCGGCAGCCTCACCTCGCTGCCGGTGATCGAGACCCAGGGCGGCGACGTCTCCGCGTACATCCCCACCAACGTGATCTCGATCACCGACGGCCAGATCTTCCTCGAGCCGAAGTTGTTCTACTCGGGCGTGCGCCCGGCCATCAACGTCGGCATCTCGGTCTCCCGGGTCGGCGGCGCGGCCCAGATCGGGCCGATGCGCAAGGTGGCCGGCCGGCTGAAGCTCGAGCTCTCCCAGTACCGCGAGCTCGAGGCGTTCGCCCAGTTCGGCTCGGAGCTCGACCCGGAGACCCAGCGGACGCTGGCCCGCGGCGAGCGCCTGGTCAAGACGCTCAACCAGGGCGAGCGCCAGCCGATGGCGGTCGAGGACCAGGTCGTGCAGCTGTTCGCCGCCACCAACGGCTACCTCGACCGGATCGTCGTCGACAAGGTCGAGAAGTTCCTCGGCAACCTGATCGAATCGGTCAGCGGGACCGAGCCCGAGCTGCTGAAGACGATCGCCGGGGGTGACTGGTCGGACGAGACCCAGTCCGCGCTCGACAGCGCGATCAAGGGCTTCGCCGAGGACTTCGGCTACGACCTCGACGAGGAGGGCCACCCGCTCGACGACGAGGACCAGGCCCTGGCGGCGTAGCCCGACACGGCTCTGAGCAAGACACATGCCCGCATCCCAGCGAGACGTCAGCAACCGGATCTCGTCGGTCAAGAACATCCGCACGATCACCCGGGCGATGGAGATGGTTGCCGCCGCCCGGCTGCGCCGCGCCGAGCAGCGGATCGAGGCGCTGCGCCCGTACGCGGGCGCGATCCGGCGGATGACCCGCGAGGCCGCCGCGGCGGCCGGCAGCGTACCGCGGCTGCCGATCCTGGCCGAGCACGACTCGGTGTCAACCGTCGGGCTGCTGCTGATCGCCGGCGACCGCGGGCTGGCCGGCGCCTTCAACTCGCAGATCGTGCGCGCCGGCGCCGCCGCCGGGCGCGAGCACGACCGCGAGGGCCAGCGGCCGCTGTACTACGCGTCCGGCCGTCGTCCCGCCTCCTCGCTGGCCTTCCGCGGCCTGGAGGTGGCCGACAGCTTCACCGGCTTCTCGGACCGCCCCGCCTACGCCGACGCGCGGCGGATCGCCGAGCGGCTGATGGCGGCCTACATCGACGGTGAGGTCGACCGGGTGGAGATCTTCTACAACGGCTACGTCTCGCCGATCTCCCAGGTCGTGCGCCGCGAGACGCTGCTGCCGCTGCAGCAGGCGACGGTGCTGGAGGAGTCCGAGGACTCCGGGGAGGACTCCGAGGACTCGCCCGGGCAGCAGGCGCTGGTCGAGTACGAGCCCGACCCGGAGGCGATCCTCGCCCGGCTGGTGCCTGACTACGTGGAGATCTCGATCTACCGCGCGCTGCTCGAGTCGACCGCCTCCGAGCACGGCGCGCGGATGACGGCGATGCGCAACGCCTCCGAGAACGCCGGCGACCTGATCGAGGATCTCACCCTGCAGATGAACCGGGCCCGTCAGGCCGCGATCACCCAGGAGATCATGGAAGTCGTGGCCGGCGCCGAGGGCCTCGGGTAGAGAACCTTTCGAAGCGACTGAACTGGAGCGATATGTCAGCCACCACCACTGAGAAGAAGAACACCGGCCGGATCGAGGAGATCCAGGGCGTGGTGATCGAGGCCGTGTTCCCCGACAAGCTGCCCGGGATCAACAGCGCGATCCTCGTTCGCCGCCCCGAGTCCGCCTCTGCCGACGAGGACATGGACATCGCGGCGAGCCAGGACCAGTTCGTCGTCTGCGAGGTCCAGCAGCACCTCGGCGACGACCGTGTCCGCGCGGTGGCGATGGACTCGACCGACGGCCTCGCGCGCGGGACCGAGGTGATCGACACCGGCGGCCCGATCATGGTGCCGGTCGGTCGCGGCACGCTGGGCCGGATCTTCAACCTGCTCGGCCGGCCGATCGACCTGGGCGATGAGCTGCCCGAGGACACCGAGCGCTGGCCGATCCACCGGGCCGCTCCCGACGTCGAAGCGCTGACCCCGACGACGGAGATGTTCGAGACCGGGATCAAGGTCATCGACCTGCTGGCCCCCTACGCCAAGGGCGGCAAGGTCGGCCTGTTCGGCGGCGCCGGCGTCGGCAAGACGGTGATCATCCAGGAACTGATCAACAACCTGGCCCAGGAGCACGGCGGCCTGTCGGCGTTCTGCGGGGTCGGCGAGCGCTCGCGCGAGGGCAATGACCTGTGGCTGGAGATGAAGGAGTCGGGCGTCATCGACAAGACGATGCTCGTGTTCGGCCAGATGAACGAGCCCCCCGGCGCGCGCATGCGGGTGGCGCTGACCGGCCTGACGATGGCGGAGTACTTCCGCGATCAGGAGGGCCAGGACGTGCTGCTGTTCATCGACAACATCTTCCGCTTCGTCCAGGCCGGCTCCGAGGTCTCGGCGCTGCTCGGCCGGATGCCCTCGCAGGTCGGCTACCAGCCCACGCTGGAGTCCGAGATGGGCCAGCTGCAGGAGCGGATCACCTCGACCCGCAAGGGCTCGGTGACCTCGATCCAGGCCATCTACGTGCCCGCCGACGACCTCACCGACCCGGCGCCGGCTTCGGCCTTCGCCCATCTGAACGCGACCACCACGCTGTCGCGGTCGATTGCCTCGAAGGGCATCTACCCGGCCGTCGACCCGCTCGACTCGACCTCGACGATCCTCAAGCGCGAGATCCTCGGCGACGAGCACTTCGACGTCGCCAATGAGGTCAAGCAGGTGCTCCAGCGCTACAAGGAGCTCCAGGACATCATCGCGATCCTCGGCATCGACGAGCTCTCCGACGACGACAAGGTCACAGTCCAGCGGGCTCGCCGGCTCGAGCGCTTCCTCTCACAACCGTTCCACGTCGCCGAGCAGTTCACCGGCACCCCCGGCGTGTATGTGCCGGTGGCGGAGTCGATCCGCGGCTTCAGGGAGATCCTCGAGGGCAAGCACGACGACGTGCCCGAGCGGGCGTTCTTCCTCAAAGGGACGATCGACGACGTGACCAAGGACGCGGACCGGGACTCGGAAAAGGGCTCCGAGGAGGCCAAGGATGAGGACGCCGAGAAGGACTCGGGCGAGGAGTAATGGCCCACACCAAGTTCCCGGTCGAGGTCCTCACCCCCGACGGCGAGGTCTTCAACGACGAGGTCGAGCAGATCTCGACGATCACGGCGGCGGGCTCGATCGGCGTGCTGGCCAACCACACACCGATCCTGGCGATGCTCGAGCCGGCCGAGCTGCGGCTGTACAAGACCGAGTCGGAGATCGTCCGCTTCGCCCAGGCCGAGGGTTACATGCAGGTGGCCGGCGGGCGGGTGCTGATCCTCGTCGAGGAGGCGCACGACCCCGAATCGCTGGACTCCGGCGAGCTGCGCGAGAAGCTCGAGCGGGCCGAGTCCGAGCTCCGGGACGCGGGCGAGGACACCGAGAAGCGGCGGGTCGCCGAGCGCGACAAACGCCGCGCCGAGAAGTTCCTGTCGCTGGCCGGCGGCTGACAACGGCCCTGGCTACAGTTGACCGGATGGTCGACGAGCGCAATCTCGCCGAGCGGCTGATCAGCTACGACACCTCACGGCCCGACGGCCTCGCCGCGGCGGCAGGATTCGTCAAGGGCTGGCTCGAATCCCGCGACATCGAGGTCCACGACCACGATCACAACGGGCTGCCCGTGCTGGTGGCGGAGGTCGGAGGGCCGGCTTCGCCGGCCTTGGGAGTTGGCCGGGCGGCCCCCACCCGGGCCGCTACCGCGCCCCCCGGGCCCGGGGTGGTGTGCCACC
>JBBSFX010000044.1:0-22728 GCA_038254735.1 Solirubrobacterales bacterium
CACCATCCGAGCGGCGTCCGCCTGCACCACCGCCGGCAGCCCGTCCGACGGCGACAGCAGCAACGGGCCCCAATTCGCACGCGCCAGCACCGCCCCCGCGAGCGCTCCCGCCACATCATTCTGATTCGCCACCACCACCTTTGTGACCGGGTTCCCTCTGACCTCCTCAGCCCCCCCGGGGTACGCCAGGCGGGAGAGCATCACCGACAACCCCGCCGGAGTCGCCGTCGCGATTGCGCTCTTCACGATCCCCGAAGTCGAGGAAAGCCGCGACAGATAAATATCCTGGAACCCGTTATCGAAGTTACCTCCGCGCGAATCGGTCCACGCCACCAGCACGCTGCCGTCGGCCAACGGCGCCACCGTCGGGCCGTACCAGTCGAAGCCCGTCGAGTAGTTATGGCCGAGGTAGCCGTAGAGCCCGACACCGAGGTTGATCGACCGGTCGGTGACCCGGCGGTTGGGCGCGAATGTGGCGCCGCCGTCGGTCGACTGGGCGAAATAGATGTCCCCCATCGTCGTGCTGCTCCCCGGGTAGGGGTGGCGCGTGTCATTCCAGATCACGTCGACGACGCCGCCTGGTCCCACGGAAACCCAGGGGTTGGTCTGGACGGAACCAGCTGGACCGTCGTTGACCCGGACGGGGCTCGAAAACGACTGCCCGCCGTCCGTCGAGCTCTGCAGGGAGATGTCGCCTGGGTCGGTCGGGGGGGTTACGATCTTTCTCTCGTAGACGACGTACAGCCTCCCCGTGGACCCCACCGTCGGGTCGATCGCCAGCCGGGGATTGATGAGCGTCGCGGGAACCGGCACGCCGGTGCTGGTCTGGGTCCAGGTCGCGCCCTGGTCGGTGGACTTCGCCACGACGACGCAGAACGCCTTGGTGTCGGAGAAGCCACCCTGCGTGGCGGGTAGATTCGGATTCGCCGGGCAGGTCGTCCCGTCGGTTAGGTCGCGATTCTTGTATGCGACGTAGACGGCGCCGTCGGGGCCGATGACCGGCTGGGAGGGCTCGACCGCCTGCTCATCAGTGCTGCCGGCCTCGCCGGCGGGCCCGGTGGGGGGCGTCACGGTCCCGGCGCGCACGTTGGCCGCGCTGGCGAGCACCGGGGTGCCCCAAGTGGCCCCTCCGTCGTCGGAGCGCGTCACCCAGATCCGCCGGTCCCCGCCGCCTCCGGAGCATCCGCCGCGCGAGGTCTGGCTCGCCCGGATCCTGATGTAGCAGTTCCACGAGTCGACGTACAGCCGGTCCTGTCCGCCCGCCCCTGTGCCTCGCTGCACGGCGAGCTGCGGGCGCATGCCGATACCGGCGAGGCCCGGATTAGCCGAAGTCGGCCCGCCGCCGGGGACGGCGATCACCGCGGGCGCGAAGGTCTTCCCCCCGTCGGTCGACCGAGCCACCACGGCGTCGTCGCCGTTACCCCCGTCGCCGCTTGGCCCGTTCTCCGGGCGGTTGAAGGTCCCCTGATGGATCGAGAACGTGACGTAGACGTTCTGGCCTGACCCGAACACGATGCCGGCGTTGAAGTGCGCGTAGCCGCCGGAGTCGAAGTTCTGGCCACAGGCCGGCGACGGATAGAAGATGCTGGCGGTGGGGGTGGGGAGCGTGAACACGCCGCCGCTCCAGGTATTGCCACCGTCGAAGCTGACGTGATACTCGCACTGCTGGTTTACCGGATCGATGTTGGCCTCGACGATGTGGGCCTGATTACCCGGATCGACCGCCAGGCCGGGAACATCCACGCCGCGCCCGGGAGTATTTGAGGTCAGAGGGTAATTCGCGCCGAAACGCATGCCGGCCGCTGCATCAGCGCCGGGGACGATGACGAAGGAACTGGCGAGGACCAGCAAAGCGCTGATCGTCGAGAACACTGCCCTAGACCTCATTTTTACCATGTGCGCGACCCTCTCCCTTTGTCTGCAACCGAAGGCCGGCCCCGTGAAGGGATGGTGCACAAAGCACCAGCACCAGGCGGACGCTGCCCAAAAACCAAACTGAAACCAGGCCCGGCCAGCCCGATTGCGAGGGCCCGAGCCTACACCGTGACGATCAGCGGTGTCTAGATGCGCCACGCACCTACGCCGTCCGAAGGGCCACGCCGGCTCGGTAGGCTACCCTGGCGTGCTGCACACTCGCGGCGCGACAGGCGCGCCCGTTCGCGCATGAGACGAGCCAACTTCATCCTGCTGGCCGCCGCCTTTGCAGCGGCAGCTGTGGTCGGCGTGGCCCTCCGCGTCACCGGCGACGCCGCGACGCACGTGGGCGCCAATATCCTCGTGAACCCCCCCGGGGTCGTCAACGCTCACAACTCCCCGTCGCTGGCTCGCGATCCGCGAGCGCCCAACGTCGTGGTGGCCACGGATCGAATCGATCGGCCCGGTTTCTCCGCGGAACTGAATTGGAGCGCCGACGGCGGGAGGACGTGGAGCCGCACGGCTTTGCCGCTCCCTCGCGGGCTCGACCGTCCGTACGCGCCCGACGCGGCGTTCGCGCCCGACGGAACGTTGTACGTCACCTACGTGGACCTGCAGGGAAACGGCAACGTCCCGGCTGACCTGTGGGTGTCGAAGTCCACCGATCGCGGCCGGACGTTGTCGGCGCCGGTTCGCATCGCCGGGAGGCTGACGTTTCAGGCGCGAGTCGCCGTCGATCACGCTGGGACGGTGTACGTGACCTGGCTGCAGGCAAACACGGCCGGCTTCCTCAGCCTCATCGGCCCCCCGAGTCCGATCGTGGTTTCCCGCTCCAGCGATGGTGCTCGGACCTTCGCGCGCCCGGTGCGGGTCAGCGATCCCAGCCGCCGGCTGGTCGGTGCGGCCACGCCGGTGATCGACTCCCATGGCCGTCTCGTGGTGCTGTATGAGGATTTCAAGGGCGACCAGCGCGACTTCGAGAACCTGCAAGGACCACCATGGGATCGCCCCTTCGCGCTGGTGGTGACTCGTCCGATCGGCCTGACGAGCTTCGCGAAAGGCGTCGAACTGGAGCACGGGCTCGTTCCCGACCGGCGCTTCCTCGTCTATACCCCCGAGTTCCCGTCGATCGGCGCCGGTCAGGGCGACACCCTGTACGTGGCCTGGTCGGATGCTCGCAACGGCAACGAGGACGTGTTCCTGCGCCGATCGGATGACGGCGGCGCCACCTGGTCGGCGGCAACGCGGGTCAACGACAATCCCCGAAGCGACCGGACCTCGCAATACCTCCCCCGGGTCGAAGTCGCGCCCGACGGGCGGGTCGACGTGCTGTTCCTCGATCGCCGCCGCGACCGCAAGAACATCATGACGGACGCCACCCTCGCCTCCTCCTACGACCGAGGGCGATCGTTTCGGAACACGATTCTCTCCAGCCAGTCTTTCGACTCGCGGGTCGGCGCCAGCGCAGCACCGCAGCTGCCGGTCGATCTTGGTTCCCGGCTCGGGCTGGCCAGTACCGACCGACAGTCGCTCGCAGCCTGGACCGACACGCGGCTAGGGTCAGCGAACACTGGCCGTCAGGACATCTTTGCCGCCGCCTACGATGTCCCCGCTCCACCCGACGGGCTCGCGCGCGTTCCGGCGATCGGCGCACTGCTGCTCGTCGCGCTGATCTTTGCCGCCCTCGCCGTTAGGGGCCCGGTCGCGCGGAGGCGCTTACCGTCGTGATTGCGGGCACTATGTGTCGCGCGCACCTACGTGCGCTCAACGATGGTGTTATGATTTTCAGTCAAGAACTCGGCGGCGCCAGAAAGACTGTGGCGAACGCCGGGAAGACTTTGGCGAAGAGGGAGCGGATGAGTATGCGCAACATTTCAAGGCGGGCGACGCGACTGGTCAGTCTGGGCGTGCTGGCTCTCCCACTCGGCGCCGCGGCGACGGCCTACGCGTGTACCTCCGTGGCGACGCTGAGCGAGAGCCCGGGCGCCGCTCTTGCCGGCAGCACCGTGACGGTCAGCGGCGCGTTTTACGGCATTCACAACCCTGCCGACGCCACCACCGCCGGCCCTGTCGAGATTCGGCTCGGCAGCTTGAGCGGGCCGGTGCTCGCGACGGCCACGCCGTCGGGCGCGGACAAGTCCTTCAGCGTGCAGGTCACGATCCCGCGGTCCGCCGTCCCGGGCGACACCTTCCTCGCTGCCACGCAGGCGAACCCCAATGGTACACCGGTCTACGGTACGCCGGCCCGCCAGGCCTTCACGGTGAGCGCACCGCCGGCGGCCGCGCGGCTGCTGTTCGGTCCACCCATCTTCACCCCGTCATGCTCCGTCCCCGATCTGACGGGCTTGGGGCGCCTCGCGGCGACCCGCCAACTCGTGGCCGCACACTGCGCGGTCGGCACGGTTACCCGGCCGGCGACCAAGCCGCACCGGGGGACACATCACTTCAAGCTCGTTGTCGCGAGTGCTGGGTCGAGGGCCGGGACGACCCTCGCGAACAGGGCCAAGGTCAGCCTCCGGCTTCGCTGGGTGTAGCTCCACAGGTTCGAGCGTGACAACTCGAGATCTGCCGCCTGGATGGGCCGGCAGGTCTTGAGTACGCGTTTCGATGGCGACGGTGGGCGAGCCGGCTTTTTCCGCCGGCTCGCTCGCTGACTGCCAGGGGGTTCAAACAAGTTGCATCTGTCCCGAGCAAGACCAGCGCGGGCCAACAATGTTGCGTCTGGCCCGGCAGATGGTTGGTTTGCCGGTCCTAGCCATTTCTGGCTCTCACCGGCCCCCTAACGCTTCACGGCGTCTCGAGCGAGCCGGGCCCCGAGCGCGAGCAGCGGGATCGTCCCCGCCCTGAGCGCACCGGCCCGCAGCGACGGGCGCCCGTAGAGGATCGTCGCGGTCTGCTGCAGGGCGCGGCCGAGCGTCTCGTCATAGGGATGCCACCACGGGTCGCGGATCGCCGAGGGCTCCCACACGCGGAGCTTGACGTTGACGCACTCATACAGGCCGAACTTGGAGTGGGTGCGGCCGAGCCCCGACTCCTTGACCCCGCCCCACGAGCACTGGCAGGCGCCGTGGCTGAACATGTGGTCGTTGATCCACACCATGCCCGCCTGGAGCTCGCGGGCGATCCGCTGGCCCTTGGGCCGGTCGGAGGTCCACACCGAGGCGCCGAGGCCGAACGCCGAGTCGTTGGCCAGCGCGACCGCCTCGTCCTCGGAGCGCACGACGACGATCGGCAGCACCGGCCCGAAGATCTCCTCGCGCATGATCCGCATCTCGTGGGTGACGCCGGTGAGCACGGTGGGCGCGTACCAGGCACCGGCGGAGCGCTCGAGCGCGCCCCCGCAGCGCAGCTGCGCGCCGGCCGCGACCGCGTCGTCGACAAGCTCTGAGACGAGCTCGCACTGCTCGCGGGAGACCATCGGCCCGATCTCGGTGTCCCACCCCAGCGGGTCGCCGATCCGCAGCGCGCGGGCGCCGGCGACGACGCCGTTGATAAAGCGGTCGGCGACCTCGCGCATCACGTACACGCGCTCGATTCCGGCGCACGTCTGGCCGGCGTTGGCGAAGCCCGCCCACAGCGCGCCGGCGATCGCGTGCTCGATGTTGGCGTCGGCGAGCACGATCATCGGGTCCTTGCCGCCGAGCTCGAGCACCGAGCCCTTGAGTCGGCGCGCGCACTCCTCACCGACGCCGCGGCCGGTCTCGACCGAGCCGGTGAAGAACACCTTGGCCACCGGCGAGCGGACCAGCGCCGCGCCGGTGCCGGGACCGTGGACGACGCGGACGAGGCCCTCGGGCACCCCCGCGCGCTCGAACACGCGGGCGATCCGCTCGCCGATCAGGGGCGTCAGCGACGCCGGCTTGAGCACCACGCCGTTGCCCGCCATCAGCGCCATCGCGACCTCGCCGAACGGGATCGACCACGGATAGTTCCAGGGCGAGATGATCCCGATCACGCCGAGCGGTTCGTAGATGAAGGACGAGCGCTTGGTCTTGAAGAACAGCTGCGGCATCCGGATCGGCTCGTCGGTCAGCAGCTCGCTCCCGGCGCCGCCGATCCAGCCGAGGGCGTCGATCGTCGGCAGCACCTCCATCGAGAACGCCTCGTTGCGGGGCTTGCCCTGCTCGGCCACGATCAGGTCGCGGATCGCGTCAGCCTCGTCGATCAGCACCTGGGCGGCACGCTCGAGGTAGCGCGCGCGGTCGGCGAGCGTCAACTGGGCCCAGAACGGCTGCACGGCGGCGACCTCGCCGACCACCGCGGCCACGTCGTCGGGGGCGGTGATCGGGACCGCGCCGATCCGCTCGCCCGTCGTCGGGCTGAAGGACTCGAGCTGCGCCGTGACCGTGGCCGCCTCCATCGCCGGTGCAGACTACCCCGAGCCGCCCGGGGGCAACCCGCCCCTCAGGCAACCGCCCCTCAGGCGGGGCGCCCGCGCGCGCGGCGGATCGAGGCGAGGCGATCGCGGAGCGCCGCCTCGGCGTCGTCGGGCTCGTAGAACCGGGCCCCGACCACGGCGTCGGGCAGCAGCTCCTGGGCGGAGACGTGGCCGGGATGGCGGTGCGGGCTGTCGTAGCCGCCGTCGCCCCGGGTCGAGGAGCGCAGGTGCGCCGACGGCGCCTCGGCGCCGTGCTCGCGCAGGTAGCCGCGAATCGCGCCGAGCGCCCGCTTGGCCCCGTCGGACTTCGGCGCCAGGGACAGGTAGATCGCGGCCTGGGCGAGCGCGAACGAGCACTCGGGCAGTCCCACGTGCTCGACCGCGGCGGCCGCCGCGGTGGCCACCATGAGCGCCTGCGGGTCGGCGTTGCCGACGTCCTCGGAGGCGAACACGACCATTCGCCGGACGATGAAGCGCGGGTCCTCCCCGCCCTCCAGCATCACCCCCAGGTAGTACAGCGACGCGTCGGGATCCGAGCCGCGGGTGGCCTTGATCCAGGCCGAGATCGTGTCGTAGTGGCGGTCGGCGGCCCGGTCGTAGGTGAGCGCCCGGCGCTGCAGTGCGTCCTCGGCGTGGGCGAGCGTGACCCGCTCGGACGGACCCGCCGCCTCGCAGGCCAGCTCGAGGCCGCCGAGCGCCGTCCGTGCGTCGCCGCCCGAGCGCTCACCCAGGAACTCCAGCGCCGCCGGCTCGATCAGCGCCGGATCACCGCACTCGCCCGCGGCGACGGCGCGGTCGAGCAGCCCGCGCACGTCGCCGGCGCTCAGCGCCTCGAGCTCGTACACGTGGCAGCGCGAGAGCAGCGCCGAGTTGACCTCGAAGTACGGGTTCTCGGTCGTCGCTCCGATCAGCGTCACCAGGCCCTCCTCGACGGCCGGCAGCAGCGCGTCCTGCTGGGCCTTGTTGAAGCGGTGGATCTCGTCGAGGAAGAAGATCGTCGGCACGCCGCCGCGGCGGCGCTCCCGGGCCCGCTCGATCACCGCGCGGACCTCCGCCCGCCCCGCCTGCACCGCCGACGCCTCCTCGAAGGCGGCGCGCGCGGCCTCGGCGACGATCCGCGCCAGCGTCGTCTTGCCGCTCCCCGGCGGTCCGTGAAGGATCATCGAGTGCGGGTGGCCGGACTCGATCGCCCGCCGCAGCGCCGACCCCTCCCCGAGCAGCCGCGACTGCCCGACGAACTCCGCGATCGTCCCCGGGCGCATCCGCGCCGCCAGCGGCGCCCCCGCGTCGAGACGCTCGTGCGGCTCGCCCCCGAGGTCGGCCCCGAACAGGCTGTCCATGGGCTCAAGTATGCGCGGTCAGCCGGCGAGGATCCGCAGCACGGCGTCGTGCAGGTGGCCGTTGGTGGCCACCCCGCTGCCGCCATCGGGGCGCCGTGCGCCGGAGAAGTCGCTGAAGCGCCCGCCGGCCTCCTCGACGAGGATCTGCGGCGCGGCCAGGTCCCACAGCGACACCGTCGGATCGATCCCGATCTCCAGGCCGCCCTCGGCGACCAGCATGTAGGACCACAGGTCGCCGTAGCCGCGGGTCCGCCAGCAGCTCGCGCCGAGCTCGAGCAGCGCCTGCCGGACGTCGGGTCCGGTCCAGTCCTCGAGCCCGGCGAAGGAGAAGAACGCGTCCCCGAGCTCGTGCACGCCGGACACGTGGATCCGGCGAGGGGCGCCGGTCAGGCCGTCGTCGAGGAACGCGCCGGCGCCGCGTGAGGCCCACCAGCGGCGGTGGAGCGCCGGCGCGGAGACGACGCCGACGGTGACCTCGCCGGCCTCCTCGAGCGCCAGCAGCGTCGCCCACACGGGAACGCCGCGGACGTAGTTCTTGGTCCCGTCGATCGGGTCGACGATCCAGCGCCGCGAAGCCCTTCCCCGAAATTCGGCGCCAGCCGAACCTCCACGCGAGCCGGCGCCAGCCGATCCCCCCCGAGAGTCGGCGCCAGCCGAATCTCGAAGGGAGTCGCCGCCAGGCGACTCCCCGAACTCCTCGCCGACCACCGCGTCGCCCGGCCGCAGCTCGGCCAGCCGCTCGCGCAGACGCAGCTCGACGGCACGGTCGGCCTCGCTGACCGGCGTCAGGTCGGGCTTGGTCTCGACCACCAGGTCCGAGGCGCGGAAGCGCCCCAGCGTGAGCGCGTCGGCGAGGTCGCACAGCTCGAGCGCCAGCGCGAGGTCGTCGGGGGCAGCCGGCATCGCCAGGGATCCTAGGCCTACTAGGAGCGCGACCGTGACCGGGTAGGCTCGCTCGCAGGATGAGCTCCGGCGAGCGCGAGAGCGAGATGCAGGCCGAGACGATCGAGGTGCTCCAACGCCTGATCCGCTTCGACACCGTCAATCCGCCCGGCAACGAGCGCCCGGCGATCGAGTTCCTCGACGAGCTCCTCGGCCGGGCCGGGTTCGAGACCGAGATCCTTGGCGCGAGCCCCGAGCGGGCCAACCTGGTGGCGACGCTGGCGGCCCCCGGCGGGGCCGGGGACGGGCCGACGATGGTGTACCTCGGCCACGTCGACACCGTGCTCGCCGACGCCTCGGAGTGGAGCCACGACCCGTGGTCGGGCGAAGTGGCCGGCGGGTACCTGTGGGGCCGGGGCGCGATCGACATGAAGAACCAGGTCGCCGCCGAGGCGGTCGCCGGGGCGACGCTGGCCCGCACCGGCTGGCGCCCCGCGCGCGGCGCGCTGAAGCTGGTGTTCGTCGCCGACGAGGAGACCGGCGGCGAGCACGGCGCCCGGTGGCTGACCCGCGAGCACCCCGACAAGGTCCGCTGCCAGATGCTGCTCAACGAGGGCGGCGGCAGCGTGTTCGAGTTCGGCGGGCGCCGCCGCTACGGCGTGTGCTGCGCCGAGAAGGGGATCTTCCGCCTCCGCGTCACCGCCCACGGCACCGCCGGACACGCGTCGATGCCGCGGACCGGCGACAACGCGCTGCTGAAGCTCGGCGGAGTGCTGCAGCGGCTGGCCGCCGCGGAGCCGTCGTTCGCGCTGACCGAGGGGCCGGCGGCGCTGCTGCAGGAGCTCGGGCTCGAGCCCGAGCACCCGGCGCAGGCGATCGCCGCGATCGGCGCGGCCTCCCCGGCGCTGCAGATCCTGATCGAGCCGATGCTCGGGGTGACGCTGACCCCGACGATGGCCGAGGCGTCGCAGAAGATCAACGTGATCCCGTCCCGGGCGTCGCTGAAGATCGACTGCCGCACCCCGCCGGGGCTCGGCGAGGAGGCGGCGCTCGGCCGCATCCGCGAGGTGCTCGGCGAGCTCGCCGACGGGCTCGAGATCGCGTTCACCGAACAGGTCTATGGCAACGGCTCACCGATCGACTCGGAGCTGATGAGCGCGATCGGCGAGTGGGTCCGCGAGCGTGACCCCGGGGCCGACGCCGTTCCGCTGATCCTCCCCGCGTTCTCGGACTCGAGCCACTTCCGCGCCGCGTTCCCCGACTGCATCGCCTACGGCTTCTTCCCCCAGCGCCACCAGGGGCTGCTCGAGACGGCGCCGCTGATGCACAACGCCGACGAGCGGATCGACGTCCGCGACCTCGGCTTCGCCGCCGAGTTCTACACCGACATCGCGCGCCGGCTGCTCGGCTGAGGCTGGGCCGGCTCGGCCGGCTCGGCGCCGCGCCCGAGCCGCCGGGTTGAGCGCGGCACCAGCGCCAGCCCGAGCAGCGCCAGCGCGATCAGCGCGCCGACGCCCAGCACCGTCCGCGCGCCGAACGAGCGGGCCAGCGGCCCGGCCAGCGCGAACCCGAGCGGTAGCAGCGCGAGCGAGCCCATCCAGTCGTACGCGCTGACCCGCGAGAGCGCGCGCGGCGGGATGTGGCTGGCCAGCGAGGTCTCCCACGCGATCGCGAACACCGAGAAGCCGAAGCCGGCGGCGGCCGACAGCGCCAGCACCACCAGGAGCGGCGCGGCGAGCGCGAAGGCGATGCACTGCACGGGCCACAGCAGCACCAGCGGCAGGGCAACGCGCAGCGGGCGCGCCGGGCGCCAGCGGATCGCCACCAGCGCGCCGGTGACGGCACCGGCGCCGGCGACGCTCTCGAGCCCGCCGAACACGCCGGCGCTGCCGTACAGCCGGCGGGAGAGGAGCGGCGCCAGCGCGTACCAGGTCGCGTAGGCGCACAGGACGGCGCCCGTGAAGGCGGCGATCGTCACCACACCCAGGCGCGCGAGCGGACCTCGTCCCAGCCGCTGCGCAGCGCGCGCAGCAGCGGCTCGGCCGGCGCCGACTCGCCCCGCAGGCGCGGGTGCACGCGGGTCAGTAGCAGCGCGCTGAGGGCGAACGTCGCGGCGTCGAGCGCGAACGCCTCACCGGCGCCGATCCCCAGCACCAGCGCGGCCCCGAGCGCCGGGCCGACGAGCACCGAGAGATGCTGGCTGGACGCGCTCAGTGCCTGGGCGTCCGGGATCAGGTCCTCGGCGATCGTCTGCGGGATCAGTCCGGTGTAGGCGGGCTGGAAGAACGCCCGCGCGGCGCCGAACAGCGCCTCGATCGCGACCATCTGCCAGACCTCCGCCCCGCCGGCGAGGATCGCCACGGCCAGCAACCCGTGCAGCGCGGCGCGCGCGAGGTCGGCGACGATCATGATCCGGTGGCGCGCCAGGCGGTCCGCCCACACGCCGCCGAACAGGAGCAGCGCGACCAGCGTCAGCGACTGCGCCGCCAGCACGAGGCCCAGATCGGTCGGCGAGCCGGTGCGCTGGGTGATGTACAGCGCCAGCGCGACGATCACCACCTGGTCGCCGACCGCACTCGCCGCCTGGCCCAGGAACAGGTACCGGAAATCTCTGTGGCGCAGGACGCGCAGGTACGAACTCATCACTCACTCTCTCGACGGGGGGACGGCGGACGACGGCAACAGCGGGCTGCCCGGCGGGGCAGCGGGTGCGGTTACGGTCGAGAGGTGAGGAGCATCGCGCCGTCAACGGTACCACTTAGGATCCGCGGCATGGCCGCCCAGAACCCGGAGCGCCTGGACCCGGCGATCTTCCGCCTGCCGGTGGCGCGGATCCGCGGTGGCTACTACTCCGACGCCTACTTCGTCTACACCAAGGAGCTGCTGGAGGCCGAGGACCACCATCCGCGGGTGACGATGCAGGTGTTCCAGAAGCGCCGTTCGCTGCTCGGCGGGATCGACGAGGCGCTCGCGATCCTCAAGCTGTGCGCCGGCCGCACCGGTCCCGACGGCGACTGGGCCCCGGGCTGGGAGGAGCTCGTCGTCCACGCGCTGCACGAGGGCGAGCCGATCGCCCCGCGCGAGACGGTGATGACGATCGAGGGCGACTACAGCCTGTTCGCCCACCTGGAGACCGTGTACCTCGGCTCGCTGGCGCGCCGCTCGCTGATCATGCGCAACGTCGCCGATGTCGTCCACGCCGCCCGGGGCAAGCCGATCTTCTACTTCCCCGCCCGCCACGACCACTGGCTCGTACAGACCGGCGACGGATGGGCGGCCCACGTCGCGGGAGCGATCGGCGTCTCCACCGACGCGCAGGCGTCGTGGTGGGGCGGGACCGGGATCGGCACCGTCCCCCACGGGCTGATCGCGGCCTACGGCGGAGACACGGTCAGGGCGGCCGAGCGTTTCGCCGCGCGCTACCACCGCGACATGAACATCACCGTGCTGGTCGATTTCGACAACGACTCGGTGCGGACCGCCCTGGACGTGGCGCGCGCGCTCGGCGACAAGCTCTGGGGCGTGCGGCTCGACACCTCCGAGCATCTCGTCGACCATGCTCTGCTCCAGGAGATGGTGCCGGCGCCCGGCGGCGACGGCATCGGAGAATCGACCTGGGGGCGATTCTCCGGCGATCCCAAGCCCACCGGGGTGAACCCCCGCCTGGTCGAGAAGGTCCGCGCCGCGCTCGACGCCGACGGGTTCACCGGCGTGCGGATCGTGGCCAGCGGGGGCTTCACGGCGGCGCGGATCGAGGAGTTCGAGTCGGCCGGTGTGCCCGTCGACGCCTACGGGGTAGGGTCCTCACTGATCCGTGGTCAGAATGATTTCACCGCCGACGTGGTGATCCTCGACGGACGCCCGTGCGCAAAGGTGGGACGGGGATTCGCGCCGAATCCCCGTCTAGCCCGAGTTCAGTGATCGAGCCGCCCTGCCGAAAGACCACCAGTGACCTTCGCCAACTTCCTCTGGGAGCCGGACGCGCAGACGTTCATGCTCCACTGGCTGCCGATCGCCTTCATGGGCCTGCTGGCGATCTCGGTGCTGGCGCTGATGCGCCACATGCCGAAGACCAAGCCGGTCGAGATCAAGCCCGAGAAGTCGCCCTCGATCGGGTGGGACGACATCGCCGGCTCCGACGAGGCCAAGGAGGAGCTGCGCGAGGTCGTCGACTACCTGCGCGACCGCCGCCGGTTCCGCGAGCTCGGGGCCAAGGTGCCCAAGGGGATCCTGCTGCACGGGCCGCCCGGCACCGGCAAGACGCTGCTGGCCAAGGCTGTCGCGCACGAGTCGGGCGCCACCTTCTACTCGCAGTCGGCGTCCTCGTTCATCGAGATGTTCGCCGGCCTCGGCGCCGCCCGGATCCGCCGCCTGTTCCGGATGGCCCGCAAGCACGCCCCCGCGATCGTGTTCATCGACGAGCTCGACGCCGTAGGCGGCCACCGCGGGATGGACATCAGCGGCGAGCGCGACCAGACGCTGAACCAGCTGCTGGTGGAGATGGACGGCTTCACCGGGCGCGACGACGTCGTCGTGATCGCTGCCTCGAACCTGCTCGAGAAGCTCGATCAGGCGCTGCTGCGCCCGGGCCGCTTCGACCGCCAGATCTTCGTCTCGCCGCCCGACGTCGGCGGCCGCGAGCGGATCCTGCGCGTGCACTCGCGCAACAAGCCGCTGGGCGCCGATGTCGACCTCAAGCTCCTGGCCCGCCAGACCGCCGGGCTGACCGGCGCCGACCTGGCCAACATCTGCAACGAGGCGGCGATCTTCGCCGCCCGGCGCGACGTGAGGAGCGTCGACATGACCGACTTCGACGCCGCGCTCGAGCGGGTCATCGCCGGCATGCAGTCGCGGCGGACGCTGACCGACCGGGAGAAGCGGATCGTCGCCTACCACGAGGGCGGCCACGCCCTGTGCGGCGAGCTGCTGCCGTCGGTCGATCGCGTCCACCGGATCTCGATCGTCCCCCGCGGCCGCGCGCTCGGCTACACGCTGAACCTGCCCGAGGAGGACCGCTACCTGAAGACCCGCGAGGAGCTGATCGACTTCATGACGATGCTGCTCGGCGGCCGGGCGGCCGAGCAGCTGGTGTTCGGCTCGATCACCAACGGCGCCTCCGACGACCTCAAGCGCGTCGCCGACATCGCCCACGCGATGGTCCACGACTACGCGATGGGCACCGGGTTCACCTCGTTGCGGCTGCTCGACGGCGCCGCCGAGGCCACGCGCCGGGTGTCCGACGAGGAGGCCCGCCAGCTCGCCGACGAGGCGTTCCGCAGCGCTACCGCGATCCTCGACGGCCACCGCCCGCAGCTCGATTCGCTGGCCGCCACGCTGCTCGAGAACGAGGTGCTCGAGCGCGGTGACATCGAGCGGATCATGAAGAACGTCCCCCACGCCGCCCCCGAGCGGCTGGGCGGCGGCGAGCTGGGGATCGCGGCGGCGACGGCGATGGCGCCCGCCCCGCCGCCCCGCCGGCGCGGCTGACCCCCGGGAGCACCGAGAATCGCCCCACGGCGATTCTCTGCAGAGAGCTCGCGCCACCCAGGTTCGGCGCATGCCCCGACTCGGCCCGTCGCGAGGTCCCCGGCTATGCTGCGCAACCGATGCTGTCCGCGATCGACCACGTGGGAATCGCCGTCGAGGACGTGGACGCCGCCCTCGGCGTCTATCGCGACGTGCTCGGGATGCCGCTGGTCCACCGCGAGACGGTCGAGGACCAGGGGGTCGAGGCGGCGCTGCTCGACGTCGGCGACGGCCACATCGAGCTGGTGGCGCCGCTGGGGCCCGAGACCGCGGTCGGCAGGTTTCTGGCCCGCCAGGGATCGGGGCTCCACCACGTGGCCTACCGGGTGGACGACATCGAGGCGACGCTGACAGCGCTGGCCGGCGCCGGCGCGCGGCTGATCGACGAGCGCCCACGCACCGGGATCCGCAACTCGCGCGTCGCCTTCGTGCACCCCGCGAGCACGGGCGGCGTCCTCACGGAGATCGTCCAGCCCGCCGAGCCCAACTGACCCCGATCCGCGAAGGACTCCGATGGCCATCCCAGACAAGCCCCAGAAGATCAACATCGGCTTCCACGGCGGCCAGAGCCTCGCCGCTCGCGTCGCCCCCGCCGAGGTGACGAAGCTGCGCAACGCGCTGCCCAACGGCGGCTGGCACGACCTGATCGCCGAGGACGGGACGATCGCGCTCGACCTCACCCAGGTCGTCTACGTGCACGTCGACACCGAGGGGCATCGCGTCGGCTTCGGCACGTAGTGACGATCGGATGCGAGAGGCGGATCTGGCCGTGCTGCGGCTGCTGCGCACCCGCGCCCACACCCCGGGCCTCGAGGGCGCGGTGCGCGCCTACTCGCGGACCGGCGAGCACGCGGCGTGCTGGTTCGCGCTCGGCGCCGCGGGGGCGCTGGCCGACCGCGACCCCGCGCGGCGGGCCCGCTGGCAGCGCGGCCTGCGGGTGATCGGCGCCGCCTACGGGCTCAACTACGCGGTCAAGCTGACCGTGCGCCGGCGCCGACCCGAGCTGCCCGGGCTACCGCCGCTCAGCCCGGTAGTCTCCTCGCTGTCGTTCCCGAGCGCCCACTGCACGAGCTCGTTCGCCGCCGCGCGAGCGTTCGCCGGGCTGCTGCCGACGCCGGTGCTCTACAGCGCCGCCGGTGCGTTCGCGCTCAGCCGCCCCTACCTCGGCGTGCACTACCCGAGCGACGTGCTCGGGGGCGCGGTGCTGGGAACGCTGGTCGCCGAGTGCTACCCGGGGGCGCGAGCGTGAAGGTCGGGATCGTGGGGATGCCGAACGCGGGCAAGTCCTCGCTGTTCACCGCGCTCACCGGGGTGGCCGCCGAGGCGGCCAACTACCCGTTCACGACGATCGAGCCGAACATCGCCGTGGTCCCGGTGACCGACCCCCGGCTCGACTCGGTCGCCGCGACGGTCCGGGCCTCGAAGGTGGTGCCCGACACGATCTCCTTCCACGACATCGCCGGCCTGGTGGCGGGCGCCCACAAGGGCGAAGGGCTGGGCAACCAGTTCCTGGCCAACATCCGCGAGACCGACGCGATCGTCCATGTCGTCCGCGCCCACGAGGACCCGAACGTGATCCATCCCGAGGGCCGGGTCAACCCACTGGCCGACGTCGAGACGATCGAGACCGAGCTGATCTTCGCCGACCTCGAGCAGGCCGAGCGCCGGCTCGACCGGGTGGCCAAGACGGCCAAGTCGGGCGACCGCCACGCGATCGCCGAGGCCGGCTGGCTGCGCGAGGTGATCGAGGCGCTGCAGGCCGGCCGCCCGGCCCGGACGGTGCCGCCGCCGACCGAGGCGGCCGACGCGATCAAGCTGCTCTCGCCGCTGACCGCCAAGCCGGTGCTGTTCGTGGCCAACGTCGATGAGGGCGCGGGCGAGGTGCCGCCGGCGATCCTCGATCATGCCCGCAGCCAGGGCGCCGAGGCGGTGGCGGTCTCGGCCCGGCTCGAGGCTGAGCTGGCAGAGCTCGACGACGAGGATTGCGCGGCGATGCGCGCCGACCTCGGGCTGAGCGAGTCGGGTCTTGAGATTGTCGTGCGCGCCGCCTTCGCGCTGCTCCGCCTGGTCGCCTTCTTCACCGCCGGCGAGGACAAGCCGGCCCAGTCCTGGCACCTGCGCTCCGGGCTGTCGGTGTGGCACGCCGCCGGGCTGATCCACTCCGACATCCAGCGGGGCTTCGTCCGCGCTGAGGTCGTCTCCTGGCAGGAGCTGGTCGACCACGGAGGGTACGCCGGCGCGCGTGAGCGCGGCACGCTGCGGCTCGAGGGCCGCGACTACGCGGTCGCCGACGGCGACGTGATCACGGTGAAGTTCACGCCGTAATCGCCCAGGGGGCGATCACGGTCGGGAGATCGCGCCGTGATCGCCCGGGGGGCGATCACGGTCGGGGAGATCGCCCAGGGGGCGATCTCCCAGCCCTATTGGGAGCCAGTCAAAGCCACGCTACGCAGCTTAAGGCAGCAGATGGCCGCCGGGGCCGTCGGCGCACCACCGCGAGCCGCAGAACGCCGCCTGCCCCTGGCGGACGACGCGGTCGATGGCCGGCGAGCGCGGCACGAAGGGGGGCTGCGCGGCGAACATCTGCTGGGCGATGGCGAAGGCCGGCTTGGGCGAGCCGTCGTAGGCGATCAGTCCCTTGTGGTGAACCCCGTCGGGGGTGTAGCCCGGGGGCAGCGTGGCGCCACCGGTCCACCCCGGGTTGACCGCGAACTCACGCAGCGTCCAGTAGATCGAGCCGTTCATGAACGGCAGCCGGTCGAGCGCGGCGGCGGTCCGGCTCACGTACGCCGACTGGAACTCGTAGGTCCCCTTGGTCGTGGCGGCGCCGTCGTAGAACGCCTCGGCCCCGTACTCCGAGGCGACCAGCGCCTGCGCCGGATAGCGTTGGTGCTGGAGGCGGAGGTAGGGCTCGAGCTGGCCGAAGTCGCTGATCGTGTGGCCGGCGGGGCCGGTGCCCCAGCCGAAGTAGTCGGAGATCCCGATCGCGTCGAGCCGGTGATAGATCCGCTGGGCGGGGAGGTTGGTGTAGCCGTAGACGTCGAGCGCGACCGGGACCAGCGGATTGAGCCGGCGCGACAGCGCGATCGCCCGGCTCAGGTAGGCGCGCGTGCCAGGAGCGCTGTCGGGGGTCACCGACAGCTCGTTGCCGACCGAGTCGACGATCACCGACGGGTGGTTGCGGTCCTCGATCAGCGTCGAGCGGAGCAGCGCCAGCGCCTGCGCGCGCCCGGCCGCGCTCGCCAGCTTGGCGTCGGCGTGGTCGACCGGGGGCTGCGCCCAGACCATGATCCCGGCCCGGTCCAGCGCGCTCAACAGGCGCGGGCTGAGCTGGTAGTGCGCGCGGGTGACGTTGGCGCCGACCGACTTCAGCTCGGCGACGATCTCGGCGATGTCGGCGTCGCTCAGCGCGGCGCCCCGGCCCTCGGCGTCCTCGTGGATCGAGGCGCCGTGCAGCCACAGGCGGTGGCCGTTGAGGTACAGCGTGCCGCCCGCCACCCGCACGCTGCGCATGCCGACCGACAGCGTGTGGTCGGATTCCACCCGCGAGCCGACCTCGGTCATCACCTCGACCCGGTAGAGCGCGGGGTCCGACGGCGACCACAGGCGCGGCGCGGCGACCCGGACCGGGAACGAGACATCCGCCGACTGGCCGGCGCGGAGCGTGCCGAGTCCGTGCGAGGACGTCGTCACCGCCCCGCGGGGCGAGGTCACCCGCACGACGACGCGCGGCCGCAGCGCGATCGGGAGGTCGTTGGCGATCGTGGCGCTGACGCGGAGGTCGCCACAGCGCAAGCGGCACCCGAGCTCCGGCGTGACGCCGAGATCGCGTACCGAGGTGCGCCCGGCCGGCTGGAGTGAGACCGGTCCGGTGATCCCGCCCCAGTTCCACCAGTCCTCGGGGAACCCGCCGCCGCGGTAGTCGTCGACGCGGACGATCAGCGTGTTCGTCTGATGCGGCAGCAGGCTGGGCGCCGGCACGGTGAACGGCGCGTAGGGGTCGTGGTGGCTGCCGACCTCGAGCCCGTTGAGGAACACGGTGGCGTTGCGCCGCACCGCCTCGAAGGCGAGCCGCCAGCCGCGGCCGGCGGTGATCGCCGGCCCGGGGAAGGTGGTCTCGTACCAGCCGACGCGCCCGGCGAAGCCGGCGCTCGAGACGACCGGGTTGAAGTCGTGGGGGATGCTCACCGAGGTCCAGCCGCCGGGCGGCGCCCCGCCCTGGCCCCAGCTCTGGGCGAGCCCGACGTCCTGCGGGTCGGGCTGATAGCGCCAGCCGGCGTCGAGCGGGATCGCGGCCGGGGGGCGGGCCAGCACGACCGGGCGGGCGGTGGCGCGGGTGCTCCTCGCCGTGGCCGCCGCGGGGCGGAAGTGGATGATCCGCGACACCGGCACGGCGCTCCCGCGGGGGTCTGCCGGGGGGGCGCCGGCCGTCGCGCCGGCCGCCGCCGGGGACCCGATGACGGGCGCCCACTCGCCCAGGCCGATCCCCACCGCGGTCATCAGGACGGCGCCGAGTCCCATCGTCAGCAGCGAGCGTTTCACGATCTGGATCATGACGGGTGACGGCGAGCGGGCCCGGTGGCGGCGTCAGAGGTCGGCGAGCGAGCCGGCCGCTTCGAGTCGCTGGGCGAGGCGGTTGATCCCGATCCGCCGCGCCGCAGCGGCGCCGCCGGCGAGGTCGGTGGGGCGATCGGGGGGACGGACGAGGTCGACGGCGCGCAGCGCGGCGATCTCCCGGAAGGCGCGGAGCTCGTCGGAATGCTCGCGCAGGGCGGCGGCGATCCGCGGCCGCTCGCCGTCGGCGCCCGCCAGCACGGCCTCGAGCGACCCGTGGCGGGCGAGCAGGTCGGCCGCCGTCTTGGCGCCGATGCCCGGGGCACCGGGCAGGCCGTCGGACGGGTCGCCGCGCAGAGCGATGAAGTCGGGGACGAGCGCGGGCGTGATCCCGTAGCGGCGCTCGACCTCGGCCGGGTCGACGGACTCAAAGCCGGTCGTGCCGGACTTGAGGAACAGGACTGTGGTGTCGGCGTTCGCGCATTGGTACATGTCCCGGTCACCGGTCAGGATCAGGGTCCTCCCGCCGGCGGTCCTCTCCACGTCGGCCAGCGAGCCGAGCAGGTCGTCGGCCTCGAGCTCGGGACGCTCAGCCGAGCTCCAGCCGAAGCCGGCGAACAGCTCCGGCGCCCGGCCGAACTGCCACTCGAGCGCTTCCGGGACCGGCGGGCGGGCGGCGTGATAGGCCGGGTAGAGCTCCACCCGATAGGCCGCCGCCTCGGCGCCGAAGCACAGCACGACGGCGCGCGGACCGAGGTCACCGGCCGCGCGCAGCAGCACGTTGGCGGCGCCGAGCAGGGCGTTGACCGGCCGGCCGTCGCCGCCCTTGATCGAGTCGGGGAGGGCGTAGAACGAGCGGTAGAGCAGGCACGGCGCGTCGACGACGAGCAGCGGCGCGGGCATCGCCTCAATGTAGAGGCCGGACTTCGCCGGGCGCCGGCCGGGCGCGCGGCGCCGGCGTCACGAGACCGCGACCGAAGGGCTTCTGAGCGCGCCGTAGCGGACCCGGTACAGCCCGCGTCCGGGCAGCGGCAAGTCGAAGCGACCGTCGGCGCCGAGCTGCGGGCGGGCGACGGTGCGCCACCGGCCGTGGTCGCGCAGCTGGACGTCGAGTCGCGCCCCCGCCGGGGCCGGGATCACGGTGCCGTGCAGCCCGGGGATCGCCTGCACGAGCATCGTCTCGACGAGCGGCACGAGCGCCGTGAACGCCTGCGTGGTCGTGCCGGCCGCGGCACGCGCAGCCGAGCGCACGGTGGACGCGGTCTCGGCGGCGGCGCTCCCTCCGGTGCTGCTGCCGGCCGGCGCGCGACCGGGGACGGCGGTGACGGTGGTGAACACCTCCCAGTCGGTCAGCAGGCCGAGTCGGCGCTGGAGCTCCTTGCCGGTGACCCGGGTGCTGGCGCGAGTGCCGAGCACCTCGGCGGTGATGACGCGCGGGGAGGCCCCGTGCCGGAGCACCCGGATCCCCTCCAGCGAGCCGCGGAACAGGCCCTCGAGCTTCCGCGCGGCGGTGCCCAGGCCGAGCACGTAGGTGACCCGGTGGTGCGGGTTCTGGCCGCCCGCGGCGTCGTAGGGGTCGGCGACGCCGACCAGCCACGGCTCCGGCCGGCTCCCCGGCCACTCGTTCTGCACGCTCTCGGTGTGACCGCCCGAGCTCGAGGAGAAGTACGTGACGACCGGCACTCCCCGGTAGGTGACGACCTGGCCGCGGGTGGCGTCGACGGCGGCGCTGGTGGCCGGCGTCTCGGCGGCGATGCCGCCGTAGGCCTGGGAGCGGGTGTCGGAGTAGACGTCGAAGTCGGCACCGGAGGCCCCGGCGGTGATCGCGTAGGTCCGCGCGGCGACGGCCTGGGCCTCGAGCGCCGCCGCCGGCCAATCCGAGGGCACCTCGGAGGCGACGACCCCCCGGACGTAGTCGTCGAGCGCAACCGACTCGACCGTCTCGACGCCGTCCCCGCCGGCCGGCCGGAAGCTCAACGTCCCGTGGTAGGCGCCCTTGCCGGCGAACAGCAGCGGGACCGGGCCGGAGACGGTCAGCGGCGCGGCGAGCGGCCCGAGCCGGCGGAGCGCCGGCTTCCCGCGCCTGATCCCATGCCAGACGAGCTCGAGCGTGCCGTCGGCGTTCGGGCGCACCGTGTAGCTGATCGCGGGCCGCAGCGGAATGCCCCCGGCCGAGGCGGCGCCGCTGAACGTCGGCTGGCCCGAGGCCGCCACCAGCACTCGCACGGTCTGGGTGGGGTCGGTCTGGCCGAGCCCGGTGCCCTGGTAGTAGTGGGCGAGGATGAAGCCGTAGCGCCGGCCGTGCCGGGCGTACCCCTCGGCGCCCCACTGGCTGAGGCCGATCCCGTGGCCGTAGCCGCCGCTCTGGATCGACATCACGCCGGCCGCACGGGCCGCGCCGGCGCATCCGAGGGCGAGGGCGAGCACCGCCGCGAAGGCGGCGGGCGCCCACGCGAGCAGGGGGCGACGGAGGAGCATCAAAACGGATGGCATGGCGGCGGTTCGGGCGAAGGGGAGGCAGTCAGAGCATCGGCACGGCGGGCACGCCCCTGTAGGCGGGGCGCCTCCGGGCCGTCGGCGGGGTGCCGGATCGCGCGCGCCCCGCGTCGGGAACGCTACAGGTTGCCCTGCGCCATCTTGCGCAGATCCATCGCCTGGTCGTAGGTCTCCTCGTCGACGCCCTGCTCGTAGGCGACCTCGCGCAGCATCCGCCCCGAGGCGGCCGCCTCCTTGACGATCTCGCCGGCCTTGTCGTAGCCGATGTACGGGTTCAGCGCCGTGGCGGCGGCGAGCGTCGACTCCGCCGAGCGTGTGCAGCCATCCTGGTTGGCGCGGATCCCGTCGACGCACTTCTCGGCGAAGATCCGGGCCGTCGAGGCGAGCAGCCGGATCGACTCGAGCAGGTTCCGGGCGATCAGCGGCACCCGCACGTTGAGCTCGAACTGGCCCTGGAGGCCGCCGATCGTCACCGCGGCGTCGTTGCCTATCACCTGCGCGCTGACCTGGAGGACGACCTCGGGGATCACCGGGTTGACCTTGCCGGGCATGATCGAGGAGCCCTTCTGGAGCTCGGGCAGGAACAGCTCTCCGATGCCGGCCCGCGGTCCCGAGCCCATCATCGCCAGGTCGCCCGCGATCTTGGTCAGCGACACGGCGACCACCTTGAGCATCCCCGACAGCTCGACCAGCGCGTCGCGGTTGCCCTGGGCCTCGAATGGGTCATCGGGAGCGCAGATCTCCAGCCCGGTGGCCTCCGTGAGGTGCGCGCGGACGCGGCCGGCGAACTCGCGGTGGGTGTTCAAGCCGGTACCGGTGGCGGTGCCGCCGAGCGGGATCTGTGCCACCTGTGGCAGCGCCTGCTCGACCCGGCGGCCGGCCAGACGGAGCTGGGCGGCGTAGCCGGAGAACTCCTGCCCGAGCGTCACCGGGACGGCGTCCATCAGGTGTGTGCGACCCGACTTGACGATGTCGCGGAACTCGGCCGCCTTGGCGGCGAACGAGGCCTCGAGCTGTCTCAACGCCGGCAGCAGGTCGTGCGTCGCCTGCTCGAGCGCGGCCAGGTGCACGGCGGACGGGAACACGTCGTTGGAGGACTGGCCCATGTTCACGTGGTCGTTGGGGTGGACGGGGTGGGCGGGATCGCTTTCGTTGGCGAGGTTGGCCAGCACCTCGTTGGCGTTCATGTTCGAGGAGGTGCCGGACCCGGTCTGGAACACGTCGACGGGGAACTGGTCGTCGAACGACCCCATCGCCACGCGATCGGCGGCGGCGGAGATCCGCCCGGCGAGCTCTGAGTCGAGCAGCCCCAGCTCGGCGTTGACCCGCGCCGCCGCCCCCTTGATCCGGCCGAGCCAGCGGATCACCGGCACCGGGACGGTCTCCCCGGAGATCGGGAAGTTGGCCACCGCCTTGGCCGTCTCGCCGCCCCACAGCTGGTCCTCTTCCTGCACGCCCATCGCGCGTTCCTTTCACCGTTGACGTCCGGCCGAACGCTACTCCGGCACGCCCCCCTGTGCTCGAACCCCGGGAGATCGCCCCCCGGGAGATCGCCCCCCGGGAGATCGCCCCCCAGGAGATCGCCCCCCAGGAGATCGCCCCCCAGGAGATCGCCCCCCAGGAGATCGCCCCCCAGGA
>JBBSFX010000045.1:0-21962 GCA_038254735.1 Solirubrobacterales bacterium
CATCGAGCCATGCCCGCGTCGCCGCCGCGGCGTCGGGCTCGACGGCGTCCCAGCACTCGGTGGCCGCCCACGCCAGCCGCGGCGGCGACGCGACGGACCCGCCCGCCGCCGCGCCGCCGAGGACCGCAAACAGCACCCGCAGGTCGGCCACCGAGCCCGCGAACAGCCCCACTGTGTCGAGGCTCGGGGCCATCAGCTTCGTGCCCTCGCGCGGGATCGTGGCGAACGTCGGCTTGAAGCCGACCACGCCGCAGTAGGAGGCGGGCCGGTTGACCGAGCCGGCGGTCTGGGTGCCGGTGGCCAGCGGCACCGTGCCGGCCGCGACCGCGGCGGCGGAGCCGTTGGAGGACCCGCCCGGCGTCCGCGTGGTGTCGAGCGGGTTGAGCGTGTCGGGCGGCGTCATCCACGCGAACTCGGCGCACTTGAGCTTGCCGGCGATCAGCGCGCCCGCGTCGCGCAGCCGCGAGACCACCGCGGCGTCGGCGGCGGGCCGGTGGCCGGCGTAGACCGGCGAGCCGTACTCGGTGACGAGGTCGACGGTGTCGAAGTTGTCCTTGATCCCCACCGGCACGCCGAGCAACGGCAGCGCGTCGCGCTGAGCCGAGGCGAGCGCGTCAAGCGACGCCGCCCGCGCGAGCAGCGCCGTCCCGTCGACGCGCGCCCACGCTCGCAGGGGATCGTCGCCGACGGCGGCGAGCAGCTCGCGCGCGACCTCGGCGCACGACACCTCTCGCGCGCGCAGCCGCTGGCGCAGCTCGACGGCACCCATGGGCGTTCCGGCTACGGCGTGCCGAGCGGCCACGGCGGTCGTCTGCTCGCGGCGCGCCGCGGGTAAGTACCACCGCCCACTGTACAAACGCCAGTCCGGAAACCGACGTTGCGACGCGCTCCGGCCGGCTTCACTCGGCGAACGACGGCGCCGCTCGCCGCGCCGAGCCGGCGCGGCCCTTGGGCTCCTCCCAGTCCTCCTGGCGGCCGAGGGCGGTCTCGTCGAGCAGGTAGTAGGAACCGCCCATCGTCTCGGTGCCGCGGGCGTAGACCGAGTAGGTGTGGAACACGCCGTCGCCGGTGCGCAGGAACGCGCTGCGCCCCGGGTACTCGCCGGGCATCTCGAACCCCTGGCCGGCCGCCTCGAGCTCGCTCCGGGTGCGGAAGTTGTAGCTGGGCTCGACCTGGGCCGGGTCGATCGTCACCGCGAAGTCATAGTTGAAGTCGCTGCCGTGGGAGGAGTACCACGGAAACGTCCAGCCGCGCTTGGCCTTGTAGCGAGCGAGCTTGACGTACGGCGCGCGCGAGACATAGGCCAGCGTGGTGTCCCGCGCGTGGAGGTGGGCGAGGTGGCCCGGCGACATCTCCTCAGCCCCGGCGCTGCAGCTCGGACAGCCGTCCTCCCAGCTCGGGTCGAACATGAAGTGGCAGACGATCAGCTGCCGGCGCCCCTCGAACAGCTCGGCCAGGCCGACCTCGCCGGCGGGCCCCTCGAAGCGGTAGCCCTTCTCGACGCGGACCATCGGCAGCCGCCGGCGGTCGGCGACGAGCCGGTCCCGCGCGTAGGTCAGCTGCTTCTCGCGCTCCAGCAGCGCCTTGCGCGCGTTCAGCCATTGCTCGTGGGAGACGATCTCCGGCAGACTCATGGGCTCCCTCCTTGGGGGATCGGGGATCGGATCAGCGCTTGCGATGCTATGACCCGGGCGCGCGCCGAGACTCATCGCGCCCACGCGCCAACGCGCCCACGCGCCCACGCGCCCGACCGGCCGGCGGTCCCGCGGGCGGTCAGTCGGCGGACACGGCGGCGCTGAGCACGGCGTCGAGCAGGCCCGGGAAGCGGCGCTCGAGGTCGGCCCGGCGCAGCGAGTTCAGCCGCGTCTTGCCCTGCAGCCGGGTGCGGATCACCCCGGCGCCGCGCAGCACCCGGAAGTGATGGGTGCACGTCGACTTGACCACCGGCAGCTCGAAGCTGCTGCAGCTGCGCTCGCCGCCGGCGGCCAGCTCGGCCACGATCCGCAGCCGGATTGGATCGCTCAGCGCGTGCAGCACGCCGGCCAGCTCGATCGCCCCGATATCCGGATGCTGCGGCGCAGCGTCGAGGCGCTGTCCCGTAACGGGCGGCTCGTTCGTTGTCGTCATGATCCGATCGAGTTAGTACGATGAGTATCGAACTGATAGCCTGTTCGAAACCCATCGTACCGAAACTCAGCCGACGGAAGGGCCGCCCGATGCCGGAGTCCGCCAAACAACACCCCCATCTGACCGCGACGCTGATCCTCTGCTGCCTGGCGCAGTTCATGGTGATCCTCGACGTCTCGGTGGTCAACGTGGCGCTGCCCTCGATCCACAAGGCGCTGGGCTTCTCCGAGTCCGGGCTGCAGTGGGTGGTCAACGCCTACACGGTGACCTTCGCCGGCTTCCTGCTGCTGGGCGGGCGCGCCGCCGACCTGCTGGGACGGCGGATCGTGTTCGTCTCGGGCCTAGTGCTGTTCTCGTCCGCGTCGCTGGCCGGCGGCCTGGCCACCAGCCAGGGGATGCTGATCGGCGCGCGGCTCGTGCAGGGGCTCGGCGCCGCGGTGATCGCCCCCGCGTCGCTGTCGATCCTCACCACGACGTTCACCGAGACGGGCGAGCGCAACCGCGCGGTGGGGATCTGGGGCGCGATGGGCGGAGCCGGCGGGGCCGCCGGCGTGATCCTCGGCGGCGTCCTCACCGACGTCCTGAACTGGCGCTGGATCCTCTTCATCAACGTCCCGATCGGACTGCTCGCCGCTCTCTACACGCAGCGCGTCGTCGCCGAGGCCCGCAACCCCGACCGCCACCGCGGCTTCGACCTCACCGGCGCAATCTCCGCCACCGTGGGCCTGTCGCTGCTCGTGCTCGGGATCGTCCGCACCGACACCACCGGCTGGGGCGCCGCCTCGACGCTGGCGCTGATGGCCGCCGGCGTCGCGCTGCTGGTCCTGTTCGTGGCGATCGAGGGCCGCTTCGCCTCATCGCCGCTGATGCCGTTGCGGATCTACCGCTCGCGCACGCTGAGCGCCGCCAACCTCAGCATCGTGCTCGTCGGTGCCGCCACGTTCGGGATGTGGTTCTTCCTCACCCTGTACCTGCAGCAGGTGCTCAGCTACTCGCCGCTGCGCGCCGGGCTGGCGTTCCTGCCGATGACCCTGTGCATCGTCGCCGGCTCGACGATCGCCTCGCGGATCGTCCAGCAGGTCGGCCCGAAGCCGCTGCTGGTGGCGGGCCTCCTCGCCCAGGCGGCCGGCCTGCTGCTGTTCACCGGCCTGCCCGTGCACGGCGACTACCTGTCGAACGTGCTGCTCGGCTCGCTGCTGATCGCGCTGGGTATCGGGTTCTCGTTCGTCACCGGCACGATCGCCGCCGTCGGCGGCGTGGCCCCGCAGGAGGCCGGGCTCGCCTCGGGCCTCGTCAACACCTCGCGGATGTTCGGCGGGGCGCTCGGCCTGGCGATCCTGGCCACGATCGCCGCTTCGCGCACCAGCAGCGACCTGCGCCACCTCGGCCCGGGCGCGCACCACGCCGCGACGGCGCTGACCAGCGGCTTCCAGCTCGCCTTCGCGGTCGGCGCAGGGATCGCGCTGACCGGGGCGCTGGTGGCGCTCGTCGGGCTCCCGCGGATGCCCCGCCGCGTTGCGGTGGCCGTGCCGGTCGGCGACGCGGCGGTCGAAGCTGGCCGCGTCGCGGTGGCCGTGCCGGTCGGCGACGCGGCGGTCGAAGCCGGCCGCGTCGCGGTGGCTGCGCCGGTCGGCGACGCGGCGGTCGAAGCCGATCACTGAGCCGGGCGCCACCCCGCGGGCGCGCCGCTGCGCGAGAATCGGTGGCGATGGCGCGCTGCTTCGTCACTCGCCGGCTCCCCGGCCGCGCCCTGGCACGACTCGCGGAGGCGCACGAGGTCGAGGTGTGGCCGGGCCGGCTCCCGCCCACGCCGGCGCAGCTACGCGCGGGGGCGTCCGAGGCCGACGGGCTGCTCAGCCTGCTCACCGACGCAGTCGACGAGCCGCTGCTCGCCGCCTGCCCGCGTCTGCGGGCGATCTCCAACTATGCCGTCGGCGTCGACAACGTCGACCTCGGCGCGGCGCGCCGGCGGGGGATCGCCGTCGGCCACACCCCGGGCGTGCTGACCGAGGCGACCGCTGACCTCACCTTCACGCTGCTGCTGGCGGTCGCCCGGCGCCTGCCCGAGGCGATGATCGCCGCGTCGACCGGCGAGTGGATGACGTGGGAGCCGGGGCGCTGGCTCGGCGCCGACGTCCATGGCGCGACGCTCGGGATCGTCGGCATGGGCCGGATCGGGCGCGCGGTGGCCCGCCGCGCCGAGGGCTTCGCGATGGAGGTCATCGACACCCGCGAGACGCCGCTGCCCGAGCTGCTCGCGCGTGCTGACTTCGTCACCCTGCACTGCCCGCTGAGCGCCGACACCCGCCACCTGATCGACGCCGACGCGCTGGCGGCGATGAAGCGCACGGCGATCCTCGTCAACACCGCCCGCGGCCCGATCGTCGACCAGGTCGCGCTGGCCGCGGCGCTGCGGGCCGAGACGATAGCCGGCGCGGCGATCGACGTCACCGACCCCGAGCCGCCGGCCACCGACGACCCGCTGCTCGACGCGCCGAACCTGATCGTCACCCCCCACGTCGGGTCGGCCACCGTCGGCGCCCGCCGGCGCATGGCCGAGCTGGCGGTCGACAACCTCCTGGCCGGACTCGCCGGCCGCGCGATGCCCCACCGCCCCGGCTGATGGCGGCGAGCACCGTCGCCGTCGTGGACATCGGCTCGAACTCGACCCGGCTGCTGATCGCCGAACTGAGCGCCGGGCGGATCGTCCGCGAGCTTCACCGCGAGACCACCGTGACGCGGCTCGGCGCCGGCGTCGACGCCGGCGGGCGGCTCGCCGAGGACGCCGAGCAGCGCGTCTTCGAGACCCTCGAGCGCTACCGCAGCGAGATCGAGCGCGCGCACGTCGACCACGCGGTGGCGGTGCTAACCAGCGCGGTGCGCGACGCCGCCAACGGCGGCGCGTTCGCCCACGCCGTGGCCGGGCGCTACGGCTTCGCCGCGCACGTCCTGGAGGGCGAGCAGGAGGCGCGGCTGACCTTCCTCGGGGCCACCGACGAGCGCGACCCGGACGAGCGCACGCCGACGCTGGTCATCGACATTGGCGGCGGCTCGACCGAGCTGGTGATCGGCGCCGGGCGCGAGGTCGGCTTCCACGTCTCGACCCAGGCCGGCGTCGTGCGCCAGTCGGAGCGCCACATCGGCCACGACCCTCCGAGCGCCGCCGAGCTCGACGCGGTCGCCCGCGACGTCCGTGCGATCCTCGCCGACGCCGTGCCGGAGCGCGAGCGGCGGACCGTCGAGCTGGCGATCGCGGTGGCCGGGACCCCGACCTCGCTGGCGGCGATCGCCCAGGCGCTCGATCCCTACGACCCCGAACGCGTCCACGGCTACCGGCTGACCGAGACCGAACGCGACGAGATCCTCGCGCAGCTCGCCGCGATGACGCTCGCCGAGCGCCGCGCCGTGCCCGGCCTGCGCCCGGGGCGCGCGCCGACGATCCTGCCGGGGATCGTGATCCTCATCGAGGTGATGCGGCTGTTCGGGCTCGACGCCGTGGAGGTCTCCGAGCACGACATCCTGCGTGGCGCGGCGCTCGCCTACGCGCCATGATCGCCGAATGCCGGCCGGTGGGCTCGGTGCGCCCGGGTCAGGGAACGAGACAGCTCCCGCACGCCGTCGAGCTCCGCGGGTTACTCCCTGGACGGATGTCCGATTGCGCGCGAGGCGTCCAGGGAGCATGATTCCTGGCGGGCGGAGAACCGCACTCGCGAATCGAAGCCCAAACATAGATCCGGGCGAAGCCGCAGACATCGGCGCCTCCCGCCGCCCGGATCGCTCTAAACCGGCCCTATCGAGTACGTACCCCTGCCCGTCCCGACAGGGCCAAACCTGGATCGGAAGCCGCCCCCGCAAGGGGGCGGCTTTCGTTCTGCCTGGGGCGCCGTGGCCTCGCGGGCAGATCGCTAGGCGAGGTTCGAGCGGCGCGGGTAGGCGACGGCGGGATCGGTCAGGACATTGATCAGCGCCGGACCGCCGGCGGCCGCCGAACGCTCGAACGCCCCGCGCAGCTCGCCCGGGGCGCGGACCAGCTCGCCGTGGCCACCGAGCGCCGTCACGACCTCGTCGTAGCGGGTCTCAGGACGCAGCTCGGCGACCACCGAATAGCCGTAGATCGCCTCCATCGGGTGCTTCTCGAGCGCCCAGATGCCGTTGTTGCCCATCACCGCGACGACGTCGACTCCGTGGCGCGCGAGCGTGTCGAAGTCCATCCCCGAGAAGCCGAAGGCGCCGTCGCCGAGCAGGAGCACGACGCGGCGCTCGGGCCGGGCGAGCTTTGCCCCGAGGGCGTAGCCGGGACCGGTGCCGAGGCACCCGTACGGCCCCGGGTCGAGCCAGCAGCCGGGCACGAAGGAGTCGACGACGCGGCCGGCGTAGGAGACGAAGTCGCCGCCGTCGCCGATCACGATCGTGTCGCGCTCGAGCAGCTCGGACAGTTCGCCGTACAGCCGCATCGGATGCAGCGGCGAGCGCGGGTCGGCGAACTCGGCCGCTTCGCCGGCCCGCCGCTCGCGCTCCCCCTCGCGCAGCGCGGCGATCCAGGCGGCGTGATCCTCGCCGCCCGCGGCCCGCTCGCGCAGCGCCCGGAGCGTCGCCGGCAGCGCGCCGTAGAGCTCCACCGACGGTGCCCGGGGGCTCTCCCGCGCCGGCTCGGCGGCATCGATGGCGACGATCTCGGCGTCGGACGCGAACGCCGTGCCGAAGCCGAGCCGGAAGTCCAGCGGCACCCCGATCACCAGCGCCACGTCGGCCTCGCCGAGCCCGCGCGAGCGGATCCGCGAGAACGACAGCTCGTGGTCGGCGGGGACGCAGCCGCGGCCGAGGCCGTTGAGGAAAACGGGGATCCGCAGCGCCTCGGCCAGCGCCAGCAGCTCAGTCTCGCCGCGGCCCCAGTACAGCCCGGTGCCGGCCATGATCACCGGCCGCTCGGCGTCGCGTAGCAGCCCCGCGGCCCGGGCAATCACTTCGTCGGCCGCCCCCAGGCCCCGCCACGGCTCCGTTGGCCGAGGCGGCACCGGCGACGCCGCGGCGCAGGAGAACACCTCGTCGAGCGGAAAGTCGAGGAACACCGGTCCGGTCGGCGGCGTCAGCGCCGCCGCGATCGCCTCGTCGATCAGGCCCGGGATCTCGGCCGTCCGCTCGGCGGTGGCGGCGAACTTCGTCAGCGGGCGCACGAACGGGAGGTGGTCGATCTCCTGCAGCGAGCCCTGGCCCCAGCGCGCCCGAGGCGCGCGGCCGCCGAGCACCAGCAGCGGCGAGTTGTTCATCGCCGCCGAGGCCAGCGCGCTGATCCCGTTGGTGACGCCGGGGCCGGCGGTGAGCGCGCACACCCCGAGCTCGCGGGTCACCTTGGCCCACCCCTCGGCGGCGAACCCGGCCGTCTGCTCGTGGCGGACGTCGACGAGCCGGATGCCCTCGCTGCGGCAGCCGTCGTAGATCGAGAACAGGTGGCCGCCGGACAGCGTGAATACGGTCCCGACGCCGTGCGCCCTCAGCCGCTGGGCGACCAAGCGCCCGCCGTGCAGCAACTCGGGCGACCCCTCGCCCGGCCGCTCGCCGGGAAGCTGCTCGGGCTCGGCGGTGGCCACGTCAGCGGCGGTAGCCGTAGCGGCGCAGCAGGTTGTTCAGCGCCGTGATGTAGGCGCGGCCGTTGACGAACCCGCCGGTCAGGTGGTGCGCCGCCAGCTGCTGAGCCAGCGTCCGCTGCACGAGCCCGTCGTGGTGAAGGCGCTCCTCGTCGGCGGCCCAGGCGGCCAGCGCGCCGGTCCCGCCCTGCTTGACGTAGCGCCTGAACGTCCGCCACCAGAACGCGGCGTCCCTGGCGATCAGCGCCGGGTAGCGGCCGGTGAGGTCAGTGAAGCGGCCGGCGGCGAAGCCGAAGATCTGCACCGGGACCCCGGAGGCGGCGTCGGAGGTCAGGAAGCCGACGAACCGCGCGTCGGCGGAGACGAAGCGCAGCGGTACGCCCGGCCCGAGCCGCTTGAGCGTGTAGCCGGGGTTGAGGAAGTTGTGCTCGGTCATCGCGTAGCCGGCGGCGGCGGGGGCATAGCTGAACACCTCGGCGATGAAGCAGCAGTTGGCGCCGCCGGTGAACAGCGACAGAACGACGTTGGGCTCCCCGGTGCCGGCGAGATCGAGTACCTGCACCGACGGCTTGCCGGTCGGGTAGGCGCCGGGCTGGCAGCCGCTGCAGCCCTTCACATCCCGGTCATAGACGACCTTGCCGGCGCGGCTGATCGTCAGGTGCAGCCGCGAGTAGGCCGGCAGCCCGGCCCCCGAGCCGGCGCCCGAGACCGAGTAGCCGAAGGTGGCGCTGACGCTGCCGAGCGTCGAGGTCTGGGTCACCGCCGCCGCCGAGGGCGGCAGCAGCAGGCACGCGGCGGTCCCCACCATCATCACCAGCCTACGCATCGTCCCTAGCCTAACCGACGCCGACCCCGCGCCGCACCCGCAGCGCATTGAGCACGCCGCCGCCGAGGATGATCAGCGCCAGCACGTAGAACCAGCCGAGCACGATCAGCACGAACACGATCGTCGTCCCGAATTGGGCGATCGTCGAGATGCTCGAGAGATAGGTGGGGAACGCGTAGTCGACGGCGCCGATCGCCAGCGTGGCGGCCAGCGCACCGGGCCATACGGCGCGCCACGCCACCGGGCAGTTGGGAACGCGCGAGTAGATCACCGACAGGCACGTGAACAGCAGCGCCACGCTGATCGCCAGCGAGATCACGTAGACGACGCCGGCGACGCGGGCGAGGTCGAAGGGAAGGCTGCGAGCGCCTGCGTTGAGGAAGCTCTGGACCGTCGGCACGGCGACCGTCGTCCCCATGAAGGCCAGCAGCACGCCGACCATCACCACGCCAAAGCGCTTCTGCTGGAGCCAGCTCCGCGAGGCGCAGCCGTAGATGCGGCTGAACGCGGTGTCGAGCGCGCCCCAGAACGAGGCGGCCAGCCACAGGCTGGCCACCAGCGCCAGCACCCCGGTGCTGGTCGTCGAGCCCTGGACCTCCGCCAGCAGCCGTTGCAGGGTCTGGCGAGTGGTGCCGGGGAAGACCTCGCGCAGGTCGTTGAGCACGCTGGCCTGGATCGCGTGGCTCGACAGCACCTGGCCGGCGATGAACAGGCCGAGCAGCGCCACCGGGATCACGCCGAGCAGCATGTTGTAGGCCAGCATCGAGGCCTGGCCGGTGATGTTGGCCTCCCAGGCCAGCTTCCAGAAGCGCCTGACCACGCGACCGGCGCGGAGGGTCAAGCCGACACCGATGCGTCGATGATCAGCACGTGGTCACCAGTTTCGCGGGTCACGGCCCCAACCCTTGTCGGGGTGTCGACCCTGTCAGGCCGCCGAGCCGCGTGACGCGGGCCCGGGCCGCGGGCTCAGCCCGCAGGGCGCCGGCCGTTGCCGGCGGAAGCGCTCCGCATCGCCGCAGCCTCGATCACCGCCTGCGAACCCTGGAACCAGTGCTCGCCGACGCGAATCGCCGGGCGCCGGAGCACCCCGGCGTCCACCAGCTCGCGGTGGTTGGCGTCGAGCCGGCGATCGAAGCGCGGGTCCCCGGCGGCGTCGAGGCAGGCATTGACCGGCACGCGGGCGGCACCGGCCGCCTCGGCCACGGTCAGTGGGTCCGACAGGTTGAAGCCGCCGCCGAAGCCGAGGCGAAGCGCGGCCAGCGCGAACGGCCCCCCAGCCCCGTGTTGGTGGGCGTAGGCGGCGGCGCGGTGCAGCCCGCGGCAGTCGGCGCCGTAGTCCTCGGGCCAGCTCAGCGGCAGACGCAGGATCGCCGCCGCCCGCTCGGCCTCCGCGCGCGTGGCCCGCGGGACGATCAGCCGAGAGACCGGGTGCGCGCGCCCGCCGTCGCCGCGACGCGCCGGGGCCGGGCGCCAGTCGGCGTGGCCGAGTATCCGCTCGACCCGCTCGCCGACCAGGTAGGAGAACGGGTCGCCGAGATCGACGTAGTAGGCGCTCGTGAGCGCCGGCGCGGAGCCGGTGCTCCGTCGCTGCCGGCGCTCGGGCAGGTGGATCAAATCCCCCATGGGTCCCTTAACGGCCGCTGCGGCAAAAAGCTGTGCCCAAGGGCTCCCGACTTCGCAATTGACGGTTCCCGGCCGGGGCCGGAATCTCCGATAGACTCCGATTCGGTAGGCCTCTCTCGGTCCAACAGAAGGTTCCATGACCCAGCTACCTCCGCCCAAGCGGCATCCCTACGACCAGTGGTCGCCTGACGCACGCGCCCTCGACCTGGTCGGCGACAAGTGGACGCTGTTGATCGTCCGCGACCTCGCCTCGGGGCCCCGCCGGTTCGTCGAGCTCCAGCGCGTCCTCCCCGGGATCTCCACCGAGCAGCTGCGCTCGCGGCTGAACCGGATGGTGGCCGACGGGATGCTGACCCGCAAACGCTACCGCGAGGTGCCACCCCGGGTCGACTACGCGCTGACCGAGCGTGCCGCCGAGCTGATGCCGATCCTCGGCGAGCTGGCCCGCTGGGGCTACGAATGGGCGTGGAGCGAGCCCCGCGGCTGCGAGGACGTCGACATCGGCGCGATCTTCCGGCTCGCCCCGGGCCTCGTCAACGCCCCCGGCGTGAGCGGCACAGTCACGCTCGGCGTGGTGCACGACGACGGGCGGGAGTCGCGCTACGCCGTCACCCTGGCCGACGGCCGGACGAGCCTGCGCGAGTCCGCGACCGAGGCGGCCGGCGCCGACGCCACTGTGTCGGGCACCGTGGGCGACTGGGTGCGGGCGTTCTCGCCGTCCAATGACCGCGACGGCCTGTCCCTAACCGGGGACCGTCGGCTGGCCGAGGAGCTGCTCGACGCGCTGGCCCTCGCCTCCGGCGGCCGTGCCCACAGCGGCCGCGGCGCGCACGCCGCCCACCGCGCCGCCTGAGCCGCGTCGGCGAGCCCGACCGGGGCCGAGGCGACCCCGTGCCGCGTCGGCGAGCCCGACCGGCCGAGGCGGCCCGAGCCGAGCAAGCGCTACTTGCGCGGGTAGCTCGCCGCCGCCACGTGCGGGATCTGCCCCGGCTGGGCCCCCGGCAGCGTGGGGGCGACCCAGCACGCCGGCGATCCGAGCGGCGCCGGCCCGCCCTTGGCGGCCACGGTGCCGTCGCCGCCGGCGCCGGTGTTGGCGCAGTCGAAGGCGCCGTAGGTGTTGGTCTGAAGATTCTTCGGGTTGGTCAGCCACAGCGGCGGCGGGTAGGTGTTGCCGCGGTTGTTGGGATCCCGGGTCCCGGCCAGCGACAGCGTCTCCGGGCCGATCGGTGAGAACTGCCGCAGGTAGTGCCCGGTGCTGGCGCCGCCGAAGGCGATCGTCTTCGCCGCCAGCGGGGCCGCGCCGTTGGAGAGGAAGTCGGAGATCAGCTGCTGGTGTAGCGAGAGCCAGCTGAGGATCGGGTTCAGCTGCTCGAGGAACGGGCCCAGCGAGCCGAGCAGCGGGGTGGCGCCGTTGATCACGTCGCGGACCCCGGGCAGCCCGGTGCGCGACGCGGTGATCAGCGGCCCGAGCCGGTAGAACAGGCGCCGCAGGTCGGGCGAGAGCACCTGGACCGAGTGCAGCGTCGGCCCGAGGTCGTTGGCCACCGGCTGCAGCCGGCGGACCAGCGGGTCGGTGTTGAGCGAGAAGCTCTGGAGGCGGGCCATCGTCAGCTTCGTCTCCGACAGGAAGCTCGGGAATTGGCGGAAGGTGTCGGCCAGCGCGGCCTGGTTGGCCGCGGTGGTGGCGAACGTGGCCTCGCCCGAGGTGATCAGGTTGCGCAGCGAGGTCTGGTCGCGGCCGAGGGCGTTGAACACCGTGCCGCCGTTCTGGAGCAGGCCGACGACGGCGGTGTGCTGGACGTCCAGCACACGGAGGATGTCGGTGGCATCGGCGGCGAACGTCGGCAGGTTCCCGAGCACGCTGTTGAGGTTCTGGTCGTTGCCCTGGAGGACCTTGGCGAGCTGCTGCTGCCACTGCCGGAACGCGTGCCGGGTGGTCGGGTCGAAGGCCCCGAGGATCTGGTCGAGCTGCACCGCGGGCCGTACGTGGCCGCGGGGCAGCAGTCCGTCGTCGGGGAGGATCGGGCTGTTCCGGGTCCCGGGCGTGAGCTCGACGTAGGTCTCCCCGAGGATCGTCTTGGTACGCAGGATCGCCCGGGCATCGCGGTGGATCGGCGCGTACCGGCGCTCGAGCTCAAGCGTGGCGATCGTGCGGTTGCCCTGCGGGTCGAGCGACTTGCCGATCACCTTGCCGACCGACACCCCGGCGATCCGGACGTCAGCCTGGGTGCCGAGCTGGTCGGCGTAGGGGAACGACACGCGGACGTCGTAGCCCTTGGCGGCGAACGGCAGCGTGCCGCCGAACGACACCCACAGGAAGATCAGCAGGCCGACGCACGACAGCGCGAACAGCGACATCGTGATCACGCGCAGCAGTGAGGGTGGGCGGGTCTCCATCAGGGGTTCCGGTTCGGGTCGGTCATCAGTGCGGGAGGGCAGGGAGGAACAGGCCCTTGCCGCCGCCGCGCGACAGCGAGTTGACGGCGGTGCCGGCGAGGTCGGCCACCGGCTTCAGCGCCGGCAGCCCGGCCACGTAGCGGCGGTAGGCGGTGACGTCGGCGGCGGCCTGCTTCGGGCACAGCCCGGCGTTGGTGAGGATCGGGGTCAGGTTGAGCACGGTCTCGGACAGCGCTCCGTTGACGCCGCCGGCGATCTGGGCCAGCGTCGCGCAGCTGGCCTGGAGGAACAGGTTGCGGTAGTCGCCGTTGGCGTCCTGGTTGGCGAACAGCGAGCGTGCGTTGTGATCGGCCCAGGCCAGCCACCACAGATAGCCGTGGATCGAGTCGCCGGGGTTGTAGCCGAGCAGGTTGACGAAGTGGTTGAGCACCTGGAAGGTCGTGCCGAGCTTCGGAGTCGCCGCGGCCAGGTTGACGGCCGCCGGCTCGAGGTTGCGCACCAGCGGACGGGCGTCGACGACGAACGGGCGGATCTGGCTCTGGATGATCGGCGCGCTCGGCCGGGCCAGCGCGCTCAGCGCCTGGTTGGCGGCGGGCAGCGCCCCGGCGGCGGGGAGCAGCTTCTGCGCCGTCGGGCCGAGCTGGTCGGCGAACGTTCGCACCTCGCCGAGCGTCGCCGTCGTCTGGCGCAGCGTCGCCGGGAGCTGGGAGATCGCCTGGCTGACGTTGCGGTCCTGCGAGGCGAAGGCGTGGAACACGCGGTCCGAGGCGTCGACGAGCGAGATGATCTGCGTCTGCTTGGCCGCCAGCGCGGTGTTCAGGCGGGCCAGCGAGCTGACGAGCTGCTGCAGGTCGCGGCCGCGCGCGGCGATCGCTCCGTTGACGCGGGCCAGGTCGCGATGGGTCGGCTCGAAGCGCTCGAGCACGTGGGCGAGCTCGGTGCCGCCGTTGCCCTTAAGGCCCTGCCCGGCGCCGTTGACCAGCAGTTGCAGGTAGGCGCGGGTGTCGGAGTCCAGCGAGGAGAGCACCTCGTCGAGGTTTACGTCCGGGTTGGTGTTGGAGACCGGGATCGTGTAGCCGGGCTGGGCCACCGGCGCGGCCTTGGACCCCGGGTAGAGCTCGACGAACATGTCCTTGAGCCCGGTCCGGGGACGCAACAGGGCGGTCGCGTCCCGGTGGATCAACCGGCGGTACCGGTCGCCGATCTCCATCTTCACCACCGCCACGCCGTTCCTCAGCGTGACACCGCCGATGTCGCCGATCTGCACTCCGGAGATCCGCACCGACTGGCCCTGCCCCGGGGTCACCGCCTGCGCGGTCGAGAACTCGGCGTTGAGCGTGTAGGGCGAGGACTGGATGAACGGGAAGCGCAGCCGCTCGTGGCTGAGCACGTAACCGGCCACCGCCACCGCCAGCACCAGCAGCGCGATGATTGCCATGAAGTCGCCGGAGTGGGTCTTGATCGCGCGTTTCACTTCAGCAGCGCCTTGACCGCGCCGGGGATCGACAGCTTCAGGCCCTGGGCCCTTACCTCGTTGCCGATCGCGCCGATCGCCGCCGTCGCGGCGGACTTCCAGCGCAGTGCCGCGCCTGGCGAGGAGAGGTCGGTGGCGAGCTGCTTGAGCGGCGGCCCGGCCGGCGCGCTCAGGTCGGTGATCGGCGCCTGCGTCTCACACGGCACGCCCGAGCGCAGCGGCGGGCGGTTGGCGCCCGGCGGCAGCTGCGGCTGCACTGAGGTGATCGGCGAGAGCGCCTGGCCGAACAGCCCGGGCTGGAGCGAGTAGGTGAGCGTGCCGCCGTTGCCGAGCACGCGGATGTAGGGGCCGTTGGAGTCGAACACGCGCGACTCGCCGGCCAGCCCGGGGAGGAAGTCGACCGCCTCGACGTACACCTGGCGCAACGGGAAGCCCTTGGTACCGCTGAGCGTGTGATCGTTGAGCGTCAGCTGCGACCACGGATGGATGACGTTCGACACACAGCTGGCCACCGGCCGCACGCCGTTCTTCATCAGGGGAATCGTCCGCTGGGCGAGCTTGACCAGCGCCGGCACCGTAACCGACAGGTCGCGGGTCAGCCCGCGCAGCTCGGCGGGCTGGACCAGCCCCCGCAGCTGCCTGATGAACGGCAGGCTGACGTCGACCGTCGGACCGGTGCTCCGCACGCCAGGGAGCAGCGCCCGAGCCAGCCGGCGGACCGGCGGGAAGGCGGCGTTCAGCGAGTGCAGCGCCGGCGTGGCGGCGGCCAGCGTGCGCGGCAGCTCGGCGACCGCGCCCGCCAGCGCGGTGTTCTCGCGCGCGAACGCCGCCGCCGTGGTGTTGAGGTTGGTGATCAGGTTCTGGAGGTTCTGCGGGTGGGTGTCGAGCGCTCCGGAGACCTGGCCCATCGCGGAGATCCATTTGGAGAGGTCGTGGGGCGCCAGGCCGAGCGCGTCGTGGCTGACGATCGCCGAGTATTTGTAGGCGGGCAGGAAGTACTGGATCGCGCGGTTGAAGGCGGGACCGGACTGGTACAGCGCCTTTCCGTACTGGTCGAGCAGGATCTGGAGGTTGCGCCGCGTGCCGGACTGCAGCGAGCTCAGCACCTGGTCGAGCTGCACCGGATCGATCCCCTGCTGGATCGGGAAGGTGTGCCCGTCGCCGGCGAGCGGGGCCGACGGGCTGCCGGGGTGGACGTCGACGAAGAAGTTGCCCTCGAGGAAGATCCGCGGCCGGATCGCGAACGTCGCGTCGCCGTGGAGCGGCAGCCCGTTGTCGTCGATCACCATCGTCACGTCGGCGGCCTGGCATCTGGCCTGCGCTTGCGAGGAGCAGCCCGGGGCGGCGGCGACGCCGGTGACCTTGCCGACGTTGACGCCGGCGATCCGCACCAGTGAGTTGGCGTTCAGCCCGTTGGCGCTCGGGAACACGGCATGGACGGTGTACGGGTTGGCGAACGGGTTGGCGAACTTCGTGTAGGCGGCGTAGGACATCAGCACGATCACCAGGGCGGCCAGCAGCCCCGCCTGCAGGAGGCTCACCCGCTCGGTCCGGCGGCGGCGGCCGCGCCTCATGGGTTACTCGGGTTGCTCAGGGTCTGGGGACCGGTTTGCGGGTTGCGGCTGAACGTCTCGCCCGCGGGAACCCGGGCGCGGCCGGTGAACGTCGGTCCCTGATCGCCGGGGACGTGCTGGTCGGTGACCAGGTTGCGCCCCTGCGGGTCGAAGGCGTTGAGCTTCTTCGGGTAGCCGCGCTGACCGGTCTCGCAGTCGGCGAAGCCGTGGTTGTCGATCGCCGCGCCGTACACCGGGCCGTGCAGAGACTCGTTGCCGCCCAGCGGCGTGTCGGGGACCCCGCCGTTGACCGGCGCGGTGGCGCCGGCGGCACCGATGTTGTTGGGCTGCAGCGGGTTGGTCTGGTTCAGCAGCGCGCGCTGGGCGTAGCCGAAGGTGGTCACCTCGTCGATGTCGCCGGCGAGGTTCGTCCACCAGTAGTTCCAGTCGTTGCAGACGGTGATGTAGGGCCCGAGGTAGCGGATTATCGGGTTCACGATGTTGACCGTGGCGGTCAGGGCGTTGATGCCGAGGTCGGTGCCCGGGGCCTGGGCCAGGTTCTTCAGCGCCACCATCACGCCCTGCAGGCGGCGGTTGAGCGCCGGCGTGCGCCCGAGCACGCGCGCGCCCTGCTCGATCGCCGGGTTGATCACCGGCAGCGCCCGCCGCAGCGAGGCGGTGGCCGGGTTGAGGCTGCGCCCCAGCGAGGCAAAGTCGGTCAGGAATGGCTGCTGCACCCTCAGCGACTGGGTCGAGACGGCCAGCGTGCCCGGCGAGCGGGCGATCGTCGCCTCGAGCGCCTGCGGGTCGCGCGAGATCGCCGCAAACGTCGTCGCCATCTCGCCGAACGAGCGAGCGAACGTCGGCGAGACCGGCGCCACGGCGCCCATCACGCGGTTCAGGGAGACGAAGAAGCGCGTCAACTCGGTGCTCGGGTCAGACAGGTAGCGCGCCACCGGCTCGAGGTGGCCGAGCAGGTCGGGCAGGTGCGAGATCGTGTCGTTGAGGTCGCCGCCGCGCCCGGCCAGCGTGTCGCCCACGCCCACCAGCGACTTCTGGACCGCGGTGCGCGTCGGCTGATCGAAGGTGCCGAACACCTGGTCGAGCTGCACCGGGACGTTGGTGCGGGCGATCGGGACCGTCGCCCCGTCGGCGAACACGCGCCGGGAGGTGCCCTTCTCGATCGCCACGAACTTGAGCCCGAGCACCGACTTGGAGCTGATCGTCACGTGCGAATCGACCGGGATCCGGCCCTGCGACTGGTTCAGCTTCAGCGTCAGCTGCGCGCCGACGCTGCCGTTCGGCAGCGGCACCGGCCTCATCGCCGAGACGAGGCCGATCAGGAAGCCGCCCTCACGCACGTCGTTGCCGACCACGAGGTTGGAGCCGTCGCCGATGTCGACCTTCAGCTCGCGCGTGGGCACGAACGGCAGGCCGGCGTTGGAGATGTAGGCCAGGAACACCGCGATCACCGCCGCGAGCACGGTGACGGCGCCGATCAGCACGGGGCTGGTAAACGGTTGCTGGCTCTTCCTCATGGCGAGATCAGGTAGTTGAGGAGTCGCTGGGCGGCGCTCGGGTTGCCGCTGGAGCCCGCCGATCCGGACCCGCCGCCCGCCCCGCCACCACCGGAGCGGCCGCCCGAGCCGCCGGCGCCCGAGCCGCCGCCGCCGCCGCCGCCGCCGCCGAGGATCCCGCTGATCGCGCCGCCGAGCGCCGACCCGAGCGAGCCCCCGGCCGAGCCGAGCGCCCCGGTCGTGCCGCCGAGCCCGCCGAGCGCGCCGCCGAGGCCGCCGGTCCGGCCCGGCGCTCCGGCGCCGGAGCCCCCGCCCGCGCCGCTCGCCGCGACCGGTGTGGCGGCCGGCGCCGTGCCGGCGCGCGCGGCGGACCTTGCCCGCTTGGCGCGAGCCGCGGTGGCGCGGTCCGCTGCGGCCAGCGTGCAGGCGCTCGTCGCCGGGCCGGACTGGCCGGGGGACGCGCCGCCGGGGTCGGGCACGCAGGCGGTCGGGCTGGACGGGTCGGGGGTGTTGACCCCGGGCTGGTTGCGCCCCAGCCATGCGTAGCACGAGCGGTAGGCGGCCCCGAACGTCTTCAGGTTGGTGGCGATCGTCCCCGGCGTGGCGTACGGGCCGCACATCGCGCTGAAGAACCCGTCGACGGCCAGCTGATGGCCGAACGGGCCGTAGGTGTTGGTCGCCGCCGCGAGGTTGAAGACGAACTGGAGCAGCGCCTCGAGCCCGGTGTAGCCCTGACCGCCGGGGCTGCGCGGGTTCTTCTCCACCGCGTAGGCGCGGTTGTCGAGCTGCGGGAGCACGATCGACAGGTTCTTCGCCAGCTCGGGCGTCGGCCGGGCGAACTGGTTGAGGTGGGCGATCGTCGGCCGCGCGGCCACGACCGCGGTGCGCCCAATCACCGATGCTTGGCCGAGGGAGCGAATCGCCGGCCGCGCGCCGCGTGAGAACCGCGGCAGGTCGGTGAACAGGCGGTCGAGCTGCGTGGCCGAGGCGTTCAGGTTCGCCAGCACCGGCTCGTTGGCCCGGGTGGCGGCGCCGAGCTTCTGCAACGCCGGGCGCAGCTCGGTGAGGAAGCCGGGCAGCCGCTGCAGGGTCGAGGCCAGGTTGACCTGCTGGGTCGCGGTGTCGACGGCGGCGTGGTCGGCCTCGGTGATGAAGCGCTGGACCTGGGCACCGTTGCGGGCCAGGTCGGTGATCACCGTGTTGGAGTTGGCGGTCAGCTGCTGCAGCGTCTGCGAGTCGTTGCCGAGCAGGTTCAGCAGGTTGTCGGTCTCGGTCAGCGCCGGCACCGCGCGCGCCAGCGCCGCCTGCAGGTCCCCCGATCGTCCGGCCGCGGCGGCGCCCAGCTCTCCGACGATCAGCGACAGCCGCTGGCGGTAGGGCAGCCGCAGCACGTCGCCGAGCAGGTCGGCGGGGATCGTCGACTGCGTGTGGGTGACCGGGATCAGCGCGCCCGAGCGCAGCGCCGGGCCGCTGTGGCCCGGCTCGCAGCTGATGAAGTACTCGCCGATCAGCGACTGCGGTCGCGACAGGCAGAACGCGTCTGAGTGGAAGGACCCGAAGCCGGGCTGGGTGACCTGCACGGTGACCACGGCACGGAGCGTCTTCGGGTCCAGATCGATCGATTTGATGTTCCCCGCCTTGACCCCCGAGACCTTGAAGTCGGCGTTCTGGACCAGCCCGAAGGCGTCGTCGAGCTCGATCCGGTAACTCGGGTCCTGGCGGCCGCCACCGCTGCGGGCCAGCGCGATCACCCCGCCGACGACCACGAGCACGAGCACGGCGCTGATCAGTCCGCGCCTCATCTGCCGGTCGGCACCTGGTCGGGACTGCACGGGTAGCCGGTCTCCGGGTAGTACAGGGCGCCGCGCTCCATCGCGCCCGGGCAGCGGTCGCCCTGGCCGGTGGTCACGAGCCCGCCGGAGCCGCTCTTGCCGCCGAACGCCAGCACCTGGCGCAGCGTGGCGTTGAGGAGCGATGGCAGCAGGTTGAGCGTGCCGTTGTTGAGGGAGGCAACGCCGACGATCGGCGCGACGCGGCTATAGGCACCGTTGGCGTCGTAGCCGCCGGGGTGGCTGAAGCCCTCGAACCAGCCGGTCAGGTCGACCGCGTAGGGCCGCGCCACGGCGAGCTCGGGCGTCGACTGGTTGAGCGCGGTGGTCGACTGCGGGAAGGCGCCTGGACGGAGCTTGCCGCCGGCCTGGATCTGGCGCACCGTGGCCGCGGCCAGCGGCTGGCCGAGCCGGGTCAGCTCGATCAGGTCGTTGGTGGGGCCGGGGCGGCTGACGATGTTGGCCAGGTCGCGGACGGTGGGGACGGCGTCCTGGGCCAGCGGCTTGAGCTGCACGAGCAGCTTCTGCAGCTTCGGCGCCACCGGCTTGGAGGCGTTGACCAGCGGATCGAGGTCGTTCAGCGTCTGGCGCAGGTTGCCGAACGTCGTCCGCGCCAGCGACATGAATCCCGGCAGCCGCTGGATCGACTGCCCGAGCGCATGGCGCTGGGAGGCCAGCGCCTCCGTGGTCGTGGCGAGGTGCTGGACGAGGCCGCTGAGGTCCGCCTGGCGCTGGGCGATGTCGCCGACCAGATGGCCGGACTTGACGATGAAGCCGGTGAAGCGGGCGGTGTCGCGGTTGAGCTCGGCGAACAGCGTGCTCGTCGAGGCGATCGCCGGGTTGAGGTACTGGAAGGCGGCCCGGGCCCGCGCCGTCTCACCCTGGAACTGCCTCGCCGAGCCCTGGATCAGCTGCTGGAGCGCCTGGCGGGTGGGTGCGTCGAGGGTGTTGAAAATCTGGTCGAGGTCGACCTCGCTGGTCGTGTGGGTGGCGGCGATCCTCCCCCCGTCGGGGATCGAGCCCGCCCCGGGTGTCCCCAGCCGCAGGTCGACGTAGCGGTTCGCGATCCCCGACAGCGATGCCTCACGGATCGTCGCCGTCGTGCCCTGCGGCAGGTGGTCGTAGTTCGAATCCGAGATGCTCAGCGTCAGCCGCGCCTGGCCGTCGGGCGTCAGCGCGATGCCCGACACCGTGCCGATGCTGTTGCCCGAGACCTCGACCAGGTCGCCGCTGACGATCTGGCTGGCGTTGGCGAAGACGGCGTCGACCATGTAGCTCGACGAGCTCGAGAACACGATCAGCACCACCGCCACGACCGCGATCACGATCGCGCCGACGGCGGCAAGACGACCGATCAGACTCGAGTTGCGCACTGAACCGTCCGTCTCAAATTTTGGGTCCCTCCGATTGCCATGCCGGGGCCAGGCACGGGCTTCCTCGAATCGACGCTACCAAGCGCTTTGTCGAAGTGTCAATTGAGAACCGTCGCGCTTATGTACCCGACGGGGATCGTCGGCAACCGCCCGTGACGGCGATCAGGACGGCTCGGACGAGGCCGGGTGGGTCGCGGCGGCGCTCCCGGCCGCTCCAGCCAGTACCCGGGGCGGGAATCGAACCCGCAGAGCTCTTGCGAGCAGCGCTTTTTAAGAGCGCCGACTTTGCCAGTTTGTCCACCCGGGCGAGGCGTGGCGCGCCGATCGCGCGCTGCGGCCATGATACCCGCGCGCGTGATGGTTTCCCGACGCGCAACTATGGCGCTGGTACGGTGTTCATGGGGTCGGTTCACCCCCATCTGGATGGAAGTTTCCGCACTCAAATTCTCCGGAGGCATCGGCCTCCATGGGCGCTCGCCGCTGCTGCGGCTGCAGTCCGACGAGCGGCTGGTGGCGCTGGTCAGGCGCGGCAGCCCGGCGGCCTTCGAGGTGCTCGTCGGCCGCTACGATTCGCGGCTGCTGGCGTTCTGCCGCCATCTGGTCGGCACCCGCGAGGATGCCGAGGACGTGCTCCAGGAGGTGATGGCCGCCGCCTATCACGCGCTGGTGGCCGACGAGCGCCCGGTCAACGTCCGGCCGTGGCTGTACCGGATCGCCCGCAACCGCAGCCTCAACCACCTGCGCAAGACCCAGGCGGTCGCGGTCGAGACGATGGACACCCACCTCTCCGACCACGGCGCGACCACCGCCGACAAGGCCGAGGGCCGCGAGGCCTTCCGGCTGCTCGTCGGCGACATCCAGGGACTGCCCGAGACCCAGCGCACCGCGCTCGTGCTGCGCGAGATGGACGCGCTGTCCTACATGCAGATCGCCGAGGCGATGGAGACGACGATTCCCAGCGTCAAGTCGCTGCTCGTCCGCGCCCGGGTCTCGCTGGCCGAGGCCGCCGAGGCTCGGCAATTGACCTGCGACGAGGTTCGCGACGAACTCGGCGAGGTCGCCGAGGGACTACGGCGCCGCCCCACCCCGGCGGTGCGCCGGCACCTGAGGACCTGCACGCGCTGCGAGGTGTTCCGCGTCCAACTGCGGGAGACCAACAAGGCACTGGCCGCGCTGCTGCCGCTCGGCCCGCTGGTGCTGATCAAGAAGTTCGCCCTGGGCCAGCTCGGCCATCACGCCGGCTCGGGCGCTGGCATGGCCGGATCGGGCGCCGGCGTGGCCGGCTCCGGCGCGGGGGTGGCCGGCGGCACCGCCGCGGGCAGCGCGCTGCTCGGCTCGGGCGGGCTGGTCTCGGCCGGGATCGGTGCGATCGCCACCAAGGCCGCCGCCGGGCTGGCCGCCGCCGCGCTCCTCACCGCCGGCGCCGTCGCCGTCGACCACAACACCGGCCACGCGCGCCACCACCGCCCCGCGCCGGCGGCGAGCGCCTCGGCCGCTGCCCCCGCCGCCGTGAGCGCCACCGCGCTCCCCCACCTCGCCACCGCGACCGCCGCCACCGGCGGCGGGGGGCCCGCCCCCCCCCCCCCCCCCGCCGCCCCCCCCCCCCCCCCCCCCCCCCCCCCCCCCCCCCCCCCCCCCCCCCCCCCCCCCCCCCCGCC
>JBBSFX010000046.1:0-21042 GCA_038254735.1 Solirubrobacterales bacterium
GCACGGGCGGGCACGGGCGGGCACGGGCGGGCGCGCGAGCGAGCGCGCGGTCGAGCGCGCGAGCGGGCGGGCGGGCGCGCCGGAGCGATGCGTAGGCTCGTCGGATGAGGATCAGGCCCGTCCCGGTATCGCTGATCTGGGCCACCGACCTCGACGTGCTTCCGCGCTCGAGCGTGGTCGAGGCCCGTGACGGCTACCTCCTCGTCCGCTCGCCGAGCAATCCCGGCCACTACTGGGGGAACCTGCTGCTGTTCGCGGGACCGCCGGAGCCGGGCGACGGCGAGCGCTGGGAGCACGCGTTCGCGGCCGACTTCGCCGACCAGCCCGACGTCCGGCACCGGACCTTCGGCTGGGACCGTGGCGACGGCGCCGCGGGTGCGGTGGCGGCCGAATTCACGCCACGCGGCTACACGATCGAGCGCAGCGTCGGACTGGTCGCCGATCCCTCCGCGGTGCGGCTGCCGGCGCGGGCGAACCGCGAGGTGACGGTCCATCCGCTCGATCCCGGGCCGGGGGCCGACGCCCGCGCCTGGGACGAGGTCGTCGAGCTGCAGGTGGCGGCGCGAGACCCGGCGAGCGGCGAGGCCGAGCACCGCGCCTTCACCCGGCAGCGCCTGGCCGACCTCCGGGCGCTGTTCGCCGACGGGCGCGGGAGCTGGTATGTGGCCGAGCTGGCCGGCCGGGTGGTGGGGAGCTGCGGGATCGTCGTCACCGGCGGTCGCGGCCGCTACCAGGCGGTCGACACCGCGGCGGCGCACCGGCGGCGCGGGATCTGCTCGCGGCTGCTGGTGGCGGCGGCCGGGCACGTCGCCGGCGCCCACGGCGCGCGGCGGCTGGTGATCGTCGCCGACCCCGACTACCACGCGCTGGACCTTTACGCCTCGCTCGGCTTCCGTCCCGTCGAGCGCGTCAACGCCGTGTGCCGGCGCCCCGATCCGATCTAGTGATCCGTCTCCGAGACGGACCGACCGGCGAACGCCCGTGCGGAGCGCGACCTTGCGTTCGGTTTCGCCCCCAGACGGGTAGAGCACGTGGGATGGTGATGCCGGCCGATGCCGCCCGCGCTCGCTTGAGCCGCTCCTACCCCGCGCTCGCGGAATCGGTGCCGTGCGCCCGCACCGCCGTGACCGGGCTGGCCGCTGACGCCGGCGCCGATGACGAGCGGCTCGAGGCGATCCGCCTGGCCGTCTCCGAGGCGTTCACCAACGCCGTCCGCCACGCCTACCCCGACGGCCGTGGTCTCGTCCATGTCACGGCCGTGGTGGCGGAGGGCATGCTGACGCTGCTGATCGCCGACGACGGCTGCGGGCTGCGGCGCTCGTCGCGGACGCCAGGACTCGGCTGGGGCCTGGCCCTGATCAGCGACGCCAGCGACAGCTTCACCCTGACCGAGCGGGCCGACGGCGGCACCGAGGCGCGGATCAGCTTCCAGCTCGGCGCGCCGATGGCTCAGCCGGAGGAGCTGCGCTCCTCGGCGACGACGCCGGCCGCGTCGCGTTTCTCGACGACTAGGTAGGCGCCCTTCCGCGCGACCACGTCCTCGACCTCCGGCACCTCGTGGCCGGGAAGGACGAAGAACCGCCGCGGCCGCGCGCGCACGGCGGAGTAGGCCGCGGCCGTCAGCTCGATCGTCTGGCTGCAGTCCAGGCGCGCGCACTCGCAGCGGAAGCGCGCGGGGCGCTCCTCCTCTCCCGGCCACAGTCCGCGGGCGAGCGCCTCGTTGACCTCGCGGAACAGCGCCTCGTTGCGACCGATCAGCCGCTTGGTCTCTTCGTCCACGTCGAGCATCGTCTCATGCCGGCGGCGCCGGCGCCGCTTCCGTTGCCAGCGATCGTGCGTACCGCATGGTCGACACGGCTCGTTGTCGGGGCTGACGGCCGGTAGGTGTTCGGCGCCCACGGAAGCCACGCGTCGGCCCCGGCAGCTATGCGGCGGCCGCCGGAGCTACTCGGCGGCCAGCGCGAGCTCCCCGGTGGCGCCGGCCCGTGCCCCGAGCTTCTCGCGCGGCGGCAGCACGAACACCGCCACGAGCAGCCCGACAGCGTAGATCGCCGCCGCCCACCAGAACGCCGTCGTGTAGCCGTGGATCAGCGCATCGGCGTGCGCGTGCGGGCCGCGGGCGCCGTGGCCGGCCAGGTAGCTCGCGGCGGCGCCGGCGAACAGAGTGCTGAGGAACGCGGTGCCGAGTGAGCCGCCGACCTGCTGGGAGGTGTTGACCATCGCCGAGGCGACGCCGGCCTCGGTCGGCTTGACCCCGAGGGTCGCCGTCCCGAACGCCGAGGCGAAGATCATCCCCATCGCCAGCCCCAGCAGCATCAGCCCCGGGAGCACGTGGCCGACGTAGCCGCTGCCGGGGGTGATCCGAGTGAAGGACAGCATCGCCGCGAGGCCGATCGTCATCCCGGCGATGACGATCACCTTCGGCCCGGTCCGGTGCAGCACCTTGGTCTGCACGGTCGTCGCCGTGGTGATGATCACGGCGTTCATCGGCAGGAAGGCCAGGCCGGTGCCGATCGGCGAGAAGCCGAGGTTCTGCTGCATGTAGAAGGTCAGGAACAGGAACACCCCGAAGACCCCCGAGACGGCCAGCGCGATCGACGCGTACATCCCCCCGCGAGCGCGATCCCAGACGATGTGCAGCGGCAGCAACGGGTGCGCGGTGCGGCCCTCGATCGCCACGAACGCGGCGAGCAGCGCCACGCCGAGGAGCAGCGCGACGACGGTCACCGGGTCGCCCCACGAGGACGTCTCGGCGTTGGAGAAGCCGTAGACGACGGCGAACAGGCCGGCGGTGGCGGTGAGCACGCCGGGCACGTCGATCCGCGGGCGCGCCGGGTCGCCCTGGTTCACCAGCAGTCGAAAGGCCAGGATCGCCGTCGGCACGGCGACGAGCAGGTTCACGTACAGGCACCAGCGCCACGACAACGCCTGCGTGAGGATGCCGCCGAGCAGCAGCCCGACCGACCCTCCGGCCCCGGCGATCGCGCTGAAGATCCCGAACGCCTTGGGGCGGTCGGGCGAGCCGGCGAAGGTCACCGTGAGGAGCGACAGCGCCGAGGGGGCCAGCAGCGCGCCGAACACGCCCTGGAGCGCGCGGGCGCCGACCAGCACCCCGAAGGATTGGGCGAAGCCGCCGATCGCCGAGGCGATCGCGAAACCGAGCAGGCCGACGATGAACGTCCACTTGCGGCCGAACAGGTCGCCGAGCTTGCCGCCGAGCAGCAGCAGGCTGCCGAACGCCAGCGCGTAGGCGGTGATAATCCACTGGCGGCTGTCGGTGGAGAAGTGCAGGGCGCGCTGCGCCGAGGGCAGGGCGATGTTGACGATCGTGGCGTCGAGCACGACCATCAGCTGCGCGGCGCCGAGCAGCGCCAGGACCGCCCAGCGATTCGGCTCGGAGGGGCGGGCGGTGTCGGTCATCGGATCTCGGGCTCGCGATCGGTGGTGCGGGGGCAGGGGCCGGGGTCGGGCTCGAGCGGGCAGGCCGCGCCGCCGGGGGCGAGGCTCGCCTCGAGCGCGATCAACAGCTCGCCCAGCTGCTCGCGCTGTGCGGGGGTGATGCCGGCGAACAGGCCGTCCTCGACCTCGGCCTGGGCACGCGCCGCGCGCAGCAGGTAGGCCTCGCCGGCCGGGGTCAGCTCGACGACGTGCCGGCGGCGGTCGGCCGGGTCACGCTCGCGCCGGATCAGCCCGCCTACCTCGAGCGGGTTGAGCATCGTCACGAGCACACTCGCGTCGATGCCCGTTCTCGCGCCGAGCTCGGCCTGGCCCATCGTGCCGTTGTCGTGCAGCAGCGCCAGCACGCCGAATTGGCGCGGGGTGTTGCCGTGGGCGGTGTGAGCGTCGCGTAGCCGCCGCATCGCCACGTGGCCGAGCAGCGCCAGCAGCAGCCCGGGACTGTGGCGCCGGTCGGCCAGCACGCCGTCCGTCGTCCGGGTGTCCGTCGTCCGGGTGTCCGTCGTCCGGGTGATCGAGAACATAGCTAGATAGTATAGCTACGTCGATCATTCGCTCCGCGAACCGTCCTGTTCGGCGATCGCCTCACGCAGCGCCTGCGCGAACGGCGCCGGCGTGAAGTCGAACACCGCCATCCCCGAGGGATCGGTGACGGTGGTGTCGGTCGAGAGCCCCTCGACGAGCGGGCGGGCGACACCGGCGTCGACCGGCGTGACCAGCCCGATCCAATGCGAGGAGAGCCACGGGCTGAGCAGCGGGACCGGCACCCGTGGGCGGCGACGCAGGCCGAGCGCGTCAGCCATGGCGTCGAGCATCGCCCCGTAGGAGAGGATCTCGGACGAGCCGATCTGGATCTCGCGTCCGCGCGCCGCGGGGAGCCGCCGCGCCGCCACCAGGTAGCGCAGGACGTCGCCAATCCCGATCGCCTGCGTCGGCGTCTTCAGCCAGGCCGGCGCCAGCATAACCGGAAGGCGCTCAACCAGGTAGCGGAGCGTCCGGTAGCTCTCCGAGCCGGCACCGACGATCATCCCGGCGCGCAGCCAGGTCAGCGGCGGCCCCTCGTCGCGGAGGATCTCGCCAACCCGCAGCCGCGAGCGCAGGTGACTCGACCCGGGGCGGTCGCCGAGGCCGCCGAGGTACACGACCTGGCCGATCCCGCGGGCGGCGGCCCAGCGCGCGAAGTTGGCCGCGGCGTCGGCGTCGCGGCGCTCGTAGTCGCTGTCGCCGCCGCGGCCCATCGAGTGCACCAGGTAGTAGGCCGTGTCGTAGTCCCCGTCGATGCGCTCGAGCGAGCCGGCATCGAGCATGTCGGCGCGATGCACGGCCACGGACGGATCCAGATCGACACGCCCGGGATCTCGCGCGACGGCGCCGACGCTGACGCCGTCGGCGAGCAGCCGGCGCACGAGCAGGCCGCCGACGTATCCCGAGGCTCCGGTGACGAGCGCGCGTGCCATCAGCGGCTCAGGATACGGCCCGTCGCCCGCCGCCCGCGCCGTGGGGCGCGAACGGCGGCGGGGCCGCCCCTGGCCGGGGGGCGGCCACCACCGTGGGGTCTAGAACGGTCGCTTGATCGGCAGTGGGAGCACGTTCTGGCAGCCGTGGGCCCGTGCGTAGGGCTGGTCCACGGACACCAGGTAGGCGGTGTTGTGGCCGGTCCCGCAGTCGACCTTGATCTTGAGGCCGGGGCCGTAGATGCGGTCGTTGCCGGGTCCGCCGAACACCCGGTCGTAGCCGTTGCCGACGTAGATCCTGTCGTTGCCCGGACCGCCGTACATGTAGTTGTTGCCGTCGCCGGCGGACAGCGTGTCGTTGCCGGGACCTCCGTACACGTGGTTGTTTCCGCGACCGACGCTGATCCGATCGTTGCCGGTGCCGCCGTAGACGGTGTTGTTCCCGTTGCCCATGAAGATCAGGTCGGTGCCCAATCCCCCGTCGACGAACGAGCTGCCGTTCTGGACCGAGATCCGGTCGTTGCCGGTACCGCCGTAGATCCGCTCGTTGCCGTTGCCGCCGTAGATCTTGTCGTTGCCGGCGCCGCCGTCGATGCAGTCGTTGCCGCCCTGGCCGGCGAGCCGATCGTTACCGCCCAGCCCGAGGATCCGCTCCGGGCGATGGGTGCCGTTGATCCGATCGGGCCCGTTGGTGCCGACGATCACGTACTGCGGTCCGGCCCCGAACAGGCACTTGCTGTGGTACTTCTTGCGCGCGGCGCCGAGCGACACCACGGTGCCGCCGGTGGGGCCCCCGAATGGCTTGGAGATGACGATCACGGTGCCGTTGGGGAGCACGATCACGCACTGCTGCTTGACCACGTCGAGCGTCGAGCCGGCCGGGCACGGATTCAGCGTCGGCGGGGTCGGGGAGGTCCCGGTGCCGCCGCCGCCACCGGTGGTGCCGGTCGGGCAGGGGTTGGCCGGTCGGGTGACCTTGGCCTCGCCGACGACGATGTCGGCCAGACCCTCTAGGTGCACGTGGAGGATCCGCTCGGTCAACGAGGTGGCGTCCTCGACCTTCTCGTTGACCTTGATGAACGAGCTGCCGCCGAGCGGGATCGTCAGCGGCTGACCCGGGCCGGGGAGCGCGATCGCCCGGCCGTTGACGTAGATCACGTCGAGCGTCGAGCTGGAGGTCTCGGTGACCGTCCCGGAGGGCGTGCAGGCATAGCCGACCTGGTTCTGGACCGGGCCGACGATCACGATCTTGCCGCCGTTGCCGGTCGGGATCGTGGCGCCGTCGACATCGGTCACGGCGGCCGCGCCGGGCAGCACGGGCCCGGTCGTCGTCGGCTGCGAGCTCGACGAGAAGGTGAACACGCCGGCGGGCCCGACGACGAGAAACGGGTTCGAGCCGGTGGGGATCGACAGCGAGTTGACGCCGCCGCTCTGGGTGTCGCACGGCGTCGTCGGACGGTTGGCCACTGTCGGTTCGATCGGCAGCTTGCCGAGCGTCACCCGGGCCAGGCTGGCCCGACAGCCGAACGGGTTCGTGGCCGCCGAGGCCGCGCCCGCCGAGAGCGCGAAGCACGAGGTCACCGCTCCCAAGATTGCGACACGACGTGCCGCCACGTTAAGGGTCATCCGTTCTCCTCCTGCTGCCGCATCATGGAATAGCACCTCTCCCGACCGGCAGCTTACCCGAGACGACAAGACGGAAACCTTCACCCAACCTTGTGTGAGACAGCCGCGGCGGGGGCCGGCTGGCCGCCTCGAGGCGCGCGAGGCGGGTGCCCAGCGCCGAGCCGTCGTGGAGGCCGTGGCCGGGGGCGCCGTCGGCCAAAGCCCCGCCGCCCCTCTGCCCACGACGCAGGATGTAAAGCTCCTCGGCGCTCGCGGTGGCCATCACGTCGGCGCGGGGGCACCAGGCGATGCTGAGCCCCGTATGAGGTTACTGTGCATCGCGTCCATACAGTTCGTCTAGGTCAGCTCGCGACGGCCGCCCGGACGCGCTCGGGACACGACGCTCTGGTAGGTTCGCGGGTCGATGCGCCCCAGCTACCGCCCGCCTACGGGCCCCCCGAGCGGGTCGCGCCGGGCTCGAGGAGATCGGAGCGCCCTACGAGGCGGTGCGCGTGACCGCCGAGGAGGCTCCCCCGCCCGAGCACCGCTTTCGCCACCCGCTCGGCCGCGTACCGGCGCTCGAGCTCGGCGGCCGACCGCGGTTCGAGTCGACGAGCTGCTGCTGTACCTCGCCGGCCGCTAACCGGTGTGAAGCTGATCCCTGAGCCCGGCCGCCCTACGCGGTCGCCGTCGCCGTCACCGAGTCGCTCCTCGCGACCTGATCCCGAACCACCAGGAGATGCCGAGATGCCCGAGATAAACGACTTCAACGCCAAGATCGTCGCCGAGTTCCGCGCCAACCAGGGCAAGGTGGGCGGCATGCTGGCCGCGATGCCGCTGCTGCTGCTCCACCACGTCGGCGCCAAGTCGGGCGCCGAGCGGGTACTGCCGCTGGCCTATCTCGAGGACGACGGCCGCTACGCGGTATTCGCCTCGAAGGCCGGGGCGCCGACCAACCCGGCCTGGTACCACAACCTCAGGGCGCGCCCCGACACCACGATCGAGCTCGGCGCCGAGACCCTCCAGGTCCACGCCGAGGAGGCCACCGGGGCCGAGCGCGAGCGGCTGTTCAACGCCCAGATCGAGCGTATCGCGCAGTTCGCCGAGTACCAGGAGAAGACCACGCGAACGATCCCCGTGGTCGTCCTCACGCCGCGCTGAGCCGCCTCAGCAGTCGGCGGTGTTATAGGGGGTGGACGTGCCGCCGCTGTTCTCTGCTCTCGTCATGAGCCCGTACGACAGCGTGGCCTTCTCGCCACACCGGCACACCAAGCTGCCCGGTTGGTTTCTCGCCACGCCTACGGGCTCGGTCCGCTGGATGCTCGCCACGGACGGCTCGAGGCCCGACGCCGCTCGGCCCTCGCTCGGTTCTGCGTCCTCGCTGCGCTGCTCGTGGGCTGCGGCGGCGGCTTGCGGGGCGCGGCGGGCAACGCCGACGCTCCGGATCCGCCGAAGCCGCCGGTACAGGGCGCCGCCGGTGACCTCGAGCACGGTCGCGTCGGCCGGCACCAAGCATGTCCACTGAGGTTCATCCGGCCACTCCGCGCCGATCCGCCAGTCGCGGTACGCGCGCGGACGCAGTGTAGGAGACGCCCTCGGCGGCGCGGTCACTCAGGCGTTGCCGATCACGACCCGATGACAGCAGATCGTGCCGCCCAGCGTGACCACGATCCCGTCACCACCCCTGAGAGGGTTCACACGCATCCGGGGCGCCCCCGGGATCGGGTAGCGTCACGCGCACGCGGCACGCCCGACCGACGACACCCGGAGGACCCGATGAGCACCCGCCCGACGCCGGACGTCCAAAAGCTCCGCGATCGCCCCGCCTTCTCGGCGCTCTCCCGGCACCACGCCGAGCTCGTCGGCGCCCACCTGCGGGAGCTGTTCGCCGCCGACCCGTCCCGGGGCGAGCGCCTGACCGCCGAGGGGGCCGGGCTGTTCCTCGACTTCTCCAAGAACCGCATCACCGACGAGACGCTCGCGCTGCTCGTCGAGCTGGCCACTCAGTCCGGGCTCGAGCAGCGCACCGCGGCGATGTTCGCCGGCGAGCGCATCAACGTCTCGGAGAACCGCTCGGTGCTGCACGTGGCGCTGCGGATGCCGCGCGGGCGCTCACTGATCGTCGACGGCGTCGACGTCGTCGCCGAGGTCCACGCGGTTCTCGACCGCATGTCCGCGTTCGTCGAGCGGGTGCGCTCGGGCGAGTGGCGCGGCCACACGGGCCGGCCGATCCGCAATGTCGTCAACATCGGGATCGGCGGCTCGGACCTGGGGCCGGTGATGGCCTACGAGGCGCTGCGCCACTACACCGCCCGCGAGCTCAGGTTCCGCTTCGTCTCCAACGTCGACGCCACCGACTTCATCGAGGCCACTCGCGACCTCGATCCGGAGGAGACGCTGTTCATCGTCTCCTCGAAGACGTTCACCACGCTCGAGACGATGACCAACGCGCGCTCGGCGCGCGACTGGGCGCTGGCCACGCTGGACGACGAGGCGGCGATCGCCCGGCACTTCGTCGCCGTCTCGACCAACGCCGCCAAGGTGTCGGAGTTCGGGATTGACACCGACAACATGTTCGGCTTCTGGGAGTGGGTCGGGGGCCGCTATTCGATGGACTCGGCGATCGGGCTCTCGACCATGCTGGCCGTCGGCCCCGAGCGCTTCGGCGAGCTGCTGGCCGGCTTCCACGCGATGGACGAGCACTTCCGCACCACGCCGGTGGAGCGCAACCTGCCGGCGCTGATGGGCCTGCTGGCCGTGTGGTACGCCGACTGCTTCGACGCCGAGACGGTCGCCGTGCTCCCCTACAGCCAGTACCTGAAGCGGTTCCCCGCCTACCTCCAGCAGCTGACGATGGAGTCCAACGGCAAGCACGTGACACTCGACGGGCGCCCCGTCGACTATGCCACCGGGGCGATCTACTGGGGCGAGCCCGGCACCAACGGCCAGCACAGCTTCTACCAGTTGATCCACCAGGGCACGCGGCTGATCCCCGTCGACCTGATCGGCTTCGGGCGCTCGCTGAACCCGCTGGGCGACCACCACGACGTGCTGATGTCGAACGTGTTCGCGCAGGCCGAGGCGCTGGCCTTCGGGCGCACCGAGGATGAGGTCCGCGCCGAGGGTGCCGACCCCACCGTTGGCCCCCACCGCGTGATGGAGGGCAATCGCCCGACCAACGTGCTGCTCGCGCCCACGCTCGATCCGCACACGCTGGGGTCGCTGGTCGCCCTGTACGAGCACAGCGTGTTCACGCAGGGCGTGGTGTGGGAGATCGACTCCTTCGACCAGTGGGGCGTCGAGCTCGGCAAGGCCCTGGCCGGCCGGATCATCCCCGAGCTCAAGAGCGAGGCCGCGCCGGAGCTCGACCACGACAGCTCGACCAACGCGCTGATCCGCCGGTATCGCGCGATGCGCTGACGCGGCCGCCGTGCGGCTGCACGTCCTCAGTGACCTGCACCTCGAGCGGGCCGAGTTCACGGCGCCCCGCTGCGACGCCGACGTCGTCGTGCTGGCCGGCGACGTCGCCCGCGGCAGCGATGGCGTCGCGTGGGCGCGGGAGTGGCCGGACGCCCCGCCGCTGCTGTACGTGGCCGGCAACCACGAGTTCTACGGCCACGGGCTGCCACGGCTGATCGGCGAGCTGCGCCACGCCGCCGCGGGCTCGTCGGTCCGAGTGATCGAGGACGAGGCGGTGCTGATCGACGGCGTCCGCTTCCTCGGCTGCACGCTGTGGAGCGACTTCGCGTTCGCCGGCGCCGAGCGGCGGGAGCAGTCGATGGCGCAGTGCGGGCGGGTGGTCAACGATTACCGCCACATCCGCTACGACCCCGAAGGCCGAACCCTCGAACCGGCCGACACGCTCGCCGCCCACCGGGCCAGCCGTCGCTGGCTGGCCGAGCGGCTGGCCGAGCCGCACGACGGTCCGACGGTGGTGATCACCCACCACGCGCCGCTGGTCCGCTCGCGGCCCTCGAGCCCGCTGCTGCAGGCGCTGGCCGGGGCCTTCGCCAGCGATCTCACGGCGCTGATGGGCGGCGAGCGCGTCGAGGTGTGGGTGTTCGGCCACACCCACGTGGCGGCCGACCTCGATCTGCGGGGGACGCGGGTGATCAGCAACCCGCGGGGCTATCCGCGTCAGGGGGTCACGGGCTACGACCCGGCGCGGGTGATCGAGCTGTGAGCGTCGGACTCATCCCGCGGCCGGCGCGGATCTCGCCCAGCGGCGAGGCGACAGCCCGAGCGCTCAACCATCGTCGATCAGGCCGATCAACGGCCCGAGCAGCCTCCCGGAGCGCCGCGAGACGCCCGGCAGCTCGAGCAGCCGGTGCGTCGCGGGGGCCCCCGTGCGCAGCCGGCGCAGCTGCTCGGCGGCGATCGGCTGCCAGCGCTCGTCGACCAACCGGTGCGGCGGCACGTCGACGATCTCTGCCCGCTCGAGCTCCAGGTGCTCGGCCCACAGCCGCACGCGGGTGTCGCGGACCAGGTCGGCGTCGTGGCAGACCACGTTCATCTCGGTGTCGTTCATCAGTGAGTGGGAGTTGAGGTTGGCCGAGCCGACGGTCAGCCAGCGATCGTCGATGATCCCCACCTTGGCGTGCACGTAGAGCCGGTCGTCGCGCTCGCCGCTGCGGGACCGGATCGTCGCCGCCAGCAGGTTGCCGCGGCCTCCGTCGGCGGCGAGCAGCCGCCCGAGCTGCCCGACGGTGTCGTCCTGGCCGTTGTTGGCCTGCGATGGGAGCAGCAGCACGACCCGGAACTCGGGGCACGGCGGCCGGCGCAGCTTGTCGGCCAGCAGCGCCACGATCTCCGGCGACCACAGGAACTGGTTCTCCAGGTAGACGTAGCGCTCGGCGGCGCGGATCGCCCGCACGTAGCTCTCGAGGATGCGGAACTCCCCGTGCGGGACGCGGTCGTACATCCCGTCGGCGACCGTGCGGACGAGCTGGACGGTGTGGTCGCCCGCCGGGCCCGGGGCGGGCGGCTGGTGCAGGGTCTCGCCCGTCAGCTCCAGCCAGCGCATGGCGAAGTGATCGCCAACGTCGCGAACGATCGGTCCGCGCAGGCGGGTGCCGACGTCGTGCCAGCCGAGCCGGCGCCGAGCCGGGTGGTCGCTGCGGTCGAAGCGGTCCCCACCGAAGCCGGTCATGTCGATGCCGCCGACGAACGCCAGTTCGCCGTCGATGACGATCGTCTTCTCGTGGTGGCAGTGGAACGGGTGCTCGCGAGGGTCGGCCTCGCAGCGGATCTTCGTGCGCCGGGTGAGCCGCCGCATGCCTTCGCTCACCTCGGCGCGCGTCGGGTGAAACAGCGGCACCGGAGCCCCGGCCCACACCAGCAGCCGCACGTCGGCGCGCTCGGCGACCTCGGCCAGCAGCGCTCCGAGCACGACGGCGTGCTCGCCCCGGGTCAGCTCGAACTCGGGCGCCACGTGCCAGCCGGTGATGTGGACGAACTCCCGCGCCCCCTCGATCGCCTCGGCGATCGCCGGGAAGGCGGAGGCGCCGTCGATCAGAACCTCGAGCGAGCAGCCCTCCCGCGGCCCGGGCTCGCCGGCGGCCCAGGCGCCGCGATCCGGGGGATCGAGCGCTCCGGCGCTGCCTAGCCGGCGCAGGCGCACGCGGTGTTTGGCGCGGACTGCGGCCTCGACCCCGGCGCCGGCCGCGGCGTCGAGCCGGGCCAGCGTCGAGGCGGCGGCATTGCTCACATGCGCAGTCTGCCCGCTCGGCGCGGTGGGTAAGCCCGGCGTCGGCGAATCACCCGCTCGGCCACGAACGACCCGGCGACGGCGGCGAGCACCGGCAGCTCGAGGATCGCCAGCATCCCAAGGCCGGCGCTGAGGATCAGCGCGACCAGCGTCAGCACGAGGCCGAGGCCGACGTCCTCGAGCAGGTCGCGGCGCAGGCGGCGGACGTGCTGGACGCGACGGCGGCGGGTCCGGTCGGCGGCCGGGCGGCTCTGCGCCGGGCGGCTCTGCGCCGGGCGCCGGCCCGCCGGACGACGCGGCGCGGGGCCGCGGGGAGCGCGGGGTTGCGGAGCGAGCGCTGCCATCTCCTTGACGGAGTTCTCCGCGGGCGAGCGAACGCCTTCGCCCGGCCACCGGCGTCGTCGTAGCGGTGGAGCTCGTGCGACTTGTCGTGGCAGGCGAGGATCTCGTCGAGCTCATCGACCTGCTCGGGGCTCGGGCGGGAGTCCTCGTTGCCGGCAGCTCCAGCAGCGGGGCCCGCAGTTTCGGGGCTGGTCGACGAGGTTGGTCACCTTCAGCGGGAAGCCCTCCGGCGGGTGCCGGTGACGAACGCGCCGTAGCAGTCGACGGCGGCGTCGAGGTCGAGGTGGCCCGAGCACCGACTACTAGCGGCCGCCCGAGCAGTACCCGATCACGCCTACCCTGCCGTTGGTGTGCGGCAGCGAGCGCAGGTGCGCGGGGGCGTCGGCAACGTCGCCGACGAGCCGCTCGGGCGCTCGGCGACGCCGTCCGCGGCCATGTCGGACAGGGGCGCCGCGCCGGTGATTACGGTCAGGCGCCCCGCGTCCAGACCCGTCCAACGTGATCGTGCCCTGACTTAAGCGTTCGGGGGCCGTGCCGATACTTCGGATTGTCGTCCTCAGGATCGGCTCGGTCCGCCGGGCGAGTTCCGTCCCTGGCCTCGGTCCCGACCGACAAGGAGCGTCCGCCCATGCACTGTCATCTGCGTTTCAAGGCCCTGCTCACCACCGGCGTGCTGGCCTGCGCCCTGGCCACCCCCACGCTCGACGAAGCGCTGGGCGCCGGCCCCGTGCCGGCGCTGCCCGACGTCACCTCGGCGCTCACCGCGGCGGGGATCAGCTCGGCCAATGCAACCTCGATCCTCGGCGAGCTGGGCACCCTCCAGGGCGTAGCTCCCGGCGGGGCCCTCCCGCTCGGCTCGCTCGGGTCGCTCGACAACTCGCTGACCACGCTGAGCAGCGGCCTCCTCGGCTCGCTGCTCAACCCGGTGCTCGGCCTGTTGACGGCGCTGAACCCGGCCAGCCCGAGCGCGCTCGAGCAGACGCTCGCCGACCTCCAGCAGATCGGGGGCGCCGCCGGCGCCTCGACCGCGGTCACGAGCGCCGTCGCCGAGCTCAGCAGCGTGCTGAGCACGGCCGGGCTCGGCCAGTTGCTCACGCAGGTCGCTGGGGTCACGATCGCCCAGGACGGCTCGGCGCTGTCGGCGCTGGCCGGCCTCCAGGGCCTGCCCCTCGGCGCCGGCGCCGGGACCGCCTCGCTCGCGCCACTGGCCACCGTGCTGTCGGCGCTGGCCACCAACGCCGGCGTCTCCGCCGGCCCGGCCGGCACGCTGCAGGGCGCCGCAGCCACGCTGAACGGCACCGGCCCGATCTCGCCCGCCGCGCTGCTCGGCGTGATCGCTCAGCTCCGGTCGGTCGCCGGCAGCCTGCCCTCGCCGCTCGGCACGGTCGCCGCCGCCGTGGCCGCCCAGCTCGGCGACTCGACCTCGATCTTCGGCCAGCTCGGCTCGGTCGGCGCGCCCGCCTCGAGCGCAACCGTGACCGGTGCACTCGACGCGCTCGGAACGCTGCCGGGTCTCGCCCCGGGCGCATCGGTCCCGGCCAGCGCGCTCGCCCCACTCGGCACCGTGCTGGGCTCGGCAGCCGGGCAGCCGGGTGTGCCGGCCGGCGCGGCCGGCGCCCTCGGCGGCGTCGCCGCGACGCTCGGCGGAGCCTCGGCGCTGTCGCCGAGCGCCCTGCTCGGCGCGATCGCCGTCCTCAACGGCGTCAGCGGCCTGCCGGCGCCGCTCGGGAGCCTGGTCGGCCAGGTGTCGAGCGCCCTCGGCTCCTCGGGCTCGATCTTCGGCGGCGTCCCCGGGCTGAGCGCCGATCAGGTGACCGGCGCGCTGAGCGCGCTCCAGGCGCTGCCCGGACTGCCTGCCGGCGCCTCGGTTCCCGCCGGTGCGCTCGCCCCGGTGGCGGCGATCCTCTCCGCGGTCGCCGCTCAGGCCGGCGTCCCCGCCGGCGCGGCGACGACGCTGAGCACCGTCGCGGGTACGCTCGGCGGGGCCTCCCCGCTCAGTCCGGCGACGCTCCAGGGCCTGATCTCATCGCTTCAGGGCGTCCCCGGGCAGCTGTCGCCGCCGCTGTCGGGCGCGGTCGCCCAGATCACGCAGTCGCTGTCCGGCTCGGGATCGCTGGTCGGCACCGGCACCGGCGGCACCGGGACCGGGAGCACCGGCACCGGCACCGGCACAGGCACCGGCACCGGGACCGGGAGCACCGGCACCGGGAGCACCGGCACCGGGACGGGCACGGGCACGGGCACGGCGACGGGCACCGGCACCACGGCGGCTCCGACGGCAGCCGAGGTCGCCGCCTACTGGCGCTGGCTGCTCCAGCTGCTCGCGCTCAAGGCCGCCGCCGGTCAGGCCCACAGCCACTCCGGCCACGCCGGGATCGTCGCACTGGCCCGCCACGGCCGCACGGTGGTCGTCACGCTCGCCTGCACCGCCTCGGCCGACCGCCGCTGCCAGAGCGCCCTCAGCGCCACCCGCGCCGGGCGGACGGTCCGTACGCGGGTCACCCTCGCCGGCGGCGCGCATCGCCAGGTACGCCTGCGCCTCCGCGCCGCGCTCTCGAGCGGGCGGCCGTCGAAGGTCACGGTCACAGCGCGCACCGGCTCGTTCTCGACCAGCCGGCGGATCGGCTGACGCGGCGCCCGGCGCGGCGGTGACGCGTCGGACGACACCGGACCACTCAACGCAGGTAGACGGCGAAGAAGTCGCGGTCGTCCGGGCTCAGGTAGCGCTCCGGGCCGCGGGTCATGCTCGGGAGCAGGCTGCTCGGCGACCGGCCCCCCGGCGCCGGGTAGGAGATGAAGCTGACCCAGTAGGAGTTGATGTCGAGCTGCATCGCGCGCACCGCGCCGGCCCGGATCAGGATCTCGGCCAGCGAGCCGACGGTCTGGTCGTTGGCGGCGGCGTAGATCAGGCTGCCGGCGGCGTCGACGCCGATCCCCGAGCGCCACACCCGCACGGCGTTGCCGAGCGTGGCGCCCCATTCGGGCCCGTCGGACAGGTTCGGGTTGGGCCGGCCGCCCTGCACGATCAGCGGCAGGTTCTGGCGGGCGAAGCGCACCCGGGCCGGGACCGTGGCGCCGGCCGCCCATGCCTGCACGTCGTAGCGGCCGTCGGCGTAGCCGACGAACGTGGCCAGCCCCGGCCTGAGCGGGGCGTAGGTGCGAGCGCCGACGGCGAAGCCACCCCCGGAGTCCGACAGCTTGAACGCGCTGTTGAACGTGGCCAGCAGCCGCGCTCGCGCCGCGGGCACGACCTCCATCGGCCCGCGCGGCAGCGCTACCGACGGCTCGAGCCGGCCCGGATTGAGGGTCACCCACGCGCGCGCCGGGTCGATCCGGGCCACGCCGGCCACCATCTGCGGGTAGCTGGCATCGCTGCGGAACTGGGCGATCTGTACGGGCGCCCAGGCGCCGCTCCACGTCTCGGTCGGCGACCACGCGCCCTCGCCGGGCAGCCCCGGCGTGATCACCGGCGCGATCGCCGGCGGCCGGACGGCCCCCGCCGGGGCGCGGGCCGAGAGCGGCAGCCGGTGCAGGCCGGGGCCGCCGGTCGAGGGGGCGTTCCACGAGTAGTAGGCGCTCTCCGCCTGCGAGGCCAGGGCCGCGGCGCCGTTGTCGCGCAGCCACTCGAAGGAGCGGATCGTGAAGCTCGAGTTGGACGGGCCGGTGACGGCGCTCAGGTACGAGATCGAGATCGGCAGCAGGCAGATCCAGGCGGCGACGATCGTCACCCGGCGGGCGCGCCGCCACGGGTTCAGCCGCGCCGGGAGCGGGCGACGGGGTGGACGCCGCGCCTGCGGGGCCCGCGGGGAGTAGGCGTGGGTGTTCATGCGCGGGGCTGCCTTCGCTGCGGGGGCCCGCGCTTCCTTCCGGCTTTAGAGAAGTCTCATGTGGTCACGCGTTCGTCTCGGTTGACCGCCCCGCCTACCGGGTCGCCGCCGCCACGACGGCTGGAAGCGGATCGCCGCCTTCTTCTCCACCACTGGGAGCCTGACATGTGCACTACGCGACCGTCAGCGCGCGGATGATCGTCGCGTCAATGATCACGTCGCGAGCGGGCTCCTCGCGGTGGCGCGAGACGATGAACAGGCTGTAGTCGATCGCCCGCCCCAAGCCCCAGGGGGAACCGGGCGCGTCTGCACCGAAGCGACCGTGAACGCGATCAGCGCGACCCCGAGGCCCGCACTTCGGCCCCGACCTCGTAGACGTCCACCGACGCACGCCGGCCGAGGCCGTCGGGCGGGTCCATCGCCTCGAGCACCGGCTCGCTCTCGCGGAGATCCTCCTCGGTCGCGAACAGGCCGATCATCAGCGCCCGGCCGCCTTGCGGATCGACAAGCATCGTCAGTCCCGCGGTCTTCATCCCGGCCGGCGGGCCTTGGGAGATGTTCCCGCGCATCTGCTCGGCGGCGGTGCGAAGCCCATCGGCCGTTCCACCCTCCCACGTCGCGACTCGTGCCAGCATCGATACCCCTCTCGGTTGGTGTCGCCGTCGCCGAAGACCCTGTACGCGCGCGGCCGGTGCCGGGATTCGCCTACCGGCGGCGGACCCGGATCACGGCCGGGCCCGCCGCGCTGGCGCCGAGCGTCGTCGATCCCGGGAACGCGATGCTGTACTGGGTGGTGACGCGCGGCGACACGCGGAAGCTGACCATGCCGGTCGAGCTCGTGCGGGCGCGGGCGCGGACGGTGGCGGTCGCGGACCCGCCGGACCGCGCCCACAGCGTCACCAGCTGACCCGGTACGCCTGCGCCGCCCGCGCTCAGCCGCGCGGTCACCATCGCCCAGCGCACCCGGCCGAGACCTCCCGGGGGGGTCCGGATCGACAGCTGCGAAGGCGCCTGGCTGGTCAGGTCGATCGAATACTGGCCGGCCGGGCCGAACAGGGTCAGCGTGCCGGTGCCGACGCCGTTGGCCGTCACGGTCAGCGCGCAGGCTGAGCTCGAGGTGGCCACACAGGTCGACCGCGACACCTGCCAGTTGCCGACCCCCCGGGTGATCGAGGCGGCGAACTGCACCGGGTCGCCCCCGGAGCGGACTTCGATCTGGGCCGAGCCGGCGCCGCCGGTCAGGCCGACGCGAGCGGCCGACGGGAGCAGGCTCACCGGCTGCGAGATCGCGGCCCAGCTCGGTGACAGCAGCGCGTCGGCCCCGCCCGCCGCCGTCGCCCAGTCGCCACCGACGAACAGCTCAGTCATCGACGAGGCGAACGTCGCGGTGTCGAGCTCCGCCGCGCCCATCGCCACCGGCGGATTGAACGGGTACAGGATGTTCTGACGGTGGCCCCAGCAGCCCGGGTCGGTCGGGGTCTTGCAGTCGATGTTGCTGGAGCCGGGCCCGTCGTCGTACATCCACATGAAGTCGACGAGCAGCGGCGAGCCGTACCCGCCGGCCCAGTTGGCGGCCATCACGTTGCCGTGGAAGGAGCTCGGATTCGGGTCGAGGTTGGCCGCCGCCGCGACCGCGGCGATCGTGTTGAGCGAGCCCGAGAGGCCACTGACCGGAACCAGCCCGCGACCCACCCGCTCGAGGTTGGCCAGCACCAGGAGCTGCTGGGGCACGCTGAGCGAGTTGAAGATGCTGGGCAGGATCATCGGCCCGACGCCCTCCGCGACCCGGGCGGCATGGATGTCCGTGAGCACCGCGACCTCGCAGCCGGTGCTGAACGGCGCGGCGCCGCACGCCCGCTGGGTGGCCGCACTCGGCTCGCGGTTGGCCACCGGATCGGCGGCGCCGCGACGGGTCAGCTGGGCGCTGAACACAGGGCTGAGCGTCCGCGGCGCGGCCGCCACGCGGGTCAGCCTGCGCGCCGCCAGCGCGCCGGCGCACAACCCGCACGCGAGCAGCAGCGAAAGCGCGCCAGCCCCGATCGTGAGCGATACCCAACGCCAATTCTCGGCCTTGCCTCGTGCAATCACGGGTGTCCTGTTCAGACGCGGAGCGGCGGGACCACCGCACCCTGGATCGCCCTTGGCAACGGCACATCGGCAGCTTCTCGACAGCTCGCGGAGAACGGTTGGACGATCGTTCGAGGCGCCCCGGCGGGCGACGGTGCGGAGTCCGGCCGGCGGCCGGCGGCCGGCGGCCGGTGATCGTGACGCCGTCGCGGATGTCGCGGCGTAATCTGCGGGCCATGGCCGCCCCCCGGATCGTCGAGGTCTCCCCGCGCGACGGGCTCCAGAACGATCCCGTGCCGCTAGCCCCGGCCGCGCGCGCCGAGCTGTGCCGCCGCCTCGCCGCGACGGGGATCACGCTGATCGAGGCGGTCAGCTTCGTCAGCCCCCGCCACGTGCCGGCGATGGCCGGCGCCGAGGAGGTGGTGGCCGAGCTCCCCGAGCTGCGGGATCGCACCCTCTCCGGGCTGGCGCTGAACACGCGCGGCTACGACCGGGCCGTGGCCACCGGGCTGCGCAGGGTCAACCTGACGATCGCCGTCACCGAGAGCTTCTCGCAGCGCAACCAGGGCTGCTCGCGGGCCGAGGCCGAGGCGGTGGTGGCGGCGGTGGTGCCGCGCGCCCGGTCCGGCGGTGTCGAGGTGACGGTGACGCTGTCGGTAAGCTTCGGCTGTCCGTTCGAGGGGCGCGTTGACCCTGCGCAGACGCTCAGGCTGGTCGAGCGGGTGGCCGCGCTCGACGTCGACGAGATCGTGCTCGGCGACACCATCGGCGTCGCCGTGCCGGCCACCGTCAAGCCGCTGATCGCCGGCGCGGTCGGCCATGGCCTCCCCGTCGGGGGCCACTTCCACGACACCCGCAACACGGCGATCGCCAACTGCCTGGCCGCGCTGGAGGCCGGCGCCACGCGCCTCGACGCCGCAGCCGGCGGCGTCGGGGGCTGCCCGTTCGCGCCCGGGGCAACCGGCAACGTGGCTACCGAGGACCTGGTCTACGTGCTCCACGAGTCGGGGCTCGACACCGGGATCGACCTCGACGCGCTGATCGAGGCCGCACGATGGCTCGGCGAGCAGCTCGGCCACCCGATCCCAGGCGCGCTGGCCCGCGCCGGCGGCTTCCCGCGCGGCGAGTCGACCGTCGCCGCTTGACCCCGGGGGGCTTGGGGTCCCACGACGATCTCGCCGACGCCGGGCTCCCGGAGCCGGCCGGCGCGGCGCCCACGCGCAGGCTGGAGCTCGCCTGCGAACCGGCCGTCGGCCCCGGTGGTCCCCCCAGGCGCGGCCTATACTGGGCGCCCGATGGGGGAGTCCGGACATGGCCGAGCGTGAGCGACTGGCGTCGGCGCGCGGCAGCGACCGACCGCGCTCCCACGCCGGGACCAGCGATACCGAGCTGGCGATCTTCGCCGCCACCGAGCGGCTGCTCGGCGAGGTCCCGCTGCACGAGCTGAGCGTCGCCCAGATCATCGCCGCGGCGGAGATCTCGCGGGCCACCTTCTACTTCTACTTCAGCTCCAAGTTCGCCGTCGTCTGCGGCCTGCTCGCCCGCGTGATGGACGGGATCTTCGAGACCGTCCAGCCGTTCATGCAGCGACCCGAGGGGATGTCGCCCGAGGAGGCACTGCGCAAGAGCCTCACCGGCGCCATCCGGCTGTGGCGGAGTCACCGGCCGGCGCTGCGCGCCGTGCACGAGCACTGGAACACGACGCCCGAGCTGCGGGAGCTGTGGATCGGGGTCGTCGAGCGCTTCACGGATGCCGTGGCGGCCGAGATCGACCGGGAGCGCGGCACCGGGATCGCGCCGGCGGGTGCCGGCGCCCGTCAGATCGCCGCCGCGCTGCTGTGGGGCACCGAGCGCTGCCTGTACGTGGCCGGCCTCGGCGTCGACGACGACCTGCCCGACGAACAGGAGACGCTCGAGCCGCTGCTGGCGATGTGGATCGGCAGCCTGTACGGCGCCGCCGCGGCCGGCGCGGCGCTTAGGAAACGTGACTTATTTAGGTGAGGGCTTGCTGGTGAGTTCCACTCGCCGTGGGAGTCGTCGCGGGTGAGGTTGACCCCCGCCGGCTCGCGGCCGGGAACCGACCCGGCATACAGCGCGTCCAGACATGCTGTCAAAGGGGTTTGGAAATAGGCCGGCGGCCCAGGCGGCCGAGGTCCTTCCGACGAATTCCGGTCCCCTTGGGGCGGGGGCCCATATACTGGAGCCGCGTCGCAGCGTAGGGTAGGACCGGATTTCCGCCGGTTGCCGCTTGACGAGGCCATGACACCGTGTCTAGCCTCCAGCTAAGGTAACCGCGGGCCACAAGCGGGAAGCTGGCAGAGGAGAGCGGACAGATGACGGTTTCGAGACACCATCGGCGGGCGCATTCGCGCCCTCGCGTGCAGCGGCCGGGCCGTCGTAGGCGGCTTTCGATCGGCGGCCTGAGCGCCATCGCCGTGACCGTCGGACTCTCGGCGGTCCCGGTCGCTAGGGCTGATACGTGCACGGTGATGGTGACGACGATCGGCGGCGGTCATCTGTCGTTCGTGATGAATGTGCCGGCGGGGACTCCGTTGTCGTCGTTGTCGCTGCCGGTGAATCTGGC
>JBBSFX010000047.1:0-20565 GCA_038254735.1 Solirubrobacterales bacterium
TACGCTTAGGCACACGCAGATCATACCCCCAACCGCGACTCTCCACAATAGTTCCTTGGCTACATCAACCACAAATCATTACCCCGATCGCCTGCAAACACAGGCAATCACGCGTCAAGACCGCGAAAACTTCCGGCTAGTTGCGCGTCGATTCCGCTCGCCTCCGCGTGGTCGGCCACGCGGCGGAAGTCTAGGCGGAAGTTTCGGTGTGCTTCCGTCTAGGTGAGCCTCACCGCCGGCGGACACGCCGACGGACGCTGCGCGACTCCGTCACCGACACGGTGAATCGGGAACCTCCCGGCCCGTCCGCGTGTCCTGTCGGTGACGTGGAGCTCGCTCAGGACCCGCTGCGGATCGAGCGGGCGAGCAGCTCGATCGGATGGTGGATCGGCAGCGGGCGGCCGAGCTCGCGGAGGTGCATGTCGAGCTGTGCGGTGCAGCCCGGGTTGCCGGCGGCGATCGCCTCGGCGCCGGTGGCGAGCAGGTTCTCGGCCTTGCGGCGGCCGAGCTCGGCGGCGGCGGCGGGCTGCACGAGGTTGTAGATCCCGGCCGAGCCGCAGCACACCGCCGGCTCGACGGGGTTCTCGAGCAGCTCGAGCCCGGGGATCGCCTGCAGCAGCTCACGCGGGGGGGAGCGGATCCCCTGCGCGTGGGCGAGGTGGCAGGCGTCGTGGTAGACGACTCTCAGCGGCACGGGACCGCGCGGCGCGACCGGTGCCGCCTCGGCCAGCAGCTCGGTGACGTCGCGAACCTGGTCGCTGAACGCCTGCGCCGCGGGGGTGCCGAGCAGGTCGCCGTAGTCCCGCATCGCGGCGCCGCAGCCGGCGGCGTTGACGACGATCGCGTCGAGCTCGCCGAGCTCCGCGAACGCGGCGATCGTGGCGTGCGCGCGGGCGATCGCCGACTCCTCCTCGCCGGCGTGGAGCTCCAGCGCGCCGCAGCAGTCGGGGAGCCGCGGCGCCAGCACCTCGTAGCCCTCGGCGGCCAGCACCTCGATCGTGGCCCGGTGGACGTCGGAGAAGAACACGCGCTGCACGCAGCCGAGCAGCAGACCGACGCGTCCGCGCCGCGGCCCGATCGCCGGGTTCACCGCGGGCGGAGAGCAATCGCGGGCGTTCCTCAGCGAGGTGGGGGGCGCGACCTTGGTCAGCACGGCGAGCCGCTCGGGGAGCCGGCTCGCGAGCTTGGTCCGCCGCGCCGCGGCGAGCAGTGGCACCAGCGCCCGCAGCCGCTTGGGGTAGGGGAGGGTCTCGAACAGCAGCAGCCGCAGCGCCCGCTCGGCGCCCGAGCGCTGGTGGTTGCGCTCGATCTGGGGCCGCACGCGCTCGATCAGCCGGTCGTACTGCACCCCGGAGGGGCACGCGGTCACGCACGCCATGCAGCCGAGACACGTGTCGAAGTGGGTGACGAGCTCGTCGGACAGCGTCCCCTCGGGCTGGAGCGCCTCGTCGATCAGCACGATCCGCCCGCGCGGCGAGTCGGCCTCCTGGGCCCACAGCACGTAGGTCGGGCAGGTGTCGAGGCAGAAGCCGCAGTGGACGCAGTCGTCGACCAGCGTCTGCGGGGGCGGGCGGTGTTCGTCGAAGCCGGACATCAGCGCCTCAGAGCGTACGCAGCGGACCGACCCGAGGCCGGGCAGAGACCTGACATCGCGCTCACAGACCGCCGACGAACAGTCCGCGGTTGCACGTGCCCGTCGGATCGAAGCGCTCCTTGATCCGCGACATCAGCTCGAGCAGCGGCTCGGCGACCACGGTCGAGCTCCACGGGTCCAGGCGCCGGCGGAGCTCGGCCGGGGCGTCCTGAAGCACGGGGACGGCGCCGTCGGGCAGCGAGCGGTAGAAGCGCTCGAGCGCGTCGGGATCGAGCTCGACATAGCTGATCCCGAGCGCGGCGCGGCCGACCAGGGTGCCGCCGGCGTGGTCGGTGGCGGCCAGCACCTCGGGCAGCCGGGTCGGCGGCGCGGCGACCCGCACCAGCGCCCGATGGGCCGAGCGCTGCCCGGCCCGCTGGCGGGCCCACAGCGGAGCGTCGTCACCGGTCACGTCGACGTGCTCGAGGCCCGACTCGCGCATCAGCTCCGCCACCCGGGCGCAGCGCCGCTCGGCCTGCGGGCCGGCCGACTGTGCGAGGATCCCGCCGCGCCCGCCGCGCCAGGCCACGTCGAGCGCGTCGAGCTCGAGCGGGGCACCGGCCAGCGCCCGCACCCCGGCGCCCAGCGTGGTGGCGTCGTCGCAGGTGGCCAGCGCCGTTGCCGTGCGCTCGGGACGCGGATGTAGCCGCAGGTTGGCGGCGAGGATCAGCCCGAGCGTCCCGAACGAGCCGGTGAACAGCTTGGCCAGGTCGTAGCCGGCGACGTTCTTGATCACCTTCCCGCCCGAGCGGGCGATCGTCCCGTCGCTGAGCGCCACCGTGATCCCGAGCACGAGGTCGCGCGGTGCGCCGTAGCGGTGGCGCAGCGGGCCCGAGTCGCCGGTGGCGAGCATCCCGCCGAGTGTGGCCCCGGTGTCGCCGCCGGCGCCGAGCGGCGGGTCGAGGGCCAGGCGCTGGCCGTGGGCGGCCAGCTCGGCCTGGATCCGCTCCAGCGGCGCGCCCGCCTGGAAGCCGGCGGTGAGGTCGCCGACGTTGTGCTCGAGCGTGCGGTCGAGCGCCTCGACGCTCAGCTCGAGCTCGGCCGGGTCCGTGGCGTGGCCCCAGCCGAGCTTGGTGCCGGCGCCACGGAGGCGCACCGCGTGGCCGTCGGCGGCCGCCGCCGCGAGCGCCGCCGCGGCGTCCTCGGCGCGGCTCGGAGTCAGCACGAGCGGGGGCGCGTCGGGCTCAGAACCGCACCGCCACGCCCTCGCGCTCCAGCGGGTGCTCGCGGTACGGCCCGGGAACCTCGCCGCACAGTCGCGGGGTCGGCATCACCTTGCCCGGGTTGGCCAGGCCCGCGGGGTCGAAGGCGCAGCGCAGACGGTGGAAGGCGTCCAGGTCGGACTCGGAGAACATCGACGGCATGAACGCCTTCTTGTCGATCCCGACGCCGTGCTCGCCGGTGATCGAGCCGTCGGCGTCGACGCACGCCTTGACGATCAGCCCCGACAGCTCCTCGGCGCGCTCGGCCTCGCCGGGCTGCGCCGAGTCGTAGCAGACCAGCGGGTGGAGGTTGCCGTCGCCGGCGTGGAATACGTTGGCCACCCGCAGCGAGTAATCGGCGGCCAGCGCTTCGATCTGGCGCAGCACCTCGGCCAGTCGGGTGCGCGGGATCACGCCGTCTTGGACGAAGTAGGCGGGGGCGATCCGGCCCATCGAGGCGAACGCTGCCTTGCGCGTCTGCCACAGCAGCTCGCGCTCCCGGTCCGACAGCGCGACGCGGACGTCGCGGGCGCCGGCGTCGGCGCACAGCGCGATCACCTGCTCGAAGCGCGACAGCGCCTCCTCGTGGGGACCGTCGAGCTCGATCAGCAGCGCTGCTCCGGCGTCGAGGCGGTAGCCGGCGCCGGTGGCCTGCTCGGCGGCCTGGATCGACAGCCGGTCCATCATCTCGATCGCCCCGGGGACGATCCCGGCGCCGACGATCTCGGTGACGGCGTCACCGGCCGCGCCGGTGTCGGGGAAGAACGCCACCAGGGTCTTGGTCGTCTCCGGCGCGGGCAGCACCCGCAGCGTGATCCGGGTGACCACGCCGAGTGTGCCCTCGGAGCCCACGAACGCGCCGAGCAGGTCGTAGCCGGGCGTGTCGCGCTCGAGTGCGACCAGCGAGCCGTCGCTCAGCACCACCTCGAGCCCGGTCACGTAGTTGGTGGTGAAGCCGTACTTGAAGCAGTGCGCGCCGCCTGAGTTCTCGGCCACGTTGCCGCCGATCGAGCAGACGATCTGGGAGGAGGGGTCGGGCGGGTAGAAGTGGGTCGGGGCGACGGCGTGCGAGATCGCCAGGTTGGTCACGCCCGGCTCGACGACGACGCGGGCGTCGCCGAGCTCTACGGCGAGGATCCGCCGCAGGCGGGCGAGCACGATCAGCACCCCCTCGGCGTGCGGCAGCGCACCGCCGGACAGCCCCGTGCCGGCGCCGCGCGCGACCCACGGGACGCGCGCCTCGTAGCACGCTCGGACGATGCTCCTGACCTCGTTGGCGGTGCCGGGCAGCACCGCCGCGAGCGGCCGCTCGCGGTACTGCACGAGACCGTCGGACTGGTAGGTGGCGAGCGCGTGCTCGTGGGTGAGGACGTGCTCGGTCCCGCAGATTCCCTGCAACCGTGAGATCAACTGTCCGCCGTCGGCCACGGCGCCAAGTATCGCTCAGTGGATGGTGATCTGCACGGTGCGCGAGCTCGCCGTCGTCCCGGACGGCAGCAGGGGGTCGCCGGTGGGGTAGGTCCACACGACCCGAACGGTGCCGCTGGACGGGAACACGACGCTGGTGTCGAAGTAGCCGTTCGGGTCGGTGACCGGCAGCGCGGCCAGCGTCGTGAACTGGCTGCTGCCGCTCGGCGCGAACTGGATCGAGGCCAGCTGGACGTCGCTCGGGGAATCGAGCATCGCATAGTGGGCGGGGCGGATCGCCCCCCACACCTCGAGCGCGTCGCCGGGGTGGGCTGCGGTCTGCGGCAGGAACAGCGGCAGCCGGTAGGCATAGTAGGTCGCCTTGGGCTTCCCGCTGTAGGCGATCAGCCCGCTCGCGTAGCCGCCGTAGTTGTTCGACTTCAGCCGCGGCTGCGGGTCGCCGAGCAGGTACTGCGAGTATGACTGGATCCGCGGGTCGCGCCAGGAGATGTACTCGGCCCAGTTGATGTACTCGGCCGCCGTGACCTGGCTGGCGTAGTACTGCGGCGGATGGTCGTAGGGGTCGTAGTGGAGCTTCGGCGGGCTCGTGATGTAGCCGTACTCGGTGCTCCAGATCGGGAAGCGGGTGCCCGAGCCGTAGGCGCGGTTGGCGCGGTCTAGCGCCCGCTCGAGGTTGCCGATGTCGGCCAGCGACGCGTACCCGGGGTCGTTGTGGAGCTCGACGTTCGGCGGGTAGTACTTGGAGTACGGGTGCACGGAGAAGCCGCCGGCGCGGAACAGCGCCGGGTGCCGGGCGGGGAAGACGGCCGAGCCGGCGGCGGTGGCCGGACAGCCGCGCAGGACCGCGGCCGCCCCGCGGAACGGCCGGTAGGCGGGGTTGAGGCAGTACAGGTTGCGGACGAAGTTCAGCGGCGTCATCCCCGAGAACAGGCCCCACACGCCCCGGCGGTTGTAACGGTTGGGGTTGCCGCGCGGGGTCACCTCGCCGAACACGAACGTGTCGTGGCCGTGCCCGGTGCGGTGGAGCGCCGTCCAGGCGGCGTCGACGAGGTTGCGGTACAGCAGGGGGCTGTGCTCGACCTGGAGGTCGCCCGGCAGCCCCTGCGGGGACAGGCTGGGGCCGTAGTCGGGCTCGTTCCACACCGTCCAGAAGCTGACCCGTGGCAGGTCGGCGGGATTGCCGCGGTCGATCCGGTGGGTCTGCGGGTCATAGTTGCCGCTGTAGCGCGTGGCCACCGCCTGCACGAAGGCGCCGTAGTCGGCCGCGTTCGGCTCCCAGTCGTAGTACGGGCCGCCCTTGGGCGGGCGCGGGCCGGTGGCCCACAGGGGTGCCCCGCCGAGCAGGTTGAAGTTCAGCGCGATCCCGGCCTGTGCGGCGTCCTTGACGATGTTGTCGAACGGCCTCCAGTTGGCGGCCGGGTAGGCGGCCGGGTCGCCGGCGCGGAAGCGCCGGGGCGGGCGGTAGGAGCGCGGTCGCGGGGCGATCTGCTGCCAGCGCACCGACATCCGCACGCGGTCGACGCCGAGGTCGCGGAGCTGCTGGAGGGTTCCCGCGGGATCGCCGAGCAGGTTCAGGTCGGCCTGCAGCCACACCTCCTGGGTGCTCGAGGCGAGCGCCGGGCCGGCGCTCAGCGATCCGAGCCCGGGGACGCCGAGCAGCGCCGCCAGCAGCGCCCCGAGCATGACGCGCCGGGCACCCCCGAGCGCGTGCTTTCGACTGGGCATCATGCGAGCAAACCGGCCGTGGCGAGAAAAGTTGCGGCGGGCTACTTCGTCACCGCGACGGTCCGGCTGAGCGCCTGAGCGCCGCCCGGATAGCTCCAGGCCAGCCTCACCGTGCCCGGACCGGGGAAGCGCACGGTGGTGTCGAAGTAGCCGCTGGTGGCGGGCAGCGGGATCGAGCGCAGCGTGCGGAAGGCGCCGCCCGTCCCGGCCGCGAACTGGATCTCCGCGTGCTGCACGGCGCCGGTCTGCGCCGCCGCGTACGGCGCCGGGCGGACCTCGCCCCACACCTCGAGCGGGCCGCCGCCGCGCTCGCTGGTGACGGGGAGGTACAGCGGCATCCGGAACGCCGCCAGCGTCGCCTTGGGGGTCCCGTCCTTGAACTCGAGCCCGGTGTCGAAGCCCGAGCTCGGCCCCGCGTTGGGCGGATCGCTCAGCAGGTACTGGTCGTACGAGCGTATCCGCGGGTTTCGCCACGACAGATACTCGGCCTCGTTCAGATACGCCGAGGCGAGCGCGGGAGGGGCGTGGTAGAGCTCCGGCGGGTTGGTCTGGTAGCCGAACTCCGTCGAGTAGATCGGGAGCCGGCGGGAGGAGCCGTAGGCGCCGAGCGCGCGGTCGAGCGTCGAGGCGAGCACGGGCAGCGAGGCGAAGTCGGCGAAGTCCGGCTCGCCGGGGACGCGGGTGGCGGGGGACAGCTCGCCCTGCGGGTATAGGTGCGCGGCCAGCCCGGTGGCCTGGAACAGCCCGGGGTTGGCGGCGCGGAAGCCCGCCGCGGCGCCGCTGGCGGGACAGCCCCGCAGGGTGGCCGCCGTGCCCCGCAGCATCGCGAAGCCCGCGTCGAGGCAGTACAGCGCCCGCAGGAAGCGCAGCGGCACCATCCCACTGAAGTTGCCGGGGTTATCCCCGGTGGTGATCCCGCGGGGCGCGGTCTCGCCGATCAGGATCGTGTCCCGGCCGTGGCCGGTGGTGTGCAGGCCGGTCCAGGCGGCGCCGACGAGGCCGCGGTACAGCGCCGGCGCCACCTCGACGGCCGAGTGGTCGATCGCCTGTGGGGCCAGGTCCTGGCCGTAGTTGGGCTCGTTCCAGATCGACCAGAACGAGATCCGGGGCAGCCGGCCGCCGGCGCCGGCGAAATCGCCGCTGTAGCGCGTGCCGACGGCCTGCACGAACTGGGCGAAGTCGGCGGCCCGGGGCTTCCATATCCCGACCGGCTCACCGGCCTGGACGGGGTCGCCGGGACCCTCGGCCCACAGCGGAGCAGGCCCTCCGAGCGTCGCCTCGACTCCGATCCCGCGCGCCGCAGCAGCCTGCACGACGGCGTCCAGCGGCGCCCACGCGGCGGCCGGGTAGCCGGCCGGATCGGCGGCCCGAAACCCCGCCGGCGGCTGCCGGGCGCTCGCCGCGGGGGCGAACTGGCTCCAGCGGACGTCAACGCGGATCCGCTGCACGCCGAGCTTCTTGAGCTGGTCGAGCGTCCCGGCCGGATCGTTGGTCAGCTGCGCCGCGCCACCGAAGATCGAGATCAGGCCGCCATTGCCGGTGCGGGCGTGCGCCGCTGGCGGGGCCGTTGGGGCCGTTGGGGACGTGGGGGCCGGCGAGGACTTCGGCCCGGCCGGCGGGGACGGGGTCCTCGACGCCGAGCCGCACGCGCCGAGCGTCAGCGCGGCGAGCAGCGCCGGGACGGCCGCACGGGCCCGCGGGAGCGCCGGAGCCGCGCGGGACCGGCCGCGTCGCGGATGAGGGGGGCCGCCGGGCATTCCGGTCAGGGTACGCCCGCCGGGGTCCGCCCGCGTTCTCTGCGGCTGCATGTGCCCTCGGACATCCATCCACATGGTTCGCGGGTGAGGCCGGCCGGGGGCCGCGGCGGGGCGCGGCCGGGACCCGCGGCGGCTGCAGAGCCGGGAGCCCTAAGATGCCCCGCCTGATGCGGACACGGAGACGGCTCACCCGGACGCTGGTGGCGGGGCTGCTGGCGCTGGGAGCGCTCGGACCGGCCGCTGCCCGGGCCGGCGTCTCGCCGGTGCTCGGCGACTGCCAGCTCCACGCGGCGCTGACGAGGCACTACTCGATCCCGCAGTTGCAGCACGCGCTGAGCACGATCCCTCCGAGCGTCAGCGCGTACACGAACTGTCCCGACGTGATCCGCCGTCAGCTGCTCGCCCAGCTGGCGGCCACGCGCGGCGGTCACTCGGGCGGCGGCGCGGGCGGATCGTCGTTCCTGCCGGCGTGGCTGATCGCGGTGCTCGCGGTGCTGCTGGCCGGCGGCGCCGGCGCGACCGTCGCCGCGCGCCGCCGCCGGTGAGCGGCGGCGCGCGGACGCGTCGGTCAGCTGAACAGCCCCTGCCCTCAGCGGATGCGGACGGCGACGCTGCGGCTGTACTCCGTTCCGCCGCCCGGGCTGGCCCAGGCGATGCGGACGATGCCGCTCTGGCCGAAGCCCAGGTGGAGATCGAAGTAGCCGCTCCGCGGGACGGTCAGGTGCCGGACGGTGGCGTAGGCACCTCGCCCGCCGGCCTGGAACTCGATCCGCGCCTGCTGCCCGGGCCCGTAGATCGTGGCCTTGGCCGGGCGAACGGCGCCCCAGACCTCGAGCGCCGCGCCCTTGCGCGCCGAGGTCCGCGGCAGGTACAGCGGGATCCGGTAGGCCCCAAAGCCGGACTTGGGGCTGCCGTTGGGGAACAGCAGGCCGCTGGCGAATTGACCCGTCGACGGATCGACCAGCAGGTACTGGTCGTAGCTGTGGATCCGCGAGCTCTTGTACGAGATGTACTCGGCCCAGTTCATGTACGCCGCGGCCGTGTCCGGGGACACGGGAAAGTTCCCGTTTCCCGAGTGCTCGGGCGGGTTGGTCTGGAAGCCGTACTCGGTGTTCCAGATCGTGAACCGCTTGTGCGAACCGTAAGCGCGATTGGCGCGGTCGAGCGTCGACTCTAGCCTGGGGACCATCGCCAGGTCGGAGAAGTCGGCCGAGTCGTAGCCGCTGACCCGCAGGCTGCGGTTCGGCGGCGTTCCCTGTGCGTAGGGGTGGTCGGCGAAGCCGGTGGCCGAGAACAGCGCCGGGTGCTGGGAGCGGAAGCGCCGGGAGGCGGCCGCCGTCGTCGGGCAGCCGTTGGCCCCCGCGAGCCTGCCGCGCAGCGGGTGGAAGCGTCCGTCGACGCAGTAGAGACCGCGCAGGAACTCGAGCGGTGCAACGCCGCCGAAGTCGCCGCCGACGAAGCGCCCGTGGGGCGCGACCTCGCCGAACAGCAGCGTGTCGCGGCCGTGGCCGCTCGAGCGCAAGGCGGAGAACGCGTGGTCGACCAGCCCGCGGTAGCTCGCCGCGGCCAGCTGCACCGAGGACCCCCGGCTCTGCGGCGCGAGGCTCGGCCCGTAGTTGGGCTCGTTCCACACCGACCAGTTGCCGACCCGCGGGAGGCCGGCGTAGTGACCGCTGTACCGCGTGCCGACGGCCTTGACGAAGGCGCCGAAGGCGACGGGGTCGGGCTTCCAGCTCAGGCGGAAGCGGGAGCCGCCGTTGCGGGGGTAGCCGCCGCCGCTGGCCCAGATCGGCACCGGGCTCTGGATGTCGAACAGCACCGCGATCCCCCTGGCGGAGGCTGCGCGGACGACGTTGTCGTAGCGCGCCCAGTTGGCGGCCGGGTAGGCGGCCGGGTTCGAGGCCTGGCGGCCGGGGTTGCCGCCGGTGGCCACCGAGGCCCAGAACAGGGACACGCGGACCTCGCTGACGCCCAGCGTGCGCAGCGCGGTCAGTGTCCCGGCAGGATTGGTGAACAAGTGCTGGTCGTCCTGGAAGATCGCCGTCTGGGTGGTGGAGGCGCCCGCGGCGGGGACGAGCGCCGCGGCGAGCAGGGCGGGCGGGGCCAGCAACAGCAGCAGGGTGAGGAGTCGTCTCATGGGTGGCATGTGTTCATGGAACCATGCCGGGCGGTCAGAGTTGCGGCCTCTACACTGAACTCATGCCCTCCCCGCGCCAGATCCACGTCGGCGGCGTGCCGATCGGCGGCGGCGCGCCGGTCGCCGTGCAGACGATGACCAAGACCGAGACCGCCGACCTGGCGGCGACGATGGCCCAGATCCGGCGGGTCGCCGAGGCGGGCGCCGACGTCGTCCGCGTCGCCGTCCCGCGCGAGCAGGACGTCGAGGCGCTGAAGACGATCGTGCGCGACTCGCCGATCCCGGTGATCGCCGACATCCACTTCAACCACACGCTGGCGCTCAAGGCGCTCGACGCGGGCGCCCATTGCGTCCGCCTGAATCCCGGCAACATCGGCGGACCCGACAAGGTCGCCCAGGTGGCGGCGCGCGCCCGCGAGCTCGGGACGCCGCTGCGGATCGGCGTCAACTCCGGCTCGCTGCCCGTGCACCTGCGCAAGCTCGAGTTCGACAACCCCGTCGAGGCGCTGGTCACGGCCGCCGTCGAGTTCGTAGCGCTGATGGAGCGCCTCGAGTTCACCGACTTCAAGGTGTCGATGAAGTCGACCAGCGTGCCCAACACGATCGCCTCCAACCGGCTGCTGTCCGAACGGATCCCGTACCCGCTGCACCTCGGGATCACCGAGGCGGGGACGAAGTGGTCGGGCTCGCTGAAGTCGGCCGTCGGGCTGGGGACGCTGCTCGCCGACGGGATCGGCGACACGATCCGGATCTCGCTTTCGACCTTCCACGCCGAGGAGGAGGTCAAGGTCGCCTGGGAGATCCTCAAGGCGCTGAAGCTGCGCGAGCGCGGTCCCGTGCTGATCGCCTGCCCGACCTGCGGCCGCCTGCAGTTCGACATGGACACGGTAGTGGTGGAGATCGAGCGCCGGCTCGAGGCCTACGAGGACCCGATCGAGGTCTCGGTGCTCGGCTGCGCGGTCAACGGCATCGGCGAGGCCCGCCACGCCGACTTCGGCATCACCGGCGCCAAGGACATGGGCATGATCTACTCGCGCGGAGAGCCGCTCAAGAAGGTCCGCACCGAGGATCTCGTCGACGAGCTGTTCGCAGAGATCGACCGCTACTACGCCGCGGGCAAGCGGGTTGTGCGCGACGAGGTGAGCGCCGCCGAGGCCCGCGCCTGGCTCGACGAGAACGAGGATGCCAGCGCGATGACGCCCGAGCGCCTGGCGGCGCTGGAGGCCGCGGCAGCCGACGACGCGGCGGTTGACGAGCAGCTCGTCACCGTGCTCGAGTCACCACCGGTGCCACTCGACGAGGCCGCCTCGCCGGTCACCGGCCGGCGCTTCACCCGCGCCTAGCTTCGGTGGGGCCGACCGAGGCCCGCCGGGCTGAACCGCGCGCGGGTCCGCTCGCCGCGCGCCGGCATCCGCCGCCGGCCCGTGAGCTCGGTCTCGTAGCCGCCGGCTCGCTGCTGCTCCTCGTCGCCGTCGACGCGGCGATCCGGCACGAGCACGGGCAGAGCGGGGACGAGGTGTTCTACAGCCGCATGGCCGCCCATCCCGGCGGCCCGCACAACTTCCCCTACGCCTACCGGGTCGGCGTGCCGTGGCTCGTCCACGTGCTCCCGTTCTCGCACGTCGTCTCGTTCACGCTGCTGGCCTGGCTGGCGATGGCGGCGGGCGGGGCGGCGCTGTACGCGCTGCTGCGCGACCACGCCGTCGGACGCGGACTCGCGGTCGGGCTGGTGGCCGGCTTCCTGCTCTCACCGGTGCTGCTGGTGGTGCTGGTCCGCCACGGCCGCAGCGTCGACCCGGCCTCGGTGCTGGTGATCGTGCTGGGGGTGCTGTGGACGGTGCGCCGCCGGCGCGTGGCGCTGGCGCTGACCATCCTGGCCGGCACGACGATTCGCGAGTCGAGCCTGTTCCTGATCCCGCTCGCCTACGCGGTGTGGGCCGAGCGGCCGCTTGACCGCCGGGCGTTCGCCGAGGTGGCCGCGGTCGCGGCCGCGCCGCTCACCCTGTACGTGGTGCTCCGACTTTCGATCGACGCCGTCGGGCGCGAGTACATCCCGGGCTACACGGGGCCGTTCCTGTCCGCGCGCTGGGCGATCGTCCGCCAGGCTCTGTCGGGGAGCTCGCTGGGCCAGGAGGCGCGCCGGCTCGCCTACACCTACGGGCCCCTGTGGCTGGCTGCACCGCCGGCGATCTGGCTGCGCGCAGCACCGGCGGACGGGGCGCGTCCGGCCGATGGGCCGCCGCCGGCGCGGTTCCTGGCCCGGCGCGGGCTGGTGCTGGTGGCGGCGTGCTTCGCCGCGATGACCTTCGCCTTCGACTGGGGGCGGATCGTCTTCCTCGCCGCTCCGGTGTTCTACGTCGGTGCCGCGGCGGTGGTCGGCCGGCGCCCGCGGCTGGCCGCGGCGACGGTGGCGGCGCTATTGCTCGTCGACCTCGGCTATGCGGTGTACCTCCACGTCCACGGGGTGGCGGCGGGCATCGATACCGCGGTCGGTCACGGGATCCCGGTCTACTGATGATCGCCCGGCTGCGAGGGCTGCCTCCGGCGGCGGTGCTGGCGCTCCCGTTCCTGGTCGGGATCGCCGCGCTGCGTGGGCTCACGGTGGCGCTGCCGATCTTCCACTCCGACGACGAGCTCAACTACCACCTGCCGACGATCCACCGCTTCGCGCGCGAGCTGCCGTTCCCCGACCTCGTCCACTACCGCGCCGCCCAGACGCCGCTGTTCCACCTGCTGATGGCGCTCGTCGGCGAGGCGGTCGGCTTCTCGCCGTGGCGGCTGCGGCTGGCCGAGGTGGTGATCTCCTACCTGCTCGCGCTCACAGTGTTCGCGCTGCTGCGCCGGCGGCTGGCCCTGGCGGCGGGCCCGGCGCTGGCGCTTGCGCTGCTGTTCGCGCTCTCCCCGTACGTGCTCGGGAGCTCCTTTCGGGTGATCACCGACAACCTCGCCACGCTGCTGATCGTGGTCGCGCTGGAGCGCTTCGAGCGCTTCCGCGAGACGCCGCGGCTCGGGGTGCTGGGCGCCGGCTGCGCGGCGGTCGGCGCAGCGATGCTGACCCGCCAGAGCGCCGCCTTCATGCTGCCGGTGGCGCTGCTCTACGCGCTGCGCTTCGCGGCCACGGCGCGCGATCGTGCGCTGGGGCTGGCGTCGGTGGGGCTGTGCGCGGTGCCGGTGGCGGCGCTGTTCCTGGCCTGGCATGGGGTCGTCCCACCGGGCGGCGATCCGAGCTCGTGCGGGCTGTGCGCGGGGGCCGCGGGTGGCGCCCGGCTGGTCCTCGCCACGCCCGAGCTGGCGCTCGCCGCCCTCGGGCTCTACGGGGTGGTGCTGTTCGCCCCCGGAATCGTGCCGTTCGACCCCGGGAGGAGGGTCGAGCGCTCGGGAGCGCGGACCGGGAGCGCGGGGGTCGGGACCGAGGGCTCGGGGGTCGGGACCGAGGGCTCGGGGGTCGCGACCGAGGGCTCGGGGGCGCGGGCCGGCGCCGCGCCGGTCGGGGTCGGGACTGAGGGCTCGGGGGCGCGGGCCGGCGGCGCGCCCGTGGGGGCTGGGACCGAGGGCTCGGGGGCGCGGGCCGGCGGCGCGCCGGTGGCGCTCCTCGGCGCGCTCGTCGGGGCGCTGCTGCTGCTTGCCTTCCCCGACCGGCCCGGCGCGGACGCGGCCGGCGTGATCGCCGGGGTCGCGCGTCACGGTCCGCGGCTGCTCGGCAGCTCACTCGTGCTGTGGGCGCTCGTGCCGGCCGGCGGCGCGGTGTTGGCGTGGCGGGCGCGGGTGGCGCCGCGGCCGTGGAGCGTCGTCGTGTTCGCCGGCTGCTTCCTGCTCGGGGCGTTGGCGATCCGTTACCCGTGGCAGAAGTACGTCGACCCGTTCGCGCTGTTGACGCTGCTGCTCAGCGTCCGCGGCGGCGAGCTCGCCTCACCGCGGGCGCTGGCCGGCGCGCTGGTGCTGGTGCTGGCCTTCGTCGCCTACACCGCCGACCCCGCGGCCCACCGCGACGTGCCCACGCGGACGGCCGGGCACGAGCTTCGCGGCTACCGACCTATGAGTGCGTCCGTCCGCGAAGCTCGGCCGCGCGCTGCGTCTACGACGCCTTGGAGAAACCCTCGGCGACCGCACCCCAGCTGACGACGTTCCAGAACGCGTCGATGTAGTCGGGGCGCTTGTTCTGATACTTGAGGTAGTAGGCGTGCTCCCACACGTCGACGCCGAGCAGCGGGGTCTTGCCGTCGGTCAGCGGGTTGTCCTGGTTGGCCGTCGAGACCACGGCCAGGCCGGAGCCGTCGTGCACGAGCCACGACCAGCCGGAGCCGAACTGGTTGACGCCCGCGTTCTTGAACTTGGCCTTGAAGTCGTCGAAGGAGCCGAACGCCGACTCGATCGCCGCTGCCAGGTCGCCATCCGGGCCGCCGCCGCCGTCGGGCGACATCCAGGTCCAGAACAGCGAGTGGTTGAGGTGGCCGCCGCCGTTGTTGCGGACCGCCTTGCGCTTGTCCTCGGGGACCGAGGAGAGGTTCTTGATCACGTCCTCGATCGGCTGATCGGCGAGCTCGGTACCCTCCAGCGCGGCGTTGACCTTGTCGACGTACGCCTGATGGTGCTTGTCGTGGTGGACGCGCATGGTCGCCTCGTCGATGTGGGGCTCGAGCGCGTTGTAGTCGTAGGGCAGGTCCGGGACGGAATAGGCCATGAGTCGGTGGCTCCTTGCAGGACGCGATTTCCGGGTGTCTTGTATCAGACCTCCCCGGGCATCTGGAGATCGAAACGAAATGCGGCTCAGCGCCGGGCGTGAGTACGCTTCACGATCCAGGATGACGCGTCTGTCGAGCTATCTGCTGCCCACCGAGCGCGAGGCCCCGGCGGACGCCGAGGCGATCAGCCACAAGCTGATGGTGCGCGCGGGGCTGATCCGCCAGGTCGGATCCGGGCTGTGGTCGTGGCTGCCGGCGGGGTGGCGCGTGCACCAGCGCGTCGTCCAGATCGTGCGCGAGGAGATGAACGCGATCGGCGGACAGGAGATGCTGATGCCGGTGATGCACCCGGCCGAGCCGTGGCGGCGTACCGGTCGCTACGAGATCGACGAGCTGTTCAAGCTCAAGGACCGCCGTGGGGCCGAGATGGTGCTGGCGATGACCCACGAGGAGATCGTCACCGGCCACGTCGCCGCCGCCGTGCGCTCCTACCGCGACCTGCCGAAGATCCTCTACCACTTTCAGGTCAAGGAGCGCGACGAGCCGCGGCCCCGCGCCGGCGTGCTGCGGACCCGCGAGTTCATCATGAAGGACGCCTACAGCTTCGATCGCGACCTCGCGGGGCTCGAGGCCAGCTATGCCAAGCACATCGTCGCCTACGACCGGATGCTCGACCGCTGTGGTCTCGAGTGGTACCGGGTGGAGTCAGACGTGGGGATGATGGGTGGCCTCGGCGCCGACGAGTACATGGCGCCGTGCGCGGCGGGCGAGAACGAGGTCGCGCTGGCGCCCGGCTACGCCGCCAACGTCGAGGTCGCACGCGCCGAGGCGCAGGCCGTCGCGCTGCCCGCCGGGCGCCCGGCCCCCGAGGAGGTCTCGACCCCCGGCCTGACCACCGTCGAGGCCGTGGCCGGCGCCCTCGGGGTGCCGGAGGGCGCGCTGCTCAAGGCCTACCCGGTGATCCGTGCCGACGGCTCGATGCTGCTGGTGCTGGTCCGCGGCGACCATCGCGTCAACGAGATCAAGCTCGCCAACGCGCTCGGAGCGAAGTTCCGCCCCGCGCGGCCCGAGGAGATCGCCGAGCGGCTCGGGCCGCCTGGCTTCATCGGGCCCGTCGGCGCCGAGGTTCCGATCCTGGTCGACGACGCCATCGGGATGGGTGGGTCCGCGTCCTACATCACCGGGGCCAACCGGCCCGACGCGCACCTGCGCGGGGTCGAGCCGGGGCGCGACTTCGCCGGCGAGCGCGGCGACGTACGCAGCGTGGTCGCCGGGGACACCGTGCACGGAGCGGCGATCCGGATCGAGCCGGCGATCGAGGTCGGCAACATCTTCAAGCTCGGCACGCGTTACTCGGAGCCCCTCGGGGCGGGCTTCCTGGACGAGGCGGGCCGCTCGCAGCTGGTGCTGATGGGCTCCTACGGCTTCGGCCCCGCCAGGGCCGCGGCGGCGGCGGTCGAGCAGTTCGCCGACGAGCACGGGATCGCGTGGCCGCGGAACATCGCGCCGTTCGACGTGGAGCTGGTCGGCCTCGGCAAGGCGGGCAGCGAGGAGCGCGAGCTGGCCGAGCGCCTGTACGGAGAGCTCGCCGCGCAGGGCCTCGACGTCCTCTACGACGATCGCGACGCCGGACCGGGGGAGAAGTTCGCCGACGCCGAGCTGCTCGGCTGTCCGGCGCGCGCGACCGTCGGACGCCGCACGCTCGTCGGCGGCGAGCTCGAGGTGCAGGTCCGGCGCGGCCGCGAGTCGCGCAGCGTGCCGCTGGAGCAGGCCGCGGAGCGGGTGGCCGAGCTGTGGCGCAGCCTGCCCTGAGGGCGGCGCCGGATGAGCCGGTGAGGGCGGGCGACTGAGGATGGCCGCGCCGCGCCGCCGCAGGCCGACGAAGCGACGCCTGTTCGGGATCGACCGGTCGGGGCCACCGCCGCCCCAGACGATGTCCGACCAGCCGCTGAACCCGTGGACGATCCCCAACGCGATCGGCTACGTGCGCCTGGCGCTGATCCCGATGTTCCTGATCGTCGATCTCTCGAGCCGTGGCGGCGAGGACGCGCTGGCCGCGGTGCTGTTCGCGGTGATCGGCTGGGCGGACTATCTCGACGGCTTCACGGCGCGGCTGACCGGCCAGTACAGCCGGCTCGGGACGCTGCTCGACCCGATCGTCGACCGGCTGCTGGTGATCGCCGGGATGATCGTCGCCTGGCGGTTTCACCTGCTGCCCCGGTGGGCGCTGGCGATCGTGATCGGCCGCGAGCTGTTCATGCTCGGGCTGAGCCGCTACGGCCTGCGCCGCGGGGTCGAGCTGAAGATCAACTGGCCGGGCCGGCTCGGAGTCGCCCCGATGATCGGGGCGCCGTTCTTCGCGATCGCCGGAGTCCACTGGCTGGCGCTGGTGATGCTGTATGTCGGCATGGCCCTGGCACTCAGCGCCACCGCCCTGTACGTTCGCTCAGGCGTCGAGCAGGCGCGGGCGATCCAGGCCGCGAGCCGGGAGCCTCCGGCAGAAGTCTCAAGCTCAGATTGACCCTCGGGGTGGCGACGGTATACTGGGCGATCACGCCTCCAATCACGACAGGCAGGACGGGGACGACGCGTATGGACACATTTCCGGACCTCGGCTCACTGACCGAGCCCGAGCTGAAGGACCTGATCAAGCAGCTGACCGAGGAGGAAATGGAGGTCTCCTACCAGCGGCGGATCCTGCACGGAAAGATCGACATCCTGCGAGCGGAGTTGGTCAACCGGCTGCGCAAGAGCAACGAGAGCGGCGAGCTCGTGATCTCGGGCGCCGACGTGCAGCAGCTGACCGACATCCTCTCGGGGCGCGTCCCCGGCGCGGACGCCGACTGACCCGCGGCGAGTGGTGGCTCAGCACTGTCCCGAGTGCGGCTTCACCAACGCGGAAGGCGCCAACTACTGCCAGCGTTGCGGAGCGTTCCTGGCCAGCTCGGAGGCTGCGCCGGGCACGACCACGGCGCAGTACCGGATCGGCGAGACGGGGGAGATGGAGGAGATCCAGCTCCCGCCCGTCAGTGCCGGGGGCGCTACGCTGGTGATCCGGGCCGGCGGCGGGAGGGCCGGCGAGGCGTTCCCGCTGCACGGCGAGCGCCTGACCGTCGGCCGTCGCCCCGACTGCGACATCTTCCTCGATGACGTGACCGTGTCCCGGGACCACGCGATCATCGTCGCCCGCGGCAGCGACCACTACCTCGACGACTGCGGGTCGCTGAACGGCACCTACGTCAACCGCCGCCGGATCGAGTCGCACCGCCTGCACGACGGCGACGAGCTCCAGATCGGCAAGTACAAGCTCGCGTTCCTGGGACGCTGATGGCCACGCACGAGATACCCGGACCCGAGGTCGAGCGGCCCGACGAGGTGGCCGCGGCCGTGCCTTCGACGGCCCCGGGCATCGGTTCCGGTCCGGGTCGCCCGGACGCCTCCGGGCGCGCCGTCGCCGGCGCCCAACCGCCGCAGAAGGCGGTGACGATCGGCGCCGTCTGCAAGGCGCTCGAGCAGGAGTTCCCCGACATCTCGATCTCCAAGATCCGCTACCTGGAGGACCAGAAGCTGCTGACGCCGCGTCGCACCCAGGGCGGTTACCGACTCTACACCCAGGGCGACGTCCAGCGTCTGCGGACGATCCTTCGCCTCCAGCGCGACGAGTTCCTACCGCTCCGGGTGATCCGCCAGGAGCTGGCCGGTGGCCGCTCGGAGCGCGACGTCACCGCGCCGGGCGACGGGCGGGCGCTACGGCGGGCCAGCGTCACGACGCGAGAGCCCGGGGCGCTGTACTCGCTCGACGACGTCGTCGAGGACACCGGGGCGAGCATCAAGCTGATCGCCGAGCTGGTCGAGTTCGGCGTCATCAAGGGCGAGCAGCGCGCCGGCGTGAAGTACTTCGACGAGACAGAGCGCGAGATCATCCGCGCCGTCTCCGAGCTCGCCCGCTACGGGGTCGGCGGGCGCAACCTGCGCGTGTTCCGCAGCTCGGCCGACCGCGAGGCCCAGCTGCTCCAGAGCATCCTCGCGCCCGCGCTGCGCTCGCGCAATCCCGACCGCCGCCAGGAGGCGATCGAGGCGCTCGAGAACCTCGCCTCGGTGACCACGCACCTGAAGCACCTGCTGCTGATCCGCGACCTGCGCAAGATCGCGAAGTAGCGCGATGACCGCACGCGCATCGGAGGCGGGGGTGAACCTGCGCGCGTTCGTCCGGGACATCCCGGACTTCCCCCGCCTCGGGATCGTCTTCAAGGACATCACCCCGCTGCTGCTCAACCCGAGCGCGCTCGACGCGGCCGTCTCCCGGCTGACCCGCTTCGCGCGCTCGCTCGACGTCGACTTCGTCGTCGCCGCGGAGGCTCGCGGGTTCATCCTCGGGGGCGCGCTGGCCCGCGACCTCGGCGCCGGTTTCGTGCCGGCGCGCAAGCGGGGCAAGCTCCCGCACGACGTGGTCAGCTCCGAGTACGCGCTCGAGTACGGGATCGACGCGCTCGAGGTCCACGCCGACGCGCTGGCCGGGGGCGCGCGGGTGCTGATCCACGACGACCTGCTGGCCACCGGCGGCACCGCCTCCGCGCTGTGCGACCTGGTCGCTCGCCTCGGCGGCGAGATCGTCGCCTGCGTGTTCCTCGTCGAGCTCGCATTCCTCGACGGCCGCGGGCGACTCGCGCCCCACCACGTCCACTCCGAGATCAAGTTTGAGGACTGATGGCGCATGCACGCAGCAGCCGCAGCGTGCCCGCCTCCCCCGACGAAGTGTGGAAGCTGGTCGAGGACCCGCACCACCTGCCGCGTTGGTGGCCGGGGGTGGCGCGCGTCGAGGGGGTCGGCGAGGACCGCTTCACCCAGGTGTTCATCTCCAAGCGGGGGCGAACCGTGCGGATGGACTTCGAGGTCCTGGCCTCCGAGCCGCCGTGGCGACGGATGTGGGAGCAGGAGCTCGACGGGACCCCGTTTGAGCGGGTGCTGGCCCAGGCGGTGACCGAGATCGTGCTGGAGCCCGAGGGCACCGGCACCAAGGTGACGATCGAGCAGCGCCAGAAGCTGCGCGGCTACTCGCGGACGGGCTCGTTCATGATGAGGCGGGCGACGCGCAAGAAGCTGGTCGAGGCGCTCGAGGGCCTCGAGCGGATCACTTCAGGTTGAGCGCGCCCTGGAGCACGATCGTGCCCGGAGCAGTCGGCTTGGCCTGTGTCTCGAGCGTCACCAGCAGCTCCTTGTAGCGCGAGGCGTTCGCGGGCAGCACGCCGGCCGTCTGGAGCTTGCCGTCGCTCTTCACCGCCGGGTTGACGAACCCGAGCAGATGGCTGTCGGAGGCCGAGTTGTAGAGCCACACCGCGTAGGCGTTGTGCTTGGTGTTGGCGGCGACGCCCTGGCCGACCAGCACCACGCCCTCGTTGGCGCCCTGGCGCACGATCTGCGCGACGCCGGCCGGGGTCTTGGCGCCACTGGGGGAAGCCAGGGTGACGCTGCCGATCACCTGCGTCGCGGTGGTGCTCGTGCCCGTCGTCGGGGTGCTCGAGGTGCTGGGGGTGCTGGTCGCACCCGTCGGCGTGCTGGTCGCTCCGGTCGCAGTGCCGGCGGGGGTGGTCGAGGGCGGCGTCGACGCCGACGGGTTGGAGCTCGGGTGGTTGCCGCCGCCGCTGCTCACCAGCACCACGATCACCACGATCGCGGCGATCACCGCGCCGACGGCGAGCAGGATCGCGCCGCCGCGGCGCGAGCTGGGCTGCCCGTCGGACGACTCGAGATCGCGCCGGCCGTAGCCGAGGTCGCCCGGCGCGCCGTCTCCGTCTCCGTCGCCGAAGGGCTCGCGGGGCCCGCCGCCGGAGAGCTCGCGGGGCCCGCCGCCGGAGGGCTCGCGGGGCCCGCCGCCGGAGGGCTCGCGGGGTCCGCCGCCAGCGAGCCCGCGGGGGGCGTCGGCGGCCGGACGCGCGGGGGTGGCGGTGCGGGCGGCGGGGCCGGCGGTCCGGGCGGCGGGGCCGGCGGTCCGGGCGGCGGA
>JBBSFX010000048.1:0-20337 GCA_038254735.1 Solirubrobacterales bacterium
GGCGCTCAGACCGGTGTAGCTTCCAGCATGGTCGGTGGCGTACGTCTCAGAAGCGGTCTGCGCGCTGCGCGCCAGCTCCTTGGCCGAGGCATCATTCGCCTTGGACTTCTGATTCAGGAACGACGGAATCGCGATCGCGGCCAGGATCCCGATGATCAGGATCACGACCAGAAGCTCGATCAGGGTGAAACCCTTCTCGTCCTGCATACGCCTGCGCATCTTGTGCAACATGGACCCTCCAGGGGATCGTGAATTGGATCTACTCGCCAGATCCCGAGGTCCATTCACCATTTCGACCGTGAACAGTATGTAGAAGTGGTAGCTCGGCTTCCTCTGACAGCTGAGGCCCGTGGCTTTGCGTCCCGCCCTCACGGACGGTTTGCCTTTGGCACTCCGACTCTGGCACGGTACTCATCGACATCCCGGCGCCGCACCTGAACGCGGTTGGACGATTGTTCGATGCTGCTGCCCTCCCCCGGCGCGCGCCGCCGGGGTGCCGGGCACTCCGGCGGGCCTCAGGCGCGTCCCGGGCCGGCGGCTCGGGAGACGGGAACGGCGGACCTAAGCGTCGCTGGGCGCGGCGGCCTGGGCGTCGTGCCCCGGCTCGAAGCGACCGCTGCCCCCGCACCACGCGCACGGCACGACCGACGCCGTCCCGCCGAGCCCCGAGACCACCTCGCCGGTGCCGCGGCAGGGACGGCACGCGGCGCGATCATCGCCCCCGGTGTCGCCGGCGCTGCCGGACCGTCGCGGCGCCGGCATCAGCGACCCCCGCGCGAGGGGTCGCGCTCAGGCGAGCTGGGCGGACGCGGGACCGCAGCGGGAGCGGGACTCATGGCGAGGAGACGATACTCGCACGGCCGCCTGCCCGAGGATCGCCGCGAACGGCACGCCGACCGTCAGGTAGGCGAGGAACTGGAGCGTCGCTCCCGCGCCGGCGAGCCCGGCGAGGGCCACCGCTACTTGATGCTGTTGTAGACGCTGAACAGCGGCAGGTACATCGAGATCACGATCACGCCGACGATGCTGCCGACGACGATGATCATCACCGGCTCGAGGATCGAGGTCAGCGCCTTGACGGCGGCCGAGACCTCGTCGTCGTAGAAGTCGGCGATCTTCGTCAGCATGTTGTCCAGGGCGCCCGTCTCCTCGCCGACGCCGACCATCTGCGCCACCATCGGGGGGAACACCGTCGCCTGGCGCAGCGGCTCGGCGATCGTGCCGCCGGCCTTGACCGAGGCGATCACCTCGGTCATCGATTTCTCCACCACGAGGTTGCCGGCGGTCATACCGGTGATCTCGAGCGACTGCAGGATCGGCACGCCGGCGTGAGTCAGCGAGGCGAGCGTCCGCGACCACCGGGCGATCGCCACCTTCTGGACGATGTCGCCGATCTTCAGCGGGATGCGCAGCCGAAAGGCGTCCCAGTGCGGCCTCCCCCACTTCGACTTCTTGAATGACAGGAAGCCGACGACCATCCCGGTCACCACGGCCATCAGCACGTACCACCGGCCGGTGACCAGATGCGAGAAGTTGACCATGAACTGGCTCAGGGCGGGCAGGTGGCCGCCCGGGAACTGCTTGAAGACGTTCTCGAACACCGGGATCAGGAACGCCACCAGCGCCAGCATCACGCCGACCGCGAAGAAGATGACCAGCGCCGGGTAGATCATCGCGGCCTTGACCTGGCGCTTCAGCGAGGCGTCCTTCTCGAGCTGGTCGGCGACCCGCAACAGGCACTCCTCGAGCAGGCCGCCGGTCTCGCCGGCGCGGACCATCGAGACATACAGGGGGCCGAACACCTTGGGGTGGCGCTCCAGCGCGTCGGACAGCAGCAGGCCGGCCTCGACGTCGCTGCGCACGGCGATCACCGTCGACTTCAGCAGCTTCGACTTGGTCTGGGTCTCGAGCACGTACAGTGCGCGCAGGATCGACATGCCCGAACTGACCATCGTGGCCAGCTGGCGCGAGGCGACGGCGAGATCCTTGGCGCTGACCCGCGCGAACAGCTCGAGGTTGAGCTCCTTGGAGCGGTACTTGGCGCCGATGTCGACGACGATCAGGCCGCGGGCCTTGAGCTGCTCGGCGACGTCCTGCTTGGAGCCCGCCTCGACCTCGCCGGTGGCCGGCACGCCGGCCAGGTCCATCGCCCGGAACGTGTAGGTGGCCATCGCGCGCCTACGCCGCCATCTGGTAGCCGCCGGAGGCGGCGGAGCCGAGCAGGCGGCGGAGCTCCTCGGCCGAGTGGGCGCGGGACTCCGCCAGCTGGCGGGTGATCTTGCCGGCGCGGACCAGCCCGGCCAGCGAGGCGTCCATCGTCTGCATCCCGAACGAGGCGCCGGTCTGGAGCACGGAGTAGATCTGGTGGCTCTTCGACTCGCGGATCAGGTTGCGCACCGCTGCCGTGGGGACGAGCACCTCGGCGGCCACGCACCGCCCGGCGCCGTCGGCCGTCGGCAACAGCGTCTGGGTGACGATTCCCTGCAGCGCCACCGACAGCTGCGCGCGGACCTGGCCCTGCTGGGAGGCGTCGAACACGTCGATGATGCGGTCGATCGTCTGCGGCGTGTCCTGGGTGTGGAGCGTGGCGAACACCAGGTGGCCGGTCTCGGCCGCAGTGATCGCGGTCCCGATCGTCTCCCGGTCGCGCATCTCGCCGACTAGGATCACGTCGGGATCCTGGCGCAGCGCCGCCTTCAGCGCCTCGGCGAACGAGGTCGCGTCGGAGCCGAGCTCGCGCTGGTTGACGATGCACTTCTTGTGCTGGTGGAGGAACTCGATCGGGTCCTCGATCGTCATGATGTGCTCTTCGCGCTCGCAGTTGATCACGTCGATCAGCGAGGCCAGCGTGGTCGACTTGCCCGAGCCGGTCGGACCGGTGACCAGCACCAGCCCGCGCGGGCGGTTGGCGAACTCGCTCACCGCCGGAGGCAGCCCGAGGGACTCGAGCGGGGTCAGCTCGAACGGGATCAGGCGAAAGGCGGCGCCCAGCGAGGCGCGCTGGAAGTAGGCGTTGACGCGGAACCGTGCCATCCCGGGGACCTGGTAGGCGAAGTCGAGCTGCCAGTTCGTCTCCAGGCGCTGGCGCTGACCGTTGGAGAGGATCGAGTAGACGACCTCGCGGGTGTCGGTCGGCGTCAGCACCGGATAACCCTCCAGCGGCGTGAGCCGACCGCGCACCCGGACCATCGGCGGCGCCCCGGCGGTGATGTGCAGGTCGGAGGCCCGCCGGCTGACCACTTCCAGCAGGACCTCGGCGAAGTCAAGCTCCATGCCGTGCATATCGGCACCCCAGCGCTCGGCTTGAGCGCTCGCCGCCCCCGCGTGGACGACGGATGGACGCTCAGCCTGGCCCCGAGAGTCCCGCCGCGAATTCTCGCCGGCGCGGGCGAGCCCTACGCCGGCGCGGGCGAGCCCGTCGCCGGCGCCCCGCGGCTCGGAGCGTCAGCCCGCGCCGGACACCCGAGCCACCTCGGCCATCGAGGTCAGCCCGGACTTGACCTTGTCGAGGCCGTCCTCGCGCAGCCGGCGCATGCCCTCGAGCACGGCGGTGGCGGCGAGCTGGTCGGCCGAGGCGCGCTGGAGGGTCAGCTCGCGGATCGAGTCGGACATCATCATCACCTCGTACAGGCCGGTGCGTCCGCGGTAGCCCATCGATCCGCAGCGTCCGCAGCCGACCGGCTCGTAGGCCTCGATGTCGAACTGGGCGGCGAAGCCGTGGTCGCGCAAGACGGTGACCGGCACGATCGACCGCTTCTTGCAATGCGGGCAGAGCGTCCGGGCCAGCCGCTGGGCGACGATGCACTCGATCGCCGAGGCAACCAGGAACGGCTCGATCCCCATCTCGATCAGCCGGGTGATCGCCGACGGGGCGTCGTTGGTGTGGAGCGTCGAGAGCACCATGTGGCCGGTCAGCGCCCCCTCGATCGCGATCTGCGCGGTATCGCGGTCGCGGATCTCGCCGACCATCAGGATGTCGGGGTCGGCGCGCATCATCGAGCGCAGGCCGTTGGCGAAGTTCAGCCCGGCCCTGGTGTTGACCTGCATCTGGGTGATCCCGGCGATCTGGTACTCGACCGGGTCCTCGATCGTGATGATGTTCTTCTCCGGCGTGTTGAGCTCGAGCAGCGCGCCGTACAGGGAGGTGGACTTGCCCGAGCCGGTCGGTCCGGTGGCCAGCACGGCGCCGTGGGCGCGGCTGAACGCGCGGCGGAAGCGCTCGAGCTCGTGGGGCTGGAAGCCGAGCTTTTCGAGCTCCAGCCGGATGCTCTGCTTGTCGAGGATCCGCAGCACCACCGACTCACCGTGGACGCTCGGGATGGAGACCGCGCGCACGTCGACGTGCCGGCCCTCGACGGTCAGGCTGACGCGCCCGTCCTGGGGGAGGCGGCGCTCGGCGATGTCGAGATCGGCCATGATCTTGATCCGCGAGATCACCCCCCCCACCATCCGCTTGGGCACCGTCGCCTCGTCGGTCAGCACCCCGTCGATGCGCATTCGCACCCGCAGCTCGATCCCCGCCCGTCCCGACGGGTCGGGTTGGGGCTCGAAGTGGATGTCCGACGCGCCGCGCTCAGCTGCGTGGGCGATGATCGAATACACGAGCTTGATCACCGGGGCGTCCTCGGCCGACTCACGCAGGTCGACGATCTCCACCGGGCCGGCGCGGTCCTCCCCCTCCTCGACCGCCTCCTGGACCGCGGCCTCAAAGCGGTTCATGCGAGTGATCAGGGCGGCGATGTCCCCGGTCGAGGCGACCGCGGGGCGGATGTCGAGCCGCGTCAGCAGCGCGATGTCGTCGACGGCGAGCACGTTGGCGGGATCCGACATCGCCAGCAGCAGCGTCTGGTCGTCGATGTAGGCCACCGGAACCGCGCTGTAGCGCTTGGCCGCGGCGGCGGTCAGCAGGTTGGCGGCCGCCATGTCGATCTTGAACGCGTTCAGGTCGAGGTGGTCGAGCCCGTAGCGCTCGGCGATCGCGTGGGAGAGCTGCTCGCCGGTGATCGCACTGGCCTCGAGCAGCAGCCGCTCGGGCGGGATCCCGGCCCGCCGGGACTCCTCGATCGCCCGCTGCACCCGGTCGGCCTCGGCGAACCCGAGCTCGACCAGCACGTCGGTGAGGAAGCGGCCCGAGCCGCCGCGCTGGCGCGGCGGAGTCAGCCCGTTTGCGGGCGGCTCGCGGACCTCACCGGTCTCCCCGGGGACTGCCCTGAGATGAGAGACATGGTCGTTCACGTCCAACGTACGGCCTCTCGCATAACTTTCGTCGGTGCGGGACGGCCGGTGAACCGCTCGAAGCTGAGCGCGCCCTGGCCGACGAGCAGCTCGATGCCATCGACCGTCACGATCTCACGCGCGCGCGCCGCCGCTACGAGCGGGGTCGCGGGGGCTCGGTACACGAAGTCGACCACGCATCGGTACTCAGCGAGTCTATCGGCAGCGAACGGGAGATCCTTTAGCTCGGCGTCGACGCTGTCCAGCCCGATCGAGGTGCAGTTGACGAGCACGTCGGCGCCGGTGAGCGTCGTTACCGGGGTGCCGCCGAGCTCGGCGCACAGCCGCTCGGCCCGTTCCGGGGTGCGGTTCCACACCCGGACGGCGCCGGCGCCGGCGTCGAGCAGCGCCCACACCGCGGCGCGGGCGCTGCCGCCCGCGCCGAGCACAAGCGCGCTCGCACCTGCGGGGTCAAACGGCAGCGCCGCCACCAGCGCGGGGGCGTCGGTGTTGTCGGCGTGGATCGTCCCGCCCGGCTCGAACGTAAGGGTGTTGGCGGCGCCGATCGCCCGCGCCCGCTCGGTCGCCTCGCCGGCCAGCGCCAGCGCCGCCGGCTTGTGCGGGATCGTGACGTTGGCCCCGCGGAAGCCGGCCGCCGGGAGCGCGCGCACCGTCTCCTCGAACAGCCCCGGCGGCACCGGCAGCAGCTGGTAGCGCCAGCCGGCCAGCCCGACCGCGCGTAGAGCGGCGTTCTGCATCGCCGGCGAGCGGCTGTGCGCCACCGGCCAGCCGAGGACGCCGAGGCGCGCCACGGCGGCTCAGCAGTGCTCGGGGGACCGGCCCCCGCGCCGGGCCCGGGCCTGCTGGTAGACGGCGGAGTCGTGGAGGAACTGCTGGTAGCTGCCGGTGAACGTCTGCTCGCCGTTGCCGCACGGCTTGACCACGAAGTACAAGAAGTTCGTCTGCGCCGGGCCCGCGGCGGCCCGGATCGCCGACAGGCTCGGGTTGCCGATCGGTGTCGGCGTCAGTCCGGGGTGGATGCGGGTGTTGTACGGCGAGGGCGAGTTCAGCTCCGACTGGGTCAGCGGCTGCGTGTAGTTGCCCGTCGCGTAGCGGGTGGTGGCGTCGATCTGCAGTGGCATCCCGCGCGCCAGCCGGTTGTAGATGACCGAGGCGACCAGCGGCCGGTCGTGCTGGGTGGCCGACTCGGCCTCGACCATCGAGGCGATGATCAACACGTCGTAGGCGCTCAGGTGCCGGCGGCGCGCGTAGGCGAGCGGGACGGTGGCGAACTGGCGGCGGAAGTTCTTCAGCTGGTCGGCGACCAGCGCGGAGACGCTGATCGGATCGCGGAGCTGGTACGTGTCGGGGAACAGGAAGCCCTCGAGGTCGGGGGTCGAGCGCGGCGCGCCGTAGCTCCGCGGGTCGAGCAGCCGCGAGTGGCGTGTGGCGGCGCGGTAGCTGCCGTGGATCCCCTGCGCGCGCAGCAGCTTGTCGATCTGGGCCCGGGTCCGGCCGGGGGTCAGCGTCAGCGCCGACACCGGGGCCTGCTTCGGCGGTGTCGTGAGGACCTCGAGCACCCGGCTGTAGCTCATCCCGAGCGCCAGCGCGTAGGTGCCCGAGCGCAGATCGCCGCGGTCGCCGGCCAGCGTCGCGCGCAGCTTGAAGAAGAAGCTCGAGGAGATCACCCCGTCTCGCGCGAGCAGATCGCCGATCTTGCTCGCCCCGGCGTGGGCGGGGATCGTCACCTGGAGCCGCCCGTGGGGTGATCCCGGGAACGGCTGGAACAGCTGGACGAGGAACCAGATCAGCCCGGCGGCGAGGACCAGCGCCAGCAACGAGCCGATCCGCCGCCGCCAGGACCCGCGCCGGGCGGCGCGCGGTGGCCTGCCCTTAGTCACCCGCGCCTGGGGCCGGTCGGGCGCGTCGGCCATCCGCTGCAGCGCCGACACGCGCCGAGTTCCCGACGGCGCCTCGCCCGCCTCCTCGTTGCCGTGATCGTGGCGATCGTCCGGGTACTCGCCCTCCCCGAAGTCCTCGTAGCCCTCGTCGAAGCCGGAGGCGTGCGGGGCGCCGGCGCTTTCGGACCAGCCGGGGCCGCGGGGGACGACCGGCTCGATGCCCGGCTGCGCCGGCGGCAGCGCCGCGGGCGGTAGCTCGGCGCGCTCGGGCTGCGGGGCGCCCGGCGGCGACTGCCGGCCCTCCCGCTGGGCGCGGCGGCGCTCGCGCTCGATCCGCGCCGCCTCCCGCTCCTGGGCGCTGCGTCCACTCGCGTCAGCCATGCCCGACCTCGCTCGGCGAGCGCGCCGCCAGCCAGTGCTCGAGCAGCACCGCCGCGGCCCGCGAGTCCTCGCTGGACGAGCCGCCGGCGCGCGCGGCGATGCGCGTGGTGAAACGCTCGTCGTACAGCTCCACGGGGATCTGCAGCCTCCGCGTGAGCGCGGCGGCGAAGTCACGCGCCGCGCGGGTCTGATCCGACTCCCCGCCGGCCAGCGTCAGCGGTAGCCCAACCACCACGCGCTCGGCGCCGAGCTCCTCGGTCAACGCCACCAGCCGCGCCATCCCCCGCCTGGAACCCGGGTGGAGCACCGGGCTCGCCGGCGTCACCAGCACCCCGGTCGGGTCGCTGTGGGCGACCCCGCACCGGGCGCTGCCGTGATCGAGCGCCAGCACCCTCACCTTGTCCTCCCAGGTCGGCCGCGCACCCTCAGCTCATCCTCCCAGCGCGGAGGCGATCGCCTCCCGAGCCGCCTCGATCGCCTCGGGCAGGCGGTCCGGGTCGCGGCCGCCCGCGCGCGCGAGGGTGTCGCGGCCACCGCCGCCGCCACCGACGACCGCAGCGGCTGTCCTGACGATCTCCCCGGCCCGGACCCCCCGTGCGACGAGCGCCGGGGCGACGCTGGCGATCAACTCGACGCGCTCCTCGCCGGCACTGCCGAGGACGATCGCGGCGTCGCCGAGCCGGCCCTTGAGCTTGTCGGCGAGCTCCAGCAGCGCCTTGGCGTCGACCCCGCTGACTGCGGCGGCGAGCACCGGTGCGCCACCGATCGGCGCGGCGGCGCGGAGCAGCGCGTCGAGGTCGACCGAACCGTTGCCGGCGACCTCGCGGGCCTGGCGCTCGAGCTCGCGCACGCGGGCGCGCAGCTCGGCGACGCTGTCGGGAACGCGCTCGGGCGCCACCCGGAGGGTCGCCGCGGCCTCGCTCAGGGCGTGGTCGTGCCGGCGCGCCAGCCCGACCGCGGCGGGGCCGGTGAGCGCCTCGATGCGCCGGACGTTGGCGGCGCTCGAGGTCTCCGCGAGCACCTTGAACAGCCCGATCTCGGACGTCCGGCGGACGTGGGTGCCGCCGCACAGCTCGCGGGAGATCACATCCCGCCGCCCACCCCCAACGCCGACCTCGACCATCCGCACCACGTCCCCGTACTTCTCGCCGAACAGGGCCATCGCGCCGAGCTCGCGCGCCTCGCTCAGCGTCGTCGAGATCGCCCGCACGGGGTCGCTGCGGAGGATCCAGTGGTTGACCTGGTCCTCGACCGCGTTCAGCTCCTCGGCGCTCAGCCCGCCGCCGTGGGTGAAGTCGAAGCGGAGCTTGTCGGGGCCGACGTAGGAGCCAGCCTGGCGGACGTGGGGCCCGAGCGTCCGGCGCAGCGCGGCGTGGAGCAGGTGCGTGGCGGTGTGGTTGCACTCGGTGGCGCGGCGGGCGGCGCCGTCGACGTGCGCGTGAACGCGCTCGCCGGGCTTCACCGCCCCGCGCTCGGGGACCAGCGCCAGCACCTGGTCGTCGCCGAGCCGGAGCACGTCGTCGACCCGCGCGCGGCAGTCGCCCTCGGCGCACTCCAGATACCCCGAGTCGGCAACCTGGCCGCCGCCGGTGGCGTAGAACGGCGAGGCGGCGAGCTTCACCAGCACGCGCCCGTCCTGCTCGCGCAGGGCGTCGACGGTGGTGTCGAGGGCCGACACCTCGTAGCCCTCGAACGCGGTGGTGAAGCCGGCGTCGCGCGACAGCGCGAGCGCGTGCTCGCGCAGCGTCCCGGATCCCTCGCCTCGCAGCGAGAAGGTCCTCGACTGGCGGCGCTGGCCCTCCATCAGCGCCGCGAAGCCGTCCTCGTCGACGCCGAGGTCGTGCTCGCCCACGAGCTCGAGCGTCAGGTCGATGGGGAACCCGTAGGTGTCGTGGAGTCGGAACGCGTCGGCGGCGGCGATCCCCTCGCCGCCCACCTCGCGGGTCCGCGCGATCAGCTCGTCGAGCAGCTTTGAGCCCTGCTCGAGCGTGCGCCCGAATCCCTCCTCCTCGGCGGCCAGCCAGCGGCCGATCGCCTCGCGCTGCTCGTGGAGCTCCGGATACTCGGCGCCCATCAGCTCTGCGACGACGCCGCTGTAGGCGGTCAGAAAGCCCGGATCGAGCGCCAGCGTGTGGCGGCCCTGGAGGATCGCCCGGCGCATGATCCGCCGCAGCACGTAACCGCGGTCCTCGTTGGAGGGCACGACGCCGTCGGCGATCAGGAACGACATCGCGCGGGCGTGGTCGGCCAGTACCCGCAGCGCCCGGTCGGTGGCGAACGCCTCACCGTAGCGGCGGCCCGAGAGCTCCTCGCCGAGCGCAATCAGCGGGGCGAACTGGTCGGTCTCGAATACCGTGTCGGAGTCCTGGAGGATCGCCGCCAGACGGTTGAGCCCGAGGCCGGTGTCGATGTTCTCGGCCGGCAGCGGGGCGAGGACGTTCTCGGGCTTCTGGTCGAACTGCATGAACACGAGGTTCCAATACTCGAGGAAGCGCTCGTTCTCGCCGCCGGGGAGGTCCTCAGGGGCGCCGAGGTGGACGCCGCGGTCGAGGTACAGCTCCGAGCACGGCCCGCACGGGCCCGTCGGGCCGGCGGACCAGAAGTTCTCCGAGCGCGGGCACTCGACGATCCGCTCGCGGGGGACGCCGACCTCCAGCCACGCCTCGATCGCCGCCTCGTCGGGCCCCAGCCCGAGCTCGTCGTCGCCGCCGAACACCGTGATCCAGATGTCGGCCTCGGCGAAGCCGAAGCCCTCGCGCGACAGCGCCCAGGCGAACTTCACCGCCTCGCGCTTGAAGTAGTCGCCGAAGCTGAAGTTGCCCAGCATCTCGAAGAACGTCAGGTGCCGGGTGGTGGTGCCGATGATTTCGATGTCAGCGGTCCGGAACGTCTTCTGGCACGTGGTCGCGCGCGGATGGGGTGGCGTCTCGGCGCCGGAGAAGTACGCCTTCAGCGGATGCATGCCGGCCACCGTGAACAGCGCCGAGGGATCGAGTTCGGCCGGGATCAACGATGCCGACGGCAGCCGGCGGTGGTCGCGCTCCTCGAAGAAGGCCAGGAAGGTGCGCCGGATCTCGTCGGAGGTCATGGGCCGCAGTGTAGGCGCCGCCGATCGGACAGGAGTCGGCATTCCGACCGGCGGCTAAAGGCTGGCCGCGGTCGTTCCGACGGTGGGGTCATGCGCTTCCCCCGGCTGTGCCTGCTCGCCTCGCTGCTCGCCCTCGCGGCGTGCCTGCTGCCCTCCGCAGCGGGCGCGGCGCCGCTCGACCCGCTCGGCTTCCATCTGCTCTTGCCGGTGCTGACGGTGAACGAGAACGGCGGCGACGCGGTGGTCACGGTGACCCGTACGAACACCGCCCCGGAGGCGCAGATCCGCTACATCACGATCGGCATCACCGCGCAGGCGCCGTACGACTACACGCCGCAGAAGGGGATGATCGACTTCGCCCCCGGGCAGGCCACCGGCAGCTTCCGGATCCCGATCGTCGACCACGGCATCGCCGGCCTGCCGAAGACGATGCAGGTGTCGCTGTTCGGCCCCTCTCCGATCGGCCTCGCGCTGCCGTCGGTCGCGATCCTGACGATCCTCAACAACGATCCCGTCGGCTCGCTGGACGCGGCCAACCCGCTGGGACTGGCCGCCTCCGCCACCGGCAGCGACCCGCTGGCCGGCGCCGGCTTCTACGTCGACCACCACAGCGAGGCGGCGCAGGCCGCACAGCGCTACCCGGCGCTGCGGGCGATCTCCGAGCAGCCCGGCGTCGCCCGCTTCGGCGCCTTCAGCTATCCGAGCGCGAGCGTCGCGGTCGCCCGCTACCTGGGCCGCGCGGCGGTGCTCGAGCCGGGGACGATCCCGATGCTCACCACTTACCGGATCGTCGACGGCCACTGCGGGCACTGGTCCGACCCGGCCGCCGACCAGGCCGGCTACCACGACTTCATCAAGAGCTTCGCCGCGGGGATCGGCAGCTACCGCGCGGTGCTGTTCCTGGAGCAGGACTCGCTGATCACCGCCTCGTGCCTGTCCGGCCGGGGCGTCGCCGTGCGGATGGCCGAGCTCCAGGACGCGATCAGCATGCTCACCGCGGCATGCCCCCACCTGGTCATCTACCTCGACGCCGGGGCCGCCGACGCCCTCCCGGCGGCGCGGGCGGCGTCGCTGCTGCGCCGCGCCGGCGTGTCGCGAATCCAGGGCTTCTTTCTCGACGCGACCCACTTCGACTGGACCTCCAAGGAGATCCGCTACGGCCGTCAGATCTCGCGGCGGCTCGGCGGCAAGCACTTCGTCGTGTCCACCGGGGAGAGCGGCCGAGGGCCGCTGGTCCCGCGCGACCGCGTCCACCACGGCAACGAGGTCCTGTGCAATCCGGCCGGCCGCGGGCTCGGTCCCCGGCCGACCACCGCCACCGGCTACCCGGGTGTCGACGCCTTCGCCTGGCTCGACAATCCAGGCGGCTCGAGCGGCGCCTGCGTGCCCGGCGCTCCGCCCGCCGGCGCCTACTGGCCCGCCTACGCGCTGATGCTCGTGCGCAACGCCGACTACGTCGTGCGATAGCGTCCGCACCCAAGTCTCTCGGGGGAGAGAAAGGCCCCGCGTCCACCGGCATGGACGCGGGGCCAACTTTCCGACGGGCCGCGCAGCCAGGGTCGGCGGCGGCGCTCGGCGGCCGGCGGCGCTCAGCGGCGGCCGGTGTCGGTCAGCGGCCGGCGGCGATCGTGCCCCAGCCGACTATCAGCTCGCCGTCCATCAGGCAGGCGAGCTGCCCCGGCGCCGCGCCGGCCACCGGCTCGGAGAGCTCCAGGGTCAGCTCGCGGTGGCGCCCGGCGCCCGGCGCGCCGCTCACCCGCGCGGGCAGCGGCCGCGAGCGGTAGCGCAACTTCACCCGGTCGACGCGGTGCCCGGCGCGGTGCAGGCGGGCGCCCCGGAGCTTCACCCGGTCGGCGTCGAGCCCGGCCCGAGGGCCGACGACGACGCGGTTGCGCCGGGCGTCCTTGGCCAGCACGTACAGCGGCTCGCCCGCTGCGACGCCGAGCCCGCGCCGCTGCCCGACCGTGAAGTGGTGATGCCCTCTGTGGCCCCCGAGCACGGCCCCGCCGGCGTCGACGAGCTCGCCGGGCGCGTCCTCCACGCCGCCGTGGCGGGCCAGGAACCGGCGGCGATCGGTGCCGGCGAGGAAGCACAGGTCCTGGGAGTCGGGCTTGCCGGCCACCGGCAGCCCGGCGGCGGCGGCCAGCCCGCGTACCTCGGGCTTGGTCAGCTCGCCGAGCGGGAAGGCCATCCGCGCCAGCGAGCCCGGGGCGAGCGCGGCCAGCATGTAGGTCTGGTCCTTGGCCGGGTCGGCGGCGAGGCGCAGCAGCGGACCGCCCTCGGCGTCGGCGGCCACGCGCGCGTAGTGGCCGGTGGCCAGCCGAGCGGCGCCGAGGCGGCCGGCGAGCTCGAGCATCGCGTCGAGGCGCACGTGCCCGTTGCACCCGACGCACGGGTTCGGCGTCTCCCCCGCCGCGTAGCCGGCGATGAACGGCGCGACGACGCCGGTGCGGAACTCCTCGCGCAGGTCGATCGTGAGGTGCGCCATCCCCAGCCCGTGCGCCAGCGCCCGCGCCCCGCTGACCGCCGAGGCCGAGCAGCAGCTGCGCTCGGCGTCGTTCTCCGCGTCAGCCCACAGCTCGAGCGTCACGGCGACCGCCTCGCCGCTGCGCGCGACGCCGATCGCCGCCACGGCGCTGTCGACGCCCCCGCTCATCGCCACCAGCGTGCGGCCCGCGGCCGGCGCCGGCAGCGCTCCCCGAGCGCGGACGGCAGCCCCGAGCGCGCGGGCCAGCGCGTCGGCGGCGAGCTCGGCGGCGTGGAGCTTGCCGGGGCTGAGCCCCCCGAGCTCGGCGGCGACCTCGCTCGCCCCAACGCGCGCGGCCGCGAGCAGCGGGGCGCCGCGGACCAGCGTCACGGCGGCGCTGCCGGCGGCGTGCGCCGAGCCGCAGCCGTCGGCGTCGTAGCCGGCGTCGGTGACCCGCGTGCCGTCGGTGCTCACCGAGAAGCGGATCCGGTCACCGCAAGCGCCCCCGTCGGCGCGCACGGTGAACGCGTCGTCGGGAACGTGGCGCGCTCCCTGCGGCGAGGTCAGATGGTGTTCGAAGGCCGACGTGTCCATCCCCGGCGAGGATAGAGCGGGGGTCTCCGGGGGCGGGGCCGGGTGGACGCGGCCCGAGGTCGACCGCGTTCGGCGGCAGGCGGCCGGAGCGGGCTCAGGGTGCGACCGCGAGCGCGTCGGCGACGCGCTGGGCGATCTCGAACGCCGACGCGTAGCCGACGATCGTCGTCGCCGTGTGCCGGCGGTCGATCAGGAGCAGCGTCGGCGCGGTGCTCACCGCCACCTGGTTGGTGATCGCGCCGTAGTTGCTCAGCTCGGAGATCGGCACCGCGAGGCGGAGCACGCGGCCGCCGTGGCCGGGGATCGTGCGCAGCTCGCGGGCGACCGCCCGGTCGTCGGCGGCGGCCGGGTTGAAGAACAGCAGCGCCAGCGTTTTGTGGGCGGCGAGCGCGGCCAGCACCACGCGCAGGCGCTGGGCCGTGCGCGCGGCGGCGCCGGCGGCCCGGCCCGATGGCTTCGCGGACACCGCAGAGGAGGCCGAGGACGCGGTGGCGGCCGGGGTCGGCGGCGCGGACGCCGCGTTGGTCGCGGTCCTGGCGGCGGCCGGGGTCACGGGGGCGGGCGGGGTCGCCGTCGTCGAGGTGCTCGCGGCGCCAGCCCCGCTCTGGTCGGCGGCGATCGCCTTCGCGAGGCTGACCGCCGCGTGGGCGGCGTTGATCGCCGGCTGGTACTGGCCGAGCGCGCCGCCCGAGCCGCCGTGGCTGCTCGAGCTCGGGCGCAGCGCCACCAGCCACAGCGCGAAGAATGCGGCGGTCGCCACCAGCAAGCCGAGAAGGGGGCGGGAAACTCGGTCCATCAGTACCTTCTTCGGCACGCGCCGCTCCCGACCTGAGCCCGTCTGGACTCCGCGGCGCTCAGGCCAGGCGCAGCCCGAGCTCGCGCAGCTGCGCCGAGGACACCGGCGCCGGGGCGCCGGTCAGCGGGTCGGCGCCGCTGGCCGCCTTCGGGAACGCGATCACCTCGCGAATCGACTCGTAGCCGCCGAGCAGGGCGACGATCCGGTCGATGCCCATCGCGATCCCGCCGTGCGGCGGAGCGCCGTGGCGCAGCGCGTCAAGCAGGAAGCCGAAGCGCGACTGCGCCTCCTCGGCGGAGATGCCGAGCAGCTCCAACACCCGCCGCTGCACGTCGGGCTGGTGGATGCGGATCGAGCCGCCGCCGATCTCCGAGCCGTCGAGCACCAGGTCGTAAGCCTTCGAGAGCAGCGATGCCGGCTCGGAGAGGTCGCCGTCGGGCGCCGTGAACGGGTGGTGCGGGGTGGTCCAGCGCCCCTCCTGGGCGTTCCACAGGAAGGCCGGGAAGTCGACCACCCACAGCAGCGAGTGGGCGCCGTCGGGGATCAGCCCGAAGCGTCGGCCCAGCTCGAGCCGGAGCGCGCCGAGGGACTGCGCCGCGACCTCGGACGCGTCGGCGACGATCAGCAGCAGGTCGCCGGGCGCGGCCGAGGTCGCGGCGATGACGCCGGCCACCTCGGACGCGGAGAGGAACTTGGCGATCGGCGAGCGCAGCGTCCCGTCGTCCTGTAAGTACGCCCACACGAGGCCCTTGGCGCCGTGCTGCTTGGCCACCTCGGTGAGCGCGTCGAGCTCGGAGCGCGGCAGCTCGCGAGCGCCGGCGTTGAGGCCGCGGACCACCCCGCCGGCCTCCAGCGCGCCGGAGAAGACCTTGAACGCGGACGCCGCCAGCACCTCGCCGAGACCGACCAGCTCGAGACCGAAGCGGGTGTCGGGTCGGTCGGAGCCGAACCGGGACATCGCCTCGGCGTAGCTCATGCGGGGATACGGCGGCGGGCTCACAGGAAACCCGGTGCGGGCAAACACCTCCCCCATCACCGCCTCCATCATTTCGATCACGTCGTCCTGGCGGACGAACGCCATCTCGACGTCGAGTTGGGTGAACTCCGGCTGGCGGTCGGCGCGCGAGTCCTCGTCGCGGAAGCACCGGGCGATCTGGTAGTAGCGCTCGTAGCCGGCGATCATCAGCAGCTGCTTGAACAGCTGTGGCGACTGCGGCAGCGCGTAGAAGAGGCCCGGGCCCCGCCCACCCGCGACCCGGGCGGGGACGAGGTAGTCGCGGGCGCCCTCGGGGGTCGAGCGGGTCAGGTACGGCGTCTCGATCTCGAGGAAGTCGCGCTCGTTCAGCACCTCGCGCATCACGCCGACGACCTGGTGGCGTAGCGCCAGCGCCCGCTGCATCGGCGCGCGGCGCAGGTCCAGCGAGCGGTGGCGCAGCCGCAGCGCCTCGTCGACGCCGGCGGCGTCGAGCGGGAACGGCGGGGTGTCGGCGTCGGCCAGCAGCGCCGCGCCGGCCACCGCGATCTCGATCTGTCCGGTGGCCAGGTGCGGGTTGACGTTGTGGGCCTCGCGGCGGGCGAGGGCCCCGGTCGCGCTGAGCACGTCCTCGGCGCGCAGCGAGTGGGCCAGCGCGTGCGCCTCGGGGGAAGTCTCGGGATGGAAGACGAGCTGCACGAGCCCCGAGCGGTCACGCAGGTCGATGAAGATCAGACCGCCGTGGTCGCGCCGGGAATCGACCCAGCCGGCGACGGTGACGGTGTCGGGGATGCGCTCGGCGCGCAGCTCGCCGCACCACGCGTCGCGGTAGTCGTTGGGCCGCGGGGGCCGCATCACGCCAGCCGGCTCCCGCGCAGGATCGTCGGGATCACGTCGGCGAGGTCGAGCTCGGCCTGCGCTCCGGACTCCATGTTCTTGAGCGTGGCCGACTGCGCCGAGGACACGAGGGCAACGTAGCGTGCGCGGAGCCGATCCGCGTGCTTGAGCTGGCCCTTGAGCCCGCGGCCGGCCAGCTCGAGCTGGGCGGCCAGCCCGGCCCGGCGGGCCTGGCGGGAGAGGGCGAACGCCGCTCGGGCGGTCTCGGCCTCGCGCTCGGCGAGGGCCACGAACAGGTCGACCCCGGGCGCGGCGACGGGGCGCTCGCCGGCCGCCAGCAGCATCCGCTCGACCCCGGCGGCCCAGCCCGACGCGGGGGTCGAGGGGCCGCCCAGCTGCTCGATCAGGCGGTCGTAGCGCCCGCCGCCGGCGACGCCGGACTGGGCGCCGAGGGCGTTGGAGGAGAACTCGAACAGCGTCCGCGTGTAGTAGTCGAGGCCGCGGACCAGCGTCGGGTCGAGCTCGTAGCGCAGTCCGGCGTCGTCGAGCATCGCCCGGACCTGGGCGAAGTGCTCGGCGTCGGCCTGGCCGAGCCGGTCCATCAGCTTCGGCGCCGCGCGCATCACTTCGCGCGTCGCGGGGTCGTTCGAGTCAAAGGCGCGCATCGGGTTGAGCTCGATCCGCCCGCGGACCTCCGGCGAGAGCCGGTCCGCGTGCCCGCGCAGGAAGCCGGCCAGCTCGGCCCGGTACTCGCCGCGGGTCTCGGGGGTGCCGAGGCTGGCCAGGTGCAGCCGGGTGTCCTTGACCGACAGCGCCTCGAGCAGCTCGGCCAGCAGCACGATCAGCTCGGCGTCGGTCTCGGGACCGGCGGAGCCGATCGCCTCCGCGCCGACCTGCCAGAACTGGCGGTAGCGGCCACGCTGCGGCGCCTCGGCGCGGAAGAAGCTCGACAGGTACCACAGCTTCACCGGCTGCGGGCGCTTGTGCATGCCGTGCTCGACGTAGGCGCGGCATACCGGCGCGGTCCCCTCCGGGCGCAGCGTCAGCGAGCGCCCGCCGCCGTCGTCGAAGGTGTACATCTCCTTTTGGACGATGTCGGTGGCCTCCCCAACCCCGCGCGCGAACAGCTCAGTCGACTCGAACGCAGGCGTCTCGATCCGGCGGTAGCCGGCGGCGCCGAGCACGCGGCGGGCCCGATCCTCGACCTGCTCGCGGCGCTCAGCGTCGTCGGGGAGCACGTCGAAGGTTCCACGCGGGGCTTGGATCGCCGGCATACGAGCGTGCGCGGAGCTAGAGGGCCGCTACGCGAGCTCTTGCAGGAACGGGTTGGTCGCCCGTTCCCGCGCCAGCGTGGTGACGCCCATGTGGCCCGGGTACACGGTCGTCTCGCCGGGGTACGCGGCGATCAGCGACTCGATCGAGGCGAGCAGCGTCGGCCAGTCGCCGCCCGGCAGGTCGACCCGGCCGACCGAGCCCTGGAACAGGACGTCGCCGGAGAACAGCGCCTCGCCCTCCCGGATCCCGTAGCTGACGTGCCCCGGGCTGTGGCCGGGGGTGAACAGCACCTCGAGTTCGAGCCCGGCGAGCTCGAGCGTCTCGCCGCCGGCCACGGTGTGATCGGCCTGGTAGCTCTCGAACGGCCCGAAGCCCGGCTCCGGCACGTAGTCCATGACGTTGGCCAGCACCTGGGTCTCGAGCTCGGGGCACCACACGGGGGCGCCCGTGGCGCGGGCCAGCGGCGCGACCGCGCCGATGTGGTCGAAGTGGGTGTGGGTGAGCAGGATCGCCTCGACCCGCTCGATCCCCAGCGCCTCGATCGCCTCGAGCAGCCGCTCGGCCTCCTCGCCGGGGTCGACGACCAGCGCGGCGCCCGCGTCCGGGGCGCGGACGATGAAGCAGTTCTCCTGCAGCGGGCCGACGGTGAACATCCGGACGTCGATCACTTGCCGGCCGCCTTCCTGGCCTGCCGGCGACGGTAGATGAAGAGCTCCATGTAGTACCCGGCGGGCACGTAGAGGGCAAAGGCCAGCACCGCGAACACCAGCGCGGCGGCGACGCGGTTGCCCTTGCTGTTGGTGATGAACAGGAACACGAACATGAACGCGGCGGCCAGCGCGGCGCGCTTGGCGGACCCCGACCACGTCGGCGGCTTGCTCAGCCGGGTCTCGCGGACGCTCGCGCGGGCGGCCTGCTTGCGCTCCTCGGCCGACGGCGGGCGCCCGGTCCGGCCCCGCGCCTCGATCGTCCCGGCGGCGTTGCCGCGGTGCTTGCTGCGTCGCTTGCGCTTGGTCTGCGCCATCGCCTCGGGAGATTAGTCGGTCGCGCCCCGCGCGCCGGCGGAAGATTCGCGTTCGGCCGACTGTGAACCGGGTATCTGCGATGGTTGAGTATTGTCGGAACTGAACGCGAACACAGGAGCAGCGCTGATGAGCAACGAGCAGCCACCCCGCACCACCACCGATGCCGGCATCCCCGCAGCCAGCGACGAGCACTCCCTCACCGTCGGCGCCGACGGCCCGATCCTGCTCCAGGACCATTACCTGATCCAGAAGATGGCGCAGTTCAACCGCGAGCGGGTGCCCGAGCGCGTCGTCCACGCCAAGGGCGGCGGCGCCCACGGGTTCTTCGAGGTCACCGAGGACGTCACCCAGTACTGCCAGGCCGACTTTCTGAAGCCGGGCAGGCGGACGCCGCTGTTCATCCGCTTCTCGACGGTGGCCGGCGAGCTCGGCAGTCCCGACACGGTGCGCGACCCCCGCGGATTCGCGATCAAGCTCTACACCGACGAGGGCAACTACGACATGGTCGGCAACAACACGCCCGTGTTCTTCGTCCGCGACCCGTCGAAGTTCCAGGATTTCATCCACTCCCAGAAGCGCCTGCCCGACACGCATCTGCGCTCGAACGAGATGCAGTGGGACTTCTGGACGCTGTCGCCGGAGTCCGCTCACCAGGTGACGATCCTGATGAGCGACCGGGGCACGCCGAGGACCTGGCGCCACCAGAACGGCTACTCGAGCCACACGTTCCTGTGGGAGAACGCCGGCGGCGAGAAGTTCTGGGTCAAATACCACTTCAAGACCGTCCAGGGAATCGAGAACTTCACCGACGACGAGGCCAAGGCGAAGGTCGCCGACGAGCCGGACTTCCACATCCGCGACCTCCGCGAGTCGATCGCCAAGGGCGATGCGCCCGAGTGGCGGCTCGAGATGCAGATCATGCCGATCGCCGAAGCGGCCGAATACCGCTTCAACCCGTTCGACCTGACCAAGGTGTGGCCGCACTCCGACTACCCGCCGATCACCGTCGGGCGGATGGTGCTCGACCGCAACCCGGAGAACTACTTCGCCGAGGTCGAGCAGGCGGCCTTCGAGCCGGCCAACCTGGTCCGCGGAATCGGCCCCAGCCCGGACAAGATGCTGCTCGGACGGCTGTTCAGCTACCCCGACACGCACCGCCACCGGATCGGCACCAACTACCTGCAACTCCCGATCAACCAGCCCAAGGCGCCCGTCCACAGCTACAACAAGGACGGAGCGATGCGCTTCCGGCACAGCGGCAACCAGCCCGTCTACGCGCCCAACAGCTTCGGCGGTCCGCAGGCCGATCCGGCGTTCGCCGAGACGGTGTGGGGTGTCGGGGGCGGCGAGATGGTCCGCAACGCGTACACCCTGCGCTCCGAGGACGACGACTTCGGACAGCCGGGGACGCTGGTGCGCGAGGTGATGAGCGACTACGATCGGGCCAACCTGGCCGCCAACATCGTCGGCCACGCCACCAACGCCGTCTCGGGCGAGATGCAGAAGCGGGTGATCGAGTACTGGTCGAACGTGGACCGCGACCTCGGCGCCGCCGTGGCCAAGGGGATCAAGGACGCCGGCGGCTCCGACTGGTCCAACGCCCCGACCAACGGCGCCGGCACCGGCCGGCCGGTCGGCAGCGGCGCCTCGACCGGCCTCTGATCGGCCGGGCGCCGGGGGGGGGGGGGGGGGCGGGGGGGGCCCACCCCCCGGGCCCCCCGGGGGGGGGCGCGCCGGCGGCGGGGGGGCCCCCCCCCCCGCGGCCGGGGGGGGGCGGGCGGCCGCC
>JBBSFX010000049.1:0-19949 GCA_038254735.1 Solirubrobacterales bacterium
GCGGCGGGCGTGGCGCTGCGGGCGGCCGACGGACTCGGGATCTCGGGGAGGGGATCGTGGGCCAGCGGCGCGAGCTCGGAGGCCAGGACGCGCGCCCACGCGCGCTCGGGCGCCGAGGTGGCGAGCCGCGCCCGGATCTGCTCGGCCACCCGCGGCGGCAACTGGTCCATCAGGTAGTCGGTGATCAGTGCCCGGCGATCGGCCGACACGGTGGTGTCTGGCCCGATCAGGTCGAAAGCGCTGAGCGCACGATCGCGCACGGCGGCCCGCTCGATCGACAGCATCGCCGCGATCTCGTCATAGCTCCGTCCCCGTTGGAGCACGAGCTGCAGCACCGCTCGCTGGTCGGGAGGAAGACTCTCGAGGGATGCCATGAGCCTGCGTAGGGTAGAGAAGCCGGCGGACGAATGTTCCGCTCGGCCCGGTGGAGCGCGTGGGCAAGTAGCTAACGTGCCGCGCCGTGGAGCTCTCGCTGCCCTACCGCGCCGAGCACGGCTTCGACGGCCTCTACGGCCTCGAGGTCGTCGAGCTCGCGGACGATCTCGTCCGCGGGCAGGTGGGGGTCACCGAGGCGCTCAAGCAGCCGGCCGGACTGGTGCACGGCGGCGTCTACGCGGCGATCGCCGAGAGCCTCGCCTCGCTCGGCACCGCGCGGGTGGTGATGGCCGAGGGCCGGATGGCCCAGGGCATGTCCAACCAGACGAGCTTCCTGCGGCCGATCCTCTCCGGAACGATCCACGCCGTCGCCGTGCGCAAGCACCGCGGCCGCGAGACGTGGGTGTGGGAGGTCGAGATGAGCGACGACGAGGGCCGGCTGTGCGCACTGACGCGGATGACCGTCGCCGTCCGCGAGGCGCCCGCCGGGGCGCCGGCACCGAGCTCGCCGCGCCGCTAGCCCCGCCGGCGCGCCGGCACGGAGCTCGCCTCGCCGCTGGCCCCGCCGGAAGCCCGGCGCCGAGCTCGCCGCGCCGCGCCCGCGTCGGCGAGCCGTGAAGCACCCGGGTGTTTGCGACTTATTCCCCATGGTGGAGCCTTTCCTGCGAACCGGTTACCGGCCGGCCGCGCCGCGCCCCAGCCACATCTGGATGAACCGCTGGAGCAGCGGGTCCAGCGGGCTGCTGAGCCGGATCATCCGCGTCCACGCCAGCCCGATCAGCCCCGACGTTCCGGGCCGGCGGGCCAGCACCACCGCCTGCCCCGTGGCGGCCAGCGCCGGGGTGAACCGCCCGGCCGTCCGATCGGCCAGCGCGCGCAGGCCCGGGGGCGGCCTCAGGCCGCCGTACTCGACGACGACGTCGCCGGCGGCCAGCGCGCTGAGCAGCCGGTCGTCGTCGAGCCGCCGGCCGTCCGCGGTCACCGCGATCCGGGCGTGCGGACCGCTGGTCGGCGGGTCGGAGTCGTAGCGCGGCCGCGGCGCGCCCGCGGGCAGCAGCGCGTCACCCTGATCGGGGAACGACTCCCCGATCTCCCCGGCGCTCCCCGACACCCCGGCCGGATCGTGGCCGGTGAAGTACCCCGACAGCAGCGCGATCAGCCCGACGGCCAGCGCCACGCCGGCGACGAGCACCGCGAGGCGCTCGGGCCACGGGAGCCGCACGTCAGCCCGCGCGGATGGCTCGCAGGCGCGGCGTCGCGGCGGCGGGAGGAGACCCGCCTCCGGCCCCGGCGGCGGCCACCAGCTCGGCGATCGCCGACGCCAGCTCCTCGGCCAGCACGTCGAGGTCGGAGAGCGCGTCGTAGTCGGACACCAGGCCGAAGTTGAGCTGCCCGTTGTAGCTCATGAGCGCAATCCCCAGCGCGGTGTTCTCGGCCAGCGGGACCATCGGGTAGACGGCGCTCAGCTCTCGGCCGAGCAGGTACAGCGGCAGCTGCGGGCCGGGGACGTTGGTGACCACCAGGTTGAACAGCCGCTGGTGCGCCTGCAGGCGGGCGGCCTGGGCCATGATCGTCGGCGGCGCGAACCCGGTCAGCGCGGTCAGCACCTGCGCCCCGACGGCCTGGCCCGATTCCTTGACCTCCTGCATCGCGCCGCTGATCGCGTGGAGACGCTCGACGGGATCGGTCATCCCCACCGGCAGCGGCGCCCACATCGCCGCGACACGGTTGCCGAGCGCGCCACGCTCGATATCGGCGCGAACCGACACCGGCACCATCGCCTTCAGCGCGACTCCTTCGGTCGGCTCGCCGTGCACGCGCATGTAGCGCCCCAGGCCTCCCGCCACGACGGTCAGCACGACGTCGTTGACGGTGCCGCCGAGCGCATTCTTGACCGCCTTGAACTCGGCCAGGTCGGCGCGGACCCAGGTGAAGCGGCGGTGGGGTCCGATCTTGACGTTGAACGGACTGCTGGGCGCCGCGCCGAGCCCCGCCCGGGTCATCGCGCCGACGCCGGCCAGCGCCCGGCCGAGCCGCCCGGCTAGCTGCTGGGGGCCGCGCAGCGCGTGGCGCACGCCCTGCACGATCTCGCCGGGGACGGTGGCGCGCTCGATCAGCGCCTCGGCCAGCAGGTGGGCGGGGGCGGGCAGCGGCCGCGGAGCCCACTCGCCTTCGGCCGGCGCGACCGGCATCGGATCGGGCGAGGTGTCGAACAGGACCGAGATCAGATCGACCCCGGAGATCCCGTCGACCAGCGCGTGGTGGGTCTTGGAGAGCACCGCGAAGCGGTCATCCGAGAGGCCCTCGACCAGCCACAGCTCCCACAGCGGGCGGCTGCGGTCGAGGCTCTGCGAGAACACCCGTCCGGCCAGGCGCTTGAGCTGCGCGTCTCCGCCGGGCCGCGGAAGCGCCGTATGACGGATGTGAAAGCTCGGGTTGAAGTGGGGGTCGTCGACCCACACCGGCCGGCCCTGCTCGAACGGCACGAAGGCCAGCCGCTGCCGGTAGCGGGGCACCAGGTGCAGGCGGTCTGACAGCGAGTCGACGAGCTCCCCGTAGGGCGGCGCCTTGCCGTCGAGCACGACGCACGCGGCGACGTGCATGTGCGCCGCGTCGCGCTCCAGGTGCAGGAACGAGGCGTCGAGACCGGTGAGGCGATCGGGATTGCCCACGGGATGATTCTTGCAGGATCGGCGCCGGGCGACGATGATCCCGCCTCGCCTCGCCTCGCCGCGCCGCGCCTCGCCGGGCGCGTCCCGCCGGCGCCCGCTCCGCCCCCGCCTGCCGACTGTGTGCACAGTCACACACCGACCCCGCGGGAGCTGTAATCATGGACGGTTCGATTCGATCTGCCGAGTCGCTCCGCCCAGTGCGGGGCGAACGGGGGACCCATTGCCGGCGCGAAACTGTAATTCCGCACGGCCGGGGCGAGTCGACTGACCGGGCCCAATCCCCGGCCTCAGTCGTAGCGACACTCAGGAGTTCCGCGCACCCCTGCGCCTCCTGACGCCGCGAGCCCGTCAGCTAACCCCGTAGGCGCGTGGTCGAACCCAACCGTAGGAGTCTCGACCATGGGATCCAGTGCTACCAAGCTGCCCGCGCTCTGCCGCGCGCGATCCGTCCACGCCGCCGCCGGCTTGCTGATGCTCGCCGTGCCGAGCTTCGCCGTGGCGCTGGCCACCAGCCCGAGCGTCCCCGCCCGACCGATCGGCCCGAGGATCCAGTTGTTTCGGCTCGGCGCCCGCCACGTGCCCTTCGGGCGCCGCATCGCCGTCAGCGGCATCGCCGGCCCGAGTGCCGCCCGGAAGCGGGTCGAGCTGGAGTTGGCCACCGCGGGCTCCACGGCGTGGAGGGTGCTCGGCTCCGGGGTGATCGGATCCGACGGGCGCTTCCGCCTGTCCGCGCGGATGCGCCGCTCGGGGATGCTGCGCGTGGTCGGCGCACCTGGCGGCGCCGGAGCCCCGCCCCCGGTCCCGAGCTCGGCCGCGGGCCCGAGCCCAACCGCGAGTCCGAGCCCGGCCGCGAGTCCGAGCCCGGCCGCGAGCCCGAGCCCGGCCGCGAGTCCGAGCCCGGCCGCGAGCCCGAGCCCGGCCGCGACGACGGCGTCAGCCGACTTCGTGCGAAGTTCGGTCGAGCATGTCACGGTCGCCGCCGGGCTCCACGTCGCCCGCCGCTCGATCGGGCTGCTCGGCGGCCAGGTCGCCCATGTGCGCGGCCGACTGCTCCCCGGCGTGGCCGGGCGCCGCGTGGCGCTGCAGCTTCGCTCGGGTGGCGCCTGGCACACCGTCGCCCATGTCCGGACCGGGGACCACGGCGGCTTCGACCTGCGCTTCCGCCCGCCGGCCGGCGGCACCCGCGCGCTGCGCGTCCGCTTCCCCGGCGATCAGGTCAACACGCGGATCGCGTCCCGGGCGGGCAGCGTGACGGTGTTCTCGCCCACCGTGGTGTCCTTGTACAACGACGGCGGCAACACCGCCTGCGGCTTTCACGCCTACTACGGCGTTGCCAACAAGAGCCTGCCCTGCGGCACCCGCGTCGCCTTGCGCAACGGCGGCCGGACGGTCACCGCGACGGTCGACGACCGCGGGCCGTACGTCGGCGGCCGCGAGTACGACCTCAACCAGAACACGGCCGCCGCGCTCGGCTTCGGCGGCGTCGGCGGGATGTGGGCGTCGGTCTGATCTGAGCCGGAGCTCGGGGGCGACCGGCCCGGCGCGCGGACGCGTCTGGCCGGTCGCCTAGCCTGATCCGGTGGTGCCGGATCGCTGCGTCGCTCACCTCGACATGGACGCGTTCTACGTGTCGGTCGAGCTGCGCCGCCGTCCGGAGCTCCGCGGGCAGCCGCTGATCGTCGCCGGCCGCGGGCCGCGGGCGGTCGTCACCACCGCCTCCTACGAGGCCCGGCGCTACGGTGTTGGCTCGGCGATGCCGGCTGCGCGGGCGCTGCGGCTGTGCCCGCAGGCCGTCGTGCTGGCGCCCGACTTCCCGTTCTACCGCGCCGCCTCCGCCGAGGTGATGGCGATCATCCGCGCCCACGTCGACGCCGTCGAGACGATCGGGCTCGACGAGGCGTACCTGGAGCTGACCGGGCGTCCCGCGCCACCGGATCAGGCGATGCGGAGGCTACGCAGCGAGATCGAGGCGGCGACCGGCCTGCACCCCTCGATCGGGATCGGGCCTAACAAGCTGGTGGCCAAGGTCGCCTCTGACGCCGAGAAGCCCCGGGGCTTCGTAATCCTCAGCCGCGAGCAGGCGTGCTCGCGCTTCGCCGCCTCGCCGTGCTCGCTGATCCCCGGCATCGGCCCGAAGACGGCCGAGCGGCTGCGCGCGCTGGGCATCCTCACGCTGGCCCAGCTGCGCGCCGCGCGGCCGGCGGACCTCGCCGTCCGCTTCGGCGCGCGCTACGCCGCCGAGCTCCAGCGTCGCGCCGCGTTCACCGACGACGCGCCGGTGACCCAGGAGCGCAAGGTGGTCTCCGAGTCGCGGGAGACGACCTTCGACCGCGACATCGCCGAGCCGGCCGAGCTCGAGCGGATCCTCGGCGAGCTGGTCGAGCGGCTGTGCGGCGCGCTCTCCGAGCAGCGGCGGGCCGGACGGACGATCGGGATCAAGGTTCGGCTCGACGACTTCTCCACCCACACCCGTGCGCGAACGCTGGCCGAGGCGGTCAACCAGGCCGAGCGGATCAGGCCGATCGCCACCGAGCTGCTGCGTCGCTTCGCCGCGCCGCGGCCGGTGCGGCTGCTCGGCGTGCGCGTGGCCGGGCTCGAGCCGGCGACCGGCGCGGCCGCGGGCGGGCGGCAGCTGTCGCTCGCGCTCTGAAGTCGGGCCTCAGTACAGCGCCGCGGCGCGCCGGCGGCGCGACTCACGGGCCAGCGGGTGCTCGACGCCGAGCTCGTCGAGGATCCCCACGATCACCCGGCGGACGTCGTCGCGCGAACCGTCGGAGCCCGGGAGGGCGGTGAGCAGCAGCTCGAGCGAGCGGGCGGGCTCGCCGGCGTCGAGCGCGGCGAAGGCTTCGCCCAGGTCGGGGATCGTCGTGGCGCCGGGGACCGCCGCCGCGCGCTCCAGCGCGATCCGGGCCGCCAGTCCGTCGGCGGCGAAGCTGCCTGGGACCTGGGCCAGCACCTGGAGCGCCTCCTCGAGCTCGCCGCGGGCGTGGAGGATCCGGGACAGCGGCACCGCCGCGTCGGCGCGGGCCGGCTCGAGCGCGACGGCCTTGCGGAGCGATGCCTCGTCGCCCTCGGCGACGAGCCCGTCAGCCGCGGAGGGGAGCAGCGAATCGAGGAACTGCTCGATCATCGTCGGGGACTGGGCGCCGAGGAACTCGGCCGCGACCTCGCCGTCCCGGAACGCCTTGACCGCCGGGATGCTCTGGATCCGGTACGTGCGCGAGAGGCCCGGGTGGGCGTCAACGTCGACCTTGGCCAGCTCGACCCTGCCCGCGCGCTGGGCGACCGCGCGCTCGATCACCGGGCCGAGCTGCCGGCACGGTCCGCACCACTCGGCCCAGAAGTCGACGAGCACCGGCAGCTCGCGGGAGCGGTCGAGCACGGCGGTCTGGAAGGTGGCCTCGGTGACGTCCACGACGGTGATGGTAGAACACGCCGGTGGACGATCTCCGGGTGAGCAGGGACGGCGTGCGGCTGGCCGTCGAGGCGGCGGGGGAGGGGGAGCGGGAGGAGCCGGCGGTGGTGCTCCTGCACGGGCTGACGGCGACTCGGCGCTACGTCGTGATGGGCTCGCGCGCGCTCGAGCGCTCGGGCCACCGGGTGATCGCCTACGACGCCCGCGGCCACGGCCGCTCCTCGCCCGCGCCCGACGCCGCCGCCTACGCCTACCCTGAGCTGGCGCTCGACCTCGAGGCGGTGCTCGACCAGCTGGACGTCGCCCGCGCCGTGCTCGCCGGCGCCTCGATGGGCGCCCACACGCTGCTCGCGCTCGCGCTGCGGGCGCCCGAGCGTGTGGCCGGCCTGGTCCTCATCACTCCCGCCTACGACGGGCGCCCGGCCGGCGAGCGCCGTCTCGCCCACTGGGACGCGCTGGCCGCGGGCCTGCGCCGCGGCGGCATCGAGGGGTTCGTCGCCGCCTACGGCACGCCCGCGGTGGCGCCGGAGTACCGCGACACCGTGCTCAAGGTGATCCGCCAGCGTCTGGCCCGGCACGAGCACCCGGAGGCGCTGGCCGACGCGCTGCAGGCGGTGCCGCGCTCCCGGCCGTTCGCGTCGATCGCCGAGCTCGGGGCGATCGCCGCGCCGACCGCGGTCGTGGCCAGCGGCGACGAGGCCGACCCCGAGCACCCGCGCGCGGTCGGCGAGACCTACGCGGCGGCGATCCCCGGCGCACGGCTGATCACCGACGAGCCCGGCCGCTCGCCGATCGCCTGGCAGGGCACCCGGCTCTCGAAGGTGATCGCCGAGGTGGCCGCGCAGGCGGGCGCGGGCCTCGGCTGAGGACCCGTGCCCCGGTCATCCGGCGCTGAGCCGCGGCCGAGCGTGGTGTATTCGACGGCGGCCCCGCGGTGCCAGATAGCCGTTGCCCTCGAAGCCGCACCAGCACCTTCAGCCGCGCCCTCCGCACGCCGCGGCGGTGAGGTGGTAGGCGACGGAAGGAAGGTGGTGACCAGCGAGAGCTGCAGGGGCTGGACGGCGGTGTGGGCAGCGACACGTGGCGGCGGCCGTCGAACATCCGCACCCGCACGCCGGTCCGCTCGCGGTCGTCGCGTCGGCGGCGCTCTTGACGCCGGCGGCGATCGTGCGAGACGAGCCTGCTGCGCTCCGACACCCCGGCGGCGATGGTCAGTCTGCGAAACAGCCTTCCATCGTCCGGGGTTGTCGCAGTCTGTTTTTACCCGGCCCGCCGCCGAAGTTGCGGGCGCCGCCGTCCCAGGCCGTTCGTCGTGCCCGACCGGGTCGAAGGCCAGCCGGAGCTTGTCCTTGCCGAGGCGAATGCGATCTTTGACGGGTCCCACACGGCACGCCGAGCCGCTCAGCGATCTCGTGGTGCGTCAGCCCGTTGTAGTAGGCGAGCGTCATTGCCTCGCGCTGTGCGTGCGGGAGCGCGGCGAGCGCGGTTCGGACGCGAATCCCGTCGATGCGCGCGCCGGCCTGGTCGACGACGTCGCCCGGCCCGGGAACGCCGGTGAGCCACTCGTCGCTGGCGCGCCGAACCGCGTGCCTGGCCTCGACGCGGCAGGCATCAATCGCCCTCATGCGGATCGCAAGAACCTGAGTCCAGTCGAAGCTGGGCCGCCCGGGGGAGGTCTCATCGGACCCTAATCGAACGTCTGCGGCGGGCCCGTGGGCTCCGGGACACCTCGGCGACCGCCGGAGACTGCGGGCAAAGCCTCGTCCCCCGGAGCTCACCGCAACCTAGCTCAAACGTCTGTCCAGCTCGGTCAGCCAGGCGGTCGCGCGACCGTCGCTCGGCGCACGCCAGTCCGAGCGCGGCGACAGCGAGCCGCCGGAGCCGACCTTCGGCGCATTGGGGAGCGCCGAGCGCTTGAACTGGCTGGTCTGGAAGAAGCGACGCAGGAACACCTCGAGCCAGTGCCGGATCTGCGCGAGCGTGTACTCGTTGCGGCGCTCGGACGGGATCAGATCGGGCCACTCGCCGCGGTCGCGATCGCCCCATGCGTACTCGGCCAGATACGCGACCTTGCTCGGGCGGTAGCCGAAGCGCAGCGTGTAGTAGAGAAAGAAGTCCTGCAGCTCGTAGGGGCCGACGATGCTCTCGCTGCTCTGCTCGGGCCCCTCGGCGCCCGGCTCGCCGGACGGGATCAGCTCGGGGGAGATCGCCGTGCCCAGCACCGAGTCGAGCACGGCGTCGGCCTCGGCGCCGAACTGGTCGGTGTCGATCGCCCACCGGAGCATGAACTGGATCAGCGTCTTCGGCACCGACGCGTTGACGCTGTAGTGGGACATCTGGTCGCCGACCCCGTAGGTCGACCAGCCGAGCGCGAGCTCGGACAGGTCGCCGGTCCCGAGCACCAGGCCCCCCTGGTAGTTGGCCAGGCGGAACAGGTGCGAGGTGCGCTCGCCCGCCTGCACGTTCTCGTAGGTGACGTCGTACTGGGCGCCGCCGGTCGCCGCCGGGTGGCCGAGGTCGCGCAGCATCTGCGTCGCCGACGGCCTGATGTCGAGCTCCGCGGCGCTGACCCCTAGCGCCCGCATCAGCGCGTGCGCGTTGCGCAGCGTCAGCGGGCTGGTGGCGAACCCGGGGAGGGTGTAGCCGAGCACGTTGGCGCGGGGCAGGCCGAGCCGGTCCATCGCCCGCGCGGCGACGATCAGCGCATGCGTCGAGTCCAGGCCGCCGGAGACGCCGATCACGATCTTCTCGATCCGGGTGGCCAGCATCCGCGTCTGCAGTCCCCGCACCTGGATGTTGTAGACCTCGTGGCAGCGGTCGTTGCGACTGCCCGGATCGGCCGGCACGTATGGGAAGCGCTCCACCCGCCGGCGCAACCGCAGCTCGCGGCCGCCGGGCCGGAGCTCGAACTCGATCCGCCGCATGCCGGCCAGCCGCTCGCGCAGGTCATGGATCGAGTCGCCGAAGCTGCTCATGCTCGCCCGATCGGCGGTGATCCGGTCGAGGTCGACGTCGGCGAGGATCAGCTGCTCGTGGTCGCTGAAGCGCTCGGCCTCGGCCAGCAGCTGGCCGTTCTCGCAGATCAGCGCATGGCCGTCCCAGGCCACGTCGGTGGTCGACTCGCCCAGCCCCGCCGCCGTGTACACATAGGCGGCGATCGTCCGCGCCGACTGGTTCGCGCACAGGTCCCGCCGGTACTCGGCCTTGCCGACGGTGATGTTGCTGGCCGACAGGTTGGCCAGCACCGTCGCACCGGCCAGCGCGCCGTAGGTGCTGGGCGGCAGCGGCGTCCACAGGTCCTCGCAGATCTCGACCGCGACGACGAAGCCGGGCACGTCGCGGCAGCAGAACAGCAGCTCGGGGGAGAACGGCACGCGCGCACCGAGCAGCTCGAGCTCGGGGTGGATCAGGTCGCGGGCGGCGCGGAACTGGCGCTTCTCGTAGTACTCGCGGTACTCGGGGATAAAGCTCTTGGGGATGGCGCCGAGGATCCGCCCCCGATGGATCGCGATCGCCGCGTTGAACAGGCCGCCCTCGGTGGCCAGGGGGGCGCCAACGAGGATCAGGGGCGCGAGCTCGGCACTGGCGGCGAGGAGCGCCTCGAGGCCCGCGGCGACCCCGTCGAGCAGCGCCGACTGGTGGAACAGGTCCTCGCTCGAGTACCCGGCGAGCCCGAGCTCGGGGAAGGCCACCAGCGCCGCCCCCTCGGCGTCGGCCCGGCGGGCCAGCGCCAGCGTGCGCTCCGTGTTGAAGGCGGGATCGCCGACGCGGAGCTCGGGCACGGCGGCGGCGACGCGCACGAAGCCGTGCCCGAGCGGGGAGTGGAACGGTTGCCCGTCGGGGGGCGCCGGCGCGCGCATCCCCGCAGTATCGCGGCCGCGGGGACCGGCGGCGCCCCGGGGTCAGACCTGCACGCCCGAGCCGGCGCTGGTCAGGAAGGTGGCGCTGAAGTCCTCCTCGCCGTGCTCGGCGGTCCCCTGCTCCCCTCGGTCGGGAGGGTTTCCCGTGGCCGCATGGTTGACCAAGTCAACCACTGTTGATACGTTCGGTCTGTGAGTGAGGCGGTGCCCCTCAACGAGGCAAAGACGCGCCTGTCGGAGCTGATCCGGCGCGTGGAGGCGGGGGAGGAGATCGTCATCCGCCGCGGAGCGACGCCGGTGGCCAGGTTGATCGCCGAGCCCGCCACGCGCATCCAGCCTCCCGGATGCCTCCGTGGTCGCATCGAGATCGACGAGGACTTCGACGCGCCGCTGGCGACGTTCGACCATCTGCGCCCGGGCGCTTGAGCTCGGTCATTCTCGACACGCACATCGCGCTCTGGTGGCTGGGGGATGATGCCCGGCTCACCTCACGGCTGCGAGAGCTGATCGTCCGCTCCGCGGATGTCCACGTGAGCAGCGTGTCGACCTGGGAGGTCGCGATCAAGCTATCGATCGGCAAGCTGAAACTAGACCTCGAGCCCGATACGACGTTTGCGTCGGTCTGTGCCGCTCAGGGATTCCGGCTCGCGTCCGTGGATCACGACGATGCGTGGGCGCTGCTGGACCTGCCGATGACCCGGTCCGATCCGTTCGATCGGCTGATCGCCGCGACTGCCCGCCGTCGGGGTTGGACGGTGGTCACGGCCGACCCGGCCTTCGACGAACTCGACGTTCCGACCCTCAGGCCCTGATCGTTCTCGTCGCGGACGAGATTCTCGAGCGGCACCGCAGCGAGGGTCCTGCGCACGCTCAACGCTCGATAATCGATGTTATGTACACCTCTTAAGCGTCTGGGGAGAAACACCCAGTAACCACCCGCCGACCGACGGCGGGAATACGTCGGCGAACTTCCGAGGGCCGGCGTCAAGATAGAGTGTCAGCCAAGGTGCTCTTGCCCGCGACGGCTCGGAGGCTGGTATGCAGTGGTGGGTGTGGGTCATCGTAGTTGTGGTTGTCATGGTGCTGCTGGTTGGGGCGCTGTTGACCGTCCAGGCGCGCCGCCGCCGCGGCGGCGTGATCGCCGACCCGACGCGTCCGGCAGGTCCGCGTAAGCGGGGCAAACAGTCATGAGCCGCCTGATGCGCACCTCGGAGCTCCATAAGCGGCCGGTCGTGACGATGGGCGGCGAGGACGTCGCACAGATCAAGGATGTCGTCTTTGCCGCCGGTGGCGGCGCTGTGGGTGGGTTCACGCTGGCCGGCCGTGGCCTGTTCTCGGGCCCGTCGGACCGCGGGCTGCTCTGGAGCACGGTGGCGGCGATGGGCTCCGATGCCGTGATGATCGACGACGAGTCGGCACTGGGGTCCAGCGAGTCGGTGCTGGACGCCTCCGCGGGCTCGGGCGGATCGGGCGGCGACGTAATCGGATCTCAAGCGCTGACCGATTCCGGCGTTGATCTTGGCAAGGTGATCGATGTGATCATCGAGGTCCAGGGACCGCGAGGTGGTCAGTGTAATGTCATCGGCTACGAGATCGAGGCGTCCGAGGCGGTGGGAACCAAGGGCACGCGAGTGCTCATCCCGCTGCCAGACACACTCGCGGTCTCTGGGGACCATCTGATGCTGCCTGCCGCTGCCAAGGACTTCGTCAGCCAGGATTTGGCCGGGTTCGGCGCCGCGGTCGAGGCGTTCCGCGATCACCTGAGCCAGGGCCGCTGATGCGTTTTTCAGAGGCGACCGGTCGCAAGATCGTGAGCACCACCTCCGCTGAGACGGTCGGGAAGATCGGCGGGTTCGTCGTTGATCCTCAGCGTCGTGCCGTGGTCGCTCTCGAATGCAAGAAGACCGACAGCGGCGACATCCTGCTGTGGTCAGACATCGTCGGCTTCGGCGCCGATGCCATCACCGTCAACGACGCCGGCGCGATAACCGAGGCGCCCGCCGGCATCGACACACTGTTGGGCAAAGTCCACCACCTGCTCGGCAAGCGGATCCTGTCCAGCACTGGCGACGAACTGGGCAAGGTAGATGATGTCGAGTTCGACCCCGAGTCCGGCGTGGTCGAAGCGCTGATCTACGCCGAGGGACGAATCGCAGGGGCTCGCCTAATCGGCGTCGGCTCCTACGCCGTCGTCGTTGCCCATGGGTAACGCAGCGCGCGACCCCAGGCGTGGCCCACCGCCTGGCTCAGGCGCCGTGATCGACGCCTTGCCGCTGTCTCAGTTTTAGTTGGTGATTGCATTGAGGGTTAGCCGGCCGCGGCGTACCTTCTCGCACCATGAGCACGAGGTCGGCGTGAAATGCAAGTGGAACCGTGGATGGTTCGCCAGCCACGTGTTCACGGTCTCGTGCTTGTGGGTGGCGTAGTTGTCAAGGATCATGTAGACCTGAAGGCCGGCGGGTGCGCGGGCAGCGTCTTTTGGTTGTTGCGGCTGGATCGCGAACGCAGTGACCGCCGCCACGACCCATCTCACGCTGCGCCGGATCGCGCCGGGGCGCTATTCCGGTCTGGGCGTGTCTCCGCCGCGCGGAAGTGCAACGGCACGGTCTACGCTCGTGGCAGCCGCGTGCCCTACCGGTCACGCTGACGGTCGAAGGTGTGACGACGGTGGAGGGGATCGCGTTCGGGCGCCGGATCGCCGCGACCTACGACAACGCCGCGCGCTCGGACACGACGCCGTGCCCGCTCGGCCCGAGTCACGACGCGGCGCGCTACCAGCGCCGCGCGAGCTCGCCGCTGCCATCGCCGCCGACCGCATCGGTCTCGGCACGCAACGCAATGCCACCGCATACATCAGATATGCTGTGCCGATCATGGTCGCTGGAGCATGGCTAGAGCAACTGCGCGCCCGTCACCGACTCACGCAAAGCCAACTCGCGTACCGCGCCGGCACCAGCCAGCAGGCGATCTCTCGGATCGAGCGCGGAGTGGTGTCACCGTCGATCGCGTTCTTGGACCGTCTCGCCGCTGCTTGCGGGGAGGAGCTCGTGCTCGACGCGCGCGTGCGGCAGGTGCCGTTCGAGGAGGCGCAGCTGGCCGAGCAGGCAGCGATGCCGATCGCCGACCGGCTGGCGCTGGCGAGCAGCTGGAACCGGCTCGCCGGCGAGATCACCGGCGTAGCGGCTTGGGCATTGTGCGATGGCTGATGAACAGCCGGCGCTAGACGCCTCAGCGCTGCTGAGGGCCCTGGACCGCCACTAAGGTCGACTGCGTGCTGATCGGCGGGATGGCCGTCCAAGCCTACGGTCACGTGCGCACGACATTCGACCTCGACGTGATCGCCGCCTGGACGCCGGAAAACCTGCGGAGGCTCGCCGCGGCGCTTGACGAGCTCGGCGCGCGGCTGCGCGGAGTTGACGCCGACCTGCTCGAGGTCGACCTCACCGATCCGCGGCAGCTGTATGACGGCGGGAACTTCCTGATCGCACCCGCCACGGAGACCTCGACGTCTTCTCGGTCGACCAGACCGCGGGCGCCCCCAGCTCCTATGAACAACTGCGCCGGCGAGCCGTCGCCGTCGACGTCCTCGGCGCGAGGATCCTGATCGCGCACCCCGAGGACCTGATCCGGATGAAGACCGCGGCCTCGAGCTTCCGTGACCGGCCCGAAGCGAAGCGCCGCCAAGACCTCGACGACATCGCCGTGCTCGAGCAGCTCCGCTCACGGTCCAGCCACGGATGACAGCCCGACGAGGGCTTCAGACGCGATGGTAGAACACAGGCTCGCCCATCCCTCCAGAATGCTCACGCGATCGCGCGCAGATGGCGGAACGGCCGTCCCTCCCGCAGCTCGCGCACGACTCCGGCGACCAGTCCGTCCTCGGCGCCGGCGGAGCGACCGTCGGTGACGGCGGCGACGTGCTCGCGCTTGGCGGCGATCAGCCGCGCCATCGTCTCATCGATCGTGCTCGCGGCCAGCAGGTACCAGGCGCTGACGGCGTCGCGCTGGCCGATCCGGTGGCAGCGGTCCTCGGCCTGATCGTGCATCGCCGGCGTCCACTCGAGCTCCAGGAAGCACACGTTCGAGGCGCGGGTGAGGGTGATCCCCTGGGCGGCCACCCGCGTCGCGCAGACGATCAGCTGCGGCCCGTCGGCCCGCTGGAAGGCGGCGATGCTGCGCTCGCGGGCGGGCAGCGAGTCCTCGCCGAGCAAGTGCAGGGCGTTGGGGTGACGCTCGAGCACCGCGCGCTGGATCTCGCGGTGGCGGGCGAACACGACGAGCGGCTCGCCGGAGGCGAGGAAGTCCTCGAGCCACGCCAGCGCCGCAGCGAGCTTGCCGCGCGCGGCCAGACGCTGCAGCGCGGTCAACTGCGCAAGGCGCTCGGCGCGTAGCGTCGCCGCGATCTTGGCGTTCAGCTCCGCGAGCTCGAGCGGCTGCGAGCGCAGCCAGGCGACCACATCGCGCTCGGCCAGCTCGTACTCGGAGGCGTTGCTCAGCGCCACCGGCACGACGACGCGGCGCTTGGCCGGGAGCTGCGGCAGCACCTCGGACTTCAGGCGGCGCACGAAGCAGCGCCGGCGCAGGTGCCAGTGCAGGCGCTCTTCGCTCAGCGTGCCCTTGAACTGGCGCGCGAACTGGGCCCCCGAACCGAAGTCGCCGAGCCGGCCGATCACCCGCAGCTGCGCGATCAGCTCCTCGGCGTGGTTGAGCACCGGCGTCCCGGTCAGTGCCAGGCGCAGGCCGTCGGCAGCGACCGCGTCGGCGAGGCGGCGCACCGCCGCGGTCCGCTTGGCGGCCGGGTTCTTCACGTAGTGCGACTCGTCGATGATCAGCGCGCGCGGTCCCAGCCGGGCGAGCGCGCCCAGATGCGCCGCGACGAGCTCGTAGTTGAGGATCGTGATCTCGCCGGCCCGCGGCAGCGCCGCCCGGCCGGTGACGACGGTAACCGCGCGGTGCGGCAGCCAGCGGCCGGCCTCCCGCTCCCACGTCAGCTTCATCGACGCCGGACAGATCACCACCGCCGGGAACGCCGCGTCGGCCTCGAGCGCGGCCAGCGCCTGCACGGTCTTGCCGAGTCCCTGCTCGTCGGACAGGAACGCCCGCCGGGCCTCCAGCACATAGCGCACGCCGGCCCACTGGAACGGCGCCAGCTCGCCACCCAGCACGGAGACGATCTCGGCGATCGGCTCGCCGTGATCGGCGCGTGAGCGGCGGATCGTCTCGGTCGCCGTGCGGCGCTCGTCAAGCAACGCCTCGAGCGCGTGGCGTGCGCCAGGGCTCAGCGCGACCTCGTGGCGGGCCACGAACGCGTCGAGCTCGTCGGCCAGCCACGGGTCGAGCGGGACCTGCTGGCCGCTCGCGCCAGGCAGCCGCTCGAACGCCTCGCCGGTGGCGGCATCCCACAGCACCTCGAGCCGCAGCCGCTCGCCGTCGATCCCGCGCACCTGCAGCAGCCGCGCCGGGGGCGGCGCCTCGCCGAGCTCGACCGCGGTCAGGCAGCGCACCGCGGCGGCGCTCAGCCGCGCCGAGCGCAGCTCGCCGAGCGCCTCGGCGTGCGCGGGCGTGAACGCGACGAGCAGCCGGCCCTCGAGGGGGATGGCGTCGCGGGCCAGCGCCGGCGGGACCGTCCCGGCGAGCGTGTCGAGCGCCCACCAGCCGCGGCCGTCGTGGCGCGCCGTGCGCACGTACCCGACCCAGCGGCGCTCGATCCCGGCGAGCCAGCGGTCGACGACGGGATCGGTGCTCAGCTCGGGGAAGCGATCGAGCAGGTCGGCGATCCGCAGGCCGACCCAGTCGTCGGCCGGCGCGCTCCACTCGCGGAGGTTCCAGTCAAAGCGGCGGTTGGGCAGCCCCCGCACCGCCGCGACGATCGCGGCGTCGTAGGGAAACGCCAGCACCACCTCGGGCTCCCCTTCGCGCCCGGTGCGCAGCGCGACGTTGGGAGGTTGGGGAACCGGGCGCACCGGTGCTGACGTTACCGGCGGGCGCCGACGCGCCTCGCGCGAGGTCATGCAGCAGGGAGATCAACGTGGCGCCAATGCAGCAGCGCGATCAACGTCGTGTCAATGCAGCAGCGCGATCAACGTGGTGTCAATGCAGCAGCGCGATCAGCGCGACGACGACGATCACGACGAACAGCCCGGCGGCGGCGATCCCCACCGGGCGCTGGCGCCACCAGAACCCCGGGTCGGCCCGGTCGCGACTGTAGCGTCCCTCGGGCGGAGTGCCGACCCAGTCCTCGTCGTCGTCGTAGCCCGGCATTGGGTGCGAGCGTAATGGGCAGGCGAGCGCGGTGTCGGCTCCGCAAGGACGATGGGAGATCTGCGGGTCCCTGGACCGGTCGATATCCCATCGTCGTCTCCGATTACCTCCGCTCCGGACGGTGCGACCGCTACCCTGCGCGAGTTGCAACCGCAACGCAGCTCTCATGGCACAGGACGAGCCCGCATGCGGCCGAAAACGAGTTCCAGCGTGCGCGTCCCCCTCCTCCCCCCCGCCCGTCGCTGTCACGCCGCGCTCGTCCTGACGGCGGCGGGATCGGCGCTCGCGCCCATTGCGCGCCCGCCGGCCGCACGTGGCGCGGCCGCACGTGGCGCGGCCGCACGTGGCGCGGCCGCACGTGGCGCGGCCTCACGTGGCGCGGCCTCACGTGGCGCGGCGCGCACCGCCGCACGACCCGCGGCGCGCACCGCCGCACGACCCGCGGCGCGCACGGCCCTACGAGCCGACGTCCCGCCCGCCACCGGCGGCGCGACGGTCCTCCTGCCGCCGAGCGCCAGCGGCGGCGCCGCGCTCGGCGGCCTCGCCCCCACCCGGACACACGCGCCCAAGGCGCCGGCGCCGCCGAGCCGGCACGCGCCGGGCCGCTGGCTCGCCGGCACCACGGTGACCGAGTACTGGCCGGCGCCCGAGGCATGGTTCAGCGGCGCGATGGTGAACGCGCCCGGCCTCGCGGGCCCGCACCGGATCGACTGGTTGTACTCGGCTTCGGGGGTGTCGATGGAGGGCGAGGGGCTCGGCCTCGACGGCCGGCGCTACCACATCGACGCGCTCGGGGACGGGGGCTGGGTGACCCTCGGCGGCCGGGCCACCTCCCCATTCGACGGCTGGGCCGCCGGCAGCCCGTTCTGGCGGGCCGGCGGCTACTGGCGCAACCGCGCCGGCGCCGTCACCTATCCGCTCGCCGCCGGCGGCTGGTCGGCGGGCCCCGGGCGGCGCTACGTGCCCCTCCCCGGCGTCTCGTTCGCGCCCGGGCCGTCGCTCCCGCTGCGCTTCCTGCGCTCCCTCGCCGTCGACCCGCGGGTGATCCCGCTCGGCAGCCTCGTCTACATCCCCGCGTACCGGAGTGACGGCTTCGGCGGCTGGTTCGTCGCCCAGGACACCGGCGGCGCGATCCGCGGCCGTCACGTCGACGTGTACCGGTCCCCGCCCGCCCGGCCGCCCGCCCGGCCGGCCGCCCAGCCGCCCGCCCAGCCGGCCGGCCCCGCCGACTCCGGTCGGTACCTGAGCGGCCAGCGGATCTACGTGATCAAGCCGGGTTCCGCGAAGTAGACTTACCGCCATGGCCAAGCAGCAGCGGATGATGCGGGTCGAGCAGAAGAGTCAGCTCGCCGCGATGCAGCAGATGGAGGGCCGTTCGGACGAGGAGCTCGAGTCCGAGACCCGCTTCAAGGCCGCCGCCCAGGCGATTCTCGGCGCCCGCGCCGCCGAGCGCTACGACGCGAAGACCGCCCGCATGCACTTCCAGAAAGCGCTCGCCGCGGCCCGGCCGCAGGAGCGCCTGCAGCTGCGGCGGATGGCCGACGCTTCGCTGGCGCTGGCCGAGCGGCGGGCCGATGACCTCAAGCTGGCCGCCGAGCGGCTCGGTGTCGAGGTGCCGAGCAGCCGCCAGCTGCGCGGGCTGAAGCTGATGGGCCTGGTCGCGCCGCCGAAGAGCGCCGGCACGCCGGCCCGCGTGCGCGGCGTCGCGCTGATCATCGCGCTGATCGTCGCCGTGCTGCTGCTCGGCTTCGGGATCGTCAGCCTGATCGCGCTGCCCGCCGGCGGCCTGTCGCTGGACCTGAGGATCTTCTGGGGCATCGTGCTGGTGTTCGTGGCGATCGTCGGCCTCGCCTACTGGGGCCGGCGCAAGCAGAAAGCGGCCAAGGCCAAGCGGGCCGAAGATATCGCCGCGCGGTCGCGCTGACGCCGCCCGTGTGCGGCCGCTACACGCTCGCCACCCCGGATCCCGCCGCGCTGCGCGGCCGCTTCGGCCTCGAGCCCTCGATCGAGGTCCGCCGGCGCCACAACGTCGCACCCGGCGACGACGTGCTGGCGGTGAGCACCGACCGCGAGGGCCGGCCGCGCGGCGAGCACCTTCGCTGGGGGCTCGTGCCGTCGTGGGCCGACTCCCCCGACACCGGGTTGAAGATGATCAACGCGCGCGCGGAGACGGCGGCCGAGAAGCCCGCTTTCCGGGGGGCGTTCCAGCGCTTCCGCTGCCTGATCCTCGCCGACGGCTTCTACGAGTGGCAGGGCCGGGCCGGCCGCCCCAAGCAGCCGTTCTGGATCACCCGCGCCGACGGCGAGCCGTTCGCCTTCGCCGGGCTGTGGTCGATCTGGCATCCGCGGCAGGGCGGCGGCGCGCCGCTGCGCAGCTGCACGATCCTCACCACCGCGGCCAACGCGGCGATCGCCCCGCTGCACGACCGGATGCCGGTGATCCTGGCCTCCGACGCCGAGGCGCCGTGGCTCGACCACGCCACCCCGCCGGCGGCGCTCGACGGGCTGCTGCGGGGGCTGACGCCGGGCGAGACGGCGCTGCGAGAGGTGGGCCGCGCCGTCAACGACGCCCGTCACGACGAGCCCGACTGCCTCGAGCCTCCCGCCCCCGAGCCGCAGACCGCGCTGTTCTGAAGCCGGTAGGTTCGTCAGGACTCGGTGACCGTCACCTTGGTCATGACCACGGCCGGGGTCGGCGTGCCGTCGTTCGGCGGGCTGGTCGGCAGCGCGCCGATCGCGTCGACGACCGACTGGCCCGAGACGATCCGGCCGGCCAGCGCGTAGTCGGGCGTCAGCCCCGCCGACGCCGTCACGTTGGCGCCGGTGACAACGAAGAACTGGCTTCCGGAGGTCCCCGCCGGCTCCGTCGAGGTCTTCGCCATGGCGACGTCGCCACGGACGTACTGGGTGTTCCGCGGCGGCGCCTCGACGACCGTGTAGCCCGGGCCGCCGGTGCCGTCGCCGAGCGGGTCGCCGCCCTGAATCACGAAGCCGGCCGCGACCCGCTGGAAGCTCAGCCCGTCGTAGAAGCCCCGCTTGGCCAGGGCGTAGACGGAGGCCGCGGTCCTCGGCTGTCCGCGCACCTCGAGGCGGAAGGCGAACGTGCCGCAGTTGGTCGCCACCGTCACCGTGTAGAACCGCGCCGGGTCGAGCCTCGCCGTCGGCGCCTCGAGGTGCTGCGGCCCCTTCGGCCGCGGCGCCGCGACGGCGTGGCAGCCGCTGCGGCTGACCGCGCGGCCGGCGGCGCCGGCCGAGGCCGCCGGGGCGGCCGTGCGGGTGGCGACCCGCGCCCCCTGGCCGGGCCGGCCACACCCCGCCCGCCCCGCGGCGCGGGTCAGGATCGTCGCGGAGCGCGTCACCGACCGC
>JBBSFX010000050.1:0-18134 GCA_038254735.1 Solirubrobacterales bacterium
CTCACCCGTCGCGCCGCCCGCGGCGCCGCGCACCGTCTCACCCGTCGCGCCGCCCGCGGCGCCGCGCACCGTCTCACCCGTCGCGCCGCCCGCGGCGCCGCGCACCGTCTCACCCGCTGCGCCCCGCCCCGCCCCGCCCGTCGCGTGGCCGCTCGCCTCGCCGCCCCGCCCGGGGCCGGCGCCCCGCCCGGCCGTGCTCGTCGCCCATGTCCGCACCGGGGCCTGGCGTACCGGCGTCGTGGCCGTCTCCGCGCTCGTCGGCCTGATCGTGGCGGCGGCCGTGTGGACGCTCGTGCACGGCGGCGGCAACGGCGCGGCGCGGTTCGTCGGGCTGCCCGGACCGGCCGCCGGGCGCTTCACCCCGGCCGCCCTGGTCACGGCGGCGCGGGTCCCCCGCGGAGTCAGCATCACCGCCCACGTCCACGCCCACCAGGTCGTCGTGTACCGCCACCCCGACGGGCGCGGGCGGCCCCGCATCGTGCGGGCGCTGCGCCAGGACGGCAAGCCGCTGGCGCTGATCGCGCTGGTGCGGCGGACCCGGCCGGGCTGGCTCGAGATCGAGCTGCCGGTCCGTCCCAACCTGAGCTTCGGCTGGATCCGCTCCCGGCACGTCTCGCTGCACAGCGACCCGTTCCGCGTCGAGGTGGCGCTGGGCGCCCACCACATCTCGGTGTGGGAGCGCCGGCGGCTGATCGCCAGCCAGCCGATCGGGGTCGGTCTCGCCGTCTCGCCGACGCCGGCGGGCCGCTACTACCTCACCGACCTGCTGCGCCCGCCGGACCCCCACGGCCTGTACGGGCCTTACGCGTTCGGGCTGTCGGCCTACTCGAACGTGCTCACGACCTTCGCCGGCGGCGACGGCCAGATCGGGCTGCACGGCACCGACGATCCGTCGGGCCTCGGGCACGGCGTCAGCCATGGGTGCATCCGGGTCTCGAACGCGACGATCATCCGGCTGGCCAAGCTGCTCCCGATCGGGACGCCGGTGCTGATCCGGCGCTGAGCTCGGACGGCGATTGCGCTGGCCGACCGCCCGATCCCCAGGCCGTCAGCGGAGCTGGCGTGACATGTCGCGGATCGCGCCGGCGGTCCCGCGGAGGCTTCCGCTGACCTTCGAGCGGCCCCCGACGCGGGGCCGATACTCGACCTCGACCTCGGAGATCCGCCACCCCTGCACCGCCGCGCCCAGCACCATCTCGAGCGGCCAGCCCGACCGGCGGTCCGCCAGGCGGAGCCCGAGCAGCGCCTCGCGCCGGGCCGCGCGCATCGGACCGAGGTCGGTGAGGCGGGCGCCCGTGCGGCGGCGCAGCTCGTAGGCCAGCACCCGGTTGGCGGCGCGGGCGTGCCAGGGCCACGCCCCCGGCGCCGGCTGCCGTGCGCCCAGGCACAGGTCGGCGAGCCCGCCGCGCACCGGGTCGGCGACGCGGTCCAGCTCGGCCGGATCGAGCGAGCCGTCGCAGTCCATGAAGCACACCAGCTCCGACGTGGCGGCCACGAGCCCGGCGTGGCAGGCGGCGCCGAAGCCGCGCCGCGGCTCGCTGACCACGCGCGCACCGGCGGCGGCGGCGACCGCGGCGGAGCCGTCCTGTGAGCCGTTGTCGACGATCAACGGCGTGAACCCGGCCGGGATCCGCGCCAGCACTCCGGGGATCGCCGCGGCCTCGTCGAGCACCGGCAGGATCACCTCGATCATCGGCGCCGACCCCGGCGAGCCAGCGCCTCGCTAACGTGGCGACCCCGGCAAGCCAGCGCCTCGCTAGGGTGGCCGGCATGATCCTGGTCACCGGCGGCGCCGGCTTCGTCGGCTCGCACGTGGTCGACGCGCTGGTCGCCGGCGGACACCCGGTCAGGGTTCTGGACCTGCTCCTCCCGTCCGCGCACTCGCGGTCGCCCGAATACCTCAACCCCGCGGCCGAGTTCGTCGAGGGCGACGTCGGCGACGCCGCCGTCGTGGCCCGGGCGCTGCGCGGCGTCGACGCCGTCTGCCATCAGGCGGCGATGGTCGGCCTCGGGGTCGACCTGCTCGACATCGACGCCTACGTCCGCCACAACGACCTCGGCACGGCGGTGCTGCTGGGGCGGCTGGCGGCGGCCGGATTCGCCGGGCGCGTGGTGCTGGCCAGCAGCATGGTGGTCTACGGCGAGGGCAGCTACCGGTGCGCCGCCCATGGCGCCGTGGCACCCCTGCCACGCGATCCCGAGGACCTCGCCGCGGGACGGTTCGAGCCGCGCTGCCCCCACTGCCAGGGCGAGCTGACGGCGGTCGCCGTCGCGGAGACCGCGGCCGCCGATCCCCGCAACGTGTATGCCGCCACCAAGCTCCACCAGGAGCACCTGTGCTTCGCCTTCGCCCGGGAGACCGGGGTGCCGGTGACCGCGCTGCGCTACCACAACGTCTACGGCCCGCGGATGCCCCGCGACACGCCGTACGCGGGCGTGGCGGCGATCTTCGCCAGCGCGATGGCCGCCGGCCGGCCGGCCCGGGTGTTCGAGGACGGCGGCCAGCGGCGTGACTTCATCCACGTCCGCGACGTCGTCCGGGCCAACGTGCTCGCGCTGACCGCGCCCGCGCCGCACCCCGGCGTGTTCAACGTGGCCAGCGGCATGCCGCGGACGGTGGGCGAGCTGGCCGCGGCGCTGGCCGGCGCGTTCGGCGACGTCGTCCCGCCGCCCCTCATCACCGGCGAGTACCGACTCGGCGACGTGCGCCACGTGTTCGCTTCGGTCGAGCGGGCCGAGCGGGTGCTCGGCTTCCGGGCCGGGGCGGACTTCGCCGCGGGGATGATCGAGTTCGCCCGCGCGCCACTGCGGGCGGGCTGAAGGTCGCGGCCGCGTCACGCCGGGCCGGCCGCACGGCGCCGCGGCGCCGCCGGCGCCGAGCGTGCCGACAGCGTCCGCAGCGCGTAGACGAGGCCCGACAGGGCGAAGATCACGCCGCTGGCCACCAGCCAGCGGACTCCGTAGCCGTGCTCGGCGATCCCGCTGGCCCCACGGGCCGTGGCCGCGCCGAGCCCGAGGATCCCGGGGGAGAAGACAATCAGCAGCAGCGCGCTGAGCACCGCCGGGATTCGCACGTAGACGATCGGGAAGCCCGCCTCTCGCACCCGGCGGGCGCCGAGCACGACGCGGTCGAGCAGCGAGTACAGCGGCAGCACCACCAGGTCGTGGAGCACGATCGCCCCCGCGAACCACAGCAGCACGGTGACGACGTCGCGCGGGCGCTGGAACCAGCCCACCACCGCCGCGGCGGCGATCGCGAGCCCGACCAGGATCGCCGCCGCCGCCGCTCGGCCGCCCGGCTTCACGCCGTCACCGGCCTGAAGGTCATGGTCGAGACCCATTTCGTGCAGTGCACGCCCGGCACGGCGGGGCTGATCACGCGCGCCGGGAACCCGTGGTCGGGCGACAGCGCGACGCCGTTGACGTGCAGCGCGAGCAGCGAGCGCTCGTCGGCGACCTGCTCGTGGCCGAGCGTGGCGTGCCCGTAGGTGCCGTGGTCGAGCGACTGACTGGTCACCTCGGCAGGTCCGCCGACGCCGCATAGCGCGGCCAGGTCGCGCAGCCGCACGCCGCTCCAGCGCTGGGTCGTCGACCAGCCCTCCACGCAGGCGATCGGCAGGTCGTAGGTGTGCTGGGGGAGGGCCAGCAGCCGCTCGCGGGACAGCGAGACCCGGCGGGCGCCGATCAGCGTGACCCGCCAGTCGGGGCCGATGCTCCGGGCGCTGATCCCGGCGCCGGCGACGGTGCGGTTGACGGGGAAGCCGAGCCGCCCGGGGCGGGTCGAGCCGCGGGGGAGCAGAAAGGCGAGCGGGCGCAGCGGGCCGCCGATCGCCTGGGCCGCGCCCTGGACCCCCAGTAGCAGCGAGCCGGCGCCGACCGTCCCGAGCATCGCGCGCCGGGAGATCGTCACCGGCCCGGGGTTGGGCGAGTCCAGCAGCGCCCGGGAGCCCGCGCCGGGCGCGGCCAGCGCCGCCACCTCGGAGCGCGTCCGCAGCGTCGAGCGCAGCGTGCCGAGCTTCAGCGCCACATGGGTCAGGAACGCGCCGGTGAAGACCCAGGCGCCGTAGTAGTGGGCCTGGACGAACCTGAACGAGAATACGTACCAGTACTGCACGTTGAAGATCCCCGTGACGAACTCAAACAGCGCCCCCCCGACCAGCAGCGCCAGCGACAGCCGCTCGAGCGCGTGGACGGGGCCGCGCACCGGCGGCCACTCGAACAGCCGCGGGATCACCGACCACAGCTTCGCCAGCAGCACCGGGAATACCGCCAGCCCGACCGACACGTGGAGCCCCTGGCTGAGCGCGTACAGCCACGCCGGGTGCGTCGGCCAGCCGAACAGGTAGAGGTCGAGCGGCGCTCCCACGGAGCGACCCAGGGCGTTGCCACCCAGCCCGGGCTGGTAGGCGTCGTTGGATAGCAGCCCGGTGATGATCACCACCGGCAGCCCGATCAGCAGGACCAGGCCGAGGATCGCGGTGAGGCGCGGCCCGCGCAGCGGGCTGCGCCAGAAACCGGGTCGAAACGGCCCGGGGGGCGGGGCGGCGGGATCGAGGCGGGGCACCGGCACAGGGCTGACACTGGCACACGAAACGCCGATCGGGCCCGGCCGCCGGGCTTGTTTAAGCGGCTGTTCAGCACCCCGGCGCCCGATGTTCGATTTCTGTAATCGCCGCCGTGTTGAGTACCGGGGGTGCTCCCCGCGCTGGTCGTGATCGCCAAGGAACCTGTGCCCGGGCGCGCGAAGACGCGGCTCACCCCGCCGTGCACGGCCGAGCAGGCCGCGCGGCTCGCCGCCGCCGCGCTGAACGACACGCTCGACGTCGTCGCCCGCACTCCGGCGGCGCGGCGGGTGCTCGTGTTCGAGGGCGACGCCGAGCGCTGGCGGCGTCCCGGCTTCGAGGTCATCGCGCAGCGCGGAGCGGGCCTCGGGGAGCGGCTCGCGGCGGCATTCCACGACGTCGGCTCGACCGCGCTGCTGGTCGGGATGGACACGCCGCAGCTGACCCCGAAGCTGCTGCTCGACGGGCTCCGGGCGCTGCGGCGCCCCGGGGTCGACGCCGTGCTCGGCCCGGCGCTCGACGGCGGCTACTGGAGCGTCGGTCTGGGCGAGCGCGTCGCCGGCGCCTTCACCGGCGTGCCGATGAGCAGCTCCGCGACCTGCGCGCGCCAGCGCGCACGCCTGCGCGAGCTCGGCCTCCGGGTGCACGAGCAGCGTACGCTCCGCGACGTGGACACGATCACCGACGCCCGCGCGGTGGCCTCGGCGGCGCCCCACACCCGGTTCGCCCGCGCGCTGGCGACCATCTGACGTGCCGAGCGCACTCCAGCTCTACGGCGACGAACTGCGGCGTGGCGAGCGCGGACCGCGGGTCCGGCACCTGGCCCGGCTGCGCGACGGGACGACGTTCCCGCTGCGGTTCGAGCGCTGGCTGGCGCCCGCCGACGCCACCGACGAGCGCCTGCTCGAGGGCGTCCGGGGCCCCGTGCTCGACGTCGGCTGCGGCCCCGGGCGCCACCTCCACGCGCTCGCCGCGCGTGGCGTGTTCGCGCTCGGCATCGACCTCTCGCCCGTCGCCGTCGAGCTGGCCGTCGGGCGCGGGGGGCGGGCGATCGTCGGCGACATCTTCGACGAGGCGCCGGGGCTCGGGCGGTGGCGCACGGCGCTGCTGCTCGACGGCAACATCGGCATCGGGGGATCCCCGGTGCGGCTGCTGGGCCGGCTCGCCGCGCTGCTGTCGAGCGGCGGCGAGGTGCTGGTCGAAGTCGAGGCGCCCGACGGACCGACGTGCTCGACGGTGGCCCGGATCGAGAACGGCGAGCAGGTCAGCGCGTGGTTCCCGTGGGCCCGGGTGGCCGCGCCGGCGCTGCCGCGGATCGCCTGCGCCGCCGGGTTCGCCGCCGGGCCGGAGTTCGCGCTCGCCGGGCGCTGGTTCGCCCGCCTGCGCCGCGCGGACCGCGCCCCCGACGACTCGCGCCACGCCGACCGCGACGGCTCGCGCCACGCCGACCGCGCCCGCGTACGCGGCGAGCACCGCGGGCCGGCCCGGGTACCGTGACCCGGTGGTCGTTCTCGAGGCGCGCGGGATCGTCAAGGACGTCGGCCGGGGTCGCGCCCGGCGCCGGGTGCTCGACGGCGCCGCGCTGCGCGTAGAGGCGGGCGAGGTGGTGGCCGTGCTGGGCCGCTCGGGCAGCGGCAAGTCGACGCTGCTGCACCTGCTCGGCGGGCTCGACCGGCCCGACGCCGGGGCGATCGTCCTGGCCGGCGAGGACCTCGCCGCCCAGGGGGCGCGGGCGCTGGCCCGCATGCGGCTCCGCCACGTCGGATTCGTGTTCCAGTCCTTCCACCTGATCGAGGAGCTCAGCGGACGCGAGAACGTTTTGCTGCCCGCGCGGCTCCCGGGGGCCGCGCCGGGCGGTGAGCGGCGCGCCGGCGAGCTGATCGAGGAGCTCGGGCTCGGACCGGTCGCCGAGCACCGCCCGCATGAGCTCTCGGGCGGCGAGCAGCAGCGCTTCGCGATCGCCCGCGCGCTCGTCAACGACCCCGAGCTGGTGCTGGCCGACGAGCCGACGGGCAACCTCGACGCCGAGAACGCCACCGCCGTGCTGGGGATCCTCAGCCGGCTGACCCGGCGGGCGGTGGTGATCGTCACCCACGAGCCGGAGGCGGCGGCGATCGCCGTCCGTGTGCTGCGACTCGAGGCGGGGCAGCTCGTCGAGGCGGCGGCGCAGCGGCGATGAGGGCGCTGGCGGCCCAGGTCCGCCGCAACCTCTCACGCCGGTGGCGGCGGGCGATGGTGACGACGCTCGGGATCGCGCTGGCGGCGGCGATGCTGAGCGCCGCGCTGGTCCTCGCCGACAGCCTCGGCGGAGGCTTCGATCGGGCCGTGCGGGCGGCCGGCCTGGCCGACGTCATCGTCCGCTTCGACCCGCAGTCCTATTCGCGCGTGGCCGACCGGATCCGGGCGCTGCCGGACATCGCCGGCTTCGCGACCCGGCTCGAGGTGACCGACGTCGACATCCACGCCGGCGGCCACGGCTTCGGGCACGCGTCGGCCGAGGTGGTGGGGAGCGGGCGCCGCGGCTACGCGATCGTCGCCGGCCGCGACGTCTCCGGGCGCTTCGGCGAGGTGGTGATCGAGCGCGGGCTGGCCGACGCCTGGGGCCTGGACGTCGGGTCCACGCTGCTGGTGCGCGGGCTCGGGCCGCTGCGGGTCGTCGGCCTGGCCGAGGCGCCCGACGACGTCGGCTTCCCGCTCGGCGTCCCGCGCCTGTACATCTCCCGCGCGGCGATCGACGCCCGCTTCGGCGCCGAGGCCAACCCGGCGGTCAGCGTCGCCGAGCTGTGGCTGCGCGATCCGCGGCTGCTCGACCAGGTGCTGGTGCAGGCGCGGACGCTCAGCTTCGGGCTGCACGGCGTGCGGGTGATCACCCGCACCGGCGTGCGCGTGCTGCTCGATCAGGCCGCCGGGATCGTCATCGACCTGCTCGTCGCGCTGTCGGTGTTCGCGCTCGGGACGGCCGGGGTGATCCTGGCCGCCTCCGCCCGCGCCGAGGTCCAGCGCCGCCTCCAGGAGCTCGGCGTGAGCCGCGCGGTCGGGGCCTCGCGCGGCCATCTCGTCGCCGTCCAGCTCACCGAGGCGGCGGTGGTGGCGCTGCCCGGCGCCACCCTCGGGCTGCTCGCCGGATGGCTGATCACCGCCGGGCCGACCGAGCGGCTGTTGACGCTGCTCAACGAACCGCCGGCGGGATCCGGGCTGATCCTGCCGCTGCTGGGCGGGTGGGCGCTCAGCGTGCTGATACCGGTGCTCGCCGTCGCCGTCCCGTCCTGGAGCGCCACCGGCCGCGAGCCGGTCGCGCTGCTGCGGGGCGCCGGGCTCGCCGGCACCGCCGCCGCCCCGGGCGCCGGGGGCGGGGGTCCGTCTCGGAGGCGGCGGCGACCCGGGCTGGCCTTGCTCGGCGCCCGGCTGCTCGGCGCGCGGCGCGGCCGGCTCGTCGCGACGGTCGTCACGCTCGGGGTCTCGGCCGGCTTCGTGCTGCTGCTGCTGGCGCTCGCCTCGGCGCTCAGCGCGCTGCAGACCGATCCCGGCGCGCTCGGCAAGCGCTACCAGCTCACCGCCGCGCTTCCCGCCACGGCGGCCGGACGTGTACGGGCGATCGGCGGGGTCGCCGCCGCGGCGCCGCGCTACGAGCTCGAGGCGGCCGACTCGTACTCGCTCGGCGAGACGATCGACGTGATCGCCTACCCCGGCGATCACACCGAGTTCGAGGCCCCGGCGCTGCTCGCCGGCCACCGTCTGCACGGCGCCGGCGAGACCGAGGTGGGCGCCGGGCTGGCCGCCGCGCTCGGCCTCAGCCCCGGCTCGGTGCTCGCCGTCGCGCTGCCCTCGGGCGCCGAGCTGCGGCTCCGGGTGGCCGGCATCGTCAGCTCGCTGGACCACGATGGCCGCGTCGCCTACCTGCCCGCCGCGGCGCTGCTGGCCGGCGAGCCCGGCGCGCCGGAGGTGCTCGCCGTGCGGCTGGCCGCGGGGGCCGACCCGGGGGCCGTGACCCGGGCGCTGAGCGCGCTCGGGGCGACGCCGACGCCGGCCAGCGGCGCCGTCGCCCGCGGGGTTCCGCTGGTGCAGACACTGCGGTCGATCCTCCGCGCGGTGGCGATCGTCGACGGTCTGGTGTGCCTGTACGCGCTCGTGCAGACCGGCTCGCTGACGCTGTCCGAGCGCCGGCGGACGGTGGCGCTGCTGCGCGCCGTCGGCGCCGGGCCAGCGGCCGTCGCGCGACTGCTCGCCGGGGTGGTGCTGGCGCTCGTGCTCCCCGCCGCGGCGCTCGGGGCGGTGCTCGAGCGGTTCGTGCTCGGCCCGGCGCTGGCCCACCTCGCCGCCGGCTACGCGACGCTCGAGCTGCGGGCCGGCCCGGGGCAGCTCGCCGCGGTGCTCGCCGGGCTGCTCGCGGCGGGCGCGATCGCCGTCCTCGCCACCACGCGGCGCGCGACCCACGAGAGCGTGGTCGCGGGGCTGGCCGGAGCATGACCCGGCGGCTGACCCGCCGCCACGCGCTCGCCCGGGCGCTGGCCGCCGCGAGCGCCGTCGCCGCGGGCGCCGTCACCGCGGGTGGCTGCGGCGCTCCCGACGCCCCGCGGCCGCCCGCCGACGGCTCGACCCGGCGCGGCGCCTACCGCGACCCCGAGGGCACCGGCGTCCTCGCCCCCGGGCGCGGCGAGCCGCTGAGCCCGCGGACCGAGCTGGGGGCGACGGCGCGCTCGACGGCGGTGCTGGCGACGATCGCCCACCTCACCGATGCCCACGTGCTCGACGCCGCCTCGCCGGCGCGGGTGACCTTCCTCGATCGCCTCGGCGCGCCCTTCCAGTCGACCTTCCGCCCCCAGGAGACGCTCACCGCCCAGGTGCTGGCGGGCGCCCTGTACGCGGTCCGCGCGCTCGCCCCCGATGCCGTCGTCCAGGGGGGCGACCTGATCGACAACGACCAGGCCAACGAGCTCGCACTGGCCCTCGCCGTGTTGCGCGGAGGGCGGGCCAGGCCCGGGAGCGGCCCCGGCGGCTACTTCGGGGTCCAGTCGCCCCTCGACGCCGATCCGTTCTACTACCGTCCCGACCTCGACGCCCCGCGCCACCCGGGCCTGCTCGCCGCAGCGGCGCGGCCGTTCGCCGGCCCCGGGATCGGCGGCCGCTGGCACCCGGTGCTGGGCGACCACGACATCCTCGTGGCCGGCGAGATCGCCCCGACGCCGCAGACGCGGGCGCTGGCGCTCGGCGACGCGGCGCTGTGGGACCTGCCGCCCGGGCTGAGGCTCCCGCCGGGACTGACCTCGGGGGCCAGGGGCGGGGGCGCGGACGCCGCGGGCGCGGCCGCCGGGAGCACCGCGGGGACGGTCGCCGGGGGCGCCGGCTTCTCGCCCGATGGCCCGCCCAGCCCCGGCCTCGTCTCGGCCTTCCTGGCCCAGGCGCTGCGCGGCCCCAAGGTCAGCGTCCCGCCCGATCCGGGGCGCCGGGAGCTCGACGCCCCGGAGGTGGTCCGCGCGCTCGGCGCCGCCGCCGGCGTGGCGCCGAGGCGGGGCCGCCTCGACTACACGGTCGCCGTCGGCAGCGGCGTGCGCCTCGTCGTGCTCGACCTCGCCCGCCGGGCCGGCGGCTCGGGCGGCCTCGTCGCGCCCGAGCAGCCGGCGTGGCTCGAGCGCGCGCTGGCCGGCGCCGGCGGGGACTGGGTGATCGTCTGCTCCCACCAGCCGCTGGCCGGCGCCGAGGGCGGCGAGCGGGTCCTGGCGCTGCTGGACCGCGACCCCCGGGTGCTCGCGGCGATCGCCGGGCACACCCACCGCAACCGGATCGTGCCCCGGGTCACGGCGCGCGGCGGCTACTGGCTGATCGAGACCGCCTCGCTGATCGACTACCCCCAGCAGGCCCGCGCGCTACGGGTGCTGGCGACGGAGGGGGGAGGGGCGGCGATCGAGACCTGGATGCTCGATCACGTGCTCCCCGGCCGGCTCGGCACGATCTCGCGCCAGCTCGCCTACCTCGACGCCCAGGGCGGACGGCCCCACGGCTACGCCGGCGGTCCCCGCGACCGCAACGTCACCCTGTACCGGCGGGCGGTGTCGCGGTGACCCGCCGCGTCGCGCTGGCCGCCGTCGCGCTCGCCGCCGCGGCGCCGCTGCTCGTGTACCTGTGGGTCGCCGCCCACCGGATCGGCTACCCCTACGAGCTCGACTGGATGGAGGGCGGCTCGGTCGGCCTGGCCGCGCGGGCGGCGGGTGGCCACTCGCTGTACGCGGCGCCGTCGCTGGCCTACGTCGGCTGGACGTACACGCCGCTCTACTACTGGGTGTCGGCGGCCGTCGGCCAGCTCATCGGCGTCGGCTTCCTCACCCTGCGGCTGGTCTCGCTCGTCGCCTCGCTCGGCGCGATGGCGACGCTGGCCTGGATCGTCCGGCGGGACACCGGCGTGCGTGTGGCCGGCCTGCTCGCCGCGGGGCTGTTCGCGGCCACCTTCCGGATCTCCGGCGCGTGGCTCGACACCGGCCGGGTCGACTCGCTGTTCGTCGCGCTGACGCTGCTGGCGGTGGCGTGGGGCCGGAGCGCCCGCGGCGTCCGCGGCGGGGTCGGCCTCGGCGTGCTCGCGTTCCTGGCCTTCTTCACCAAGCAGATCGCGCTGGTCGCGCTGGTGCCGCTGCTGGGCTACCTGCTGCTCACCCGCCGCGCCGTCGGGGTGGCGGCGCTGCTCACGCTGCTGGGGCTGGTGGCCGGCTCGACGGTCGCGCTCGAGGCCGCCTCCGGCGGCTGGTACGGGTACTACGTGCTCGACGAGCTGGCCGGCCAGGCGTGGGCCCAGGGGGTGTGGGTGAGCTTCTGGACCGATGACGTGCTCGGCCCGCTTTGGCCGCTGGCGGCGCTGATCCTCGCCGGCGCAGTGCTGTGGGCGCGCCGCGCCGGCCTGCGGCAGTGGGCACGATCCGGCGCCGCGTACTACGGGCTCGCCGCGGGCGGGCTGATCGCGGCGGCGTGGCTCTCGCGCCTGCACACCGGCGGCTACGCCAACGTGCTGATGCCCGCCTACGCCGCGATCGCGCTGCTGGCGGGGCTGGCCGCCGGCGAGTGCCTGCGCGGCGGGCGCGGCGCCTCGCTCGCCGGTGGGGGTGGTGCCTCGCTCGCCGGTGGGGGTGGTGCCTCGCTCGCCGGTGGGGGTGGTGCCACGCTCGCCGGTGCTCGCGGTGCCTCGCTCGCCCGGATCTCGCGGCCGCGCGCGCGGCCGCGCGGCCGGCTGCCCGGCGCCACGGCGGCGATCGGCGTGGCCGTCGTGGCGGTGGCGCAGGCGGCGCTGCTGGCCTACCCGATCGCCGCGCAGCTTCCCACCTCCGCCGACCGCGCCGCCGGGGCGCAGCTGCTGGCGCGGTTGCGGGCGCTGCCGGGCAACGTGGTCGTGCTCCGCCACCCGTGGTACGCGGCCCAGGCGGGCAAGGGCTCGTTCGCCCACGGCGAGGCGATCACCGACGTGCTGCGCTCGAGCGCCCGGCGCGGACCACTCGCGCTCAGCGCCTCACTGCGGACCGCGCTCGACGCCGACCACGTCGACGCGGTCGTGCTCGACGGCCGCTTCGACGCCCATCTGCTGGCGCCCGCGCTGGCACGGGAGTTCCGGCTCGCCTCGAGCGCGATCACCGACGTGCCGCTGTACCCGCTGACCGACCTGCGCACCGCCCCGCGGCTGCTGTACGTGCGCGTCCGAGCGGCGGACGCCGGCGCGGCCGGCCTCGCGGCCACCGCGCCCTGAACGGTCGCCGTGAAAGACCGGATGCGCCGAAACGTGTTTGCCGGTCCGACCGATCCGGGAAGAAGCACCGCCGACGATGGCCGCTCGCGCGCAGTACTGCACCGGCGCGCGGCCGCGTTGCTTTCCATGAGGACGGGGCGCTCATCGAGCTCGCACTCCACGCATTCCCGTCGAGACGGTGGATCCGAGAAGGGGCACACCTTACCCGGAGGCGGCACGTCCTCAGCCCATCGTCGCCCTCCATGTAAGCTCGGGAACCGCAAGCTCCGAGCCGATGCGTTCCCTCGGCTCGGAGGTCCGCCTGAGGTGTACGATCTCGCTGCCGTGCGCCGCCCTCCGCTTCTTCGCCAGCTCTCCGGCGATCGGTTCGCCCTCGGCCGCGCGGCGCAGTCCAAGCGCTCCGAGGAGCTGCAGCCGCGCACGGCGACCGCGGACCGCGTCGTCAGCTCGGTGTGTCCCTTCTGCGCGGTGGGTTGCGGTCAGTCGATCTACGTCAAGGACGAGAAGGTCGTTCAGGTCGAAGGGGACAAGGACAGCCCGGTCTCTCGCGGGCGCCTGTGCCCGCGGGGGTCCTCCACGCTCAGCCTGGTCACGAGCCCGAAGCGCGAGACGAAGATCCGCTACCGCCGGCCCCACGGCACCGGGTGGGAGGACCTCGAGCTTGACCAGGCGCTCGACATGATCGCGGACCGCATCCTGGACACGCGCGCGCGCACGTGGGAGGACGTCGATCAGGACGGCAACAAGCTCAACCGAACGCTTGGCTTCTGCTCATTGGGCGGGGCGACCCTCGACAACGAGGAGAACTACCTGATCAAGAAGTTGTTCACCGCGGTGGGAGCGGTGTCGATCGAGAATCAGGCACGGATATGACACTCGAGCACGGTTCCCGGTCTGGGAACCTCGTTCGGGCGCGGTGGTGCCACCACCTTCTTGCAGGACCTGCAGAACGCCGATTGCATCGTGATCGAGGGCTCCAACATGGCGGAGTGTCACCCGGTCGGCTTTCAGTGGGTCGTCGAGGCGCGCAACCGCGGCGCGAAGATCATTCACGTCGACCCGCGCTTCAGCCGGACGAGCGCGATCGCTGACGTCCACGTCCCGCTGCGCACCGGGACCGACGTGGTCTGGCTGGGCGCGATCATCAACCACGTCCTGCAGACGGGTAGCGAGTTTCGCGAGTACGTCGTCAAGTACACCAACGCGGCGACGATCCTCACCGAGGAGTTCGCCGATACCGAGGATCTCGACGGTGTGTTCTCCGGCTTTGACGAGGAGCAGGGGGCCTATGACGTGTCCTCCTGGCGCTATGAGGGGATGGAGGTGCCCTCCTCGGCCGGCAAGCGCGAGCAGGCGGCGGAGGCCGAGCAGTCCCACGGGGCGCACGGCGCAGAGCTCCGCGGTGGGGAGCCTCCGCATCTGGACGAGACGCTGGAGCATCCGCGCTGCGTGTTTCAGGTCCTCAAGCGGCATTTCGCCCGCTACACCCCGGAGATGGTGCAGCGTGTGTGCGGAGTGTCACCGGACGTGTTCACGGCGGTGGCGCAGACGATCTGTGAGAACTCCGGGCGGGAGCGGACGACGGCATTCGTGTACTCGGTGGGCTGGACGCACCGCACCACCGGGGTCCAGTACGTCCGCGCCGCGTCGATCCTCCAGTTGCTGCTCGGGAACATGGGCCGTCCCGGCGGCGGGATCCTGGCTCTGCGCGGCCATGCGTCGATCCAGGGTTCGACAGACATCCCCACGCTCTACAACATCCTGCCGGGGTATCTGCCGATGCCCCATGCGTCGACCGATGCGACGCTGGGGGATTACATCGAGAACAACACGTCGCCGGGCGGTTACTGGGGCCACGCCGACGCCTACATCAAGAGTCTGCTCAAGGCCTGGTACGGCGACGCGGCGTGCGAGGAGAACGATTACCTCTTTGACCTGATGCCGCGCATCGACGGCGACCACTCGATCTATCCGATGATCACCAAGATGCGCGACGGCGAGGTGGAGGGGTTCCTCGTCCTGGGCGAGAACCCGGCGGTCGGCTCGGCGAACTCCAAGTTGCACCGGATGGCGATGGCCAAGGCGAAGTGGCTCGTGGTGCGCGATTTTCAGATGATCGAATCGGCCACGTGGTGGAAGGACGGACCGGAGATCGAGACCGGCGAGCTGAAGACTGAGGAGATCGGGACCGAGATCTTCTTCATGCCCGCGGCGGCGCACACCGAGAAGGATGGGTCGTTCACCAACACCCAGCGCCTGCTGCAGTGGCACAACAAGGCCGTCGAGCCGCCTGATGACTGCCGCTCCGAGCTGCACTTCATGTACCACCTGGGCAAACGGATCCGCCATAAGCTGGCCGGGTCCACCGAAGCGCGCGACCGCGCCATCCTGGACCTGGCCTGGGAGTTGCCGGAGAAGGGACCGACGGCCGATCCCGACGCCGAGGCGGTGCTGCGAGAGATCTCCGGGTTCACCGTCGCCGACGGCAAGGCGCTCAGCGGCTACACGTCGCTGAAGGCCGACGGCTCGACGGCGAGTGGCTGCTGGATCTACTGCGGCGTCTACGGAGACGAGGAGAACAAGGCCAACCGGCGCAAGCCGGGCGGCGAGCAGGATTGGGTCGCCGCCGAGTGGGCGTGGGCGTGGCCGATGAACCGGCGGATCATCTACAACCGGGCGTCGGCTGACCCCGAGGGGAAGCCGTGGTCAGAACGCAAGGCCTACGTGTGGTGGGATGGGGAAAAGGCGAAGTGGACCGGGCACGACGTCCCCGATTTCAAGGCCGACAAGCCACCGGACTACGTGCCGCCAAAGGGGGCGCGGGCCGAGGACGCGCTGCGCGGCGATGAGCCGTTCATCATGCAGCCTGACGGCAAGGGGTGGCTGTTCGCTCCCACCGGCTTGACCGACGGGCCGCTGCCGACCCATTACGAGCCCCATGAGTCCCCGGTGGGCAATGCGCTCTACCGCCGCCGGGCCAGCCCGACGCGCCAGACGTTCGACCGCGACGACAATCTCTACAACCCGGTCGACGGTCAGCCTGGCGCGGAGCTATTCCCGTATGCGTTCTCCACCTACCGGATCGCCGAGCATCACACGGCCGGCGGGATGTCGCGCTTCACGCCGTACCTCTCCGAGCTGGCGCCCGAACCCTTCATCGAGGTCTCTCCCGAACTCGCCGCTGAGCGCGGCCTGGAGAACAACGGCTGGGCGACGATCGTGACGATGCGCACGGCGATCGAGGCGAGGGTGCTGGTCACCGACCGGATGGTGCCGCTGACCGTGGAAGGGCGGACGGTCCATCAGGTGGGGATTCCCTATCACTGGGGAACCAACGGCCTGTCGACCGGAGATTCGGCCAACGATCTGCTGCCGTTGGTACTCGACTCCAACGTCCACATCTCCGAGTTCAAGTCCTCCACGTGTGATGTGCGCCCGGGCCGCCGTCCCCGTGGACCGGCGCTGCTGGAGTTCGTGCAGGGATACCGAGACCGGGCGACCGGCGAAGGAGCGGCCCGATGAGCACGCCGGAGTTGGTCACCACCTTTTGGCCCGCGACCTACGGCGAGGACGCCAAGTCTCGGATGGGCTTCTTCACCGACACGAGCGTGTGCATTGGCTGCAAGGCGTGCGAGGTGGCATGCAAGGAGTGGAACGGAGTGCCCGAGGACGGCCTCAACCAACTCGGCATGTCGATGGACAACACGGGCGGTCTCGGCGCTGACACCTGGCGTCACGTGGCGTTCATCGAGCAGCGCCGTCCGCTCGACATCTCTGATGGAGCGCCGGAGGACCTCGTGGCGCACGCGTCTCTGCGCAGCCTCGCCGACCGCGTCGACATGCCGACGCATGAGATGGGTGACTTCCGCTGGCTGATGTCCTCCGACGTCTGCAAGCACTGCACCCACGCCGCCTGCCTGGACGTGTGTCCCACCGGCGCGCTGTTCCGCACCGAGTTCGGGACCGTCGTCGTCCAGGAGGACGTGTGCAACGGGTGCGGCTACTGCGTTCCGGCATGCCCGTTCGGCGTGCTCGATCAGCGCCAGGACGACGGGCGAGTGTGGAAGTGCACCATGTGCTACGACCGCCTCAAGGCCGATCAGGAGCCGGCCTGCGCCAAGGCGTGCCCGACCGACTCGATCCAGTTCGGTCCGCTCGAGCAGCTCCGGGAGACCGCGCAGGCCCGCCTGGAAGTCGTGATCGAGGCCGGGGAGAAGGGAGCGTCGCTGTATCTCGGTGACCCCGACGACGGCGTCGGCGGCGCCGGGGCGTTCTTCCTGCTACTCGACGAGCCCGAGGTCTACGGGCTGCCGCCGGATCCGGTCGCCGCCACGCGTGACCTGCCCGACCTGTGGCGCACGACGGCGCTGGCCGCGGGCGCGCTGCTGGCCGGCGTGGTTGCGGCGGTCGTGGGCGGGCGGCAGTGAGCGGCCCCGGCCGATCGGCGCCCACCCAGGGCCAGACGACGGTCTCGGGAGTGGCGCGCTCCCAGCGGCGCGGAGGCGAGCGGTCGATGGTGCCGCCCGGCGAGCCCCGCTCCTACTACGGGCAGCCTGTCATCGCCAAGCCCGTGTGGTCAAAGGAGATCCCGTTGTACTTCTGGGTCGGTGGCGTGGCGGGGGCGTCGGCCCCGCTGGCGCTCCTGGCCAGTTGGCGGGGCAACGATGAGCTCGCCCGCCGCGCGCAGGGGGCGGCGCTGGCCGGCGCGGTGATCAGCCCCGTGCTGCTGATCAAGGATCTGGGCAAACCCCAACGGTTCCTCAACATGCTGCGGGTGTTCAAGGTCACCTCGCCGATGAGCGTCGGGTCGTGGATTCTCAGCGGCTTCGGCGCGGCGGTGACGCTGGGGGCGATGCGGGAGTTCACCGGTCTGCTGCCCCGCCTCGGCCGCGCGGGGCAGTATGCCGGGGCGGTGCTCGGGCCGGGCCTGGCGACCTACACCGCCACGCTGATCTCCAACACCGCCGTGCCGGCCTGGCACGATGCCCGCGACGAGATGCCGTTCGTATTCGCCGCGAGCTCGTTGGCGACGGCGGGCGGTCTGGCGACGGCGCTGACGCCCAGCCGCAGCGCCGCCGCCGCCCGCCGCCTGACCGTCGCCGGTGCGGCGGCTGAGCTCGTCCTCACCGAGGTGGTCAAGCGCCGCCTGAGCGAGCGCGTCGGGAACGCCTATCACGGTGGGCGCCCCGGACAGTTCCTGCGGGCCGCCGAGGGGCTCACCGGCGTCGGTGCCGTGGTTGTCGCCACGAGCCGAGGTCGCCGACCGGCGGCGATCGCCGGCGGCTTGGCGGTTCTTGCCGGCGGGCTGCTCGAGCGTTGGGGGATCTTCCGGGCCGGAGTCGCCTCCGCGCTGGACCCCACTGCCACGGTCGGGCCACAACGCGATCGCCTCAACCACCGCGAGGGACGCCCCACCCGCTACGCCCGATCAGACGGTTCAACCCCCTCCGGGTGACACGGGGCCGGCTACGAGCCGGCGCGCCCGGGGCACGTCCCTTGAGCAGCCGCGGGTCCGGTGAGCGGCGGCAGATGCCGCCCTCGCCGCTTCCTCATCACGACGGCTCGTTTTCCTCCTGGCCTCCGTCCTGAACGCACGCTGCTGATCCTTCCCGGTTCCAAGGACCCTTCGCCGAGACGTGATCGAGCGGCTCGGGAAGCGCCTCCCAGTCCACCCAGCGGTGCAGGTGCTCTGCGAGGGGCGTGGAGTCGTAACCGTTCACGGGGTCGGGGTCTGATCGTGGATCAGGCCTGGAGCGGCGTGGGGACGGGCTGCCCGTGTTGATGGGCGGTGATCGCGTCGGTGAGGTAGGTGTGGAGGCGCCGCTGTCGCAGGCGGCAGGTTTCGCGGA
>JBBSFX010000051.1:0-17459 GCA_038254735.1 Solirubrobacterales bacterium
AATTCCGTCTGCGTACTTGACAAAACGACCGCCATATCAGACAGCGGCTCCCCACGACGAACCATGGTCCTGCGGCACGGGGAGCCAACCCCGCAACCCGCGAATATCAGTCTGACCCGCGTCGCGCACAGCAAGCCGGACCGCCACCCACCCAGCCAACCACAAACCCCCCGAGCCACCAGCCGAAATGCGAAAAAATCAGCCAACCCCTCTTGACAAGCGTCTCTCCATATCAGTTTGCTCGCTGTAGATGGCGTCGGCGGCCTCCCACCAGCGCAGGTGACGCGCGCCCGATCGGCCCGGGGGCCGCGGCGGCGCGGCATGCGTCGGGGACCGCCGCGGGTGACGCCGGCGTCGGCGCTGATCGCGCTGGCGCTGATCGGGGTCTCGATCCTGCTCGTCGCGCTGACCCGGGCGCGCCCCGGCTACGACGCGTTCGGCTGGCTCGTATGGGGGCGCCAGACGCTGCACTGGAACCTCAACACCGACGGCGCCCCCTCGTGGAAGCCGCTGACGTTCCTGTTCACGCTGCCGTACTCGCTGCTCGGACGCCACCTCGCCGCCCGGCTGTGGGTGATCACCGCCTGGGCGGGCGGCCTGGCCGGGGTCGTGTTCGCCGCCCGGATCGCCTACCGGCTGACCCCGGCGCGGCCCGAGCACCGCGCCGGGCCGATCGTCGCCGCGGCGATCGCCGGCGCCGGCGTGCCGGTGATCGGCGACTACGCGCACCTGCTGCTGATCGCCAACTCCGACCCGTTCACGACGACGCTGTGCCTGGCCGCGATCGACGCTCACCTGCGCCGCCGCTACCGACTTGCCTTCGCAGTGCTGGTGCTGGTCGGGCTGGCCCGCCCCGAGGGCTGGCTGTTCGCCGGGCTCTACGCGCTGTGGTCGTGGCGCGCCGTGCCCGCGATGCGGCCGCTGGCCGTGGCCGGCGTGGCGCTGATCTTCGCGCTGTGGTTCGCGGTCCCGGCGGTGACCTCGCACAGCGCGCTGCACCCCGGCGAGCTGGCCCTGAACTCGCCGCGCCAGATCCACGGCAGCAAGCTGGCCGGGGTGATCCGGCGGCTGCGCGGCCTGCTCGGGCTGCCGATCCAGATCGCCGCGCTGCTGGCCGTGGCGTGGGCGGTGCTGCGGCGCGACCGGGCGTGGCTGACGCTGGCGGCGGCGGCGGCGCTGTGGGTGGTGATCGAGCTGGCCCTGGCGCTGCACGGCTTCTCGGCTGTCGCCCGCTACCTGCTCGAGCCGGCGGCCGTGCTGGTGGTGCTCGCCGCCGCCGCGGTCGGCCGGCTGCTCGACGCGCTGCCGGCGGCCCCGTGGCTGCGCCTGGCCGGGCCCGTGGTGGTGCTGGTGTTCGTGCTCGGGCTGATTCCGTACGTGCGCGAGGACGAGCGGGTCTCCCGCCGGCAGGTGTCCGACGAGCGGGCCGACTCGGCGCTGGTGGCGCGTCTCGACGACGCGATTGATGCCGTCGGCGGGAGGCGGGCGATCCGCCGCTGCGGCCCGGCGGTGGGACCGGTGGGCAACCAGAGCCTGCTCGCGTGGGCGCTCGAGGTGAACGTCGGTGACGTCGGCTACAAGCCCGGCCGGGCGATCCGCAGCGGCCGGCCGGTGGTCGTGTTCAAGCCCCGCGGCCACGGCTGGTCGGTCCACGCATGGCACCCCCGCCACGCCGACGTGGCGGGCTGCGCCCGCGTGCGCTACGAGACGCCGTTGCGCTGAGGAGCGAACCCCGGGGGCCCCAGGGCGCCGTCGCTACACTTCCTGAAGCATGTCGGCGGGAGAGCTCAAGAACAAGCCCTGCGGCGGGCGCTACGGCGACATCGTGCAGGCGATCGGCCACACCCCGCTGGTCGAGCTCAAGCGCCTGAGCCCCAAGCCAGGCGTGCGGATCTGGGCCAAGCTGGAGTCCCGCAACCCCACCGGCTCGGTCAAGGACCGGGTCGGCCGGGCGCTGATCGAGGACGCCGAGGACAAGGGGCTGATCCGGCCCGGCCAGACGATCCTCGAGCCGACCTCGGGGAACACCGGGATCTCGCTGGCGATGATCTGCGGGCGCAAGGGCTACCCGCTGAAGGTCGTGATGCCCGACAACGTCACCCGGGAGCGGACCGACCTGCTGCGCATGTACGGCGCCGAGATCGTCTATTCCGAGGGCGCCAAGGGGTCCAACGGGGCGATCGAGATGGCGCTCGAGATGGCCGAGCGCGACGCCGACTACTACATGCCCTACCAGTACGGCAACCAGGCCAACCCCGACGCCCACTACAACGGTACCGCGCTGGAGATCCTCGAGGAGCTCGACGAGGTCAGCGCCTTCGTGGCCGGCCTCGGCACCGGCGGCACGCTGATGGGCAACGGCCGGCGTCTCAAGGAGGAGCTCGGCGACAGCGTCAAGATCGTTGCCGCCGAGCCGATGCAGGGCGAGCCCGTCCAGGGCCTGCGCTCGCTCGACGACGGCTTCATCCCGCCGATCATCGATCTCTCGCTGCTGGACCGGAAGATCTTCGTCACCAACCGCGACGCGATCGTGTGGACGCGCAAGCTGCTCGACGAGGAACGGCTGTTCGCTGGGGTCTCGACCGGGGCGATCGCGCGGGTGGCGGTGCGGATCGCCGGCGAGCTCGACGAGGGCAACGTCGTGTTCATCGTCGCCGACGACGGCAGCAAGTACTTCTCCTCGGGCATCTACACCCGTCCGCTCGACGAGATCGAGAATCTGGACTCCACCGTCTGGTGGTAACGGCCCGCGGGCAAATTACTGGGATGGTCCGGCGAGTAGCTGGGCGTGGCTGGCGTCGCCGGCTCGCCCAGATAATACCGGGAGTATTTGAGGGCGAGCCGGTGGCGTCAGGCGCGTCCAGACACCGTCGGAGCGCCCAATAATTTGTTCGCGAGCCCTGAGGGCCGGAGCGCCGGCCGGCCCCTGTGCGCGGGCGCGCTGATGTCCACCGGCGAGCGCGATGCGAGCGGGCGGCCGGGGTTCCCCCTCGCCTCGCGCCGCGGGCTGCTGGCGGGCGGGGTGGCGGCGGGGCTGGCCGCCGGCGTGGCGGCCTGCGGGAGCGGCCCGACGCCCGCGGTGCAGAAGCTGTCCCCCGCGCAACGCCGTGTCGACGTCGAGCTGCTCAACCGCCTGCTCGACCTCGAGCACCAGGCGATCGCCGCCTACACGGCGGGCATCCCGCTGCTCGCCGGACGCACCGCGCGCGTGGCCAAGCAGTTCCTCAGGGACGAGGTCGCGCACGCCGGCGAGCTGTTCTCCCTGGTCAAGCGCCAGCACGGGAAGCCGCACCGGCCGCAGGCGGCCTACGACCTCGGGCACCCGCAGACCCGCGAGGAGGTCCTGCGCCTGCTCCACGACGTCGAGCGGGCGCAGATCAGGGCCTACCTGTCGGCGATCCCGCTGCTCGCGCCGGGCGGGGCGCGCTCGGCGCTCGCGGCGATCCTGGGTAACGACGCCCAGCACGTCGCGCTGGTGCGCCAGGCGCTCGGCGCCCCGGCGCTGCTCGGGCCGCTGGTCAGCGGCGCCGAGTAGCCGACCGGGGAGATCGATGCCCGAGCTGACCCGACGCCAACTGCTCGCGGGCGGCCTGAACGGCGCCGCCGGGGCCCGCGTCCTGACCGGCGCCGCCGGGGTCTGCGTGCTGACCGGCGCCGCCGGGGTCTGCGGCCTGCTCGGGTCGCCGGCGGCGCTGGCCGACACCAAGCCGCCGCCGAGCGACGCCGAGCTGATGGGCGCCCTCGTCGTCGTCGAGCGCCAGGTGCTGTTCGTCTACGGTCGGGCGCTGGCCGCCGGCGTGCTCCAGGGCCGCGCGCTGAGCACGGCGGGCGAGCTGGCCGCGCACGAGCGCTCCCACATCGCCAGGCTCGAGCTCGAGCTGCCGCCGCTCGGCGCGAGCGCCCCGGGCGACGGGCCGACGTCCGTGGCGGCGGCCAACGCGGCGCTGGCTCGGCACCACGTGATCGTCGACCTCGCCCGGGACCGCGTCGCGAAGGACTGGCTGAAGCTGCTCCGCGACGTCGAGGACGTGCTCGAGCGCAATTACCACCTGGCGATCTCGCTGCTCCGCCACCCCGGACTGATCGAGGTGTGCGCGCAGATCATGGCCAGCGAAGCGCAGCACTCGGCGCTGCTGGCGACGCTGCGCCAGCGCGACATCCGCAAGGCGCTGCCGAATGCGTTCGTTAACGGCGGTTGAAGCGCGGCGCGACAGCGGCTCGATCCTCGGCTCACGACGCCTTGTGTCGGTAGCTCGGTGCCGAGACTCGGCTTGCCGTGGCGCTGGTAGCCTCGCACTGCCGATGCGGATGGCCCGAGACCTGTACGAAGAGATCGTCGCCCACGCGCGCGAGGACGCGCCGAAGGAGTGCTGCGGCATGATCGCCAGCCGCGCCGGGGAGGCGGTGAAGGTCTACCGCGCCGAGAACGCCGCGGCCAGCGCCCTGCGCTACGAGATCGACGGCGCCGAGCAGTACCGGATCCAGATGGCGATCGACGACGCCGATCTCGACCTCGGGGCGATCTATCACTCTCACACCCGGAGCGAGCCGTATCCGTCGCAGACCGACATCAACCTCGCCTTCTACCCCGAGGCCCTGTACCTGATCGTCGGCGTTGCGGGGGCCGAGCCGCTGGTCCGCGCGTTCACGATCCGTGACGGCAGCGTGAGCGAGGCCGAGCTGGTCGTCGCCTGATGCCGGTGGGCGGCGCGGGCGGGGTGGGCGGCGCGGGCGGGGTGGGCGGCGCGGGCGGGGTGGGCGGCGCGGGCGGGGTGGGCGGCGCGGGCGGGGTGGGCGGCGCGGGCGGGGTGGACGGCCCCCCGCTCGTGTGCCCCGGCTGCGGCTCTGGCCACGGCGCCGAGGAGCGCTTCTGCCCGAGCTGCCGGGTGCCGCTGGTCCACGACCTGACCCGCGTCGAGCCGGCGCCGGTGACCGAGCGCCGGCGCCGCGCCCGCAAGATCAAGCCACAGCTCGGTGAAGGACAGCTGGTCCGGGTGGCCGGCGCGCGCAACCAGGCGGAGGCCGAGTTCATCCAGGGCATGCTGCTCGAGGAGGGCGTGCCGAGCATGCTGCGGCGGACCGCCGGCTTCGACGTGCCGGACTTCCTCGCCGCCGGGCCCCGCGACGTGCTCGTCCCCCAGAGCGGTGTGATGGCCGCCCGCGAGGTGCTGCTCGAGGCCGAGATCATCGCCGAGCCGGACCCCGACCGGCGTCCCACCGTGGTCCCCGCCCGGCTGGCCGCCGGGCTGCTGATCGCGCTGGGGATCGGGCTGGTGATCGTATGGGTGATCTACGAGACGCTGCTCCATTGAGGGACGGTAGGATCGCCGCGTGAGCCTGTGGGGACGGATCTTCGCGCTCGGCTACGACCGGCTGATGGCCGACACCGAGGCGGCCGGGCTGGCCGCGCGGCGCTCGGCGCTGCTGGCCGGCGCGCACGGTGCCGTGCTGGAGATCGGCGCCGGCACCGGCGTCAACGTCGATCGCTATCCCGCGGGCGTCAGCGAGCTGGTGCTGGTCGAGCCCGAGGCGCCGATGGTCGCGCGGCTGCGGCGCCGGGTCGCCCAGGGCGGGGCGGGGACGGCGGGGACGGCGGGGACGGCGGGGACGGCGGGGACGGCGCGGATCGTGCAGGCGCCGGCCGAGGCGATCCCGCTGCCCGATGCCAGCTTCGACGTCGCCGTGTCGACGCTCGTCCTGTGCACGGTCCGCGACCCAGCCGCCGCGCTGGCCGAGGTGCGCCGGCTGCTGCGGCCGGGGGGGCGGCTGCTGTTCATCGAGCACGTGCGGGCCGACGAACCGGGTCTGGCCCGCTGGCAGGACCGGTTGGACCCGCTGTGGCGCCGGTTCGGGCACGGCTGCCGCTGCAACCGCCCGACGCTGGCGGCGATCCGGGCCGCCGGGTTCGAGGTCGAGACGCTCGAGACGGGACGGCTGCCCAAGGCGCCGCCGTTTGTGCGGCCGATGATCGCCGGCGTCGCCGTCGCCCCCGCGGCGGCCGCCGCGGCGTGAGCGGCGGCCCGGGCGCACCGCCGGGCTCGGGCTCGCTGCTCGCCGAGCGGCTCGAGTCCCAGGGCCTGTCCGGCCCGCCGGCAGGTGGTGCCCGCTTGGTGACCGAACGCTTGCTCGCCGTCCAGGCCCAGGACGCCCGCGGCTTCCGGCTGGCGATCCGGGCCCGCAGCCAGGGCTTCGGCGCCGACGCCGTCGACCGGGCGCTGACCGAGGAGCGCTCGCTGCTCGTCACCTGGCTGAACCGCGGGACGCTGCAGCTGGTTTGCGCCGAGGACTACCCGTGGCTGCAGGCGCTGACCACGCCCCCGCTCTGGACCGGCAACGCCCGCCGGCTGGCCCAGGAGGGCGTCGGCCCCGACGCCGCCGAGCGCGGCGCGGCGGTGATCGTCCGCGCGCTGGCCGACGACGGGCCGCTGACCCGGGCGCAGCTCGGAGTGCGGCTCCAGGCCGCCGGGGTGCCGACCGCCGGTCAGGCGCTCGTTCACCTGCTACTGCTGGCCTCGCTGCGGGGCGAGATCGTCCGCGGCCCGGTGGCCGGGGGCGAGCAGGCGTTCGTGCGGGTCCGCGACTGGCTCGGCACCCCGGTCCGGCCGCCCGACCGCGATGGGGCGCTCGCCGAGTTGGCCCGGCGCTACCTGCGCGGCCACGCGCCCGCCGGCGATCGCGACCTCGCCCGCTGGGCCGGGCTGCCGCTGCGCGACGCCCGCGCCGGGCTGGCGGCGATCGCCGGGGAGCTGGCCGAGCGCGGCGATGGGCTGCTGGCGCTGCGCCGCGGGCCGAATGCCGCGGCGGGTGAGCGCTCGGGCGCAAGGGCCCGGGCCGCCATCCCGCCGCTGCCGGCGCCGCGGCTCCTCCCGCCGCTGCCGGCGCCGCGGTTGCTCGGCGCCTTCGACCCGGTGCTACTCGGTTGGCGCTCGCGCGAGTTCCTCGCCGGCGCGCACGCCGTGGTCCTGGTCCGCAACGGGATCTTCCGCCCGTTCGCCCTGGTCGCCGGCCGCGCGGCGGCGACGTGGTCGCTCCCCGGCGGTCGGGTCGTGTTGGCGCCGCTGGAGGAGATCGGCGCCGCCGACCGGGCCGTGCTCGCAGCCGACGGCGAGGCGGTCCGCCGCTACCTCGGGCTGACGCGGGACGATGGGATATCGACCGGCCCATAGACCCGTCGATATCCCATCCTCACCGGGTCGAGCGCTCGGCCGCGCCCGCCAACCGCGCCAGGTGCGAGCGCCAGGCACCCTCGGTGTGGACCAGCGCGCGACCGCGGAACGCGTCGAGCAGTGCGGCGCGCGGTCCCTCGGCGTGCAGGCGGGTGGCCAGCGCGACGGCGGCCCGCTCGCCCTCCTCGCAGACGAGCAGGTCGACGAGCGTGCTGCCGAGCAGCGTCGCGTCGCGGTAGCCGGGCGGGAAGCTCGGATGGTCGCCCTCACGCAGGCGTCGGGCGATCGCGGGGCGGGCGTGGGCGGTCTGGCCGGCGAGCCAGCGTGCCGCTCCCTCGAGCAGCCACGCCCAGCGGAGCTCGGCGCGCAGGCGGGCCGGCGGCCGGGCGCGGACGAGCTCGTGGTTGTTCTCGAGGATCACGCGCCGCGTGTACAGCGCCGCGGCGGTCAGCCCGAGCATCTCCCGCGAGCCGGTGACCTTCGAGGCCCGCGCGGCGAGGGCCCGCGGGGCCAGCACATGGAGCTCACCGCGGCCCGCCCAGCCGGCGACGTAGCGGCGGGCGGCCGGGGCGGTCAGCGCGCGGCGCAGCGGCAGCATCGGGTTCGACGCCGACAGCGACGCGGGGGTGTCGTGGATCACCAGCGTCAGGCCGGGGACGGTCCGCGTGAACACGTCGTCGAGGCGGTCGCGCAGGCGCTCGAGCGAGTCGAGCAGCCGCTCGACCTCGTCGGCCTCCGCCGAGCTGTGGCGGGCGCGGAAGGAAGGAGACACCGATTCGACCCAGGTCATCGTGCTCGCAGAGCCATCCACGGCGGGGAGAGCCGACTTTCGGTCCTGCGCGGCCGGGGGAGTCGTCCCCTGGGCGATCCTCCCGATGTGATCGGCGCCAGCCGACTTTCGGTCCTGCGCGGCCGGGGGAGTCGCCCCCTGGGCGATCCTCCCGATGTGATCGGGGAGAGCCGCCTCCCCGTCCGGCGCGGCCGGGGGAGTCGCCCCCTGGGCGATCCGCCCGATGTGATCGGCGCCAGCCGACTTTCGGTCCTGCGCGGCCGGGGGAGTCGCCCCCTGGGCGATCCGCCCGATGTGATCGGCGCCAGCCGACTTTCGGTCCTGCGCGGCCGGGGGAGTCGCCCCCTGGGCGATTCCCCCAATGTAATCGGCGCCAGCCGATTACACCAGCACGGGCTGGCGATCGGAGGCGATCGCCGCGATCTCCTCGGATGCGCGCTCGAACTCGTCGTCTGACAGCACCGGCGTGCCCTCGAAGGGCAGCTCGCGCGTCAGCTCGAGCCACGAGCGGCAGCCACCGTACTCGTCGCGGACCTTGACGGTGACCGGCCGCGGGATCCGGTAGGTCCGCAGCAGGATCACGTGCAGCGGATGGCGCCGCTTCCAGGCCAGCCGCTTCTCGGCGTAGTCGGGCGTCCACACGTAGAACGGCGACAGCGCGTCGACGGCGCGGCGATCGGTGACCGTGAAGTGCGCGGCGACCTCGGCCCAAGCGCGGATCCGCACCCGATCGGGCTGCGAGAACTCGCCTTCGCGGAGCATCGACTCGGGCGTCGGCTCGCAGTCGGCCCAGACACCCTCCTCGAGCGCGCGGGCGAGCTCGGGGCGATGGGACTCGCGGACCAGATCGGCCCGCTGATGGTCGAACGTCGGGTACAGGAAGAAGCGCTCGTAGTCGAGCTGGAAATGTTTGTCGGGCTCACGAATACCGCCCTTGCGAAGGGTCAGGAGCTGCTCGCCTTCGGCGAGCGCACGTACGGTAACGGCCCATTCCTTGAAAGCAATCGGCATATATGAAGGGGGGGGAGAACTGACGGGGGTTTAACGAATGAAGTACGTGGCGCGCATGGAACCGGCGGCGCCAACGGACTTCATATCTTACGAAAAAATCTCGACAATCCCAAATTTCCCTGGAAAATACCGCTATGCAGGCGCGTCGCGAATTCGCAACTCGGGTGGGTCGACGAGATCTTCGGGCTCGGCTCACAGGCGCGTGCCGGCGCTCCGCTCGAGCACCTCGATCAGCGCCGTGAAGTCGTCCTCGCCGTGGCCCAGGCCGGCGCCGGCGGTGAGGATCTCACGCGTCAGCGCCGCGAACGGGAACGGCGCGCCGGCCGCCTCACCCTGCTCGAGGCACAGCCGGACGTCCTTCAGCATGTGCTCGAGCTTGAACAGCGTGGTGTAGTCGTGGGCGCGCATCGCCGGGCCTTTGAGCTCGAGCATCGCCGAGGCGCCGGAGCCGGCGCCCATCACCCGGCTGAGCGCGTCGAGGTCGGCCCCGCAGCGCGCGCCGACGAGCAGCGCCTGGCCGACGACGGCGGCGTTGGTGGCCGCGACGGCGTTGTTGATCAGCTTCACCACCTGGCCCTGGCCGAGCGGGCCGGCGTGGACGATCAGCTCGCCGATTGCCTCGAGCAGCGGCCGCGCGCGCTCGTAGTCGCCGGCCTCGCCGCCGACCATGATCGTCAGCGTCCCGTCCTGCGCCCGCGGCGCGGAGCCGGTGACCGGCGCGTCGAGCAGCCGCAGCCCCCGCTCGGCCAGCGCCGCCCCGACCGAGCGGGCGTAGGCGGGTCCGATCGTCGAGCAGTCGACGAACAGCGTGCCGGGGGCGGCCCCCGCCGCGGCGGAGTCGGGCCCCTCGAGCAGCACCGACTCGACCTGGGCGCCGTCGACGACCACCGAGACCACGATCTCGGCCTCGCGCGCGGCCTCGGCCGGTGTGTCGGCGACGGCGGCGCGGTGCTCGGCGGCGAACGCCTCGGCCGTCGCGCGGGTGCGGTTCCAGACCGTCAGCTGGTGCCCGGCACGGACCACGTTCGCGGCCATCCGCGAGCCCATGATCCCGAGGCCGATGAAGCCGACGCGCATCACCGCGAACCTTAGTCTTAGTGGGCCGCGTAGCCGTCCGGGCCCGGCGTCCCGTATCCGCCGCCGCCCGGGGTCTCGATCCGCAGGCGTTGGCCGGGGCGCAGCTCACCCAGGGCCTTGGCCGGGAGCTCCTCGCCGTCGAGGGCGTTTCGCCCGCAGGCCCCCGCCTGGCCTCCGCGGGCTCCCGGCGGCGCGTGGCGGCGGCGCTCGGTGATCAGCGAGTAGCGCAGCGGTGCGAGCGCCTCCAGCTCGCGGACAACGCCGTCGCCGCCGCGGTGGGCGCCGGCGCCGCCCGAGCCGCGGCGCAGCGAGTACTCGACCATCCGCAGCGGGAACTCGAGCTCGAGCGCCTCGACGGGCGTGTTCAGCGTGTTGCTCATCGCCACGTGCACGCCGCTGGGGCCGTCGGCGTCCACGCACGCGCCCTGGCCGCCGCCGATCGTCTCGTAGTAGATGATCTCCTCGCTGCCGAGCGTGAGGTTGTTCATCGTCCCCTGGCCGAGCGCGCGGCCGAACGCGGCGAGGATGACGTCGGCGACCCGCGAGGAGGTCTCGACGTTGCCGCCGACGACCGCGTGCGGCGGCGTGGCGTTGAGCAGGCAGCCCTCGGGGGCGATCACCTCGATCGGGCGGTAGGCGCCCGCGGTGGGCGGGATGTCCGGGTCGGTGAGCACGCGGACGGCGAAGTAGCACGCCGAGCGCGTCACGGCCAGCGGGCAGTTGAGGTTGCCCTCGTGCTGCTCGGCGGTGCCGGTGAAGTCGAGCCGCAGCGCGTCGCCGCCGACCGTAGCCTGAAGCACGATCTCGAGGTCGCCCTCGCGCGCCTCGAGCACGTCGCGGGAGCGCCGCACGGCGCCGTCGGGGCCGCCCAGCTCCCGCAGGCACGCCCGCGTGCGCCGCTCGGCGTAGTCGAGCACCTCGGCGAAGGCGGCGCGGAGGGTGCCGGCACCGGCGCGCTCGCGCAGCGCGAGCAGGCGCTGAGCGCCGATCCGCCCGGCGGCCAGTTGGGCCCGGAGGTCGGCGCGGCGCTCCTCGGGCCGGCGCATCCGCCCCGCCAGCTCGGCGATCGCCGCCGCGTCGAGCACCCGCGGCTCGATCACCACACCCTCGTCGGCGAGCGTGCGGCTGTCGGCGGGCATCGAGCCCGGGGTCGGACCGCCGACATCGGCGTGGTGGGCGCGCGAGGCGGCGAACGCGATCAGCTCGTCGTCCGCGAACACCGGGACGATCACGGTGATGTCGGGCAGGTGGGTGCCGCCGCGGTAGGGGTCGTTGAGGATCCACGCGCGCCCGGGGGCGTGGCGTCGGTCGAGCACGGCGGCCACCGCGGCCGGCATCGCCCCGAGGTGGACGGGGATGTGCTCGGCCTGCATCACCATCTCGCCCGCGGGGTCGAACAGCGCCGTCGAGGCGTCGCGGCGCTCCTTGATGTTGGCCGAGTGGGCGGAGCGGATCAGCACCGCGCCCATCTCCTCGCAGATCGCGCGCAGCGCCCCGGCGAGGATTTGGAGGTCAACCGCGTCGATCACGAGAATCGCCCCCAAGGTGATCGCACTGCGGCGGTTTCGCGCCCGGGTGGCAGCTGGGCGATCACCCGGCGATCTCTCGAAGGCGATCGGCGCCAGCCGGTCGGCCGAGGATTTGGAGGTCAACCGCGTCGATCATCGCCGCCGGTCCAGGACCACGGCGCCGGTGTCGTCGACGGCGCCGGCCCAGCCCTCGGGCACCCACACCGTCGACTCGGGCAGCGCCACCCGGGTTGGTCCCTCGATCCGCGTGCCGGGCTCCGGTCCGCCGCCGGAGAATCGCCCTCTGGGCGATTCTCCAATGGAGTCGGCGCCAGCCGGTTCCACGGCGAGCGTGACCTCGCCGCCCGGGACGGTGGCGGTCACCCGGACGGTGACCAGCTCGAGCGTCTGCCCGCCGTCGCGGTAGCCGTAGCGGCGCTCGTGCTCTGACTCGAACGCCTCGCGCAGGCCCGCGACCGACGGCTGCAACGGGCCCGGGGATCCGCCCGCTGGGCGAATCCCCAAGGCCGTCGGCGCCAGCCGATGGCCCGGGATCGCCAGCTCGAACGCCTGCCCTCGGTAGCGCATCTCGTACACCGCCGAGAGCTCCGCCGCGGTCTCCTTGAGCTCGTCGCGCGCCTGATCCCCGAGCGCGGCGACGGCGCCGGCGACCGCCTCCGGGCTCAGGTCCTCGCCGCTCAGCAGGAGCGTCCGCTGCACGTCGCGCCGGCGCGGCGAGACGATCATCCCCAGCGCGGCGAGCACCCCGGAGGCCCGCGGACAGAGGATCCGCTCGATCCCCAGCGCCTCGGCAATCGCCGCCGCGTGCAGACCGCCGGCGCCGCCGAACGCCATCAGCGCGTAGCGCCGCGGGTCGATCCCGCGCTCCACCGTGACCACCCGCAGCGCCCTCACCATCTCGGCATCGGCGACCCGGACGATCCCCTCGGCGCACGCGCTCGGCTCGAGCCCGAGCCGCTCGGCCAGTCCGGCGATCGCGCGGCCGGCGGCGTCGCGGTCGAGGGTGACGCCGCCGGCCAGCGGCGCGTCGGGGTTGAGCCGGCCTAGCACCAGGTTGGCGTCGGTGACCGTCGGCTCGCTGCCGCCGCGGCCGTAGCACGCGGGCCCGGGCTCGGCGCCGGCCGAGCGCGGGCCGACCCGCAGCGCGCCGCCGGGGTCGGCCCAGCCGATCGAGCCGCCGCCGGCGCCGACGGTGTGGATGGCCAGCATCGGCAGCGCCAGCGGGCGCCCGGCCAGCACGCCGCCGCTCTGCTCCTGGACCGCGCCGTCGTCGACCACGCAGACGTCGCACGAGGTGCCGCCCATGTCGAAGCACAGCGCGTCGCGGACCCCCGCGGCGGCGGCCGCGAAGGCGGCCCCGGCGGCGCCTCCGGCCGGGCCCGAGAGCACCGTCCAGGAGGCGTGCGAGGCCGCCGCGTCGAGGTCGATCAGGCCGCCGTTGGACTGCATGATCGAGGGCTCCGGGAGCCCCGCCTCGGCGCAGCGCCCGCGCAGGCGGCCGAGGTAGCCGGCCAGCAGCGGCGTCAGCGCGGCGTCGACCTCGGTGGTGGCGGCGCGCTCGTACTCGCGGAACGTGCCGACGACCTCGTGCGACAGCGAGACGTGGGCGCGGGGGAGGGCGTCGCGCAGCGCCGCGCCGAGCCGCCGCTCGTGCTCGGGGTGGCGGTAGGCGTGCAGCAGCACGACGGCGACGGCCTCCGGCTCGGCGGCGGCGACGCGCGCGGCCAGCTCGCGGGCGGCCTCGTCGGTGAGCTCGCGCTCCGGGCCGTCGGGCCCGGTCCGCTCGGGGGCGCCGAAGCGCAGCTCGTCGGGCACCAGCGGCGCCGGGCGCGCCGCGCACAGCCGGTAGAGCTCGGCGCGGTTCTGGCGCCCCAGGGCGACCACGTCGGTGAACCCCTCGGTGGCCACCAGCGCCGTCCGGGCGCCGCGGCCCTCAAGCAGCGCGTTGGTGGCCACGGTCATCCCGTGGGCGAAGCCCCGGACCGCGTCGGCCCCGACGCCCGCCTTGTCCAACACCGCCGCGACGGCGGCCAGCACCCCCTCGGACTGGTCGGCCGGCGTGCTCGGCGCCTTGGCGGTGAGGATCCCGCCGTCGCGGGCCAGCACGGCGTCGGTGAAGGTGCCGCCGACGTCGACGCCGAGGAGCATGACGCGGACGCTACACGCCTCCCGGCGCCGCTACGTACGCCGGGACGTGCGGGCGTGGCCCCGAGAAGTAGAAAAAATCAGGCGGCGATCGCCGGCGCGACCTCTTCGGTGTCGGCCAGGTGCTGGTGCGATGGGCAGTAGCCGTTGTGGGGCAGCGGCATCCGCTGGCACGGCGCGCCCTTGCGCGTGCTGGCCCGGCACTGCAGCGGGTTGCCGTACACGTCGAAGCCGTTCGGGGGGCGGCTGCGCAGGAACTCGTCGGCGAACGCCAGATAGCGCTCGATCACGTGGTACACCCGCGACTGCGCGTTCATCGGGAAGTACGCGCGGATGTCACAGAACAGCGTCCGCGCGGGGCGCGCGAAGTAGTGCCGATCCGTGGCCAGGCGCTCGATCGCGGACTCGCACGCCCGCAGCACCCGCTCGTGGTTGCAGTGCCGGTCGAGGCCGTGCGGATCCTCGACGATGTCCTTGGCGACCTCCCTGTAGATCGCGCGGCTGAAACGGTACATGCAGGCTCCACTCCTTTCGACTGTCCCGTGGCCGGGGCGCCATCCCTTGCGGCGCCGGAGTATTCCGCGTCCGTGTGAAGCCCACCGCGAATTGAATGTTAAGTACGCATTAAGTACGTCGGCCTGGCCCGGATTCAGGTCCAATACTCGGCCTCGGGCTCGCCGCCCGCTCGGATCGTGAAGTGGCGGTCGTTGAGACCAGGCTGGCGATCGGGGAAGTCGCGCCGCAGGTGGGCGCCGCGGCTCTCAGCGCGAGCCAGCGCGCAGGCGGCGATCAGCCGGACCTGTGGGCTGTCGTCGCCGAGCAGCCCGCGCAGCCCGTCGCCCTCGCGCTCGAGGCCGGCGTGGCGCCACAGCGCTTCACGGCTGTCGCTGGTCAGCCGCGGCGGGGGGCCGGCGGCGGCGCTCGGGGGCAGCCGGTCGGGCGCCGGGGCGGGGGGATCGGCGGCGGCGGCCCGGGCTGCGCGGGCGCCGAACACGAAGCACTCGCTCAGCGAGTTCGAGGCCAGCCGGTTGGCGCCGTGCAGCCCGGTGCACGAGCACTCCCCGACCGCGTAGAGGCCGGACAGCGAGGAGCGTCCGTCGAGGTCGGTGGCGATTCCGCCCATCATGTAGTGGGCCGCCGGCGCCACCGGGACCAGCTCGCGCTCCGGGTCGATCCCGGCCCGCCGCAGGGCCGCGACGACGTTGGGGAACAGCCCCGGGTCGACGTGGCGCATGTCGAGCCCGACCGATTTCGCCCCCGTCGCCCACAGCTGCTGCTGCACGGCCCGAGCGACCTCGTCGCGGGGGGCCAGCTCGTCGACGAAGCGCTCGCCGTCGGCGCCGATCAGCGTCGCCCCCTCGCCGCGCACCGCCTCGGTGACGAGGAACCCGTTGGCGCCGTTGGGGGCGGCGACCGCGGTGGGGTGGAACTGCATCAGCTCGAGGTCGGCCAGCGTTGCGCCGGCGCGGAAGGCCAGCAGCAGGCCGCCGCCGATCGCCCCCACCGGATTGGTGGTCCGCGCCCACAGCGCCGCGGCGCCGCCGGTGGCCAGCACGGTGGCCGCCGCGGGCAGGCGCTCGCCGCCGTCGAGCGTCACCCCGACGCAGCGCCCGTCGTCGCTCAGCAGCTCGATCACCCGGCGGTCCTCGAGCACGGCGATTCGCGCGTCCCCGGCGACCAACGCCGACAGGTGACGGATCAGCCGCCGGCCGGTGGCGGCGCCGCCGGCGTGGATGACGCGGCGCGCGCGGTGGCCGCCCTCGAGCCCCAGCGCCAGGCGCCCGCGACGGTCGGCGTCGAACTTCATCCCCAGTCTCGAGAGGTCCTCGACGGCGGCCGGCGCCTCGTCGCAGAGGACGCGCGCGGCCGACTCGCGGACGGCGTCGCGCCCCGCGGCGATCGTGTCCCGCAGGTGCAGCTCGGGGCTGTCGTCGTCGAGGACCGCGGCGGCGAGCCCGCCCTGGGCCCAGTAGCTCGAGGACTCGGCCAGAGGCGTGGCCGACACCAGCAGCACGTCTGCGCCCGCCCGAGCGGCCGACAGCCCCGTGTACAGCCCGGCCGCGCCCGCGCCGACGACCACCACCTGGTTGCGTGTGCCCGGCTGCACCGGCGGATACGGTACCGGCGATGAGCACCCCCGATGTGCCGCGCCCGGTGTTCCTGAGCCACCCGTCCTCGCTCGAGCACGATCCGGGGATGCATCCCGAGCGCGCGGCACGGATCACCGCGATCGAGCGCGAGCTCGAGTCGCGCGGGTGGCTCGGGTACGAGCGGGTCGCGTCGCCGGCGGTGGCCCGCGAGGTGCTCGAGCGGGTTCACCCGCCGGCCTACGTCTCGCGGCTCGAGGCGCTGTCGGCGCGCGGCGGCGGTCGGATCGACTTGGACACGGCGATGAGCGCCGGCTCGTTCGCCGCTGCGCTGCACGCGGCGGGGGGCGCGGTGGCGCTGGTCGAGCGGCTGGTGGCGGGGAGCGCGCCGACGGGCTTCTCCGCCCACCGGCCGCCCGGGCACCACGCCCCGAGCGCCCAGGCGATGGGCTTTTGCCTGTTCAACAACATCGCCGTGGCGGCGACGCACGCCGTCCGCGAGCTGGGGCTCGAGCGGGTGCTGATCCTCGACTGGGACATCCACCACGGCAACGGCACCAACGACATCTTCCACGCCTCGGACGAGGTGCTGTTCGCCTCGATCCACCAGTCGCCGCTGTACCCCGGCACCGGCCCGGCTGACGACGTCGGCAGCGGGGACGGGCGCGGCTACACGGTCAACCTGCCGGTGCCGCCGGGGTCGGGGGACGCCGTGTTCGTGTCGCTGGTGCGCGACGTCCTCGTGCCGCTGGCGCGCCTGTTCCGGCCGCAGCTGATCCTCGTCTCGGCCGGCTACGACGCCCACCGTGAGGACCCGCTCGGCGAGTGTGCGGTGAGCGAGGGCGGTTATGCGGCGATGGCCGCGCTGGCGCGGGGGCTGGCGCAGGAGCTCGGGGTGAGCGTGGGGGGTGTGCTGGAGGGCGGCTACGCGCTGGGCGCGCTCGCCACGGGGGTGGCCGTGACGATGTCCGCGCTCGCGGACGGCTCGGGCGCTGCGGGTGGCGCCGTCGAGGGGGTTGCGGCTCTCGCGGTCGCGCCGCTGGCCGAGGCGGCGCTGGCGCGGCTGCGGCCGTACTGGCCGGGGCTCTAGCGGTTTGTCCTACAGCCCGCCGGGCGGAGCGACCTGGCGCGCGCGGGCGGTCGTGTAGCCACCGGCGATCAGGCGGTAGACCGCGGCGCGGGCGGCGGAGTGGTCCGGATAGCGGCTCGAGAACACGATCCACAGGCGGGGCTCCAGCGCCGGGTGCTGGGTCGAGTCGAGCACCCCGACGGCGAGGCCGGTGGGGGCGATCTGCCGCGCGCGGACGTAGGCCTGGGCCGCGGTCGGGTACTTGGCCAGCACCACCGTCCAGCCGCTGAGCCCGACCGGCCAGGTGGCGATCGCGTGGGCGCCGCTCGTGGTCGCCGGCGCGGTGGTGGCGGCCGTCGCGCCCGGGGTCGAGCTCGTGGCGGCGGTGCCGCGCCCGGCGGTCCCGGCGGTCCCGGCGGTCCCGGCGGTCCCGGCGGTGCCGGCGGGGCTGCCCTGGGCGGTCCCGGCGGTCCCGGCGGTGGCGGCGGTCCCGGCGGTCCCGGCGGTGGCGCGGGTCCCGGCGGTGGCGGGCGTCCCGGCGGTGGCGGCGGTCCCGGCGGTGGCGGCGGTGGCGGCGGGGTGGCC
>JBBSFX010000052.1:0-15662 GCA_038254735.1 Solirubrobacterales bacterium
ACGGCGACGGCGACGGCGACGGCGACGGCGACGGCGACGGCGACGGCGACGGCGACGGCGACGGCGACGGCGACGGCGAGGATCGTGACATCAACCAGGAAGGACGTGAGGGATGAGTATCGATCGATTGCGGGCGCACTACGGGTTCTCGCGGATGCCGTTCGGGAAGGATCTCGCGCCCGGAATGCTGCACGCCCACGACGCGCACGCGCAGGCGGTCGCCCGGATCGGGTGGTGCATCTCTGAGCAGGCGATCGGGGTGATCTCGGGCGAGTGCGGCGCGGGCAAGACGGTCGCCGCCCGCGCGGCGGTCGCCGGCCTGGACGCGTCCCGGCACACGGTGCTCTACCTCGGCACCCCCGGCGTGGGGTTGCGGGGGATCTACGGGATGATCGTCACCGCGCTGGGCGGCACCCCCCGCTTTCATCACGCCGCGCTGATCCCCCAAGCCCAGGAGCTGTTGGCCGCCGAGTCATCAGAGCGGGGCAAGCAGGTTCTCTTGATCATCGATGAGGCGCACCTGCTCGATGCCGAGAGCCTGGAGGGCGTGCGCTGCCTGTCGAACCTGGGGATGGACCAGACCGCCCCGTTCTGTCTGCTGCTGCTCGGGCAGCCCACCTTGCGCCACCGGCTCAGGCGAGGCGCGTTCACCGCACTGGATCAGCGGATCGCTGTGCGCTACGCGATCGCGGGCCTGTCCGCCAAGGAGACGACCAGCTACGTGCAGCACCACCTCGCGCTCGCGGGCCGCTCGGACACCCTGTTCTCAGACGACGCGATCGGACTGATCCACGAGGTCTCCCGCGGCCTCCCCAGACAGGTGAACAATCTCGCCGTCGCCTCGCTGATCGCCGCGTTCGCTCAGGACAAGGCGATCGTGGACGAGAGCTCGGCTCGTGCCGCGGTCGCGGAGGTCTCCGCCGAATGACCGAGCCCATGAGGCTGTCGCTGCTCGATCAGCCGCCAGACCACGGCCCGCAGCCCAACGACGCGCTGGCCCTACCGGTTCCCGAGGGCTGGCCGGCGCGACCCGAGCCGGCCGTCTATCACGGACTCGCGGGCGAGATCGTTCAAACGATCGCCCCCGAAACCGAGGCTGACCCGGTCGCGATCCTCTCCCAGCTCATGGTCGCGTTCGGTGCCGCGGTCGGCCGCGGTGCATGGTTCCAGGTCGAAGCGACCCGGCATCACGCCAACGAGTTCCTGGTCTTGATCGGTGACTCAGCCCGCGCGAGAAAGGGCTCCTCATGGGATCACGTGCACCGCCTGATCGGTGGCGCGGATCCTGCGATCACCGGCCGGATCCTGACCGGCCTATCGAGCGGGGAGGGGCTGATCTGGTCAGTCCGCGACCCCCACGGTCAAGACACCGGGTCAAGCGACCGGCGGCTGTTGGTGATCGAGCCCGAGTTCGTCAGCGTGCTCAAGAACGTCAGCCGCGAGATCTCGACCCTGTCGCCAACGTTGCGCTCCGCGTGGGACGGCCGCCCGTTGGCGATCCTGACCCGGACCGCGCCCGCGCGCGCGACCGACGCGCACATCTCGATCATCGGCCACATCACCGCCACCGAGCTGCAACATCACATCAACCCGGTCGAGCTTGCCAACGGGCTGCTCAACCGCTTCCTACTGCTCGGCTGCCGGCGCGTCCGACTGCTGCCCGAAGGCGGCGACCCCGACCCACTCGCCGGCACCGGCCTGGACCACCGACTCGCTACCACGCTCACCACCGCCCAGCGCGCTGGGCAGATCCGCCTCTCAACCCTCGCGCGCCGCGCCTGGACAGACGCCTACCAGCGGCTCGCCCAGCCCCAGCCCGGGATCGCCGGCGCGATCAGCGCGCGCGCCGAAGCGCACACGATCCGTCTCGCGCTCACCTACGCCCTGCTCGACAACACCCGGCAGATCCAGCCGGCGCACCTGACCGCTGCGCTCGCGCTCTGGGACTACGCGCACCGCTCCGCCACCTGGGCGCTGGAGCGCACCGCCTCAGACCCGCTCGCCCGGCAGCTCCACGCCGCGCTCACCCACGCCCCGGACGGGCTGACCCGCACCCAGCTACGCGACCTGACCCACCGCAACCCCACCACCCCCCAGCTCGACCGAGCGCTCGCCGATCTCGCCAACGACGGCAAGATCACCAGCCAGCGCGTCCTCACCGCCGGCCGCCCCGCCGAGCTCTGGACCGCCACCCAGCACTGACCGCAGTCCGGTCAGGTTGCGCGCAGCGCAACCTTCATTGCCACCCAGCGAAGCGCCGCGGGCTGTCACAGGGCGGCCCGACAGGGCCGAGCAAAGCGAGCCGCGAAGCGGCGCCCTTGACAGCACCCGCGAAGCGAAGCTACCCCACCCCAGGGCCTCCGACCCTTCCAACGTTTCAACGTTCGAGCGTCACTCCTGCCGATCCCCAACGACAACAGCGCGACCATGCCCAAACACAGCAGCGCTCAACAGACGGTGTGGCTAATGAACAGGCGGAATGAGCCGGATTCCCACGTGAGGTCGGCAGGGTCGAGCACTTCGCGCGAAGCACCGCCGAACAAGTACTCGTCCAGCTCAACGAGAGCACCGTCTTGGCCAGCCTGCAGGGCGTCGAGCACGTCACCTCGGTTGCTGCCCTGCCAATGCTCAGGGTCGGACACTCCGAATCCGAACTGCTGCAGGACTAGCTTTATGTCCTCCCACGGGTAGTCGGAGGCAGAGAGCCGATCAGCGAGCTTGCGCAGGAGTTGGACACGATCGCCTGTGCGCATTTCCGGTGATCCTACGTTTGCATCTCTGGCAGCGTCGCGGCCGAGACGCATCCTGCCGTCGGTCGCTTGGTCCAGGCAGTCCCCACCTAATTCCTACCGCGCCACCCGCCGTTCAGTCAAGCGCCGCGCCTTCGGCGTCGCCTGCAGCGATCCCTGACGGGACGCCGCTTGACAGCCCGCGCTCGTCGCGGTCGGGGCAGGGCATGCCCGCACCCAACCACGAGAGACAGCCCATGCCGAGCAAGCCACCCACCACCAAGCAGATTGCGTACCTGAGGGTGCTCACCGAGCACACCGGCCGCACATTCGTAACTCCGCGGACGAGCCGCGAGGCGAGTCTGGAGATCCGCAAGCTCAAGGCGACACAGCCGGATAGCCACCTCGAGCGCAGGATCGAGCGTCACGAGATCGCGGACGCGATCGCCGCGGGCCCATCCGACAGCTCCCGGGTGTCTGACCATGAGCTCACAGGCTGGGGATCCACCGCAAGCTGGAGCCAACGGTCATGACCACAATGACTACAACGAGACCATCGGATGCCCCAGGCGTCGCCGTCGGGGAGCGCGTCGAGATGGGCCGCTACCAGACGGCAGCCGGGCAGCTACGGGTCCTGTACGGCCAACGAGTCGCTGCGGTGGTACGAGTCACGGACGTCCCCGGCGACGGCGGCACGGGCCGCGCCTACCTCGTCGAGCGCGGGCTTGAGCAGGATGGCTACTCGGCCCTGCTCGCCCTGGTCGAGGACTATCTTCGTCGAGCAGAGGAGCTCGGGGTCCCGCCGATGGCGACCACATTCGTCCAGTAGCGACCCGTAGCCAGCTGATGCCCGCGATCACCCCGGTACCGCGTAGGTCACTGTATCGACCATCTCGAGCTTCAGCGCGTCGGCGATCTCCTGCAAACGCTCGAGCCCAACGCCGGCGTAGCTGTTCGCCTCCCACCGCTGGATCTGCTGCTCAGGCACCCCTAGCTGCGCAGCGAACTCGCGCTGGGTCAGACGCGCTGCGATCCTCGCCTCGATCAGCGCGATCGGCAGCTCACGCATCGAGGTCAGCGTCCGTTCCACAACCCTGCCCGAGCGCAGATCGTCATAGCGCTCGAGCTGCGCTCGCAGCTCGTCGCGCTCGCTCGCGGTCGCCTCGACCATCGCCTGATGGATCCGCGGGTGCACATCGGGACTAGGTCCCGTCCCCGCCTGATCGCCGAGCGCCTCCTCGAAGCGCTTCAGCTGCGCGTTCGCGATCCGGAACTGGCGCTCGTTCGTGATCATCGCGGCGCCCCGAGGTCGAGCGCGACAATACCCTTCGCGCCGCCCGTGTCACGGTCGCGCTGGAAGTACTCGACGAACACCGTCCCGCCGGGCTCGCCGGCGACCTGTGCCGGGAAGAGCTCGCCGCCGTATCGCGCCTTCTGTGCCGCCCGGCCGCGCCGGAAGTCGAGCAGCACCGGATCGAGCAGGTCCGGGTCGACGCCGCTGGCCTCCCAGCACGCGTCGAAGTCGCCGGGGGCCTCCTTGTCGGTGACGAAGCTCCCGTCGAGATACACGCGCGCGCAGCCGGCGGCGCGCAGCGACGCCACCGCCTCGCCGAACCCGTCCAGCAGTGCGGCTCGGTGCTCAGTGATGGCGTAACGCTCCATGATCTCGTCCCAGGTTGCCGGGTGGACTCCGGGCGGAAGATTGCCCCGTTCGTCAAAGGATGGTATCACGACACAACGTATACGTTGGGTTGATTCGCGAGCGTGTGTGGCGTGGCAGCATTCGTCAGAGATTGAGCGGTAGATGAACTGTTATAACCATACTTGACGATACACAGCAGATCTTAGTAGGATGACCCAGAACGCTTGTGATCCCTGTGCAGACACGATCATTGCGCTGCCGCCAGCCCCGCGGAGGCCGTACGGCGGCAGCTGCTCACTTGGCCCAAGAGGGCAGATGACACGCGACGTCCTCTCCCCGCGCGAGATCGCTGACCTCGCCGGGTTCTCGTATCACGCCGTCCTACGTGCGATCCGTCGCGGCGACCTGGAGGCGTTCGAGCCGGTGCCGGGCCGCCTGCGGATCGAGGTCACCGAATACGAACGCTGGCTCCACACTCCGACCCGCCGAACTCCCCGGCCGCTTGACCCGAACGCCCCGCGCTCTCGGCCGCGGAACGCGGGGCGACCAACGGACCCAGGTAGCTGGGATCGTCTACAGGCGATCGAGGGTCGCTTGGCCTGATGGACATCAGCCGCAAGCCCAACGGCAAATGGGAGCTCCGCTGGCGCGAGGGCGGACAGCGGCGCAGCCGAACGTTCAACCGGAAGGGGGACGCCACAGCGTTCGAGGCCGACCGGATCCGGCGCAAACAGCTCGGTCACGCAGCGGTCCCGGACGACGTCCCCCTCCGCGAGTTCGTCGAGACCTACTGGGCCCTGCACGCCAAGCCGAACCTCGCCGAGTCGACGCGCGACTTCTACGCCCGGACCTGGGTCAACCACATCATGCCCCGGCTCGGCGACTATGGCGTCCGGGAGCTGACGCCGAAGCGGCTCGCTCGCTTTCGAGAGGAGCTCGAAAAGGCCGATGTCGGCGCCGCCACCGTGCGCAAAGCGATGGCGATCATCCAGTCGATCCTCTCGTTCGCGGTCGCCGAAGAGCTGATCGACTTCAACCCCGCTGCCAGCGTCCGCAAGCCCCGCTACCAGCGCGCGCGGGAGCCGCACATCTTCCTCCCCGCCGAGGTCGAAGACATCCGCAACAAGCTCACGACCCCGCGTGACCGGACGCTCGTCTCGCTGCTCGCCTACTCCGGCCCCCGGCCCGAGGAGGTCGTCTGCCGCCTCGCCTGGGAGGACATCGGCGAGCGCGCAATTCGTTACCGGGACACCAAGCGTCACCGCGTCCGCTTCACGCCGCTGCTCGCCCCGCTCGCCGAGGACCTGCGCGAATGGTTCCTCGGCTCCGGCCGCCCCGAGGGGAAGCATCCGGTCATCCCCGCCCACGACGGCGGCTTCTGGACCGACGACGACTGGCGCAACTGGCGGTCGCGGATCTGGCGAGGCGAGGAACGACCGGCGAACCGGAACGTCCCGACGTACCCGGGTGCCGCGCCCGAAGGCACCCGCCCGCGCGACCTGCGTTCGAGCTTCATCACCGTTCAGGTCTACGCGGGCGTTCCGCTGACGACGATCTCGAAGCAGTGCGGCACCAGCATCACGATGATCGAGCAGCACTACGCCGGCGTCATCGAGAACTGGGACGGGAAGCAAATTCCGGCCGACGAACAGATCCGTGCCGCGCGGGCGCTGCGGACCCGCCAAACCGACGCCGCGGACGGCGCGACGAAGCCCCTCCGCGCCCTCTCCGAGCGCGGCCCCCGCAGAGCTAGTGGACGCTAAATGGACGTCATGGCGAAAATCGCGGCCCGGGAAGCCCTGCCGAAAAGATGCTCACTAGCAGGGCTTTTACTTCAGAGCCGACGCCCGGAATCGAACCGGGGACCCCTTCATTACGAGTGAAGTGCTCTACCAGCTGAGCTACGTCGGCGTTAGCAGGGATTTCCCGGATTCTCCGCACTCTCGCCGCGATTCGTGCAGCACGGATGCAGCAGAATCGACTTCGGCCGCTGCTGCGGGCAAGCGTAGCCGACGTCCGCGGCGCGTGACCACGCCGGGGCTGTGCTTTCAGGCTCGGCCGCGCGAGCTGCGGGCGTCGGCACCGGGATCGAGAAGCGACAGCTCACCGCCCGGTCCGTCGCCCGTGACGACGCGCCGTTCCCGGTGACCGGCCCGGCGATGACGAGCCCCCGGGGCTTCCACGCTGACGCGTGCCGTAAACGGGTAGGGAGGCTCGACCGATCGAACCGGAGCATGCATGCCCGCCCCTCCCCACGGTTTCCAAGCCGGCTCAGCGGACACGACGTCCGCCAACTCGCTGTGGCTCGCCACGGAGCAGCGCTCACCGCCGGCAAAGCTCACCGGTGAGGTGGCCGTCGATGTCGCGGTGATCGGCGGGGGGATCGCCGGCGTGACGACGGCGTTGCGCCTGCAGCGCTCGGGTGTGCGCGTCGCGCTCCTCGAGGCCCGCGACGTGGCGTCGGGGGTGACCGGCTGCACGTCGGCGAAGGTCACGGCACTCCAGTCGACGATGCTCAGCACGATCGCCGCGCATCACGGCGCCGACGTCGCAGCGGCGTACGCCGCGGCCAGCGCACAGGCGGTCCAGGACGTCGGCAAGTTCGTCGAGGACGAGCAGATCGACTGCGAGCTTCAGCGGCGTCCGGCGGTCACGTACGCCGCGGGAGACGACGAGATGAAATCGGTGGCCGAGGAGTTCGAGTCGGCAGCCGCGGCCGGACTCCCGGTCGAGTGGAACGACGCCGACGCGGGACTGCCGTACCCCGTCGCCGGTGCCGTGTGGCTGCACGATCAGATCGGCCTTCAGCCGGTGCGATACGTGCGGGGACTGGTCGACGCCTTCGTCCGCGACGGCGGTCAGGTGTTCGGATCCTCGCGGGTGCTGTCGGTCGAGTCCGGCCGGCCATGCCGGATCCGCACCGCCGACGGAACCCTCAGCGCCGATCAGGTCGTCGTGGCGACCCACGTCCCGATCCTCGATCGCGGATTGTTCTTCGCTCGCATCGAGGTCCTCAGGTCCTATTGCGTCGCGGTCCGCGTCACCGACGCGCCGCCCCGGGCGATGGCCATCAGCGCGGGAAGCGACTCACGCTCGATCCAGTTCGCCCGCGACGTGGTGATCGTCGGCGGCCAGGGCCACCCCGCCGGCGCTGCGGGAATCACCCAGGACCGGTTCGCGACACTCCACGGATTCGCCGCCGAGCACTGGGACGTCGCCGAGCCGCTTGGCCGTTGGTCGGCACAGGATCCAGTGCCCTACGACCACCTCCCGATGATCGGGCCGCTGACCCCCGGTTCGCGCAAGCTGTGGGTCGCGACCGGCTGGGCGAAATGGGGCCTCACCGGCGGTACCTTCGCGGCCCGGATCCTCGCCGACTCGATCCTCGGGCGAGAGCACGAATGGGCCGCGCGATTCACGCCAAGCCGGCTCTCGCTCCGCTCCACCCGGAAGGTCGCACAGCTCGGCGCCAAGTTCAGCGCGCACATGGCGATCGACCGGGTCACGCCCGCCGAGGTCGCGTCCGCCGAGGAGATCCCGGTCGGCGAGGCCCGGGTCCTCCGGGACGGTCTCGGCAAGAGCGGCGCCTACCGAGACGACGGCGGCCAACTCCACGCCGTGTCCCTGCGGTGCACCCACCTCGGCTGTCTGCTCCGTTTCAACGGCGCCGAACGCAGCTGGGATTGCCCGTGCCACGGCTCGCGATTCGACATCGACGGCGCCGTCCTTGAAGGCCCCGCCGTCCGGCCGCTCACGCGACGGCCCCTGTGAGCACGCCCTCGCCTGCACGCTCGGGGCACGTGCTCCGAGCGCGCCTGTGGCAGGTGACGAGCGCAGACGTCGGTCCGGGTCAGTCGCGAGCCGGCCGCCGCCCGCGCTGTGCTCGTCCCCTTGATGGCCGCGCGTTGCTACATTCGCAAGGGCGTCGCATCATGTTCGCGCTTGCCGAGCACAATGTGCGCTACTGCTCACACGGCGGGGACGTCGGTCGATCTGAACGGTCGCTCGCGGACCCGCGGAGGAAGAACCAGGCCGAGCCTACAGCTCCAACCGCACGCATGTCCGTAGAGGGGAATTCCGTGACCGATGAGACACCCCGGGCGACCCGCCGGCTGAACATCCACCGAGCCGAGTACCCGGACACCATCGAGCTCCAGCTCGTGGGAGAGGTCGACATTGAGACCGCAGCGCTGATCGACGAGCACCTGGCTCAGCTCGACGGCGCCGAGCCAAGCCATCTTCTCATCGACCTCGGCGCGGTGACGTTCATGGACAGCACCGGTCTCGCCTCGATCCTGCGCGCCCACCGATCCGCGGAGAACAACGGCCACACACTCGCGTTTCGACCGGGATCACCGCAGGTCCAGCGCCTTTTCAAGCTGACCGGGATTGACGAACGATTGACGTTCGACACACGGCCCCGCTCAGCCAACCCGACGTGACGTAGCCTCGTTTGATCCGTCGCGGGCCCTACCAGCTCGCAGCCCGACTTCAGACCGTCCACCACTCCGAGCGGGGAAGCTCCCTCGGCCCTGGTAGAGTTGCCCTCATACGCGAGTTCTCGGTAGGCGACCGCAACGGTCGAACCGCTGAGAGACGTGGGTCCCGAGGAACGGTTCTTGCCGTCTCCGTCCCCTTGCTCTTCTCGGGCCCGGTCATTGGGAATGGAGGCGTGAAGGGAGCCGGCATATGTCCGGCACCGACCAACATCCCGCCCCGGGCCTTTCAGTGGCGGCGAGCATCTCCAACCGGGTTGTGCAGCTGCTCAGCGCCTATACCGGCCGCGGACCCACCAGGGCTTGGACCTCGATCGACCAGGACCTCGTCAGCGTCGTGCTCCGGGACACGTTGACCAAGGGCGAGCGCAGCCTCGTGGCAGACGGCCAGAGCGACCTCGTGCTCGATATGCGCAAGGCCTACCAGAACAGCATGGGCCATGATCTCGTCCTCGCGATTGAGGAGCACACGGGACGCAAGGTGATCGCCTTCCTCAGCGCCAATCACGTCGATCCCGATGTCGCGATCGAAAGCTTCGTGCTCGAGCCGACCGACGATCATAGAGACGGCTCGGCCGCGGAGCACTCGAAGAATGGAGCCACCCCCGTCTAAGCCGCTCCTCCGGGATCCACGGTTACTCCACGAACCGCTGGGGGATCGAGGCTGCTCGGAGTCATCGCCGCGCGGCGACGGCTGTCCGGCAGCTGCGTGCACTGCGGTCGTTCCTACACGGTTGGGAGGGACAGATCGCGCGCGGCCCTGGCTTCGCGCGTCGCGCATGCGGGGCCGCCGATTCGCGACGGCAAGCGGCCGATGGGCCCAGCACGTAGCCATCGTTCACCCACCTTGCTCGAGGCTCCGGCGCTCGCGGGTCACGCTTCGGGGTGGCGGGCACGCCAGTCGGCGGCCATCATCAGCCAGCGCTCGTGGTCGCGCCACTGGCCGGCGATCTTGAGGTAGCGCGGCGCGCAGTCGTCGAGCCGGAAGCCGGCGCCGGCGGCCAGCGCGATCGACGCATGGTTGCCGGGCTGGATGTTGGCCTCCACGCAGTCGAGGCCGAGCTCGGCGAAGGCGTGGTCCAGCACCAGCTCGATCCCCTCGCGCATGTAGCCCCTCCCGGCGTGGCGCTTCCCTACGGCGTACCCGAGGTAGGCGCTGTGGAGGCGGCCGACGACGATCGGCGACAGGTTGAAGAAGCCGACGATCGCGTTGTCCTCCAGCCGGCACACCAGCCGCGCGACGAAATCGGTCCGCTGGGCGTCGGCGATGTAGGCCTCGAAGCGCTCGGCGTCGGTCGGAGCGCTCGCCCACGGGCGGTGGAACGAGCGGCTGGCCCGCATCAGGGAGGTGAACTCGGGCCCGTCCAGGCGCCGCGGGCCGCGCAGGTAGACCCGACGCGTGGTTATCGCGATAGCGCACGCTCCACTCGGTAGGCCAGCGCCTCACAGGCCAGCTCTTCGGTGACGTTGAGCTGGAAGCGCCGACGCGTCTCCTCGACCAGCTCGACGGCGGCGAGCAGCCCGCCGGCCGCCGATCCGCCCGGCGCGGCGGCGTCCTCGGCCAGCTCCTCCGCCCGGTCGCGGTTGCGCACCAGCTCCTCGGCGCCCCACGCCAGCCGGGCGAGGTCGGCGAACCACAGGCTCGTCACCTGCAGCGCCAGGTCCAGCGAACCGGTCTCGACCCGCCGCCGGACCCGGCGCATCCGCTCGTTCCAGTCAGTCTCGATCCGCTTGCGCTCCTTGCGCGGGTACAGCTCCACCTCGGCCGCCGCGCGCGCCTCGAGCTCGGTCCTGACCAGCTCCCCGCGCGCCCTGACCGCGCTCAGCATCGCGGTCCACGGCCGCTCCTGCGCGACCGTGCCGGCGAGCGCGCTGCGGGCGAACGCCTCGCCGGCGCCGCGCAGCTCCGCGCCCTCGGCGGTCGCCAGCTCGCGAGCCTGGCGGGCGTCGCCGAGCGACAGCAGCGCGCACGCGTCGGCGGCGTCGGCGGCGAGCCCGAGCGCCCGCACCGAGGCCGCCACCTCGTCCAGCGGCGGCGCGTCGAAGCGCACCGGCTGGCAGCGCGAGCGGATCGTCGGCAGCACCTCGGCGAGCCGGTCGGTGATCAGGATCAGGTGCACGAACGAGGCCGGCTCCTCGAGCGTCTTCAGCATCCGGTTGGCCGCCTCATCGCCGAGCTCGTCGACGCGCTCGATCACGAACACCCGCCGCAGCGCCTCGAACGGAGTCCGGCTGGCGGCGGCGACCACCGGCTCGGCGATGTCGCTGACGAGAATCTCGTGGGCGCCGCTCGGTGCCACCCAAGTCAGGTCGGGGTGGGCCCCGGAGCGCGTCCGCGCCCGCGCGCCATCGGGATCGGGCGCACCCGCGGCCAGCAGCTCGGCGGCCAGCGCCCGCGCCACCGCGCGCTTGCCCGAGCCGCCCGGGCCGTGGAACAGGTACGCGTGCGAGGCGACCGCCCCGGGCTCGAGGGCCGGAGCCAGCAGCGACCACGCGTGGGGATGGCGCTCCTGCAGGGCGAGCATGAGCCGATGCTAATGCAGCCTCCGCCACTGAGCCACCGGCCGCTACTGTCGCGCCGGACGCCATGGCCCGCGGCAAGCTGATCACGATCGAGGGGCTCGACGGAGCCGGCAAGACGACGCTGGCGGGTGCGCTGGTCGAGGAGCTCGAGCGGCGTGGAGTCCCGGTGCGTCCGCTGCGCGAGCCGGGCGGGGTCGATCTCTCCGAGCGCGTGCGGGCGCTGGTCAAGGACCCGGCGCTGGCCGTCGGCGCCCGGACCGAGGCGCTGCTCTACGCCGCCGCCCGGGCCGAGCTGGTCGAGCAGGCGGTGCTGCCGCTGCTGGACTCCGGCGCCTGGGTACTGCTCGACCGCTTCGTCGACTCCTCGCTGGCCTACCAGGGGGCGGGTCGCGGGCTCGGGGTCGAGGCGATCCGGGCCCTCAACGCGTTCGGGACCGGCGGCCTGACCCCCGATCGGACGCTGCTGCTCGACCTCGACCCGGCGGTCGGCCGGGCGCGCCAGGGCACCCGCGCGCAGGCACCCGACCGGCTCGAGCGCGAATCGGACAAGTTTTTCGATCGAATTAGTGTCGGATACCGCGAGCTCGCGCGAGCCGAGCCGGACCGGATCCGCGCGATCGACGCCGCGGCCGACCCGCCGGCGGTGCTGCGGGCGGCGCTGGACGCCCTGGCGGACCTGTTGCCTGGCGCCGAGCCGCCGGGGGCCGAGCCGCCGCGGGCTCCCCCTGACACCCCCCCCGGCGCGCCGTCCTAGTCGGCGTAGCCGTCCGGGTGGCGCTGGTGAAAGGCCCACGCGTCAGCGAGGATCTGGCTCAGCTCGGGCTTGCCGGCCCGCCAGCCCAGCTCGGCCCGGATCTTCTCGCTGGCTGCCACCAGCATCGGCGGGTCCCCCGGGCGGCGCGGGCGCTCGACGGCCGGGATCGAGCGGCGCGTGACCTGCTCCGCCGCCGCGATCACCTCCCGGACCGAGAAGCCGCTGCCGTTGCCGAGGTTGAAGATCCGGTGCTCGCCCGCGCGAGTTCCCTCGAGCGCGAGCACGTGCGCGTGGGCCAGGTCCTCGATGTGGATGTAGTCCCGGATCGCCGTGCCGTCGGGAGTCGGGTAGTCGGTCCCGTAGATCTCGACCTGCGGCAGCCTACCGAGCACCACGCGGAGGATGTTGGGAATCAGGTGCGTCTCGGGGTCATGGTCCTCGCCGGCCTCGCCGACGGCGCCGGCGACGTTGAAGTAGCGCAGGCTCACGGCGCCGATCGCGTGGGCCAGGCAGAAGTCGCCGATCATGTGGTCGACGGCGAGCTTCGAGGCCCCGTAGGCGTTGGCGGGACGAGGCGGCGCGGCCTCGGAGATCGGGACCTCGTCGGGCTGCCCGTAGACGGCACAGGTCGAGGAGAACACGAGACGGCGCACGTCGTGGCGGTGCATCGCCTCGAGCAGATTCTGGGTTCCGCCGACGTTCGTGCGGTAATAGCGCTCGGGATGGCTGACCGATTCGCCGACCAGCGCGAGCGCGGCAAAGTGCAGGACGCCGTCGAAGCCCTCGGCGAGGATCGCGCCGACGCGCTCGGCGTCGAGCAGGTCGGCGATCTCGAGCCTCGCCCCGGGGGCCACGGCGGCGCGATGGCCGCGCTCGAGGTTGTCGAGGACGACGACCTCGTGCCCTTCCGAAAGGAGCCGGCGGCTGACGATCGAACCTATGTATCCGGCACCGCCTGTGACGAGCAGCTTCACGGGTGCCGTTGGCTCGCGATCCGGGGGCCGACCATGCGCGGCACGTGTATAACAGACATAGAATCGGGTGGGCCTTGGTCGATGTCCTGAGTTCATTCGAGCTCATCGAGTTCGAGCAGTTCGAGGCAACGCCCGGGACGGCGCTGCTGAGGGTCTCCGCGCGAGCGCCCGCGGAAGCGCTCGGCGGGGCACCGAAGCTGCTGATCAGCGACGGCCGTCGCCGGCACCGCTTCCCGCCGCTGCCCGCCCCGCGCGAAGCCGGCGGCCTGCTGCGCGCGGCGTACTCCGCCCCCGCCGAGCTGGTCTCGGCGCGGGCGACGTTCTCGCTCGAGCTGTCCGACGGCTCGGTGCAGGGCCTGCCGACGCCGGCGCGGCGACCCAGCCTGCAGGCGCGGCGCCCCGGCGCCGCGGCGAGCGCGCGGCGCCGGCAGCCGAGCGCCGAGCAGGCGGCGGCGCGCGAGGACCGCCGCCGGCGCGAGGAGGCCGAGCGCCGGGCCGAGGCCCGCCGCCTGGCCATCCACGAGCTCGAGCGGCGGCTCGAGACCGAGCGCGCCGAGCGGGCCGCCGCCGAGCAGCAGGCCCGTGGCGCGGCCAGCGCACACGCGGGGGCGCTGGCTCGGGTCAAGGCGCTCGAGCGCGAGCGACTCGAGGCGGACGCCGCTCACCAGGCGTTGCAGGCGCAGCTCGACCGCGAAGCCCGCGCCGTTGGCGAGCTCGACCGCGCGCTGTCGGTGCGAGACGGCACGATCGCCAAGCGCGAGCTGGCGCTGCAGGCCGAGCAGGAGCGGCTGGTACAGGCCGACGAGCTCGTCGCCGAAGAGCGCCTGCGCGCCGCGCAGGCGCTCGAGCAGGCCGAGGCGGCGGCGGTCGAAGCGGAGCGTCGCGTGATCGGCGAGCAGCGCGCCCGCGTGGGGGTCGAGCGCGAGCTCGAGCGGCTGAGGACCGAGCTCGGCGGCCGCGCCGAGCGCCAACGCCTGGCCGAGGCGCGCCTGGCCGCCGCGACCGAGGCCCGCGACGCCGCCGAGGCCCGAGCCGAGCGCGCCGAGCAGCAGCAGATCGAGTTCGCCTCGCTGGTCGACTCGCTCGAGCGCCGTGACACCGAGCACGAGGCCGCCGTCGACCGCGCCGCATCCGAGCTGTCGGAGCTGAGCCTGGAGGTGGAGCAGGCGCGGGGCGAGCTCGACCTCGCCCGGAGCACCCAGCGGACCGCCGAGGCGGAGCTCGAGGAGCGCGAGCGCGAGCTCGAGGCCGTGCGCCAGGCCGCGCGGGAGGGTCTCGCGCGCGCGACCGAGCTCCAGCAGGCCGCGATCGCCGCCGAGCAGCGCCACGCCGAGCTGACCGGCGCGCAGTCCGACCTCGAGCGCGAGCTCGAGCAGCTGCGGCGCGAACGCGCCGCGCTGCACTCGGAGCTCGACCAGCGCGACGACGAGCGCGAGCGGATGCGCACCGGGCTCGCCGAACGCGTCAGGGCGCTCGAGGCCGCTGAGGGGCGCGCCGCCGAGCTCGAGCGGCGCCTTGCCGCGGCCCGGCAGACCGCGGCGCGCGTCGGCGAGCTCGAGCAGGCGCTCGAGCAGCAGCGCAGCCGCGGTCTCGAGCTCGACCACGAGCTGGCCGCGGCCGAGGCCCGGGCGGCCGACGCGCAGGCGGCGATCGACGACGTCGAGCGCCGGGCCGACCACCGGGTCAGCGAGATGGCGGCGCACGTCGGCCAGCTCGAGAACGAGCACCGCCTGCGCCTGCGGGCGCTGCAGGTCGAGCTCGCCGCGACCGGCGAGCGGGCCGAGGGAACCGCGCAGCGCGCGGCGGCGCTCGAGGAGCACCTGCAGGAGACGATCGCGACCTCGGCCGAGCTCAGCGCGTCGACCGAGGCGACCCGCGCCGAGGCCCTGCAGCAGCGCGAGCTCGGCGAACAGCTGGAGCGCCAGATCGAATCGGCCGCCGAGGCCGCGCGCGAGGCCGAGACGCTGATCCGCGAGCGGGCCGAGGGGGCGGAGCGGGCCGGCGACGCGCTGCGCGACGAGCTCGGGCGCCTGCGGGCGGCGCACCAGGTGCAGCTCGCGGAGCTGCACGACCTCGAGCAGACGGTGCAAGAGCTCGAGGCGGCGCACGGGGAGCTCGGCGCGGCGCGGACCGAGCTCGAGCAGGCGCGGGCCGAGCGCGACCAGGCGCAGGGGGCGCTCGAGCGCGAGCAGCACCAGTCGAGCACGCTGGCGCTCGAGCTGGCGACTGCGGCGCGCGCGCGCGACGAGCTGCAGCAGCACCACGACGAGCTCCGGCGCGGCCACGAGGCGCTGGGCGGAGATCTCGCGACCGCGCTCGCCCGTCGTTCGGAGGCCGAGCGGGCAGTGTCGGCGGTCGCCGAGCAGCGTGATCACACCGCGGCACGGCTCGAGGGGGCGACCGCCGAGCTTGAGCAGGCGCGGGCCGAGATCGACCGCGAGCACTCCGCGGCGACCGGGCAGCGGCGGCAGGTCGGGCAGCTCGAGGCGCGGATCGCCGAGCTCGGCGACACGCACGCGGCCGCCCTGGCCGCCCACGCCGAGA
>JBBSFX010000053.1:0-15347 GCA_038254735.1 Solirubrobacterales bacterium
CGAGCAGGATGTGCTCGGTGCCGATGTAGTTGTGGCCGAGGCTGAGCGCCTCGCGCAGCGCGAGCTCGAGCACCTTCTTGGCCCGCGGCGTGAACGGGATCTGGCCGGAGGTGACCTCCTCGCCGGAGCCGACGATCCGCATCACCGCTTCGCGGACGCTCTCGAGCTCGATCCCCAGCGACTCCAGCACGCGCGCGGCGAGCCCCTCCTGCTCGCGCAGCAGCCCGAGCAGGATGTGCTCGGTGCCGATGTAGTTGTGGCACAGGATCCTCGCCTCCTCCTGGGCGAGGACGACGACCTGGCGGGCCCGCTCGGTGAACTTCTCGAACATGCGACCTTGACGCTAGCGCCGAAACCGCCTCTCGGCTAGGACCGCGGCGAGGTCAGTCGCGCATCGCCGGGAACAGCACGACCTCGCGGATCGTCCGGCGGCCGGTGAGGATCATGATCAGCCGGTCGATGCCGACGCCGATCCCGCCCGTCGGCGGCATCCCGTGCTCGAGCGCCCGCACGAACGCCTCGTCGTAGGGCTGCGCCTCCTCGTCGCCGGCCGCCGCGTAGCGCGTCTGCTCCTCGAAGCGACGGCGCTGGTCGTCGGGGTCGTTGAGCTCGGTGAACGCGTTGGCGATCTCCATCCCGCCGATGAACCCCTCGAAGCGCTCGACCAGCCCCGCCTCGGTGCGATGGCGCTTGGCCAGCGGCGAGAGCTCGACCGGATAGTCGAGCAGGAAGGTGGGCTGGATCAGCGTTGGCTCGACGTGCTTGGACAGCAGCTCGTCGACGAGCTGGGGCCAGCCGTCCTCCGGCGGCACGGGCATCCCCCGCTCCGTCATCGCGGCGGCCAGCGCGTCGCGGTCGCGCAGCGCCAGGACGTCGATGCCGGTGCGCGCCACGATCGCCCCGGCGAGCGTCTCCCGGCGCCACGGCGGGCTCAGGTCGATGCCGTCGTGGGCGGCGGGGTCGTAGCCGACGGCGCCCGCGGCGGCGGCGATCAGCTGCTCGCAGCGCACGGCGATGTCCTCGTAGTCGGCGTAGGCCTCGTAGAACTCGAGCACGGTGAACTCGGGGTTGTGCGAGCGGTCGATCCCCTCGTTGCGGAAGTTCTTGCCGAGCTCGTAGACGCGCTCGAGGCCGCCGACGATCAGGCGCTTGAGGTACAGCTCGGTGGCGATCCGTAGGTACAGGTCGCGGTTCAGCGCGTTGTGGTGAGTGGTGAACGGCCGCGCGGCGGCGCCGCCGTAGAGCGGCTGCAGCGTCGGCGTCTCGACCTCGATGAACCCCTCGGTGTCGAGGTAGGCGCGGATCGCGGCGATCGCCCGCGCCCGCACGACGAACAGCTCGCGCGCCTCCCCTGAGGCGATCAGGTCGAGCTCGCGGTGACGCAGGCGCGTCTCGACGTCGCTCAGCCCGTGGTGCTTGTCGGGCGGCGGGCGCAGCGACTTGGCCAGCAGCGCGTACCCGGTGACCCGCAGGCTGAGCTCGCCGCGGCGCGAGCAGAAGGCGGTCCCGTCGACGCCGATCAGGTCGCCGAGGTCGAGCTCGAGCAGCCGCTCCATCCCTTCCGCGCCGAGCTCGTCGACCCGCGCCTGGAGCTGCAGCCGGCCGGAGCGGTCGACCAGGTCCAGGAACGCCATCTTCCCCTGCCCGCGCCGGGCGGCCAGGCGCCCGGCGACGCGGTGGGCGACGTCGGTCTCCTCACCGGCGCTCAGCGACGCGTGCGCGGCGCGGACCGCGGCGATCGGCTCGACGCCGTCGAACTCGTGCGGGAACGGGTCGATCCCGGCGGCGCGGATCCGCTCGAGCTTGCGCCGACGGTCTCCGGGCCCTCCGGGCCTGGCGAGAATTCGCTGGCGCGAATCCTCGGGGGTGTCCTCGGCCATCGTGAACCGGGGTCTAGGCGACTTCGATCTTGGTGATCTTCAGGCGCCGCTCACCCTTGGGCGTGGCGAACGCGACCTCATCACCGAGCCGACGGCCGATCAGCGCCTTGCCGACCGGCGATTCGTTGGAGAGCCGGCGCTCGGCGGGCCTGGCCTCGGCCGAGCCGACGATCGTGTAGAGCGATGCGTTGCCGCCGGCGTCCTCGACGTGCACCGTCGAGCCGACCCGGACCACCTCGGTGTCGAAGTCGGAGGCGTCGATTACCGTGGCCGAGCGCAGCCGGTCCTCGAGCTGCGCGATCCGCGCCTCGAGCATCGCCTGCTCGTTCTTGGCGTCGTCGTACTCGGCATTCTCGGAGATGTCGCCGAACTCGCGCGCCTCCTTGATGCGCGCCGCCACCTCGCGCCGACGGGTGGTCGACAGCAGATCCAGCTCCGCCTTCAGGTTGACAAGGCCTTCCGGGGTGAGGATGACGTCCTTGGGCATGGCGATCGGACCTGTGTCGAGGGCGGTGTCTGTCGAGAGAGAATCCCGCCCGAGTAGGCGGGACGCACGCATCCGGGGACGCGTGGGTGCGGAAGTATAAACACCCGCCCATACGTGCCCCGACGGCGCCGAGGGGGGCCGCGACGGACCCCCTCGGCGAGCCGCTGCCGCCCGCGGGCGGCGGGCCTTCAGTCGTTCGGGTTGACGACGTCCTTGACCTTGTCGGAGGCGCCTTCGACGGCGTCCTTGGCCTTTCCGGTCGCCTTGTCGACGGTGCCCTCGTTCTTGAGGTCCTGGTCATCGGTGAGGTCGCCGGCCGCCTGCTTCACGCGGCCCTTGGCGTCGTCGAAGCTTCCACCAGACATATCGTGCTCGCTTTCCTAGAGGGGCAGCGCGGGCCTACCCGATCGCCGGAACGCGCAAAACCCGGCCGCGGCGACCCTCAGCCCTCGTCGGGCTGCTCTGACTCGAGTCGCTCCTCGAGCTTCTCGCGCAGGTACCGCGCCTTCTCGGAGCGACGCTCGTGCTGGAGCACCTCCGGCTCCTCTTTGGCCCGCGCGGCGGCATCCGCCTCGGCACGCTCGCGCCGGCGCTGGGCCCTGAGCAGATCCTCGGCCTCGTCGCTCATGGGCTAGACGAGCGCCGCCGCGCCGGCCGCGATCAGCTCGCGCGCGGCGACGGCGCTCGGCGCCGTCTGTACGGCGGCCTGAACCGAGCGTCCGAGCCCGAGCCGCGCGATGTACCAGGGGTAGAACTTGCGCAGGTAGCGGCCGGCGCGCTCCTCGCCGAGGTGCTCGGCGGCCCGCTCGATCACCCAGTCGAGCTCGTCGAGGATCTCGCGCCGGCCCGGCGCCTGCGCGCGCGTGCCGAGCAGCTCGCCGAACAGCCACGGGTTGCCGAGCGAGCCGCGGGCCAACAGCACGGCGGCGGCGCCGGTCTGCGCGTAGGCGGCACGTGCGGCCTCGGCGGTGTGCAGCCCGCCGGAGATCATCACCGGCACCGGCAGCTCGGCCACCAGCGCGGCCACGAGCTCGTAGTCGGGGCGCCCGCTGTGGCGCTGGGAGGCGTGCCGGGGGTGGATCGCCAGTCCGGCCACGGTACCCTCGCCGGCCAGCCGCCGGGCCAGCTCGACGCCGGCGTTCTCACCGGGCCGCAGCCCGGTGCGCAGCTTCACCGTCACCGGCAGGCCGCTGCCCCGAGCCGCCGCGAGCACCAGCGCGACGGCGCGGTCGGGGTCCTCGAGCAGCGCCGCCCCGGCACCCGTCTTGCACACCTTCGGCACCGGGCAGCCCATGTTCAGGTCGATCATGTCGGCGCCCGCGGCGGCCACCGCCTCGGCCGCCGAGGCCATCACCCGAGGGTCGTGGCCGAACAGCTGCACGGACACCGGGTGCTCGTCGGGATGGATCCGCAGGAGCTCGCGGCAGGTGCGCTCGTTGCCGTGGTGCACGGCGAAGCTCGAGACCATCTCCGAGACCGCCAGCCCCGCTCCGTAGCGCTTGGCCTGGAGGCGCACGAACCAGTTGCCGATCCCGGCCAGCGGCGCCAGCACGACGCGATTGGGGATCCGGACGCCGCCGAGGCTCCAGGGGTCGGTGAGGGACGTGGCCATCGCGTTCATGGTACGAATCAGGTGTGGACCCGACCGAACTGCTCCGTCCCTGGGTCGAGGTCGTCGAGCAGCAGGTCCCGGGGATCGAGCTGTTCGACGCCCACACGCACCTGGGCCAGAACGACCCCGACGGGATGAAGCAGACGCCCGCCGAGCTGCTCCGCGGGCTGCAGATCGCCCGTGCCCGAGGCGCCTTCGTGTTCCCCATGCACGAGCCCGACGGCTACCCGGCGGCCAACGACATGGTGCTCGCGGCGGCGCGCGACGCCGGCGGCTTGCTGGTCCCGTTCGCGCGCGTGAACCCGCACGACGGCGCCGTCGCCGAGGCCGAGCGCGCGCTCGGCCGGGGCGCGCGCGGGATCAAGCTCCATCCGCGCGCCGAGTCGTTCACGCTCGACCACCCCGAGATCCGCAAGGTGGCGGCGATCGTCAACGAGCGCGGGCTGCCGATGCTGATCCACGCCGGCCGCGGGATCCCCGCGCTCGGACGCCACGCGGTGGAGCTGGCGCAGGCGTTCCCGGACGCCCGGCTGATCCTCGCCCACGCCGGGATCTGCGACATGTCGTGGATCTGGCGCGCCGCGGCCGACCTGCCCAACCTGCTGTTCGACACCGCCTGGTGGATGCCCGCCGACCTGCTGTCGCTGTTCGCGCTGGTCCCGCCGGGCCAGGTCGTGTTCGCCTCCGACGCCCCGTACGGCGCCACCACGATGTCGGCGGCGGTCCAGTTCCGACTGGCCCTGCAGGCCGGGCTGGCCCCCGCGCAGATCCGCTCGATCGCCTCCGAGCAGTCGCTGCGCCTGGCCGCCGGTGAGCCCCCCCAGCCGGCCGGCCCCGCCCCCGGCGAGCGCGAGTCGGCGCCGCGGCTGCTGCTGGCCCGCGTCTCGGAGTTCCTGCTGCTCGGGACGATCGCCTCGATGCGCGGCCCGGCCGAGATGGGGGTCGAGATGCTGGCGCTGGCCAAGCTTGCCTGCGTGGTCCCCGACGACGTCCCCGAGGCGCCGTTGTTCGCGGCCATCGACCGCCTGATCGACGCACACGACGAGCTCGCCGCGGCCGACCCGGCCAACCGCCGCCGGCTCGCCTTCCTGATCCTCGCCACGTCGGTGGCGCGCTCCCCCGATGTCCCCATCCCGGGGATCCGCCTCACCGCGTAGGCGGCGCATGTCGGCCGAAGCGAGGCGGCTCCCTCGGGAGAATCGCGCCCCGCCGTTCTAGACGGGGGTCTGATTCCGCTCCCAGATCAGGCGCAGCCCGGTCAGCGTCAGCAGCTCGTCGACCTCGTCGATCGTCTCGCGGATGAACGGCACCAGCACCCCGGCCAGGCCGCCGGTGGCGATCACCGCCGTCTCGACCCCGAGCTCGGCCCGCAGCCGGCGGACGATCCCCTCGACCTGCCCGGCGAAGCCGTAGACGATCCCCGAGCGGATCGCGTCGACGGTCGACTTGCCGATCAGCGCGCGGGGCTCGGCGAGCTCGACCTTCGGCAGCTTGGCCGCGCGTTCGTACAGGGCATCGATCGAGATCTCGGCCCCCGGGGTGATGATCCCGCCGAGGTACTCGCCCGCCGCGGACACCGCGTCGTAGGTGATCGCGGTGCCGAAGTCGACGACCACACAGGTGCTGCGGACACGCTCGTAGGCGGCGACGGCGTTGACGAGGCGGTCGGCGCCGACCTCGCGCGGGTTGTCGATGCGGATCGGGATCCCGGTCCGGATCGACGGCCCGACGACGAGCATCTCGCGCCCCAGGTAGCTGCTCGCCATCTGCGTCCACTGCTCGGAGAGCTGGGGGACGGTCGAGGAGACGATCGACCCGCTGACGTCGGCGAACCCCATCCCGCGCAGCGCCAGCAGGTTCGACAGCGCGGCGCCGAGCTCGTCGCGGGTCGACTCGCGGACAGTGGCGAAGCGCCAGTGCTCGACCGGCACCGTCTCGGCCTCGCGGAACACGCCGAAGTGCGTCTGGGTGTTGCCGACGTCGACGACCAGCAGCATCGCCGCACACCCTATCCTCCCGCCGGCGGGCTCCCGGCCGGTGACCAGGTGAGGAGCGGCGGCCCGGCCCGGCGGACCGCCTGACCCGGCCCGAGCCCGGCCAGCAGCGCGTCGAGCCGCTCGCCGCCCGGCAGCGCCAGCTCGGGGTCGAGCTCCAGCAGCGGCACGATCACGAACCGCCGCGCCGACACCTCGGCGTGCGGAAGCCGCAGGCGCTCCGACGCGAAGGTCCGCGCGCCGAGCAGCAGCACGTCGACGTCGATCACGCGGGGGCCGTGGCGGCGCCCTCCGGCGGCGCGGCCGACCTCGCGCTCGACGGCCTTGCACGCGTCGAGCAGCGCCTCCGGATCGAGCGCGGTCTCGATCCGCAGGCAGGCGTTGAGGAACTCCGGCTGGTCGGTGAGGAGACCGACGGGCTCGGTCTCGTAGACCGACGAGCCGGCGCGGACCTCGACGCCGTGGGCGGGCAGCGCCAGCGCCGCGTCGGCGAGCCGGGCACGGCGGTCGCCGAGGTTCGAGCCGAGGCCGAGGTAGCCGAGCGCCAAGGCGGTTTGCGCCCCGGTCCTCAGGCCTCGCGCCAGACCTCGACCGAGACCTCGCTGACCACGAGCGCCAGCGGCGGCTCGGGCTTGGCCGCCTTGACCCACACGGCGCCCGTCTCGTAGTGCTCGAGCAGCCGGTCGGCGATCGCCGCGCAGAGCCGCTCGAGCGTCTTGTAGGTGCGCTGGTGGGCGACCAGGTGGACGGTCTCGCACACCTTGGCGTAGTCGACGGTGTCCTCGATCCGGTCGGTGACCGTGGCGTCGCACTCGCCGACGTCGAGGCGGATGTCGATCAGCAGCCGCTGCCCGACCTCACGCTCGGCGGCGCTGACGCCGACGTTGGTGTATAGCGACAGGCCGCTGATCTCGATCGTGACCTCGGGCTCGGCGTGACCGTCGTCATCGTCGTCCTCGGCCTCGTCCTCGTAGTCCTCGGGCTCGTCGCGCATCAGGCGGCCAACGTAGCAGCCGCGACCGCGAGCGCGTCCCGGACCGGCGCCACCTCGTGAACCCGGAACACACTCGCCCCGTGCAGCAGCGCGACCACGTTGGAGGCGATCGTCGCGGCCAGCCGCCCGTCGACCTCACGCCCCGTGATCCGGCCCAGGAACGACTTGCGCGAGGTGCCGATGACCACCGGGCGGCCGAGCGCGACGAGCTCCTCGAGCCGCCGCAACAGCTCGAGGTTGTGCGCAATCGTCTTGCCGAAGCCGATCCCCGGGTCGAGCATGATCCGCTCCTCGGCGATGCCGCCGGCCACCGCGACCTCGATCCGCTCGGCCAGGAACGCCTTGACGTCCTGGACCACGTCGCAGTAGCGCGGGTCCCGCTGCATCGTCCGCGGCTCCCCGAGCATGTGCATCAGGCACACGTGGGCCCCCGCCGCCGCCGCCACGGCGGCCAGCTCAGGGTCGCCACGCAGCGCCGTGACGTCGTTGACGATGCTCGCGCCGGCGGCCAGCGCGTCGGCGGCCACGGCGGCCTTGGAGGTGTCGATCGAGATCCGCGCGGCGGCGCCGGCCTCGCGCAGCCCGGCGATCACCGGCAGCACCCGGCGACGCTCCTCCTCGAGCGACACCGGGAGCGCGCCGGGGCGGGTCGACTCACCGCCGACGTCGAGGATCGCCGCGCCCTCGGCCGCGAGCTCGAGCCCGTGCGCGACAGCCGCCTCGGCGCGGAGGTATAGGCCGCCGTCGGAGAACGAGTCGGGCGTGACGTTGACGATCCCCATCAGCTCGAAGCGGGCATTCATCGGGAATCCTGGTCACCGCGAGTTCGGCCGCCAGGCCGACACTCGCCACGCAGGACGAAGTCCTCCGCGTCGTCGGGCCAGTGTCCGTGGCGGTCGTAGAACTCGCGCGCCAGCTCCTCGCGCTCGCGATCCCGGTTGGACTCGATGCTCAGCCGGAACATCCGGTTGAGCAGCCAAACCATCACCGCGATCCCGATCATCACGAGGCCGGTGACCGCGGTCGGGCTGTTGACGCCGGCGTGCCCGACGACGATCAGCACCACCCCGGCGATCACCGTCGCGAGCGGCAATCCGGAGCGCACCGCGAGCAGCACCCAGGCCTCCCGATCCCGGGTCCGGCCCATCCATTCTGCGATCCGTCCTAACATCGGCCCATGCTCGGCGCCCCACGTTACCTGGCCGGTCTCGCGCGGCGGGGCGCCAGAGGCGGCGCGCTGGCCGCCGCCGCGGTAGCCGCCGCGGCCCTCGCGCCGGCGCTCGCCGGGGCGGCGACGAGCGCCGTGGCGATCGCCGAGCTGAACGCCCAGCGGGCCGCGAACGGGATCCCCGCGGGACTGACCGAGAACCCGGCGCTGAGCGCCGCCTGCGCCGCGCACGACGCCTACATGGCCGAGAACCGCCTGCTCACGCACGTCGAGGACCCCGGGAAGCCCGGCTACACGCAGGGCGGCGCCTACGTCGCGCAGAACGCGGTGCTGACCCAGGGGACCGGCTGGGACACCGGCGACCCCTACGACGATGCGCCGCTGCACCTCGACCAGCTGCTGGCCCCGCGGCTGCAGTCGCTGGGCAGCGCCGACACCGCCGGCTTCAGCTGCACGACCACGTTCCCCGGCTGGACCCGGCCGGCGCCGGCCACCACCGCCGTCTTCACCTACCCGGGCCCCGGCGCCGTCGCACCGCCCAGCGAGCTGGCCCGCGAGCTCCCCTACACCCCTGGACAGCTGATCGGGATCGCCGCCGGCGCCGTCACCGGTCCGTACCTGGTGGTGCTCGTCGACGCGCCCGGGCAGAGCCCGCTGGACAACCCGGCGATCCTCAGCGGCGCCACCCTCACCGGCCCCGCCGGGCCCGTCGCCGTCGAGACCGTCGACGGCACCGCGTCGCTGGCCGGGGCCACCGGGATGCTGGCCGCCTACATTTCCCCCGGGGGGTTCGTGATCCCGCTCGCCCCGCTGCAGCCCAACAGCACCTACCGCGCTCACGTGGTCGTCGGCTTCGGCGGGATCGCCACCGTCCACGACTGGGCCTTCACGACCACCGGCGAGGACCCGCAGAGCCGGCTCACCGCGGGCGGCGGCCGCCTGCGCTTCAGCTCTCGCTCACGGGGGCGCGTGCGCGTGACCTTCACCAGCCCAGCGGGAGCTCGCGCGGCGCCGCTCACGCTCGCCCCCGGCCAGAGCAAGCCGCTGCGCCTGACGCCCGGCAGCTGGCAGGCATGCGGCGTCCAGCCCGCCGACGGCGGCTACGCCGGCTCCACCCAGTGCCTGTCGCTGGTGGTCACGGGGCGGCCGGTGCTGAGCCTCGGGCGGGCGCGGCTGGCGGCGGGGCGCCTGCGGATCCCGCTGCGCTTCAGCCCGGTGCTGCGCGGGCGCACGGCGACGCTGACCGTGATCACGCCGGCGCGGCGCTGCCCGGCGGCCTCGTGCCGGGCCCGGAGCGTGACGACGACGTTCGCACTGCGTCGCTCGCAGCTCTCGCTGCCCGCGCCGGCCGCCGGCCGACGGGTGCTGGTGCGACTCAGCACCGACGCGTTCGTGCTCGGCGCCGCGCCATGGGCGGCGGCCGGCGTGACGACGAGCTATCGCCGCCCGCGGTAGCCGAGACGGCGGGAGCCGATCCAACCGGAGCCGCCCGGCGGCAGTTACTCGGCGGTTCCGCCGGCCAGCCCCGGGCGGGGCAGCGGGCGCGGGCCTTCGCGGCCGGGGCGCTCGGTCTGCGCGGGCGCCGTCGGGACCTCGGGCGGGGCGGGCGCCTCGGTGCCGAACACCTGCTCCTCGGTGCGTCCGTCGAGCAGCGCCTCGAATTGCTCCTTCTCGATCGTCTCGCGCTTGATCAGGATCTCCGACAGCTTCTCCAGCGACACCTTGTGGCTGGTGAGGATGTCTCGGGCCTGGACGTGGGCGGCCTCGATCATGCGACGGATCTCGTCGTCGATCTCGCGGGCGATCTCGTCGGAGTAGTCGGGCTCGGAGGAGAACTCGCGGCCGAGGAACGGCTGGCCGTGGTCGTGGCCGAACACCCGCGGGCCGAGCTTGTCGGACATCCCGAAGCGCATCACCATCTGCTTGGCGGTCGCGGTGACCTTCTCGAGGTCGTTGGACGCGCCGGTGGTGATCTCGCCGAACACGATTTCCTCGGCGGCCCGGCCGCCGAGCGTCATCGCCATCGCGTCCTGGAGCTCCGCGCGGGTGGTGAGGAACTTGTCCTCGCCGGGGAGCGAGATCGTGTACCCGAGCGCCTGGCCGCGGGAGATGACCGAGATCTTGTGGATCGGGTCGGAGTTGGGCAGATAGTGGCCGACGATCGCGTGCCCCATCTCGTGGTAGGCGGTGATCTTGCGCTCCTTGCCGCTCATCACCCGGGTCTTCTTCTCCGGGCCGGCGATCACGCGCATGATCCCCTCCTCCAGCTCAACCTGGGTGATCTCGCGCTTGCCGTTGCGGGCGGCCAGCAGCGCCGCCTCGTTGACCAGGTTCGACAGGTCGGCGCCCGTGAACCCGGGGGTCTGGCCCGCGAGCGCGTTGACGTCGATCTCGCGGGCCAGCGGCTTGCCCCGCGTGTGGACCTCGAGGATCTTCTTGCGACCTGCCCGGTCGGGGCGGTCGACGACGATCTGGCGGTCGAAGCGGCCGGGGCGCAACAGCGCGGGGTCGAGGATGTCGGGCCGGTTGGTGGCGGCGATCAGGATGATGTTGTCCTTCATCTCGAAGCCGTCCATCTCTACCAGCAGCTGGTTGAGCGTCTGCTCACGCTCGTCGTGGCCGCCGCCGAGGCCGGCGCCGCGGTGGCGCCCGACGGCGTCGATCTCATCCATGAAGATGATGCAGGGGGAGTTCTGCTTGGCCTGCTCGAACAGGTCGCGCACGCGGCTGGCGCCGACGCCGACGAACATCTCGACGAAGTCCGACCCGGAGATCGAGAAGAACGGCACCCCGGCCTCGCCGGCGACGGCGCGGGCCAGCAGCGTCTTGCCGGTGCCCGGCGGGCCGTAGAGCAGGACGCCCTTGGGGATCCGGGCGCCGAGGGCCTGGAACTTCTTCGGGTTCTCCAGAAACTCCTTGATCTCGTGGAGCTCCTCGACCGCCTCGTCGACCCCGGCGACGTCGCGGAAGCTGATCTTGGGACTGTCCACGGACATCCGCTTGGCCCGGGACTTGCCGAACGACATCACCTTCGAGCCGCCGCCCTGGACCTGGTTCATGAGGAAGATCCAGAAGCCGATGAAGATCACGAACGGCAGGATGTAGGTGAGCAGCGACAGCCAGCCGTTCGACGCCTTGCCCTGGATGTCGAAGCTCTGCGCGGTCGGCAGGTCGGCGCGGGCGGCGTTGATCAGCGGCGTGATGTAGTTGTCGGGATATCCGACCGAGTACTTCGTCCCGTCCTTGAGCACGACGTTGGCGGTGTTGTCCTTCTCCTGCAAGTTGAGGCTCTGGACCTGCTTGTTGTCGAGCTCGACGAGCAGGTTGCCGAACGTCTGCTTGGCAGAGTGGCTCGAGCTTCCGATCAGCTTCTGGGCGAAGAACGCGAGCACGACCACGATCAGGATCGGGAAGGCGGCGCTCTTGAAGAACCGGCTCATTTAATGGTTTCGCGCATCCGGCGCGTCGGCTCGGTGGCGGGAGCGATCAAATCTAGCACCTGGGTTTATCGCCCATTGAGGGACATGTCACGGCGCTCCATCCTTCAACGCGGCGACGAACGTCAAGTTGCGGTACCGCTCCTCGTGGTCGAGGCCGTAGCCGATCGCGAACCGGTCGGGGATCTCGAAGCCGACGTAGCGTGCCTGGAGCTCGACCTTGCGGCGCTCGGGCTTGATCAGCAGCGCGCACACCTCGAGCGAGCGGGGGTTGCGCCCGGCGAGGTTGCGCAGCAGATACTGGAGGGTCAACCCCGAGTCGACGATGTCCTCGACGATCAGCACGTCGCGGTCCTCGATCACCGCGTCGAGATCCTTGAGGATCCGCACAACGCCGGAGGACTTGGTCGCCGACCCGTACGAGGAGACGGCCATGAAGTCGACCTCGCACGGGACGTCGAGCTCGCGCATCAGGTCCGACAGGAAGAACACGGCGCCCTTCAGCACCCCGATCAGCACGAGGTCGCGGCCGGCGTAGTCGCGGGAGATCTCGGCCGCCAGCTCGCGCACGCGACGCGCGAGATCCTCGGCCGGGACGAGGATGTCCCCGATCGCGTCGTCGTCGCTCACTGCTCCCGAGTGTATTGGCGCTCCGCGCTCAGCCGCACCGCCGCGCGCGTGGCCCCGCTGACCTTCGCCGGCTCGGCGATCGCCACCCCCTCCACCCACACGATCTCGCCGCCGGACTCGACCACGGCCATCGCCGCCCGGCGCTCGCGCGGGATCCGGCGCGCCGTGAACAGGTCCTGGAGGCTCTTGGAGCCGTGCAGGCCGAGCGGGCGCATCCGGTCCCCCGGGCGCCGGCTCCGCACCGTCAGCACGTCGGTCAGGGCGGAGCGGTCGAGCACCCCCGGCCCGCGTGCCGGCGCCACCAGCTCGCAGCGCACGACGGCGTCGCCGAACGCGGCCTCGCCGGGGATCGCCAGCGACACCGGCTCCGGCGCCACGGCGGGACCTCGCCGCGGCTCGATCCGCAGCACCCCGTACTCGCTCACCGCGCGCAGGCCGCGGCCGACGTCGAGCGTCGTCGTGCCGGTGGCGTCGAGGCGGGCGACCTCGGCGGCGCGCGGGCCGACTCCGGCGGCGGGCGCCCCGAGCGCGTCGTCGGCGAGCCGCTGCACGACCAGCCGCTGGAGCGCCGGCGCCAGCTCCCGGAGCCGGGCCAGCTCGATCGTCCGCCCGTCGCCGAGCGCCGCGGCGACCAGCTCGTCGAGGACCTCGCCCTCATCGCCCAGCCGCGCGGCCAGCGCCAGCAGGTTCGCCTCGGCCGCGGGGTGCAGCTCGCGTAGCAGCGGCAGCAGCCGGTGGCGGATCCGGTTGCGCGCGTAGGCGTCGCCGGCGTTGCTCGCGTCCTCGCGCCAGGCCAGCCCGTGGCGCTCGCAGTACGCGGTCGTCTCGGCCCGCGTCAGCGACAGCAGCGGGCGGATCAGGCGCCCGTTGCGAACCGGCATCCCCAGCACCGCGCGCCGGCTCGGGGCGCTGAGCAAGCGGTGGAGGATCGTCTCGACCTGGTCGTCGGCGGTGTGGCCGGTGGCGATCCCGGCGCCGCGGGACGGAGCGATCCGGGCCGCGGCGCCGTAGCGCGCGTCGCGTGCCCAGGCCTGGAGGTTCCCGGTGGCCGGCGCCGCGCCCGGAGCGTGGCGCTCCAGGGGCACGCCGAGCCGGTCGCACAGCTCCACGCAGAGACGCTCGTCGCCGTCAGCCTCCGGGCGCAGGCCGTAGTTGACGTGCAGCGCGGCGGTCGCCCGCGCCCCCGCTACCTGCACGCACGCGTGCAGCAGGCAGGTGGAGTCGCGGCCCCCGGAGAGCAGCACCAGCACCGGCTCGCCGCGCGCGAGGAGTCCGTCCCGGCGCATCCGCGCGAGTACCGGATCGTCGTCCACCGCAGCTGGATCCTCGTCCACCGCAGCTCGCAAGATCAGTCGGCCACCAAGTGTGGCGGCGGGACCTCGCTGAGGGCGAGGCCCCGTCGCCTGCGGGCGAAGCGGCCCGCTGCGTCGGCCGTAGGCGCTCGTCTCGTTTCCGGCGGCGCCTCGCGTGTCCCGCGCGACGACTCGCGCCGTCCGGGACCCACGATCAGGCCTGTTGCCTTGGTGATGCCCTAGGTCTACTCGCCCTTGCCACGTCTGTCAACCGGACCGGACGATCTGGCGCCCGCGAGTGGACGGCGTCCGCGCGCGGATCCGGCGCCCGCGCGCGGATCCAGGCGCCCGCGAGTTACTCTCGCGCGCGTGATCCACCTCCAGCCCACCGCCGAGCTGGCCGAGCGCGTGCTGCTCCCGGGCGATCCGGGGCGGGCGCTCCGTCTGGCCCAGCAGCTGCTCGAGCAGCCGCGGATGCTCAACCACAACCGCGGCCTGTGGGGCTACACGGGCACCGCGCACGACGGCGCGCCGCTGAGCATCCAGAGCACCGGGATGGGCGGACCGAGCGCGGCGATCGTCGTCCACGAGCTGATCGAGCTCGGCGCGCAGCGGTTGCTGCGCGTCGGCACGTGCGGCGGCCTCGACCCGTCGCTGCGGCTCGGCGGCCTGCTGATCGCCACGGCGGCGCTGGCCGCCGACGGGACCAGCCGCGCGCTGGGGGCCGGCGAGCGGGTTGATCCGAGCCCGGAGCTGCTGGCCGCGCTGCGCGCCGCGGCGGGCGAGGCGGTGGTGGCCGGCCCGATCGTCAGCACCGACCTGTTCTACGACGAGCGCTGCTGTGAGGACGCGTGGCGGGAGGCCGGCGCGCGAGCGGTGGAGATGGAGTCGGCGGCGCTGTTCGCGCTGGCCGGACGACGGGGCGTGGAGGCGGCGACGCTGCTGATCGTGTCCGACCGGCTCGCCGGCGGGCGCGTCCGGATCGAGCCCGATGCGCTCGAGCACGCCGAGGCGGCGATGGGGCGCCTGGCCGCCGCCGCGCTGACGGTCGCCGGCCCGGCCTGACTCGTGGCTATCGAGCCGGCGCGTCCGCGGGCGCTCCGGCGCGGCTCTCCAGCCGGGCGAGCGCCGACTCGATCGCGCCGAGGCGCTGCTCGAGCCGCTTCAACGTGCCGAGGCCGTCGAGTCGGTCCTCCAGCCGGTCGAGGCCGTCCTCGATCCCCTCGAGCCGCTGGGAGACCCCCCGCAGCCGCCGGGTCAGGCGCTCGAGGTCGCTGGCCGAGGGTAGGTTCAGCGCGCCCATCGCGACCTCCTGGGCCCGCATCGCCTTGTCGCGCGTCTCGAACGCCGCCGATAGCGCGCCGCTGATCACGGGGTTCTCCAGCAGATCCTGAGCGAGCTTGCCGATCGTCTCCTCACCCCCGCGCGTCATCCGGCCGCGCAGGCCCTTGTCATCGCTTTCCGACACTGTGCGCCTCCTCGAGGGGTGGTCCGGCTCCGTCTCCGGTGCTCAGGCTAGACGGACGGCGTTCATTACGCGCGGCGACGGTTCACCGTTGCATTGGTCCGAGCCAGCCGGTACCGTCCTCGCTTCGCCGCAGCGGCCGGCGGTCACGCATGTCGAAGTATGGCGGGAGGAGATCGATCACCGTGTTGAGAAGCCGGAAGCGTCGTGTTGCGCTGGCTACGGCCGGAGCGTTGTTGACCTGCGCCGGACTCTCGGCGGTCCCGGTCGCTAGGGCTGATACGTGCACGGTGATGGTGACGACGATCGGCGGCGGTCATCTGTCGTTCGTGATGAATGTGCCGGCGGGGACTCCGTTGTCGTCGTTGTCGCTGCCGGTGAATCTGGC
>JBBSFX010000054.1:0-15190 GCA_038254735.1 Solirubrobacterales bacterium
GCTCGCCCCCAACCAGATCATCAGCCTGATGAGCTACAAGGGGCAGAACAACACGCTCGCGCTACCCGACCACAACAACCGCATCCAGATCGCCTACACCCCCCTCTACGGCCAAAACCAAAAACTCACCAACCAATTCAAGACCATCCTCAAACCCGGGCAATGGATCCAACTGATCCAACACATCAGCCAGATCCCCGAACCCACAATCCCCACCACCCCCAGCAAATACGCCGTCAAAACGGCAAGCTGACGCGGCCATAGCCCCGCTCTTCCGCTTCGCCCAGGTCGAGTTTCCCTGGGCGCTGGGACCACCTGAAGGCCGTTACCTGCTTCGCCGCGAGGGCGATCCGCCGGACGCGGAGCCGGCGCACGTGATCGTCATCGCCACCCTGGGGGCGCCGGAGCGCCGGCGCCTGCAGCGCAAGAAGCGCAACGCGCCGCCCGAGCCCAAGCCGGTCCCGGTGAGCACCACGCGGGCGACCGTGATCGACGTCGACTCCCCGTTCGCCACCCACGCCGATGCCGCGTCGTGGCTGAGCGAGACGGGCGATGCCGACCTCGACGCCGGGCTGTTCGTCCTCAACCACACCCTTCACGTGTTCCGGCTCGTCACCGCCGACCCCCATGTCAACCCGGTCGGCCGGCACGGGGCGCTGGTCGCCCGGCTCGGCTACGGCGCCGGCGAGCAGGTCGCCGAGGGCCAGTGGGCCGACGCCGTCGAGCTGGCCCCCCGCCAGGGTCGCCAGAGCCGCGCCAAGGTGCTGTCCCCGCAAGCCCATCTCGCCGCCGTGCTGACCGGGCGCGAGCAGCGACTGACCTGCGAGGAGCTGACGCTCCGCGCCCGGCTCGACCTCGACAACCACCGTGAGCGCGAAGCGGCGCTCCAGATCCTCATCGCCCTCGACGCGGCGATCGCCGAGATCGCCGTCGACTCCACCGGCCCCCGCCTCCGGCAGCGCCTGGACGAGCTCGGCGCGATGCGCGACGCGGTCGCCGAGGCCGGCCAGCAGGCGCTGGCCGGCCCGCTCGAGCCCGACGCCGCCGCCTTGGTCGAGCACGCCGCCAAGCGCGTCGAGGCGATCCTCCGCGCCCGCGCGGTGATCAACGCCCGTTAGGGTTGGCGGGCGGGCCTTGATTACCGTCGAGTCGCGTTCGCGGGCTGATCGCGCCGGCTCGAACCCATCTACTCGAGGCCGAGCGCGGCCAGCACCGCGGCGAGCTCGTGGACGACGTCGCCGCCCAGGCGCACGCCGGCCCGGGCGTCGAGCGCCGTCGGGCCCTGGGTGAGGATCGCGATCCGCCCACCGCGGGACAGCGTCACCTCGGGCAGCTGCGCCACCGGGTAGACCTCGAGTGAGGAGCCGATGCACAGCAGCAGGTCCGCGCCGGCGGCCAGCCGCTCGGCGCGGACCAGCGCGTCGGGGGGGAGGTACTCGCCGAACAGCACGACGTCGGGCTTCAGCGGCGCGCGGCAGTCGCAGCGCGGCACCCCGCGCTCGTCGTCGCGCCGGCGGGCGCGAACCTCGGGGAGCTCGTAGCGCGAGCCGCAGCGCAGGCACGAGGAGTGCGAGATCGTCCCGTGCACCTCGATCAGCGCCCGGGATCCCGCGCGCTCGTGCAGGCGATCGATGTTCTGGGTGATCACGGCGTCGAGCAGGCCGGCTCGCTCGAGGGTCACCAGCGCCGTGTGGGCGGGATTCGGCTCGATCGACTCGAGCGACTCGAAGCGGGCGCCGTAGAAGTGCCAGAAGCGCTCGGGGTCGCGGCGGAACACGTCGATGTGGGCGACCTCCATCGGATTGACGTTCGCCCACAGTCCGGTGCCCGGCGAGCGGAAATCGGGGATACCCGAGGGGACCGAGATCCCCGCGCCGGTCAGCGCGACGACCGACCCGGCGGCGCGGATCAGCTCGGCCAGCCGCTCGGCCGCCGTTCCCGTCCCGTCCGCCGTGCCGTCCCCGAGAGCTCGCGCCGGCGCGCGCTCGCCGGGCCGCGCGCCGCTCGCCGCCCTCACCGGCCCCTGAACTCCGGCGCGCGCTTGCCGAGGAAGGCGGCGATCCCCTCGGCCGCGTCCGCGGTGGCGAACACGCGGCCGAACGCGTCCTGCTCGGCGGCGATCCCCGCGTCGAGCTCGCCGGCGGCCGAGACCTGCTTGATCAGCCCGACCGCAGCCGGCGCCTTGCCGGCCAGCTGGCGGGCCCAGCTGAGCGCGGTGTCGATCAGCTCCGGGTCGGGGACGAGCCGGTTGACGAGGCCGAGCTCGTACGCCTCGGCGGCGGCGATCGGGCGGCCGGTGAGGTTCATCTCGAGCGCCTTGGCCTCGCCGATCAGCCGCGGCAGCCGCTGGGTGCCGCCGAACCCGGGAATGATCCCGAGGTCGATCTCGGGCTGGCCGAAGCTCGCCGAGTCGGCGGCGATACGGAAGTCGCAGCCCATCGCCAGCTCGCAGCCGCCGCCGAGCGCCGCCGCGTTGACGGCGGCGATGGTGACGACCGGCGAGCGCTCGAAGGAGCGCAGCAGCCCGTGCATGTCCCGGGCCAGGCCCTGCGCGGCCCCCGGGGCCATGGTCGCGAACGCCTTGATGTCGGCCCCGGCGCAGAACAGCATCGGGTTGGCGGAGGCGATCACCAGCACCCGGATCGACTCGTCGCCCGAGACGACGTCCCACACGCGCTGGAGCGCGGCGAGCACCTCGGGCGAGATCGAGTTGGCCGGCGGCCGGTCGAGCCACGCCACCGCCACCGCGTCGCCGCGCTCGAGCTTGACGGGAGCCTCGTCCCAGCCCTCGTCGGGCTGCGGGTAGGGGTAGAAGCCCTGGCCCGACTTGACGCCGAGACGGCCCTGGGCGACGAGCCGGCGGATCGTCACCGGCGGCGCGAACTCGGCGCCCCAGCGCTCGGCGGCCGCCTCGAGCAGGACCAGCAGCTGGTCGAGGCCGATCTGGTCCGCGCGCTGGAAAGGCGGCGGGATGATCCCGGCCCCGGTCATCATCCCGAGGTCGATGTCCTTCATCGAGGCGATCCCGTCCTCCAGCACCAGGCACGCCTCGACCAGCACCTTGAGCGTGAAGCGCTCGGCGATCGCCGGCCCGAGCTCAGCCGCCGTGGTCATAGAAGCCCTTCCCGGTCTTGACCCCGAGATGCCCGGCGAGGACCAGCTCGCGGAGCTGCTCGGGAACGAAGAAGCGCTCGCCGTAGCACTCATGCAGGTGCTCGGCGACGTGCAGGACGGTGTCGAGCCCGAGCAGGTCGGTGAGCCGGTAGGGGCCGATCGGCGCAGCCTGCGTCTCGGCCACCAGGCGGTCGATCTCCTCGCAATCCGCGCCCGTCTCGGCCTGGGCGCGCCACACCTCGGACATGCCGGCGTTGAGGATCCGGTCGACGACGAACCCCGGCGCCTCGCCGCAGCGGATCGGCGTCTTGCGGATCGCCTGCGCGAACGCGGTGGCGTCGCGCACGGTCTCCGGCGAGGTGTAGTCGCTCTCGATCACCTCGACCAGCCGGTTGCCGGAGGCGGGATAGAAGAAGTGCAAGCCGACGACCTTGTCGGGCCGCTGGGTGGCCTCGCCGATCTCGGTGATCGACAGCGCGGAGGTGTTGCTGGCCAGGATCGCGTGGCCGGGGGTGGCGGCGTCGAGCTCGGCGAACACGGCCTGCTTGGCCGCGAGCTCCTCGGGCACCGCCTCGATCACGAGGTCGACGTCGCCGAGCGGGCCGAGGTCCCCGGCGCCGGCGACCAGTTCCAGCCGCCGCTCGAGCACCGCGGCGTCGAGCTCACCGGCCTCGGCGCGGGCCTGCCACAGCGAGCGGACGCGGTTCAGCGCTGCCTCGACGCGACCCGGCTCGACATCGTGCAGGACGACGGGCAGCTCGGCGTCGGCGACCGCGTAGGCGATCTCCGCGCCCATCGTCCCCGCGCCGATCACTGCGACCTTGCGGACGAACATTCGGCGCCAGTCTAGCCCTGCGAAGCGAACCGCCGCTGGGTCGCCTCGAGATCCGGATCGGGAGACCCCGGGCCGGCGGAGACACGCATTTCGCGATTATCGCGGCCGACCCGACTAGAGTGCGTCGCAGGCGCGCGTGACCGATTCATCGCTCGAGGAGATCCGGCCGTACACGAACATCTCGGCCAAGGCGTACGAGCACCCCGCCGACCGCGCAGCGACAGCCGCCCTGAAGGCGATCCCGATGCTCGATACGGTGGTGCGCCGGTTGCTCGAGTGGCGCTACGAGCGGGCGCTGCGCCAGCACTATCTCGGCAACGCGGTGAAGGTCTCCGAGAACCAGCTGGGGGAGCTGTGGACCTCGCATCGGCACGTCACCCGGATCCTCGACATGCCGCAGCTCGATGACCTCTACGTGTCCCCCGGGGTGATGGGCGGCGGCGCCGTGATCGGCACCAAGCAGCCGCTGATCGTGATCGACTCGCTGCTGCTCTCCCGGCTCGGCCCCGGCGAGCAGCGCGCGCTGATCGCCCACGAGGCGGGCCACGTGCTCTCCGACCACCTCGTCTACATGACCGTCCTCAACATCCTCCTCGGGGCCGGCTCGAGCATCCCGATGATCGGGCTGCCGCTGCGCGCCGTCAGCGCGGTGCTGATGGAGTGGTACCGGGCCGCCGAGCTGAGCTGCGATCGCGCGGCGACGCTGGCCGTGCGGGACCCGCGGATCGTCTGCCGCCTGCTGATGGTCACCGCCGGCGGGATGCCGGCCGACCGGCTCAACCTCGACGCGTTCCTCGCCCAGGCCATGGAGTACCAGAACTGGGACGACACCAGCGACCGGCTGCGGCGGTTCCTCAACGAGCTCGGCCGCTCGCACTCCAACGCCGTGCGCCGCGTCGCCGAAGTGATGGCGTGGGTCAGGGTCGGCGAGTACGACCGGATCCTCCGGGGTGAGTACCGGACCCGGGACCAGCCGGACGACGTGCGCGAGGAGGCCGGCGACGCGGTCGAGTTCTACACCGAGCGCTTCAAGGCGATCTTCGCCGAGGCCAGCGAGAACCTGACCAACCTGAGCTCCCAGGTCGGGGACCTCGGCTCGCAGCTGGCCGACTGGGTCCGCTCCCGCCGGGGCTGAGCGCCCGGCATCCTTCGCCCTGCCGCGCCCTGCCCGACCGCCGGGGGGCGATCACCGCTGCCTTGACAAACGACAGTTAGCGATATATCGTTACTATATCGACAACATATCCACGAAGGAGACGTAATGTCCTTCTACGCACACGCCGGCTGCAGGCCGGCACAGAACTGGCGGATGGGCAAGGAGCGCAGCGGCCACCGGCACCGTGAGGAGCTCGGCGGCGGGCCCCCGTTCGCGGGACCGCGCGGAACGGCCGGCCCGGACGGGATGGGCCGCCCCGGCGGCTGGGGCGGCCCCGGCGGCTGGGGCGGCCCCGGCGGCTGGGGCGGCCCCGGCGGAGGCTGGGGTGGTCCCAGCGGCGGGCCGGGCGGAGGCGGCGGCCCGTTCGGCGGGGGGCGCGGACGCCGGCGCCGCGGCGACGTCCGCGTCGCGCTGCTGATGCTGCTGGCCGAGGAGCCGCGCAACGGCTACGGCCTGATGCAGACGATCGAGGAGCGCAGCGGCGGCCGCTGGCGGCCGAGCCCCGGGTCGGTGTACCCGGCGCTGTCGCAGCTCGAGGACGAGGGCTTCGTGCGCGCGGTGTCGCAGGACAGCGGCCGCACGTTCGAGATCACCGACGCCGGCCGGCAGCACCTGGCAGAGCGCGCTGACGCCCCCGCCCCCTGGGAGGCCGGCGACGGCGCCGGCGCGAGCACCTTCCAGGAGCTCCGCTCGCTGGTGTTCGGGATCGGCAAGGCCGCCTTCCAGGTCGCCTCGGTCGGCAACGAGGGCCAGTGGGCCCGGGCCGCCCAGGTGCTCGACGAGGCCCGGCGCTCGCTGTACGGGATCCTCGCCGAGGAGGCCGACGCGCACGAGCCCGGGCGCAAGGACGCCGGCGAGGAGGCCGACGCGCCCGAGCCCGGGCGCGAGGACGCCGGCCAGGAGCCGGCCGGCGGCGAGACGGGCGCGACGGGGTGATCGGCAGGCGCCCCGCGGACCCGCCGACGGCGATCGGGGAGCCGGGAGACCGGCGGCTTCCCCGCCGGCGGGAGATTCGCCCGGAGGCGAATTCCCGGCCTGCCCGCCGCCGGTAACGTGTGGGGCTGATGAGGTCGAGCGTGGAGAACCCGGTGACGCCGACCGGCGCCCCGTCCGCCGAGCGCCCCGCGATCGAGGTCGAGGCGCTGACCAAGCGCTTCGGCGACATCCAGGCCGTCCGGGGCGTCGACTTCGCCGTCGCCGCGGGCGAGGTGTTCGGCTTCCTCGGCCCCAACGGGGCCGGCAAGACGACCACGATCAACATGCTCTGCACGCTGGCCAAGCCGACGTCCGGCACGGCCCGGGTGGCCGGGCACGACGTCGTGCGCGAGCGCGACGAGGTGCGGCGCAACATCGGCCTGGTGTTCCAGGACCCGACGCTCGACGGCTACCTGACCGCGGCCCAGAACCTGCGCCTGCACGCCGACCTCTACGGCGTCCGCTCGGACCTCGTCGCCCCGCGGATGGAGCAGGTGCTGCGGATGGTCGGCCTGTGGGACCGCAAGGACGGCGTCGCCGGCACCTTCTCGGGCGGGATGCGCCGGCGACTCGAGATCGCCCGCGGGCTGATGCACTCACCCCGCGTCCTGTTCCTCGACGAGCCGACGATCGGCCTCGACCCGCAGACCCGGCGCTCGATCTGGACCTACATCCGCGAGCTCAAGGAGCGCGAGGAGATCACGATCTTCATGACCACCCACTACATGGACGAGGCCGAGTGGTGCGATCGCATCGCGATCATGGACCACGGCCAGATCGTCGCCCTCGACGCGCCGGAGACGCTCAAGGCCGGGGTCGGCACCGACCGGGTGACGATCCACACCGACGACGATCAGGCCGCGATCGCCGCGATCGCCGAGCGCTTCGGCGTCGAGGCCCGCGTCGTCGAGGGCGCCGTCACCTTCGGCGTCGCGGGCGGGGAGGAGTTCGTGCCGCGCCTGTTCGCCGAGCTCGAGCTGCCGATCCGCTCGGTCAGCGTCTCGCGCCCGACGCTCGACGACGTGTTCATGTCCTACACCGGCACGACGATCCGCGACGCTGAGGAGGACGCGTCCAAGAGCCGCAACCGGATGATGCTGCAGGTGATGGGAGGCGGTGGCCGGCGATGAGCACGACCGTCACCCCACGCGAGCCGCCGGGCCCGCCCGCCGACGAGATCCAGATCGTCCGGGTCAGCGTCCCCGCCCGGAGCCTCGCCTCCGAGCTCCGGGCGATCAGGATCGTCTGGCGGCGCGAGCTGATCCGCTTCGTCAACGACCGCATGCGGATCGCCACCTCGCTGATCCAGCCGCTGCTGTTCCTGTTCGTGCTCGGCGCCGGCCTGCAGCGCCTGTCCAGCGCCGGCACCCACGGGGTCAGCCTGAAGACCTTCATCTACCCCGGGATCCTCTGCATCTCGGTGGTGTTCACGGCGATGTTCTCGGCCGCCTCGATCGTGTGGGACCGCGAGTTCGGGTTCCTGCGCGAGATGATGGTGGCGCCGATCCGCCGCAGCTCGATCGTGATCGGCAAGTGCCTCGGCGGCGCCACGGTGGCGAGCTTCCAGGGCGTGATCGTGCTGTGCCTGGCCGGCCTCGTCCACGTCCCCTACGACCCGCTGCTGATCCTCGGCGTGTTCGGCCTGCAGCTGCTGCTGGCGTTCACGATCACCGCCTTCGGGGTGATGGTGGCGATCCGGATCAAGCAGATGCAGTCGTTCATGGGCGTCATGCAGATGATCGTGATGCCGATGTTCTTCATCTCCGGGGCGCTGTTCCCCGCCTCCGGGCTCCCCGGCTGGCTGACCGTGCTGAACCGGATCGACCCGCTCACCTACGCCGTCGACCCGATGCGCCGGCTCGTGTTCGACCACCTGACGATCTCCCCGGCCGCCCGGCGCGCCCTCGACCCGGGCGTCACCTGGTGGGGCTGGCACGTGCCCGCCGGGCTCGAGGCCGGCGTGATCCTCGCCCTCGGCCTGGTGATGCTGGCGATCGCGATCTGGGAGTTCAGCTCGACCGAGTAGCCGGGGCGGGCGCGCGGGCCGGGGCGGCCGTCCCGCCGCCGAGCGCGGCGACGAGGGTCGCCGCCACGACGAGCGTGGAGCGCCCGCCTCGCGGCCGCCGTCAGAATCAGGGTCGATGACCCCGACCGTGGTACAGCTCGACGGCGGCCCCCTGGCCGCCGAGGCGGTGGTGGCGGTGGCCCGCACCAACGATCCCGCCGAGCTCGGCCCGGAGGCGCGCCGCGCGATGGCCGCCGGGGCGCGGGTCGTCGCGGCGCTGGTCGACTCCCCCGAGCCGGCCTACGGCGTCTCGACCGGCTTCGGCTCGCTGGCCGGCGTGCGGATCCCCGCCGCGCGCCGCGAGGAGCTCCAGCGCGCGCTGATCCGCTCGCACGCCGCCGGCATGGGCCCGCCGGTGGAGCGCGAGGTGGTGCGGGCGATGATGCTGCTCCGCGCCCGCACGCTGGCGATGGGCTACTCGGGCGCGCGGCCGGTGGTCGCCGAGACGATCCTGTCGCTGCTCAACGCCGGCGTCACCCCGGCGGTGCCCGAGCACGGCTCGCTCGGCGCCAGCGGCGACCTCGCGCCGCTGGCCCACTGCGCGCTGGCGTTGCTCGGCGAGGGCGAGGCGTTGGCCGTCGACGGGACGGTCGCGGCCGTCGCGCCGGCGCTCGCCGCGGCCGGGATCGCCCCCCTCGCCCCGACGGCCAAGGAGGGCCTGGCGCTGATCAACGGCACCGACGGCTCGCTGGGGATGCTGGTGCTCGCCTGCGCGGACCTGGCCGAGCTGCTGCGCGCCGCCGACGTCACCGCGGCGCTGTCGGTCGAGGCGCTCGAGGGCACCGATCGCGCGTTCGCCGAGGACCTGGTGGCGCTGCGCCCGCAGCCCGGCCAGGCCGACAGCGCCGCCAACCTGCGGCGGCTGCTGGCCGGCTCGCCGGTGGTGGCCGGCCACCGCCATGGCGACCCGCGGGTCCAGGACGCGTACTCGCTGCGCTGCTCGCCGCAGGTCGCCGGCGCGGTCCGGGACACGCTCGCGCACGCCGGGCGCGTCGCCGCCGCCGAGCTCGCCGCGGCGATCGACAACCCGATGGTGATGCCCGACGGCCGGGTCGAGTCGTGCGGGAACTTCCACGGCGCGCCGGTCGGCTTCGCCTGCGACTTCCTGGCCATCGCCGCCGCCGAGCTCGGCGCGATCGCCGAGCGCCGCACCGATCGGCTGCTCGACGCCTCCCGCTCGCACGGCCTGCCGCCGTTCCTCGCCCCCGACGCGGGGGTCAACTCGGGGCTGATGATCGGCCAGTACACGCAGGCGGCGATCGTGGCCGAGAACCGCCGGCTGGCCGCCCCGGCCAGCGTCGACTCGCTTCCGACCAGCGCGATGCAGGAGGATCACGTCTCGATGAGCTGGGGCGCCGCGCGCAAGCTCCGCACCGTGGTCGCCAACCTGCGACGGATCCTCGCCGTCGAGCTGGTCGCCGCCGCCCGCGGCCTGGAGCTGCGGGCGCCGCTGCTCCCCGGTCCGGGCACCGGCGCCGCGCTCGAGGCGCTCCGGGCCGTGGTCCCCGGGGCCGGACCGGACCGCTGGCTGGCTCCCGAGCTGGCCGCGGCCGAGGCGCTGATCGCGTCGGGCGGGCTGCTCGCGGCGGTCGAGGCGGAGATCGGAGCGCTGGCGTGAGCGGCGAAGACTGCGTCTTCGCTTGCGAGTTCGCCAGGCGGCGAACTCGGCTGGCCGAGGTTCCGGAGTGAGCGGCGAAGACTGCGTCTTCGCTTGCGAGTTCGCCTGGCGGCGAACTCGGCTGGCCGAGGTTCCGCAGTGAGCGGCGAAGACTGCGTCTTCGCTTGCGAGTTCGCCTGGCGGCGAACTCGGCTGGCCGAGGTTCCGCAGTGAGCGGCGGCCCGCGTCCCGTCCGTGCCCCCCGCGGCACGACGCTGAGCTGCCGCGGCTGGGGCCAGGAGGCGGCGCTGCGGATGCTGATGAACAACCTCGACCCCGACGTCGCCGAGCACCCCGACGAGCTCGTGGTCTACGGCGGCACCGGCCGCGCGGCGCGCTCGTGGGACGCCTTCGACGCGATCGTGGCGACGCTGAGGACGCTGGCCGACGACGAGACGCTGCTCGTGCAGTCGGGCAAGCCGGTGGGGGTGTTCCGCACGCACGAGTTCTCGCCGCGCGTCCTGATCGCCAACTCGAACCTCGTGCCCGAGTGGGCCACCTGGGACGAGTTCCGCCGGCTCGAGGCGCTCGGGCTGACCATGTACGGGCAGATGACCGCCGGCTCGTGGATCTACATCGGCAGCCAGGGGATCGTCCAGGGCACCTACGAGTGCTTCGCCGAGATCGCCCGCCGCCACCACGGCGGCTCGCTGGCCGGGACGATCTCGCTGACCGCCGGGCTCGGCGGGATGGGCGGCGCCCAGCCGCTGGCGGTGACCATGAACGGCGGCGTGGCGCTGTGCGTGGAGGTCGACCGGGCGGCGATCGAGCGGCGGCTGCGCACCCGCTACCTCGACGAGCTGGCCGATTCGCTCGAGGACGCCGTGCGCCGCTGCGAGGCGGCCCGGGAGGAGCGCCGCGCGCTCAGCGTCGCCGTCGAGGGCAACGCCGCCGAGATCCTCCCCGCGCTCCTGCGGTCCGGGTTCGCCGCCGACATCGTCACCGACCAGACGAGCGCCCACGACCCGCTGAACGGCTACGTGCCCGACACGCTCACGCTCGAGGCCGCGGCCGCCCTGCGCACCAGCGACCCGGCCGCGTACATCGAGCGCTCCCGCCGGGCGATCGCCGCCCATTGCGCCGCGATGGTCGGCTTCATGGATGCCGGCGCCGAGGTCTTCGACTACGGCAACAGCCTCCGCGCCGAGGCGCGGCTCGGGGGCTTCGAGCGCGCGTTCGACTACCCCGGCTTCGTCCCCGCCTACGTGCGCCCGCTGTTCTGCGAGGGCCGGGGCCCGTTCCGCTGGGTCGCGCTGTCGGGCGATCCGGCCGACATCGCCGCGACCGACCGCGCGGTGCTCGAGGAGTTCCCCGCCGACGAGCCGCTGCACCGCTGGATCGCCGCCGCGGCGGAGCGGATCGCCTTCCAGGGGCTGCCGGCGCGGATCTGCTGGCTCGGCTACGGCGAACGCGCGCGGCTCGGGCTGCGGTTCAACGCGATGGTGGCGAGCGGCGAGCTGCGGGCGCCGGTGGTGATCGGCCGCGACCACCTCGACGCCGGCTCGGTCGCCTCCCCCTACCGCGAGACCGAGGCGATGGCCGACGGGTCCGACGCGATCGCCGACTGGCCGCTCCTCAACGCGCTCGTCAACACCGCGGCCGGAGCCTCGTGGGTGTCGATCCACCACGGCGGCGGGGTCGGGATCGGGCGCTCGATCCACGCCGGCATGGTGTGTGTCGCCGACGGCACGCCGCTGGCCGCCGAGAAGCTTGAGCGCGTGCTGACCACCGACCCCGGGATGGGGGTGATCCGCCACGCCGACGCCGGCTACGAGCGCTCGCTCGTGGTCGCGCGAGAGCGCGGCGTGCGCCTACCGATGTCGGCGAGGACTTCGTCCTCGCCGGCGAGTTGGCCGGGCGGCGAACTCGGCGGCGAGGTCCCGCGGTGCCGGCCGTGACGGTTGAGTATTTCGATCGAAATGGTGTGAGGTACGGAGGGGTCCGCCGCCACCGCGATGCCTTCGTGGAGCGGGTGGCAGGGCTCCCCCGGTGACCGGCTACTGGTGCGAGCTGGCCTGGCTGGGCGGCGAGGAGCCCACAGCCGGCGTGCTGCTCGAGCTCGAGGGCGAGCGGATCGCGACCGTCACCCCGGGCGTCGAGGCGGCGCCCGCCGGCGCGCGCGCCCTGCCCGGCCTGACGCTCCCCGGCCTCGCCAACGCCCACTCGCACTGCTTCCAGCGCGCGCTGCGCGGCCGCACCCAGCGCGCTACCGGCGGCTCGTTCTGGACCTGGCGCGAGCAGATGTACGCGCTCGCCGAGTCGCTCGACGCCGCGGCCTTCGAGGCGCTGGCACGGGCGACATTCGCCGAGATGGCGCTGGCCGGGATCACGCTGGTCGGCGAGTTCGACTACCTGCACCACTCCGCGGCGCTGATGCGCGCCGCCGAGCGGGCCGGGATCCGGCTGACGCTGATCGACGCGTGCTATCTCCACGGCGGCCGGCCCCGCTTCCGCGACGCCGACGCCGGGGCGTGGGCCGCCCGGGTCGCCGTTCTCGAGCCCGGCCCGCGCGTCCGCCTCGGCGCCGCCATCCACAGCGTCCGCGCCGTCGACCCCGACAGCGCGCGGGCGGTCGCCGCTCTCGCCGCCGAGCGCGACTGGCCGCTCCACGCCCACGTCTCCGAGCAGCCGGCCGAGAACGAGGAGTGCCTGGCCCGGCACGGGACGACGCCGCTCCAGCTGCTCGACCGCGCCGGGGCGCTGTCGCCGCGGTTCACCGCCGTCCACGCGACGCATCTCGGCGACGCCGACGCCGCCCTGCTCGCCGAGCGCGGCGGCTACTGCTGCCGGTGCCCGACGACCGAGCGCGATCTCGCCGACGGGATCGGCCGGGCGCGGACGCCGCTGACGCTCGGCAGCGACTCGCAGGCGGTGATCGACCTGTTCGAGGAGGCGCGCGCGGTCGAGCTCGACGAGCGGCTGCGCACCGGCGTGCGCGGCACCTCCGGCGCGCGCGAGCTCGCCCTCGCCGCCACCGCCAACGGCTACGCCAGCCTCGGGTGGCCATGGGGCGGACGGATCGCCGACGGCGCGCTGGCCGACCTGGTAACGGTGTCGCTCGACGGGCCGCGGCTGGCCGGGACCCGGCCGCGGGACGCGCTCGACGCCGTGATCTTCGCCGCCACCCGCGACGACGTCGGCCACGTGATCGTCGGCGGGCGCGAGCTCGACCGCGACCCGGCCCGGGTCGCCGCGGAGCTCCAGGCGGCGATCCCGCGATGAGCGCGCTGGCGATCGACGACATCGGCCTGCTGGTCACCGGCGAGCCGGCGCTCGGCGAAGGGCCGCTGGGCGTGCTCCGGGATGCGGCGGTGGTGATCGAGGACGGCCGCGTGGCCGCGCTGACCTCGGCGGGCGCCGCCGCCGACGAACGGATCGATGCCCGCGGGCGCTGCGTGATCCCCGGGTTCGTCGACAGCCACACGCACCTGGTGTTCGCCGGTGACCGCGCCGAGGAGTTCGCGGCGCGGATGGCCGGGAAGCCGTATGCGGCGGGCGGGATCGCGGTGACCGTCGCGGACACCCGCGCGGCGAGCGACGGCGCGCTGCGGGCGCTGGCGGCGGCCCGGCGTGCGGAGGCGCTGCGCGCCGGGATCACCCACGCCGAGGTCAAGTCGGGCTATGAGCTGACCGTCGAGGGCGAGGCGCGGCTGTGCGCGCTGGCCGCCGAGCTGACCGGGGACGTCACGTTCCTCGGCGCCCATCTGGTCCCCGGCGAGTACGCGGGTCGCGCCGAGGACTACGTCGAACTGGTGTGCGGGGAGATGCTGGCCGCGTGCACGCCGCACGCCCGCTGGATCGACGTGTTCTGCGAGCGCGGCGCCTTCGACGCCGAGCAGTCGCGCGCGGTGCTGGAGGCCGGGCGCGCCGCCGGACTGGGGCTGCGCGTGCACGGCAACCAGCTCGGACCCGGGGCCGGGGTGCAGCTCGCGGTCGAGCTCGGGGCGGCCTCCGTCGACCACTGCACGTATCTGTCCGACGACGACGTCGAGGCGCTGGTCGGCTCCGGCACCGTCGCCACGTTCCTCCCCGCTACCGACTTCGCCACCCGCCAGCCCTACCCCGACGCGCGGCGCGCGATCGACGCCGGCGTCAGCGTCGCGCTGGCCACCAACACCAACCCGGGCTCGAGCTACACGACCTCGATGAGCTTCTGCATCGCGCTGGCCGTGCGGGAGCTGGGCATGACCGTCGAGGAGGCGCTGGGGGCCGCCACCGCCGGCGGCGCCCGCGCTCTGCGCCGGAGCGACGTCGGCCGGCTGGCCCCCGGCTGCCGAGCCGATGCGGTGATCCTCGACGCCCCCTCCCCCACGCACCTCGCCTACCGCCCGGGCGTCCCGCTGGTCGCCGCCACGCTCGTGGCCGGCGAGCTCGTCCACGGTGCCTGCTTGACGCCGAGGCGTGGGAGACTTGACCCGTGAGCATCGACCCGGATCGCGAGCGCGTGGCCCTGGGCGCGCACGACCCGCAGCGGGCCCGGCGGCTCTTGATGCTCCAGTTCGGCTCGCGGCAGGAGTTCGACGATCCGCGGCTCGAGTACCGCAGGCTGTTCTCCGAGCTGCTGGGGACGTTCATGCTCGTGCTCGTCGCCGCGGGCGGGGGCCTGCTGCACGCCCGCGGGCAGATCAGCCTGTCGGCCGCCGTCGTCGCGCCCGGGCTGATGGTGATGGCGATCATCCTGTTCATGGGCGCCGTCTCCGGCGCGCACCTCAACCCCGCGGTATCGCTGGCCTTCGCGCTGCGCGGCGACTTCCCATGGCGGCGGGTCGCGGGGTACGTCGGCGTCCAGCTCCTCGGAGCGACGCTGGCGTGCGTGTTCCTGCTCGCCGTGTTCGGGAACGTCGGGCACCTCGGTGCGACGCTGCCCGGCCCCGGCTACCGGGCCTGGCAGGCATTCGTGCTCGAGATCGCGCTCACCGGGACGCTGGTCAGTGTGATCCTCGGCACCGCCTCGGCGGCCCAGAACGTCGGCACGATCGGGGCGCTCGGCGTCGGCGGCTACATCGCGCTCGCCGGACTGTGGGCGGCCCCGGTCAGCGGCACGTCGATGAACCCCGCCCGCTCGTTCGGGCCGGCGCTCCTCAGCGGTGACTGGGACGGGTACTGGGCGTATGTCGCCGGACCGCTGCTCGGCGCGGTGATCGCCGTCGGCTGCGCGATCGTCCTCCGGGGCCGCGGCGGCGACGCGACAGCCCGCGCGGCGGCGTCCGGCGCGCTCGGCTCCGAGCCCGAGCCGGGCCGCACGTAAGGACCCACGAACAAATTATTGGGCGTTCCGACGGCGTCTGGACGCGCCTGGCGGGCGGCGGCGAACCCGTCGGACCACCAGTACGACTTGGTTCGCCGCCACCCACCAGACACGCCCAGCCACTCGCCGGACCATCCCAC
>JBBSFX010000055.1:0-13609 GCA_038254735.1 Solirubrobacterales bacterium
GATCAGGATGACCTTGACCGCCCGCGTGTAGAACGGCTTGTACCAGAGGCACACGAACTCGTGGATGTGCGCGGTGCGCTGCCTGCCGTCGCGGCCGGTGATCGTGACCGCGATGAAGGTCGCGGCGTTGGCGATCTCGGCGAGGCTTCCGAGGCGGCCCGATGGGTATGAGCACCCACCGATTCGGGGTCGCCGCCAACCCTCCTCTCGCGTTTCGCCCGCTCAGACCCGCAAACCATCCCGACCAGCGCCCACCACGCCAGCCGTCACAACCCCGCCCTCAGACTTCCCGAAAACACCGAAACTCGAGATCCGTGCTTAATCATCTCTAGAGGAGCAAACACCCACTGACCCGCCAGGCATCGTCCCGCCTACGCGGCACGAGGCATGAACCCGCACCCCAACGGTCGAGGAGGAACTCACGATGCCCGACAACGGCGACGCCGCTAGCCACGACTACACGCTGGAGGCGACCGCCGCGATCCTCGCGGCGGTCAGCGAGCAGCACGACTTCGGCGGGTAGCTCGCCGGCGTCCTCTCAAGCGCTGCCGCTGAGCTGGGTTCGTCGGACGCTCTGACCGCTGGCCGGCCTGGGTCGTGGGAAGCCCGACCTGGTGCGCCAGCTGGTCAAGGGCACCGTCGGGTGGGACGACGACTACGTCGCCGACTATCAGGCGCCGCTCCCATGACCTCGGCGCGCACCGGATCAGCGTCGGGCGCAACCGTCCCGCGGCTTGCGCTCTCGAAGACCGAGGCGGCGGACGCGCTCGGCGTCAGCATCGACTTCCTCGAGCAGCACGTCCTGCACGAGCTCCGGATTGTCCGCCGCGGCCGCCGGCGTCTGATCCGCTGACAGAACTCCAAAGCTGGATCGAGAACAACGCCCACCGTACGCTTGGCGACCTTTGAGATCGCCGACCGAGTGAGGCGCTGATGGCCGCCAGAAAGCAAGACCCGGAGCGCAAGCAAACGGGGATCGAGGTCAGGCATGCCCGGACCTGTCGATCGCGGCAGGGCGAGCCGTGCGACTGCACTCCCGGCTTCAGGGCGTTCGTCTGGAGCGCCCGCGACGACCGGCGGATCCAGAAGACGTTCGCGACTGAGGCGGCGGCGCTCCTATGGCGCGAGGACGCGCGAGTCGCCCTGCGCCGCGGCGTGCTCGTCGCAGCGAGGCCGATAGTCCTGCGCGAGTTCGCCGATGCCTGGCTCACTGGAGCACGCGACGGCAGCATCCGCAACCGCTCTGGGGATCGCTACAAGCCGTCGACCGTGCGCGGCTACTAGCAAGCGCTCCGCGAGTACATGCTTCCCGAGATCGGCGCGGCGAAGCTGCAGGAGCTCCGACGCCAGGACATCCAACGCCTCGCCGACGACCTCTCCGGTCTCGATGTCAGCGCCGCCACTGTCCGTAACGCGCTGCTGCCGCTTCGAGCGATCTGCCGTCGCGCGCTGTCACGAGGCGACATCCAGGTCAACCCGACGACTGGCATCGAAATCCCGGCTGTCCGGAGCCGCCGCGCTCGCTTCGCGACGCCCGAGGAGGCGCAGCTGCTGGTCGACGCGGCGCCGCCCGGGGATCGCGTTCTGTGGGCCACCGCCTTCTACGCGGGCCTCCGGCGCGGCGAGCTGCAAGCACTCAGATGGGTCGACGTCGACCTCGCCGGCGGCGTACTCCGGGTCGAGCGCTCCTGGGACGTGAAGGCCGGCGTGATTGATCCGAAGTCGATCGCCGGACGCCGCAAGTGCCAATCGCCGCGGTCCTGCGCGACTACCTGGTCGGGCACAGGATGGCCGGCGGCGATGGCCTCGTGTTCGGTCGCGCCGACGGCACTCCGTTCGCCACATCGACCATCAGCTTGAGAGCAAACACCGCATGGCGGGGCGCGCACCTTCGCCCCATCACCCTGCACGAGTGCCGCCACACCTTCGCCAGCCTGATGATCGCGGCGGGGGTCAACCCGAAGGCGCTGCAGACCTTCATGGGCCACTCATCGATCACGGTCACGCTCGATCGATATGGCCACCTGTTTCCCGGATCCGAGGGACAGGCTGCCGTCCTGCTCGACGCCTATCTTGCGGAATCACATGAGCGAGCTCGAAGCGCCAGCCCCCCAGAATCAGACTGTGGGGAAGTTGTGGGGAAGTCCGACCCCTCCAGGAGCGGTCTTGACGGGCCTTGAGCGGCAGACAAGGCGCCTCCGCAGAGCCCCGCGTACACGGGGAAACTGCCCGCATACGCGCAGACTCCGCGGATTGTGTAACGGAGAGGGGGGGATTCGAACCCCCGATGGACTTACGCCCATACCGGTTTTCGAGACCGGCGCATTCAACCGCTCTGCCACCTCTCCAAGTGGGCACGGGGCGGGGACAAATCTAGTGCATCGGCCGAGCAGGGCCGGGCTAGCGGCGGGAGGCGAAGAAGGCCCGAAGGAGATCGGCGCAGTCCTCGGCCAGCAGGCCGCGGTGGACCTGGGGGCGGTGGTTCAGGAGCCCTCGCCCGCCCGTGTCGAGCACGTCGAGAACGCTGCCGGCGGCGCCGGCCTTGGGGTCCTCGGCGCCGTAGACGACCCGGGGGACCCGGGCGAGGACGATGCCGCCCGCACACATCGCGCACGGCTCGAGGGTCACGTACATGACGGCGTCGAGCACGCGCCAGCTGCTGAGGACGCGGGAGGCCTCGCGCAGGGCGATCAGCTCGGCGTGGGCGGTGGGGTCCTGGCGCAGCTCGCGCTCGTTGTGGCCGATGCCGATCACCTCGCCATCCTTGACCACGACGGCGCCGATCGGGACGTCGTCGTGCTCCAGGGCGCGGGTTGCCTCGCGGATGGCCAGCCGCATGAAATACTCATCGCGAGGAAAGAAGTGGGGGCTGGGTGCCGGCTGGGCCAAAAAACTGAGTGCTCGAGCGAAACTTTCCGCCGGCCAATGATGTCTTAAGCACTGCCGGTCGTGGGCCAGAGCCCGGCGGCCCGAGTGAAGCCACCGAGTTGAATATCATCCCCCGCCCGCTCCTCTGTCTGGCCCTGTGCCTCGGGGCGAGCGTCTGCGGGCTCGGCGCCCTCCCCGCTCCGGCCGGGGCCGTAAGCTATGTGCGCGGCGAGGTGGTGGTCGGCTACGCCCCGGCGGCGGGCCGGGCGGTGGCCGACGCCGCCCGCCGGATCGGTGCCCGCACCGTGACAGCACAGAGCGCCAACGCCACGACGGGCACGGGGCCGGGCAGCGCCACGATCCAGCGCGTGCTTCGGCTCCCCAGCGGCGCGAGCGTCGCGCGCGCCGCCGCCCGGCTGCGCCGCCAGCCCGGCGTCGCCTACGCCGTTCCCGACTACATCGCCCACGCGGCCGGCGCCTGGATTCCCGACGACCCGGGTCGCGGCACGACGATCAGCGGCTGGGAGCGCGTGCAGTGGAACTTCCTCCCCACCACGGGCATCAACGCCCCGGAGGCGTGGGCAAACCTGATCTCCGACCATCGTCCGGGCGCCGGCGGGGTCATCGTGGCGATCCTCGACACGGGGATCGCCTACCGCAACTGGCATCAGTTCGGCAGGTCGCCGGACTTCACCTCGACGCGGTTCGTCTCGCCCTACGATTTCGTCGCCGACAACCGCTATCCGCTCGACCGCGAGGGACACGGGACGTTCGTGACCGGGACGATCGCCGAGTCGACCAACAACGGCGTCAGCCTCGCCGGGCTCGCCTACGGCGCCTCGATCATGCCGGTGCGGATCCTCGACGCCCAGGGCAACGGTGACGCGACGACGATCGCCCGCGGGATCCGCTACGCGGTCGCCCACGGCGCGGCGGTGATCAACCTTAGCCTCGAGTTCGGCCTCGACGTGACCGCGTCGGAGATCCCCGAGATCATCTCGGCGCTGCGGCTGGCCCACCAGCGCGGGGTCACGGTGGTGGCGGCGGCCGGCAACGACAGCGGCAGCTCGATCGCCTACCCGGCCCGCGACACGCCTGCCGTGATCTCGGTCGGCGCCACGACCCGCGACCGCTGCCTGGCCAACTACTCCAACACCGGCGCGCACCTCGAGCTGGTTGCCCCCGGCGGGGGCAACGACGCGCAGCTCGCCGCCGATCCCAACTGCCATCCCAGCGTCACGCTGCCCGATATCTCGCAGGTGACCTTCTACAACGCCTCGGCGCCCCGTCGGTTCGGGCTGCCCGGAGGGTGGTACGGCACCTCGATGTCGGCCCCCCACGTCGCCGCCGCGGCCGCGATGGTGATCGCGAGCGGCGTGATCGGCCGCCACCCCACCCCCGACCAGATCCTGGCCCGGCTCGAGCAGACGGCGCAGCCACTCGGTCAGAGCGTCCCCAACCTCGATTACGGCTACGGCCTCGTCGACGCCGGCGCGGCGACCCGGCCGCCCCTCACCCCACCCGCGACGACGATCCCGGCGCCGACGGCCCGCTGAGCGCTCAGGTCGTGCGGACGATCAGCACCGAGCACGGGGCGTGGTGCGAGACGCGGTTCGGCACCGAGCCGAGCAGGAACCGCTTGGCGCCCGTCATGCCGCGGTTGCCGACGACGATCAGGTCACAGCGCTGCTCCTCGGCGACGTCGATGATCGCGTCGGCCGCGTCACCCTGGCGCGCGAACGTCTCGGCGCTGACGCCGGCCAGCTTCGCGTCCTCGGCAGCGGCCTCGAGCAGCGCGATCACGTCGTCGCGCGGGCCGACGGCCCACTGCAGGTCCTCGGGCGCCTCGAGCCGGCGCTGGCGAACGGCGGGGTCGGACACCGGCTCGTAGGCGCTGACGATCTGCAGCCGGGCGCCGAGCTCCCGGGCCAGGTCGATCGCGTAGCGCACCGCCGTCTTGGCGGTGTCCGACCCGTCCGTGCCGACGACGATCGAGGCGAACACGGCAGCGACTCGAGACCTCTCAGGCCAGCCGGGCGATCGCGATCACGGCCCCGGCGAGCACGAACACGACGATCAGCGCCTGCATCAGGATCCACGATCTCGGCATTGCCGCCAACGGTAGCGAGCCGCTGAGCCTCTCGTACCGACGGCGTGATCCCGAGGGCGCGGAGGCGCGGCGGTAACGTCCGCGGAGTGTCGGCGAGCCTCAACCCGGCCCTGCGCGCCGTCAGTGACGCGGTGCTCGCGGTCGCCTCGCAGCTGTCGGTCGACGAGGTGCTCCAGCGGCTCGTCGACCGCGCTCGCGAGCTGGCCGGCGCGCGCTACGCCGCGCTCGGGATCCCCGACGGCGACGGCGGCTTCGCCAAGTTCCTCGTCGCCGGGATGAGCGACCCGCTGATCGCCTCGCTCGGCCCGCTGCCCCGCACGCACGGGATGCTCGGGGCGATGCTCACCGGGCCGGTTCCCTACCGCACCGACGACATCCGCCGGGATCGCCGCTTCCGCGGCTGGTGGCCCCGTCGCCATCCCGATATGCGGTCGTTCCTGGGGGTCCCGATCCTCGCTTGCAACCAGGTGATCGGCGCCTTCTACCTGACCGAGAAGCAGGCTGCGGCGTGTTTCGACGACGCCGACCAGGAGCTGATCGAGCTGCTCGCCGCGCACGCCGCGATTGCCATCACCAACGCCCGCCTGTACGAGCAGAGCCGCGAGCTGTCGATCGTCTCGGAGCGCAACCGGCTGGCGCTCGAGCTCCACGACGTCGTCTCGCAGAAGCTCTTCAGCCTGATGCTGACCGCGGAGACGGTCGGCGCCCAGATCGACAGCGACCCGGCGGCGGCCCGCGCCTCGGCGCAGCGGGTGCGTGACCTGGCCCGCGAGGCGCTCGACGAGCTGCGCTCGCTGATCCTCGGGCTGCGGCCGCCGGAGCTCGTGCGTGACGGGCTGGCCGAGGCGCTGCGCAGGGAGCTCGAGCTGCTCAGCCGTGCGCACGGCGTCTCGATCGAGCTCGTCGCCGAGGCGCCGCTCCCCGCCCCCGACCCGCGGCGCGACTTCGCAGTCATGCGGATCGCCCATGAGGCGACCTACAACGCGCTGCGTCACGCCGGCGCCACCGGGATCGTCGTGCGCCTGCACGCCGCCGGCGTCGAGGTCATCGACGACGGCTGCGGCTTCGAGCCCGCGCAGCCGGACCTGCGCGCCCGCCACCTCGGGCTGACCTCGATGGAGGAACGCGCCCGCGAGCTCGGCGGCCGGCTCGAGATCGACTCGCGTCCGGGCCGCGGCACGACCGTCGCGCTGAAGCTGTGACCCGGGCGATCCGGGTCATGATCGTCGACGACCACGCCGTGGTTCGCGAGGGCCTGCGCGGGTTCCTCAACCTCCAGGACGGGATCGAGGTCGTGGCCGAGGCCCCCGACGGGGCGCAGGCGCTCGAGCGCGCTCCCTCCGCGCGGCCCGACGTGGTGCTGATGGACCTGGTGATGCCCGGGCTCGACGGCGTCGAGGCGATGCGCGGCCTGCGCGCCGCGCTCCCCGGCGCGCGGGTGATCGTGCTGACCAGCTTCCTCGAGGACGACCGCCTGCTGCCGGCGGTCCAGGCGGGAGCGGCCGGCTACCTGTTGAAGAACGTCGAGCCGGCCGAACTGGCACGGGCGATCCGGGCCGCGCACGCCGGCGAGGCGGTGATCGATCCGGCGGTGGCGGCGCGGCTGATGCGCCGGCTGTCCGACGACGGCGCCCCCCGCGCGCTCGCCCCGGGGCGCCTGACCCCGCGGGAGAGCGAGGTGCTGGCGCAGATCGTCGCCGGGCGCTCCAACAAGCGGATTGCGCTGGAGCTGGGGATCGCCGAGAAGACGGTCAAGGCACACGTCGGGAACGTGCTCGAGAAGTTGGAGGTGAGCGACCGCACGCAGGCGGCGCTGCGGGCCGTGCGCGAGGGGCTCGTGCCGGACGAGCCGGGGTCCTAGGACCAAGAGGCCCTGGTAACCGGGACCGGCGCCCCCGTAGCGTCGCGTCGATGACGAACACAGCTATCATCACGGGGGCCTCCAAGGGCCTCGGACTCGCCCTCGCGCGGGGGCTCGCCCGCCGCGGCCACACGCTGGTCATCGACGCGCGGGATGCCGGCGCGCTGGAGGCGGCGCGCGCCGAGCTGGCGGCGCTGACCGACGTGCGCGCGCTCGCCGGCGACGTCGCCGACCCGGCGCACCGCAGAGCGCTGATCGCCGCCGCCGGGCCGGCGATCGAGCTGCTGGTCAACAACGCCTCGGAGCTCGGCCCGAGCCCGCTGCCGGCGCTGTCGGACTACGCGCTGAGCGACCTCCGGCGCGTCTACGAGGTCAACCTGCTGGCCCCGCTGGCGCTGATCCAGCTGGCGCTGCCGTGGCTCTCCCGCGCCGCGACAATCGTCAATGTCAGCTCCGACGCGGCGATCGAGCCGTACCCGGGCTGGGGCGGCTACGGCTCCTCGAAGGCCGCCCTGGAGCAGCTGAGCGCCGTCCTCGGCGCCGAGCGCCCGGAGCTGCGGGTGCTCGCCGTCGACCCTGGGGACATGCGCACCGAGATGCACCAACGGGCGTTCCCCGGCGAGGATATCTCCGACCGCCCGCTGCCGGCATCGAGCGTCCCGGGCCTACTGGCGCTGATCGACGGCGAGCGCCCCAGCGGCCGCTACCAGGCCCGTGGCAGCGCCCTCTCCGAGGCGCTCGAAGCCGAGACGCTCACGTGAGCGCGCTGGCCTTCCGCCTGCCCCAGCCCCTCGAGGCCGGCTCCCCACCCGAGCGCCGTGGGCTGCGCCGCGACGCGGTGCGCCTGATGGTCGCGCGCGGAGGCGGCGAGATCACCCACGGGCGCTTCGCCGACTTGCCCGAGCACCTCGGCCCCGGCGACCTGCTGGTGATCAACGTCTCGGCGACGCTGCCCGCGGCGATCACCGGGCGGCGCCGCGACGGCGCCGCGGTGCGCGTCCACGTCTCCACCCGGGCACCGGCGCTCGGCGAGGAGTGGCGGGTGGTCGAGCTGCGCAGCCCCGACGGGAGCGCACCGGCCCGCGGACGGGCGGGCGAGCTGATCGCGCTGCCCGACGGCCACGAGCTCGAGCTGGTCGCGCCGTACGCCGGGAGCACGCGGCTGCTGCTCGCCCGCCACGCCGGCCCCGCCGCGCTGGGTCATCTGCTCGAGCGCCGCGGCGGGCCGATCCGCTACGGCTACGCCGCGGGCGCCTGGCCGCTGTCGGACTACCAGACCGTCTACGCGGCGGTGCCGGGGAGCGCCGAGATGCCAAGCGCCGGGCGGCCGTTCACCCCCGAGCTGATCGGCAGGCTGCGGGCCCGCGGGGTCGCGTTCGCGCCGCTCGTCCTGCACGCCGGCGTGTCCTCGCCCGAGCACCACGAGGCGCCGTTCCCCGAGCCGTACGAGGTCCCCGCCCCGACGGCCGAGCTCGTGGCGCGGGCCCGGCGCGCCGGCGGCCGCGTGATCGCCGTCGGCACCACGGTCGTCCGCGCGCTCGAGACCGCCGCCGCCGCGGTCGATGCCGATGCCGACCCCGACCCCGCCGACGCGTGCGCCCAGGGTGCCGTCACCGCCGGCGCCGGCTGGACCGATCTGGTCATCACCCCGGGGCGCGGCGTCCACGTCGTCGACGGGCTGATCACCGGCTGGCACGAGCCCGCCGCCTCGCACCTGCAGATCCTCGAGGCGATCGCCGGGTGCTCGCTGCTGGGCCGCTCCTACGAGCAGGCGCTCGAGCGCGGCTACCTGTGGCACGAGTTCGGCGACAGCCACCTTCTGCTCCCCTGACGCGCGCTCAGTGCAGCTTCCGGGCGCCGAGGTCGTCGAGCAGCGCCAGCGCGCGCGGCTCGCCGCCGCCCGGGCTGTCGTCGAGCAGCACCGCCCCGCCCGGCCAGTGCGGGTGCGGCGGGTTGGCGCGGCTGACCAGCAGCGGCTCGTACAGCCACGAGCCCGTGTTGCTCAGGCGTGGGCGGCCCCCCGGCCCCTGCCACAGCGAGCGGTCGTCGCCGGGCAGCGGCCCGAGCCGGTGCACGTGGCCGAACACGACCCACTCGGCGTCGATCCCGAGCCGGTGCACGACCCGAGCGAGCGCGGGCATGCTGGCCCGGTTCATCTGCACCCGGAGCAGCCGCGAGATCAGACGGGCGTGGCGCGGCCGCAGCAGGCGGCGCTTGAGTCGCGGCATCGTCGCCGCCCGCAACAGCTCGGCCAGCTCGTCGATCACCAGCGCCCCCGGACGCGGCATCAGCCGGGTGGCCGGGGCGATCGAGCGTCGGCGGCCGCGCTCGTAGTCGACCGGCGCGGCCCTGTCGTGGGGCATCCCGCCCAGCGAGGTGCGCGCCACCCCGTAGGTCGAGACGGGGAGCAGATGCTGGTCGAGGTAGTGGCCGTGCGTTGCCCACACCCCGGGCTCGAGCCACACCCCGGGGTAGGCGACGCGCACCTGCGCTGGGGCCAGCCACCGGCATATCGACGCGAGCCCGGCGGCGGTGTCTGGCGGGACGGCGTCGGCGACGCCGAGCGCGGCTCCTCGCGCCCGCACCCACGGGCGGATCAGCGCGAGGTCGTGGTTCCCGGGCACGTAGACGATCTCGCGCTCCGGCCCCATCCGGCGGCCGAGCGCCGAGAGCACGGGCCGCGCGAGCTCCATCGCCCGCTGCGGCCGGCGCTCCATCAGCTCGATCACGTCGCCGAGCAGGACCAGGCGGTCGATCCCGTCGAGCGCGGCCAGCAGCCGCTCGAGCGGCGCCGGGCGCGTCAGCACCCCGTGAAAGAAACGACCTCCCAGGTGGAGGTCGGAGATCAGCAGGGTTCGCGTCACGCGGAGCGCCACGTTACCCGTGGCGCCCGCGTGAAGCGGCTGTCAGCTCAGCTGACGTACAGCGGTGAGGCGAAGTGGACCGGCACGCCCTTGGCGACCACGAGCACGGGCGCCGCCGACTCCTCGATCGCGTTCAGCGCGCTCGAGGACACGAGCACCTGACCGTCGGGGGCCTCGGCGCGGGAGCCGACGACCAGCAGGTCGACGCCGGCCCGGCGATCCACGACGGTCGCGCCGAGGTGCTCGGCCAGCCGGTGGGCGGTCTCGATCGCCGCGTGGTCGTGCCCGGCGGTGATCACGCCGATCGTGTCGATCTGGTGGCTGACCCGGTTGCGGTAGTTGGCCGGGGCGATCGCCACGGCGGTGTGGCCGCCGTCGAGCATCCGCGCCGTCGACGCCTGCGGCGCGACGTGGCCGGCGGCGGTCCGGTAGTCCGAGCCGAACACGACGAGCTCGGCGTGGCGCTCGGCGGCGAGCGCCTTGAGGCCTTCGCTGGTCGAGGCGTGGACGACGACGCGGCGCTCGACGCCGAGGTCGCCGAGCCAGCGCGCGCCGCGCTCGAGCAGCGCGACCGCCTCGTGCTCCTCGAGCTGCTCGCGGTCCTGGCGGCTGCGGCTGCGGTGGCGCACGTAGGCCAGCGTCAGCTCGGCGCCCGCGTCGGCGAGCACGCGACCGAGCGCCAGCGCGTCCTGATCGTTGAGCGTGTCGTCGTAGGAGATGATCGCGCGAGGTGCCATGTCGTTCCGTCCTTAGAAGAGTCGGTTCTGTCGAGCTGACGTCAGCATCCCACCGGGGATGTATCAGTACAAATGAAGCTGACGATTGTTCTGATAAGTTATGCTTATGCTGAACCTCAACCGGCTCAAGGTGCTCTGCGAGGTCGTCCAGCGCGGCTCGTTCTCCGGCGCGGCCGAGGCGCTGTCCTACACGCAGTCGGCGGTCTCGCAGACGATCGCCCGGCTCGAGGCGGAGACCGGCGCGACGCTGGTGATCCGCGACCGCGGAGGCGTGCGTCCGACAGTCGCCGGGGCGACGCTGATCGATCACGCCGACGCGATCTTCGGCCAGGTCCAGGCCGCCGAGGATGAGCTGGCGGCCGTGCTCGGCCTGCGCGGCGGCCGGCTGCGCGTGGCCTCGTTCCCGTCGGCCGGGGCCACGCTGATGCCGATCGCCGTCGCTACCTTCCGGGCCCGCCATCCTGACGTCGCGCTGACCCTGGCCGAGGGCGAGCCGGAGGAGATCGCGCCGCGGCTGCGCGGCGGCGAGTTCGACCTGGCGCTGCTGTTCACCTTCGGCGCGGCCGGGACGAACGGACGGGAGCGGCCGGGGACCGGGCTGCGCACGGTGACCCTGCTCGAGGACCCGATGCAGCTGGCGCTCCCGCGCGCGCATCCGTTGGCCGGCGCCGAGCGGCTGACGCTGGCCGATCTGCGCGACGAGGACTGGGTCCAGACCTCGGAGCCGAGCCCGTGCGCGCGGCATGTGGTCCGCTCCTGCCTGGCCGCCGGGTTCGAGCCGCACGTGACCTTCGAGAGCGACGACTACGCCACCGTGCAGGGGCTCGTGGCGGCGGGCGTCGGCGTGGCGCTGATCCCCGAGCTGGCGCTGACCCGCGTGCATCCGGGGATCGTCGTTCGCGCGCTGTCGCCTGAGAGCCCGCGGCGCACCGTGCTGGCGGCGACGATCCCCGGCCCGGGGACCACGCCGGCGGCGCGAACGATGGTCAAGGTGCTGGCCGAGGTGGCCGAGCGCTACGCCGCAGGCGACCTCGTCCCGTCCGCCTCGGTGCCGCAGCCGCTGGCCGCCTGGTCGCGCCCTCCGGGAGCTCAGCGCCCGGGCGGGAGCGGCAGCCGCGCGATCGCCCAGCGGCCGGGGCCGGCGACGCCCGTTCCGCGCACGCGGAACGCGTAGCGCCCGCCACGCCGCGCGGCGAAGGCCAAGGTGGCCGCCGGCGCGAGCACGGTCCAGCCGACGCCCCCGGCTCCGCTCCCCGCACCGGCACCGGCACCGGCACCGAGCCGCCGCACCTGAGCAGCACGGCGCCGGTGCGTCCGCCGCCGATCCCGGTTAGGCGGAAGCTTTCGGTGTTGAAAACTTCCGGTTAGGCCGGGAAGCGGCGACGCCGGCCCGGCGCGCTCGCCGCAGCACGCGCCCGTGTCGCTGGTCGAGGACTCGTCGAAGACGATCGCCAGCAGCCCGTTCTGGCGGCGGAAGGCGGCCGTTCGCGTTCGCGGGCCGCTCAGTGCTCGCCGTCGTAGTAGTCGACGCGGCCGTCGGCGCGGCGGAGCATCAGCTTGTCGTCGTCGTTGCCCGTCCACACGCCGATCTTGTCGCTGTCGGGGTACACCGCCACCGACGGCTCGCGCGCGCTTGACCACATCAGTACCCGTGCCGGGGCTTCGCCGCCATTGGTCAGCTTGTGCGCCCCGTCGGGGCCGGGTGCGAAGCGCACCAGCTCACCGCGCGCCGCCGTCCGCGCGCTGCCGGGCGTGCGCAGCGTCACCGTCCCCTCGAGCACGAGCAGCCACTCCTCCTCGTACTCGTAGTGGTAGGGGCACAGGCTCTCGCCGGGCGGCAGCTCGAACAGCTTGACGACGGAGGCGACCCCGCCCGCCGCCTGGCCCACCCGCGCCATCCCGCAGCGGTAGCCTTCCGGGTCGTCGGGGTCATACTCGAACGCCGCGCTGAACACGTTGACGGGGTTCACCGAGCCGATCCTACGCCGTGCGCCGTGCGCGGGGCGCGGGGCGCGGGACAATCGCCGGCGTGCCCTCACCGCGCGAGCGGGAGATCGCTCCCACCGGTCGGGCGACTAAGCGAGCCGCGGAGCGAGCTCGCGGCCGAGCAGCGCGACGAGCTCGAGGTCGTCGTGGTCCAGGTGCTGGCACATGATCCGGCTGACGCCGGCGTCACGGAGCTCGCGCAGGCGACCCTCGACCTCGTCCACGGTCCCGATCACCCAGCCGGGCGGCGGGTCGGCGGCCAGCGCATCGGGGTTGTCACCGCGGCGGCGGGCGACCCGCGCGAGGCGCTCGTCGACCTCGTGGCGATCGGCGCCGGCGATCACGGCGGTCATGATCGAGAACGGCATCGGCTCGCGCCCGGCGCGCTCGCAGGCCTCGACGACACGGCTGCGTCGCTCCCGGACCTCGGCCGGCGACGGGAACACCGTGTTGTACTCATCGGCGAACCGGGCTGCCAGGGCGCAGCTTCGCGGACCGGCGGTGCCGCCCATGATCAGCGGCGGATGCGGCCGCTGGAGCGGCTTCGGCCGCGCCTCGAGGTCGCGCAGCCGGTAGTGCTCGCCCGCGAACGAGAACGGCTCCTCGGACCAGTTGCCGAGCACCACCTGGAGCTGCTCCTCGAGGATGTCCATCCGTTTGCGCGGGAACGGGAACCCGTAAGCCGCGTGCTCGCGCTCGTGCCAGCCCGCGCCGAGCCCGAGCTCGACCCGGCCGCCCGAGACGTGGTCGGCGGTGGTCACGAGCTTGGCCAGCTCCGAGGGATGCCGGAACGTCGCGGGGGAGACCATCGTCCCGAGCCGCAGCGTCGTGGTCACCGCGGCCAGCGCGTTCAGCGTCGCCCACGCGTCGAGCGACCCGCGCTCGGGATGGGCGCCGTCCAGGTTCAGGTAGTGGTCGGAGCGGAACAGGGCCGGGACACCGTGCTCCTCGCAGGCCCGCGCCAGCGCCTGCCACTCGGGCCAGCTGACGCCCTCCTGCCCCTCGATCATCAGGCACAGGTCCATCCCACAACGATAGGCATCGGGTGCGGCTCCGGTAGAGGGACGTCATTCTGGGCCGGGGATGATGTTGTTGGCGTAGCGTGATCGGTGGTTGCGTTGGTGTTCCTGGGCGATGTGGTAGGGCCAGTACTCGTTGAAGTCGCTGTTGCTGTGGATCGCGC
>JBBSFX010000056.1:0-12445 GCA_038254735.1 Solirubrobacterales bacterium
CGGGTAGGCCGGGCACATTGCTGTGCCCGGCCCCCCTCAGAACCGGACGAGCACCTTTCAATGCATCCGGCTCAAGCAAGCCCCGAAGGGTCGCTGGCGGGCAGAAGCGCTGGTCCATTGCCTCGGTAGGCGTTGGGCTGAGGGTGTCGATCCCGCGCAGGCACCGCAACCGTCCGACGGGCGCTGACCGCCGAGCTGCGGCTGCAGGCCGGCCGCGCCTGACGCACAGCGCGCGTCACGCTGCAGGAGGGGCGCGTCACGCTGCAGGAGGGGGCGCGTCACGCTGCAGAAGGGCCGGGTCCGGAGGGGCCAGGCGGTCCGGTGGCCGGGCCCCGCGCCGAGCGGCGCGCCGAGCGCCTCGGGCGGTCATCTCGGACGGTCATCTCGGGTCGCCGGGAGGGCCTGGCGGCGGGAAAAGCTCGACCACCCCCGAACGGCGTCGGGGGTGGGTGACGATTGACCACCGCATAGGGGGCGAACCTCGACGACCCTCACGGGCCGGCGGGGGGTGGATGACATTCTCCGGCCGATCCGCGCTGAAGCGGCGCCAAGCCACAGCCTCCGGCCGAGCCGCCCGCGGCGGCGCCAGGCTCCGGCCTCCGGCTGACCGGCCTCGCGGCGGCGCCAGGCCACAGCCTCCGGCCGAGCCGCCCGCGGCGGCGCCAGGCTCCGGCCTCCGACTGACCGGCCTCGCGGCGGCGCCAGGCCCCAGCCTCCGGCCGAGCCGCCCCGCGGCGGCGCCAGGCTCCAGCCTCCGGCCGAGCCGCCCCGCGGCGGCGTCGGCTACGGCGTCCGGCTGATCGCCGGCCGGTGCCCGTGCCCGCCGGTCGGCGCGATGGTCCGGTGGCGGTGGTGGCGGCCGTGCCGTGCCGTGCACACCGGCCACCGCCGGGTCAGCAGCAGCGCCAGCCCCGCCAGCCACGCGAGGGAAATCGGTCCCCGTCGGCCCAGCCCGATCCCACCGTCGTCAACATCACCGCCTCGCCTGCTCAGACCTGTGGTTGACCCCCGGAGCCCGAGCCCGAGCCCCGTCCCGGGGTCAGGCCGCGCGGGGACAGTCCTGATAGCTGGCCAGCTCGATCCCCAGCGCGCGCAGCTCCTCGCGCACCCGCGGGTCGGTCAGCGTCCGCACCTCGACCTCGCGCTCGCCCAGGTACACGGAGGTGAAGTCCGGGGTGACGTACCCGGGGTGGCAGCCGACCTCGGTCCAGCCCTCGCCGACCTCGTGGCGGAGGATCCAGATCAGGAACTCGGGGCTCACGTGGTGCAGGTCGGTGACCTCCCACTCCCACTGGCCGTAGAAGCCGCCGACGAAGCTCACCCGGCCGTCCTCGCGCAGCGGCACCCCCAGCGGCGCAACCAGCTCACGCGCGATCTCGCCGATCAGCGGGCGGCGGTGGACGTGGTGATGGGAGTCGACGTGGGTCGGTGGCGCCCCGACCAGCTCCTGGAACGCCTCGAGCTGACGGCTCAGCTCGCCGCGGACGGCCGCCGAGTCCTCGAGGTCGACCCGGTCGGCCCGCTGCTCGCCGTCGAGGTCCCAGTGCAGGCCGAGCGACAGGCCCGGGTGCTCGCGGGCCAGAGCGACGGCGGCGGCCGCCGCGGTGCCGGTGACCATCAGGCTGGTGCTGGTGAGGATCCCGCGCGTGTGCGCCTCGAGGATGCCGCGGTTGATCCCCTCCGAGGCGCCGTAGTCGTCGGCGTTGACGATCAACACGCGCCCGGCGCCCGTCGGGACAGACGACGCCTCGCTCATGGCGGGAGGCCCGCGTAGTGCTCGGCCATCCGTGCCGCCACGATGTGGGCGGCGAAGGACGATAGGACGCGGGCGCGGGCGGCGCGGCCTAGGCGCCGTCGCTCGGCGGCGTCGAGCAGCAGGCGCAGGACGGCGGCTGCCAGCGCCGGCGGGTCTTCGGGCTCCACCAGCAGCCCGTCCACTTGATCGGCGACTATCTCGGCCAGGCCGCCCGCCCGAGCGGCCACGACCGCGCGCCCGCAGGCCATCGCCTCCACGCACGTGTACGGGAAGTTCTCGAAGCGCGAAGGCACCACGGACACGGAGGCCGAGCGGTAAGCGGACGGCAACTCCTCGCGCGCCACAGAGCCCTCGAACGCGATCGCCTCCGAAACTCCGAGCTCGCGCGCTCGCCGCCCCAGCTGCTCGGCGGCGCCGCCGTCGGCGCCGACAACGCGCAGGTGTGCCTGTGGCACCGCCTCGCGGATCGCCGGCAGCGCCTCAAGAAGCACATCCTGCCCTTTGTTTCGCTCGACCCGTCCCACGACGAGGATGCTGCCAGCAACCTCGGCGTCCTGGGTGACCGGCGCGAACAGCTCGTCGTCGATCGGGTTGGGCACCACGCCCACCCGCGTCGCGGGCAGCCGCCAGCGGCGGCAGACAGTGTCGGTGAGTGCCTGGCTCGGCGAGGTGATCGACTCCGCGCAGTGGACGCCGGCCGCCTCCAGTGCCTCGCACGCGCGCAAGTCGAAATCCGGTCGTTCGGCTGCCAGCCGAGCAGTCAGGAAGGAGGGCGTGTGCAGACGGGCCACGACCGGTGGAGCGCGGCGATCGACCCGAGCCCGCAGGCCCGCGACCAAGCCGGCGGCGTGGAACTCCGGCGCCTCCACCACGTCAGGCCCGATCCGTGCGACCACCCGCGCCACGCGCGCCGAGAAGATCGCCGACTCGCGGGCGACGGACAACCGGCTGACCGCTGCCACCGTGCCGCGGCGCCAGCTCGGCTCCGGCACGGTCACGCGGTGGACGATCAGCCCATCGGCCGTCTCCGTGCTGTCCTGTTCCCAACCGCGCAGCACGAGGTGCACGTCGTGGCCGAGGTCTCGCAGCGCTGCGCCCAGCACCCCCGTGTAGGTGCCGATCCCGCCCCAGCCCGGGTCCTCCTCGGCAACGAGGGCGACCCTCATGCCGGCGCTCGGGGCGGCAACCCGCTCTGCTCGAGCATGCTCGCCAGCAACCGCTCAGCATCAAAGAACTCGCGGGCGAGCTCGCGCGAAGCACGCGCGTGGCGGGCGTAGTCGCCCCGGATCTCCGCCATCGCCGCCGCCGCTTCCTCGACGTCCCGCACCGCGAAAACCCCCTCGCCGACGGGCATCACATCTTCGAACCCCGTCGACTGCAGTACGACCGGACGCCCGGCGGCCAGATAGCACGCGGAGCGGTCGCTGAACCAGCCGCTCCGGGTCCCGACGTACCCGCCCTTGGCGCACGAGAACTCGGCCCGGGAGCCGGTCACGTACTCGCGGAAAGTCTCGGGCGTGGCGACCAGCGGCGGTTCCTCCAGGCGCCAGCCGTGCTCGCGCAGCCGCTCACGGTCGGGGTCGTCGGGGTCGATCGCCAGCGTCAGCTCGAGCGTCTCGCCGGCGGCGGCGGGCAGATCGATGAACTTCTCGAACTCCTCGACCTTGGGGCCCATCACCTGCCCGTCGAGCTCGAGATAGCCGTAGTCGCGCCACGCGCCGACGGTCGTGAAACGGTCGCGCGAGATCGCCGCGCCCGGCGTCCACCAGTCGAGGATCACCGGCGGCCACAGCGCCCGCCAGTCGAGGCCGCAGCCGGGGATCGGGCTGCGTGAGGTCCCCACGTTGGCCCCGACGGTGAAGTAAAAGTCGTGCTCGCCGAAGATCTCGGCCGGGTCGCCGCCAACCGCCCAGATGTGGGTGTAGCCCGGGTCCTGCTCGATCAGGATCCGCGGCCGCACCGCCTCGAGCAGCGGCCAAGGCGCGCGCCGGTAGTGGGCGGCGAGCGAGATCACGGCCTCGGCGCCGGCGGCGAACGCGGCCACCGCGGCCCGGTCGAGGCCCGCGAAGCTCTCGCCGGTCTCCGCGTCGAGCAGCGCAGCCGGACGTGCGTCGATCAGCCTCGTGAACGCCGCCGCGACGTCCGGCGACGACGCGTCGGGCAGGAACTCCAGGAACAGGACCTCGTGCCCGAGACGGCGCAGGCCCTCGAGGATCTGCAGCACGTGGATCGCGTGACCGCCGCGACCGGCGACGGAGGGGCCGGCGAGATCCTCGATCGCGATCAATCGCGCCATCACGCGCCGACGATCCGAGCTGGGTTGCCGACGGCCGTCGCGCCCGGCGGGACCTCGCCGGCGATCACGGCGCCCGCCCCGACGACAGCGTCCCTCCCGACCCGCGCGCCGGCGAGGATCACCGCGCGGGCACCGATCCAAGCCCCTGAGCCGATCGCGATCGGCGCGTCCGGCGCGTCCGGCGTCGCGCCCAGCGGGCCGGCTCGGTCGCCCCCCTCCTCCGCTGGATGCTGGCCTCGGACCTGTCGGCGCCGGGCCTCGAGGGATCCACCACGCGGCGGCACGGCGAACTCGCTCGCCGCGATCGTCACCTCGTGGGCGACGAACGTGTGGTCGCCGATCCACAGCGGTCCGTTCGTCGCGATCACCGCGCCGACGATGGTGCAGAAATCGCCGATCTCGACCTCCCCGCCGGGTCCGAGCTCGAAGTGTGTGCCGTGGTAGATGCCGCAGTCGGCGCCGATCCGCACCGCGCCGCGACTGTGGTGGAAAGCGTAGGCGCTGTACAGCCAGGTGCGCTCGCCGACGACGACGTCGTCCGGGACCGGCCGCGGGAACCAGTCGTGCTCCAGGAAGCTCATGGTCGGATCACGCGCGAGTCAGGGTCGGATCACGCGCGAGGGGTCGGTCATACTTCGATCACGCGCGCCGGGTTGCCCTCGGCGCGTGCCCCGGCCGGCACGCTCCGGCTCACCACCGCTCCGGCGCCGACGCGGGCGCCGGTCCCGATCGAGACACCTTTGAGGATGATCGCGCCGATCCCGATCCAGGCCCCGTCCCCGATCGACCCCGGCCGGCTCTCCACCGGGGGGCGCCCGGCCGGGTCGCCGTACGGTGCCGAGGCCTCGGCGTCGCGGCGGCGCAGCCCCGGGTCACTGGGGTGGAAGTCCGAGTCGGCGATCGTCACTCCGTAGGAGATCACCACATCGTGACCCAGCTCGATTCGTTCGCTGCACATGAACACGGCCCCGACGAGGACGCTGCGCTCACCGACGGTGAGCACGGCGTCGGGTTCGAGGTTGAACACCGTCCACCCGTACACATTGACGTCGTCGCCGAGCACCAGGCCCGGGTCGCGCGTCGAGCGGAAGCGCTCGAAGGTCTGCGGGCGCTCGATCCAGCAGCGCCGGCCGAGCTGGACGTTGCCGGGCAGGCGTGAGTGATCCCATCCGCCGGTGACCTCGCGGTCGTCGAAGCTCACCCGACGCCCGCCTCCGCCAGCAGCCGCGCGAGCACCGTCTCGGCGGCGAAGTGCTCCTCGGCCAGCGCGCGCGCGGCGCGGCTGTGGGCCGGGTAGTCGGTGGCCACCGCGCGCAGCGCCTCCACGGCCTCGTCGGGGTCACGGAAGCTCAGCAGCCCGGCGCCGGTGGGCAGTACCTCGTCGAAGCCGGTGTCCTGCACGACCGCGGGCCGGCCGGTCGCCAGGTAGGTGGCGGTGCGGTCGCTGAACCAGCCGCTGCGCATCCGCACGTTCTGGTCCTTGGCGGCGGTGAACTCGGCGCCGGAGGCGGTGATGTACTCACGGTAGGCGAGCGGCTCGGCGCTCAGCGGTCCCACCCGGCGCACGGCGAAGCCGGCACGCCCGAGCATCGCGATCGTGTCGGCGTCCTCGAGGGCCAGCGCCAGCTCGACCTCGACGCCGGCCCGGGCGGGGACATCGAGCAGCTTCATGAACTCCGCGCTCTTGCTCCAGGTGTAGGTGTCGCCGGCGTACTCGATGTCCTTGTGCCCCTGGTCCCAGCTGGCCACGGTGGTGAAGCGCAGCCCGTCCGGCGGCGGCTGCGGGTACCACGCGGGCGCCGGCCACAGGTCGAGCACGACGGGCTGCCGGGTCGGCCGGTAGTGAAAGAGCGCGGCGGGCACCGGACAGCCGGGGTCGCCGATCCGCTCGCCGAAGCTGAAGTGGTGAGTGTGGGCGGCGAGATGGTCGACCGTCGACTGCCGGCCCATGGCGATTTCGAGCTGTGGCGTCACCGGATCTGTCTCCAGGTAGATCCGGACGGGGACGTCGAGATGGGCCTCCTTGAGCACGGTCGCGCCGCTGAGGTTGATCAGCACCTCCGCCGCGGCGAGGACCGCGGCGAGGCGATCTCGCGACATCCCCAGCACCTCGCCCTCGCGCGCGGCGTTGACGAACGCCCAGCGCTCCCCGAAGCCGGCCGCGGCCATCAGCCCGGCCAGCCGACGGCCGGCGCGCGAGGCATCGTCGGTGACGGTCTCGGCGTCGGGATCGTAGGGCCAGTTGCCCGTGTCCTCGACGTAGTGCACGTCGTGCCCGAGGCGGCGGAAGCCCTCGAGGTAGTGGCGGACCTGCCACCACACCCCGGCGAACGGCATCTGCGCCGCGGCGCCGAGCACGACGATCCGGCGTGCCTCAGCCATCGCCCACCAGCGCGGTCAGCCGGCCGCCCGAGGCCCCGGCCCACGGCTCGGTCCCGAGGAACCGCTCGGCCAGGTCGAGCGGCAGCGCGCTCAGCAGGTGCCCCGGGCCGAGCTGGGTGGCATGGGCGCGCAGGGCATCGAGCTTCTGGGGCAGGACGCGGCGGACGTCGACGCACACGGTCGCGGGCGTGTCGGAGCCGAACGCCTCCGGCTCGAGGCCCCAGAGGTCGTGGGGCAGGCCCCGGGCGGCCGCGGCGGCGACCAGCTGCGCCACGAGGCCGGGTGGCCAGGCGGCGACGTAGACGTCGACGGGGTGGGCGAGGCGGCCGGCGGCGTTGATGGCGATCTCGGCGGCGGCGATGTGGTCAGGGTGCCAGTAGAGGCCGTCGGCGCCGAAGGTCAGGAGCACCCGCGGGGCCGCCTCGGCCAGCAGGTCGGCCAGCTCGGCGGCCGCCGCCTCTCGGTCGACCCACGGGAGCTCGCCATCGGGATGGGTGAGGCACGCGGACCAGTCGAGCCCGAGCCTCCGCGCCGCCTCCGCCAACTCGGCGGCGCGGACCTCGCCCAGCCGCTCGCGGGTGGCCTGCGCCGCCTCGGCGATCGGGCCAGCCTCGCCGCGGGTCAGCGAGACGACGCCGGTGGACACGCCGCAGCGCGCGGCGCGGGCCAGGGTGCCGCCGGCGATCAGAGACTCGTCGTCCGGATGGGCGACGACGGCGACGATCCCGCCGCTCACCGCGTCTCCGTTCGGCGTTTCGCGCCCGCGGCGATCTCCCGGTACAGCGTCTCGTGGCGGTCGATCATCAGCGCCTTGTCGAACCGCGCCCGGGCGGCGCGCCGGACCCCCGCGCGGTCGAGCCGGGCGACGTCGCCGACGCGCTCGGCCAGGCCCTGCCAGTCGGGAGCCGTGTAGCCGCTCACTCCCGACTCGACGATCTCGGGGGCGGCGCCGAGCTCGGTGGCCAGCACCGGCGTGCCGCACGCCATCGCCTCGATCAACACCAGCCCGAACGGCTCCGGGTAGGCGAGCGGGAACACCAGCGCCAGCGCGCCGGCCAGCAGGCGGTCGCGCTCGCGCGGGCCGACCGCGCCGACCCAGCGGATCCGCTCGCCGTCGAGGCCGGGCTCGCGGGTGACGTCGTAGTCCTCCTGCTCGGGCCCGGCGAGGATCAGCGGCAGGCCGGCCGCCTCGGCGATCCGGATCGCGTCGGCCGGGCCCTTGTCCGCGAGCATCCGCCCCAAGAACATCAGGTAGCCTTCGGCGCGCGCCCCGAACGGGAAGGCGTCGAAGTCGATGCCGTGATGGATCGTGGTGACGTTGGCCCGCCCCTCGAGCGTGGCGCGCTGGTAGTCGGAGACGGCGACGACGTGGACGTCGGGCCGCCGCGCATACTCGTCCAGCACCTCCGGCGGGATCTCGGTGTGCGGCGTGTCGATCACCGGCGTGCCGACGACGGGGGCGAAGGGCAGCGCGAAGTGGAAGTCGTGGGCGTGGATCACGTCGTGCTCGCCCGCGTGCTCGAAGGCCAGCGCGGCGTTGAAGCTCTCGGCGCGGTACCAGTCCCACAGCTCGTCCTCCTCGTCGTAGCCGCGCGGGAGGACGGAGCGCAGTCGCGCCGTGGTCGTCGAGTCGCCGGTCGCGTACAGCGTCACGTCGTGCCCGCGGGCCACCAGTCCGTCGGTCAGCAGGGCGACCAGCTGCTCGACCGAGTCGCCGTGACTCGGCCGCACCGCGGACGCCACGGGGGCGACCTGGGCGATCCTCAGCGCTCCGCCCGACGCATCAGCGGCCATCGGGGAGGCCCGGATCGTCGTCGGGCAGCTCGGCGACGACGCGGGCGCTGAGCGCGAGCGCCGAGGCCGCCTCGGCGAGGATCCGCACGGCCAGGGCCAGCGCCATCGCGACCAGGACGGCGGCGGCGAGAAGGGCGGCGTCGAGCGCCGCCGCGGCGGCCAGCGCGGCCAGCAGCAGCGTCAGGACCACTGCGGGCGCCGAGTAGGTCGGGCGGCAGCGGAGCCGGATCAGCTGGCGACCGGAGCCGTGCTCCTCGACCGTGGTGGTGATCCGACTCCCACCGAGGACGCCGCCGCGCGTCTCCAGGTCCCAGGCGTCGAAACCGCCGCCGCGCCGGGTCACCGCGCCGCCCGCGGCGATCCCGTGCTCGAGGCGACGGATCCAGTCGGCCGGGTCGATCCACTGCTCCCGCCAGCTCGAGAGGCGCCGGGTCAGCGGGAGGCCTCCGCGGGCGCCGCCGAACCGCCGCCACGGCGTCAGCCCGTGGCGGAGGCGGCCCTCGAGCCGGACCAGCGGCTGGGCGATGCCCAACAGCGCCGCCAGTGCGCGGCGCTCCAGCAGCTCCGAGGGGCTCAGCCGCGGCGTGGGAAAACGCGCGCGCGCGACGGTGGTGACGCTGCGCACGGCCAGCGCCCCGCCGACCAGCGCCAGCACGGGCGCCAGGGCCAGCAGCGGGGTCCACGTCGCGCCGAGCGCGACCAGCACCGCGAGCAGCCCGATCGCCAGGTACACCTCGGGTATCAGCAGGTAGGCGTTCATCTCGCCGCGGGCGGGCTCGTAGAGCGACTGGAACGGCGCGGTGTTCCAGACGCCGTGGTAAACGCGCCAGCGGAAGTGGCCCGTGGCTCGCCGCGGCGCGGAGTCGCCGTACAGGCGCCCGTGCCAGGTCACGTGCCCCCCGGCGCTGTAGCGGGCCGGCCACTTGCGCTCGAGCATCGCCTCGGCCCGGCCGTAGCCGCGCTGCTGGCGCAGGTAGCCGCGGACGCTGCCGCGGCGGTGGTGCCAGACCACTGCGGCGGCGCAGTAGCCGATCCGGCCGCCCCCATCCTGCAGGCGCCAGCACACGTCGACGTCGTCGCCGGCGGTGCGAAAGCGCGGGTCGAACCCGCCGATCGCGCGCAGCGCGTCGGCGCGGAAGGCCGCGTTGCAGCCCGGGATGTGCTCGGCCTCGCGATCGCCGAGCAGCACGTGGTTGGGGTTGCCGGGCGCCACCGCCACGGCGTCGGCCACCGACCCGTCCCCGGGCACGGGCAGGTTGGGTCCGCCGACGGCGACGAAGTCGGTGCTCGCGAACGTCTCCACGAGATAGGTGAGCCACTGCGCGTCGGGCATCGCGTCATCGTCGATGTAGGCGACGATCTCGCCTCGGGCCGCGGCCAGCGCGGTGTTGCGGGCGCTCGAGAGGCCCTGGTTCTCGGTCGAGATCACGGTGAAGTCGTAGCGCCGGGCGATGTCCGCGCTGTCGTCGGTGGAGCCGTCGTCGACGACGATCACCTCGACGGCGGGGTAGGCGAGCGCGGCGAGCGCGGCGCAGGTCGGCCCGAGCGTGGCGGCGCCGTTGTAGGTGCACAGCAGCACGGAGACGAGCGGCGCCGGCGTCGGCGGGGCGACGGGGACCTCCGCGAACGCACGGCTGAGGGCGCCCAGCGCCGGCTTGGGCCGGCGCTCACGGTCGGTGACGCCGAAGTGCCAGTCGAGGATCTCCGCCCCGCCGCGATGCCATTCGTCGGTCCACGAGAACGCGAACGCGCCCGCGCAGCCCGCCGCGAACGCGCCGCGGACCTGCCAGTCGATCGTCTCGGCCTGCCGCGCCTCACCGTTGGCGCCGCTGTCCAGCCCGATCTCGGTGAGCACCAGCGGCCGGTCGCCGGCCAGGTTCTGGAGGCGGTGCAGGTAGCGCGCGAAAGGAGCGGGATGCTCGAGGAACACGTTGAAGCAGAGGAAGTCGAGGAAGTCGAGCTCGAGGTATTCGGTCGTCGGGTAGTTCACGTAGGTGACCAGCGCGCCCGGATCGGCGTGCTTGGCGGCGCCGTAGAGCCGCTCGACGAAGCCGCGGATCGCACCGGGGCCGTGCCAGCGCGTGATCGGCGCGGGGATCTCGTTGCCGACCGCCCAGGCCAACAGCGCCGGGTGCCCGGCCACGGTGGCGATCTCGGCGCCGACGCGCTCGACAATCGCGTCGGCGCGACGCGGCTCGTCCAGGAACGTGACGTGCTGCTCCCAGGCCACCCCGGCCATCACCAGCAGGCCCTGCTCGGCGGCCGCGTCGAGCAGCCAGCGCGGGGGCGGCGTGTACAGGCGGACCGTGTTGACGCCGGCGCGGCGCATCTGCGCGAAGTCGGCGGGGACGCGGGCGGGGTCGTACGGGTGCCCGTCGGGACCGGGCGCGAACGGCCCGTAGGTGACGCCCCGCAGGTACAGGCGCTCGGGTCCGGCGCGGAAGAACTTGCCCTCCACCTCCGGGCGCGCGTCTCCGGGCATCGGCGCGATCGAGCGCACCCGGGGGCCGGCCGCGGGCGTGAAGGCCCGGGCGCTGTCCGGTCTGACGGCCACCTAGCGCGCTCCGGCCGCGCCCGCCGCGCTCAGGCGGCGCGACTCAGGCCGAACTCTGGCGAGACGACCTCGAGGCGCTCGCGGGCCGCCGGCTCGAGCGTGAGCAGCCCGGTGACGGCCGCGGGTCCGGCGGGGCGCGCCCGGAGCGGCTGGCGCGTCGCGCGCAGCAGGCCGCCGGCGAGCAGGCCGGCCAGCGCGAGCACGCCGACGATCAGCACGAGCGGGGTCGTGACCGCGACCGCGGCGACCCAGAAAAGGCGGGCGCGCGGACGCGCGTGTGTCCGCTGAGATTTCACGAACTCTCCTGAAGATGACTGAGGATGGTCCGGGGTGGAACTCCCGGGCGACTGTTGTGACCCATATGCGAACCACGCGCGGGCGCCGACAAAGTCATGATCTATGTATCGGCGGGGAGCTGAGCGACGTGAATCCCTGCGTTTCGCTGTGTGGAGGTCTGTGAGAATCCGTTGAGCACGGCCCGGGCGCGGCGCTTTCCGCCCCCGGGACGCGGTGATCCGGTGGGTACGCTGCGCCGGTGCGCTCTGCGGGCTCTCGGTCACGCCATCGCTACGGGCTGATGCTCCGCTACGCCGGGCGCCGGCGGCGCGGGTGGACGGCGATCCTGGTCGTGACGTTGCTTGGGACCGCGGCGAGCCTGCTGGCGCCGCTGCCGCTGAAGGTGCTCGTCGACAACGTGCTCGGCGGCCACCGGGTTCCGGCGACGCTGAGCTGGCTGCCCGGGACCGGCGCGCGGCACGTCCTGCTGGCCTGGGTGGTCGCGTTCGAGATCCTCGTGTTCGCCGCCGCTGCCGCCGTCGAGGTGCTTGGCACCTACCTGTGGACGGTGGTCGGCCAGGGGATGGTGTTCGAGCTCGCCCGCGACGTGTTCGCGCGGGTGCTGCGCCGGTCCCTGGGCGAGCACCAGCGCGATTCGGTCGGTGACGCGATCGAGCGCGTGGCGGGCGACAGCTGGGCCGTTCACACGGTGATGGACGAGTTGCTGCTGACGCCGTTGGCCTCGCTGGCGGCGATCGCCGGAGTGGTCGTCGTGATGGTCAACCTCGATCCGGGCATGTCGCTGGTCGTGCTCGCCACCGCCCCGCTGATGGCGGTGGCGCCGCTGGCGCTCGGCCGGCGCACCCGCTCCCTCGGTGAGGCCGAGCGCCAGGTCCAGGGCCGGATCCACGCCCACGTGCACCAGACGCTGACCGGGATCGGGGTCGTGCAGGCGTTCGGCCAGGAGAGCCGTCAGCACCTCCACTTCGAGCAGCTCGCCCGTCGCGCGATCCGGCTGCAGATCCGCGGCGCCCTGCTCGGCGGCCTCGGCGGGCTCGGGACCGGCCTGGTCACGGCGCTCGGCACTGGCGTGGTGCTGCTGCTCGGCGCGCACGCCGTGCTCCACGGCCGGCTGACGATCGGCGGCCTGCTGGTGTTCGTCAGCTACCTCGGCGTGGTTCAGGGCCACCTGAGCGGCGTCGCGCACATCTACTCGACGCTCCAGGGGGCGCGCCCGAGCATCGACCGGGTGGTGGAGGTGTTGGATGCCACGCCCGAGGTGGCCGACCGCCCCGGCGCCAGCGCGCTGCCCACCGTCCGCGGCGAGCTGCACCTCGAGCACGTCAGCTTCGGCTACCAACCCGAGCGCCCCGTCCTGCATGACATC
>JBBSFX010000057.1:0-11849 GCA_038254735.1 Solirubrobacterales bacterium
CCAGGAGAAACTTCGGAGGAGAAAACGATGGGCGACCGGGTTCAGCGGATCAAGGGAAAGGCCGAAGCGGCCAGGGCCGGATGAAGCGCGCGAGCGGCGCGGCCGCGGGCCGTCCGGGCACCGAGACCCGCGGCTCGCCGGTGGCCGACGCAGGCCACGCGCAACGGCGGGCCGGTCGAAAGCGCCTGCGGCCGGGCTGCCGGCGCAGGCCGTCGCCTCGACGCCGCCGCGCCGAGGGGCCGGCCTTGACGGTGCGCGACGGGGCGTAGTAGGGTCAGCGGTAGGGGGAGATCGGTCAGCCTGATCACCCTCGCGCGATCAGACTCGCGTTCGTGTCGCCACGCGCGACCGGCGGTCTGCCCACCGTTTCCACCAGGAGAGAGGACGGTCCATGCCTATCCCCACCGAGCTCGTCGGATCCCTGCCGCGACCGATGAAGTTGCAGGAGGCCTACGCCGATCACGACGAGGGAAAGATCACCTGGGAGCAGTTGGTCGAGGCTCAGGACGAGGCCGCCGCCGACTCGATCCGCCGCCTCGAGGAGGTCGGGGAGCCGATCGTCACCGACGGCGAGCAGCGCGAGTCGAGCTTCGCCACCTACCCGCTCACCCACACGCTCGCCGGGACCGGGCTCGGACCCAACCTGGCCGGCGACGGCCAGTTCTTCGCGATCTTCGACGACGGCCACCATCGCCAGCTCCCGCGGCTGACCGGCGGCCCGTTCCGCTACCAGACCTACGCCTCGGAGTTCGTGGAGAAGAACAAGGCGATCGCCTCACACTCGATCAAGCAGGCCGTGATCGCTCCGTCGATGTTGATGCTGCTGTATCCGCTCGAGGACGAGATCGCCGGCTACACCCGCGACGCGTTCCTCGCCGACCTCGTCGACGAGTGCGAGAAGGACATCCGCCAGTGCTTCGCCGCCGGCGCCGTACGGGTCTCGCTCGACTTCACCGAGGGCCGGCTGGCCAACAAGAACGACGCCCGTAACCCTTGGACCGGGCGCAACATGCTGCAGGACTTCATCGACCTCAACAACCGCGTGCTGAACCGCTTCACGGCGGCGGAGCGGCGGAACATCGGCCTTCACACCTGCCCCGGCGGCGATTGCGACTCGGTGCACAGCAAGGAGGTCCCCTACGAGCAGCTGCTCGAGCACATGTTCGACATCAACGCCGGCTACTTCCTGATCCAGTGCAGGAGTGAGGACGACCGCGAGCGCGTCTACAAGCTCTGCGGCAAGTACAGCCGCGAGGACGCCGACGGCGTCCCGCAGGTGTGCTTCATGGGCGTCATCAACCCGCTCACTCCCGAGGTCGAGACGCCCGAGGAGGTCCGGGACGAGCTGCTGAGCGCCGCGCAGCACATCCCCGTCGAGCGGCTCGGGGCGACCGACGACTGCGGCTTCTCGCCGTTCAGCCGCGACGTAAAGCCCAAGCACGGCTCGCCCGACTTCGCCCGTGACGTGGCGATGCAGAAGATCGCCGCCCGCCTGAAGGGCGCCGAGCTCGCCTCGACGGAGCTTGACGAGAAGCTCGCGCACGCTTGATCCCGCTCGGACACGCCTGAGCCGGGCCTGGAGCCCCGGCCGCCCGGGGCTCGGCCCCGGCGGTCGAGGGCCTACGCCGGCTCGACCGCACGGAGCATCACGACCGACTCTGGGTTGACGGCCAGCCGCTGGCCCGTTCCGAAGGCGACCACCCACGCCAGCTCCATGATCGAGCCGCGGGCGGCGCCGATGATGATCCGCTCTACGTCCCGCGCGTCGCCCTCGACGCGGAGGCACTCGCCGGTGGCGAGGGTTATGTCGGTGGCCGCGGACACGAAGCTGTCAGCCTACCGGCAGATCGGCGGGATCGAGCATTTGTGGTTGGCCGAGGCACCTCGGGGCTGATCGGCAACCCCGACCCCGCCGGCGACGTGATCCACGCGCGCGTCGACCCGATCGTCTCCGCCGGAGGACCACACTCGAGCGGCTGGCTCTCGCCGACCTCTACTAGCGCTGTGTCGCCGCCGAGACGATCCCGTCGAGCGCGCCCAGCTGGCGGGTCAGCGGTGCCCGCGCCGGCGCGGGGGCGCTGACCGCGCGCGCGGCCGGCGTGCTCGGCCCCGAGCCGCCGCTCAACAGCGCCACCAGCAGCACGATGAGCACGACCGCCGCGCCGACCGGGGCCAGGCGCCGGAGGCGGTCGGCCTGCTCGGGCGTGCGGGCGGCCCACCAGCGGCGCACGGCGTCGTCGGCGGGCAGCGCGGCGCCGTTCGGCACGCCAGCGGCACCGCGCGGGCCGCGGCCGGCCGCGCGGGCGCGGAGGTCCCGGCGGCCGCGCGGGCCGAGCGGGCGGGTGACCCCGGTGCGGTCGTCCATCACCAGCGTGTCACCCGCGGTGGGCGCGGCGCGGTCGCCGGCACCGGGCCGGTCGAGCAGCCGGGCTGCTGCGGCGGCGGAGTCAGGGCGGCCGCCGGGCTCCGGGGCGGTCAGCGTCGCCACCAGCGCGGTCAGCCGCGGGGTAGCGCGCTCCCGGGCCAGCTCGCGGATCACCACGCCGGCGGAGAACAGGTCGCTCTGGACGGTGGCAGGCCGCCCGGCCACCACCTCGGGGGCGAGGAACCGCAGCGTGCCGACGATCATCCCGGTCTGCGTGAGCGCCGTGGCGCCCTCGGTCTGGGCGATGCCGAAGTCGGTCAGGAGCAGGTGGTCGTGCTCGTCGAGCAGCAGGTTGGCCGGCTTGACGTCGCGGTGGAGGATCCCGGCGTCGTGCACCGCGGACAGCGCTTCGAGCAGCTGGCGGGTGGCCGTCTCGGCGTCCGGGCGCGCCGACGCGGGATCGTCCAGGCGGTCGGCCAGGGTGCCGCCGGACACGTACTCCATGACCAGGAACGGCCGCCCCCCCTCGACCCCGTAGTCATAGACGGAGACGACGCCGCGGTGCGACAGCGCTGCGGCGGCCCGGGCCTCGCGGGTGAATCGGCGCACCCAGCGCTCATCCGAGGCGAGGGCGTCGGCTACCACCTTGACCGCGACCGGACGATTGAGCCGTTTGTCCACGGCCAGCCACACCGAGGCCATGCCACCGGCCCCGAGGCGCCGCTCGAGCCGGTAGCGCCCGTCGCCGAGCGTGGTGTGGGGCGCCACGGTCAATCCCCGCCGTCCCCGTTGCCCTTGCCCTTGCCCTTGCCCTTGCCCTTGTCCTTGCCCTTGCCCTTGCCCGGTCCCGGCGCGGGCGCCGCAGCGGGGGTCGTCCCCGTCGACGCTGCCGGGGCGCTCGGCGCGGCGGCGGCGGGGGCCGCGCGGGGGGCGATCGGGACCTCGATCAGCACCCGCTCGCGCGCCTGGGCGATTCCGGCGCGCAGCATGCTCAGCTCGCGCGCGGTCAGCTGCCCGGCCCGGTCGGCCTGGTTGACGAGCGAGGTGGCTGCGGCCAGATCCTGCAGCGCCACCGGCCGCTCGCCGGCCCGCGCCGCCGTCTCGACCGCCGCAAACCGCTGGCGCAGCCGGCCGGCCGCCGAATGGCTCAGGGGTCTCGAGGCGGCCGAGCCGCAGCCCGCCACCACGGCCCCGGACGCGAGCACACCCAGGGTGAGACGAAGTCGATCCATCTGACCCGTGTAGCTACCCCGACGCGCCGGATCGCATACCTGCCAGGATCGTCCCGCCAGTTCAAGCTTCCCGGAGGGGCGGTCGATACCGGAAGGCGGATGACCCCCACTGTCACCTCCGACCCCCGCGACGCCCACGATGTCGTCGAGCGCGAGCCCGAGATCCGCGCGATCGACGCCGCGCTCGCCGCGGCACCTTCCGGCGAGTCCACGCCAGATCCCGGCGGATAGAAGCTCCGTCACGGCGCCCGGTGCCGCGCCAGCGATTGTTCTGAGCCCTGGCCGGTCCGCGGGTTTTCGCCCCCCCGGGCCGGTCCACGGGGCGGCGTAGGATGCGCGCAATGGATCAGTCGACGTTGTCCGGGCTCGAGATGCTGAAAGCGCCGCGGCCGCTCGATCGGAGCGCAGACGGCGAGGTGATCCGCCGCCGCGTCTCCCAGCTGCTGCTGGAGCTCGAGGCCGGCGGCCTCGAGGCGATCCCGTGGAACGCCGGCACCACGATCATCGACGAGCAGGGCTGGGTGCTCGCCACCCAGCCCGGGGTCGGCCCGGCCGCCGCCGACGTCGATCTCGCCCGCGCGCGCTCCAAGCACCTGGGCGGTCTGTGCGACGCGTTCGCCGACCGCCGCCCCGAGCTGTACGGCGCGGTCGTCCGCGCCGGCGGCTGAGCCGGTGGCCCGCGGCGGCCCCGGCGTCAGCGCAGGATCCCGGTATGCCCGAGCGAGTAGCGCCCGGGCTGGGGCCACACGGACAGCCCGTGGGGCCCGAGCCCGACGGGGATCCGGGCGATCAGACGGCCGTCGCGGGTGTCGATCGCGTACACCTCGGCGTTGTACCGGCCGCTCAGCCACAGCACGCGCCCGTCGGCCGAGACGCCGCCCATATCCGGACTGGCCGGTTGCGGCAGTGGCCAGGTCTCGAGCACCCGGCCGGTGGCGAAGCTGACCACCGAGATCGAGCCCGCCTGGCGGTTCGACACGTACATCACGCGGGCGTTACGGCTCGGGTACAGGCCGTGGGCGCCGGCGCCGGTCGGGAGCAGCCCGCGCACGCGCAGTGTCGCCGGATCGAGCTTCCACACCCCTCCGTTCAGCTGGTCGGCGACGTACAGCGTCCGCCCGTCGGGCGAGAGCTTGACGTCCTGGGGGCTCGCGGCGCCGCGCTTCAGCGCCAGCGTCCGGACCACGCGTTGGGTCTGGAGGTCGACCTCGATCATCAGGCCCGCGAATTCGCAGCTCGCGTACGCGTAGCGGCCGTCGGCGGAGAAGTCCATGTGGTCGACGCCGCGACACGCCGGCACCGACAGTGAGTGGATCAGCTTGAACGTGTGCGGGTCGCGGAAGTCGAGCCGCTGAAGGCGCTCGGCGACGACGATCGCAAAGCGCCCGTCGGGGGTGAAGTACAGGTTGTAGGGATCCTCGACCGGGATCGGCTGCCCCGGCCGGGCCGTCCGCGGGTCGATCGGCGTCAGGCTGTTGCCGACGTCGTTGTCGACGTACAGCGTGCGCAGGTCGTAGGACGGCGTCACGTGCTGGGGCAGCGCGCCGGTGCTGAAGTGGCCGACGATCCGCATCGTCCGCTGGCTGATCTCCTCGACGGTGTTGCTCTGGCTGTTGGGCACGTACACGAGCGCCGGGTCGCCGAGCACCGTCGGGCTGAGGTGTCCGGCGGCGTCGGCGGCGTAAACATCGACGGGGCCGCCGTGGGGGGTCGGGGTCAGCTTGCCGGGCAGCGTCGCCGTCCGGACGGCTGTCGTCGGGGCCCCCGCGCGGGGGTGCCGCGCCGTCGACCCGCACGCCGCCAGGGCCAGCGCGAGGACGCACGCCAGCGCGACCGCGCGCGCCGGCGCGACCGCGCGCGCCTGGGAGCGGCTCGCGCGGGCCGGCGCGACCGGGCGCGCCTGGGAGCGGCTCGCGCCGCGGAACAACCGGCTGACGGCGCTCACCGCGGCCATCCTAGTGGGCACCAGGCCACACCTGGTGGGCCCGGCGCAGCCGCGGCTGGGCTACGCTCGCCGGCGTGTCCCCGTCCGCGCTGCGCCGCCCTGGCCTCGTCGTCGCTGCAATACTCGCGATTTCCGGCTGCGGCGGGGGCGCTCAGAGCGCGAGCCGCTCGAGCTCGCGTGAGAAGGTTCACACGTCGCGACGCGCCGCCCGCACGCCGCCGCCGGCCGTCGTCATCCCGGCGCAGCTGACCTACCGCCACCTGTACACGCTGAGCGCGCCGCTCCGCGATTCCGCGTTCGCGGCGCTCGGCGACGGGCGCTTCGCCCTGCTCGGCGGGCTCGACGCGGCCGACGTCTCGACCTCCGAGGTGCTGCTCGCCGATGCCCACGGCGTCCTTCACAGCGCCGGCCTGCCGCTAGCCCAGCACGACGCCCAGGCGGCGACGCTGGGCGGTACCGTGTACGTGTTCGGCGGCGGCAGCGCCTCCGAGCTCGACCACATCATCGGCTATAACCCGGCCACCGGCGCCGTGCAGGACGCCGGCCGTCTACCCGCCGCGCAGTCGGACGTCGCCGTCACGGCGCTCGGCGACACCGCCTACGTGGTCGGCGGCTACGACGGATCGCAGTGGCTCTCGACGATCCTCGCCTGGCGGCCGGGGGTCCCCGCGCGCGTGGTCGGCCACCTGCCGGTCGGCCTGCGCTATGCGGCCGCCGTCACCGTCGGCGGCCAGATCCTCGTCATCGGCGGCTCGACGCCGAGCGCGGCCAGCGCGGCGATCCTCCGCTTCGACCCCGCCAGCGGCCGGGTGACGACGATCGGCCGGCTGCCGCACCCGGTCACCCACGCGTCCGCGGCGGCCCTCGGCGGCTTCGTCTACCTGGTCGGCGGCCGCGGCGACACGCTCGGCACCCAGACCGCCGAGGTCCTCTCGATCGATTCTCGCAGCGGCGCCGTGCGCCCCGCGGGCCGCCTCCCCGCGCCGCTGTCCGACGCCGCCGCGGTCGCCGACGCCGGTGGGATCGTCGTCGCCGGCGGACTGACGCCGTCCCACACCGTGGCCGACGTCGGCGAGCTCGTTCAGCGCCCCTGAGCCTCGACCGCCAGAACGTACTCCGACACCCGGTGGATCTCGTCGCGGGTGAGCGGCCGGCGCACCGGCATCTCGGCCACGAACTGGAGCATCGCCGTTCGACCGATCCGCAGGTGGAGCAGGTCCCCGCCCTGGTGGCGGGGCGACTCCCGTCCGGCGAGCGTGTGGCAGCCGCCGCACGCGCGGGCGAACAGCGCCCGGTCGGCGGACCCGGCGGACCCGGCGGCGGACCCGGCGGACCCGGTCGCGGGAGCCGCGGCGGGAGCGGTCCGCCCCGCCCCGCCTGACCCGCAGCCGGCCAGGGCCAGCGAGGCTGCGGTGGCGGCGAGCCTCGCTGCGGGTCGTGGGAGCTGTCCGGGCATCGCTCCGGCAAGGCTACGCCGGGGACTGGGACAGGTCGCCCGGCCGATCGGCTGCGCCCTGGCGGACTGCGGAGCGATTCGCGGGCGCGCTCCCGGCAGGTCTCAGTAGTAGTGGCGACGGCCCCCGACGGCGCGTCCCATCGTGCCGAGAATCGCGAGGATCACGCCGACCACGAGGACGATGATCCCAACCGCCCACAGCACGGCAAGCTTGGGAACGACCGCGGCGATAATGAGCAGCACGATGCCGAAAATGATCATGAAACAACCTCTCCTCTTGGATTCCAGTCCTCGCCAGAGCAACGCGCTGACGGTTCGCGATACCCCTAAGGGATCGACGAGGGCGGAGGTCGAATCACGTCGGCTAGTCGCAGCGACGGCAGTGGTCCGGGCTGCAGCGACGGCTGGTCGGCTTGTCAGCGACCGTCCTCCAGCCATCATACCCCCCGCCTCGCAAGATCAACCCTCGTGACGGCTCGCGTCCTGCGATTGTGGCGGTCTGGCGCGTCGTGACCCTACTAACTCGATGTGAGCGTGTCCTTGAGGCGGGCCAGCGGCCCGTCGTTCGGATCGGGCAGGAGCTTCTTGACGCTCTGGAGGTCGAGCGCCATCTGATCAAGCGGCGCTCGCATTCCCTGCACCTCCTCCTCGACCGCGACCATCCGCGTGTTCACGTCATTGCGCAACCCCCGCATTTCCTCCTGCAGCGTCGACTCGAGGCTCGTCATCTGCATGACGTTGCCATCGATGTGGCTGACCGTAGCCTGAAGCTTCGCGATCGCCTGGATGAGCTCGCCGACAGCGGCGTCGACCGACGCAAGATGCCGGCCGGCGGTTTGCTCCAGCCCCAGCACCGCGCCGGCGATCGTTTCGATGTCCGCGACCACGCGCCCCGGAAGCCGCAGCGGCGCCAGCAGCGCGCCGACCATGCCCTGTGGCTCGTCGCCGGCCTGATAGTCCGTCATGCCTCGAAGCATACCCCCACCGCCGCGTGCTCCTGCGGCGAGCAGGGATCTCCGCCGAATCGGAGTTCCAGGTTCGGCCACAGACCGCGCCCTGGGAGCAGCCCGCGCCCTCGGTCACGACGCGGCACCCGCTAGCGTGTGAGAGCAGAATGTCGCTAAAGCATCCTGTGGCACGAGGCGAAGCGGACCGTCGCAGCCGATTCGATCGGCTCGCGCAGCGCGCCTCGTACTTCGCAAGCTCGCCGATCTTCTTCGCGTTCTGTGTCGCGCTGATACTCGCGTGGCTCGGAGGTTACGTCGCCGATGCGGGCGGCTCGTACGAGCAGGCGATCGGAACGGCGCTCACGGCCACGACCCTCCTGCTCGTCGCGCTGCTGAAGAACGCCGAGCTGCGTTCTGAGCACGCGGTTCAAAGCAAGCTCGACGCGCTCGCGACCGGGATGCTAGAGGCGATCAGGGACGAGGGCGGCGATGCCGACCCGATGCTGCAGCGCGCGATCGGCATCGAGGAGCAGGTGTGATCGCGATGCCGCGCGTTCGTGCACCGTCGTCCGGCACGCCGCTGCGAGCGCTCGGACGCGGCGTTCTCGCCGGCGTTCTCGGGACGGGCGCAATGACCGGTTGGCAGCTGCTTTCGGCCAAGCTGCAGTCCTCCGGGGAGTCGCCCCCAACGCCCTCAGATGCGCCCGCGGACCCGTGGGAGCAGGCATCGGCTCCAGCCAAGGTCGCCAAGCGCGTCAGCGAGGGCGTCTTCGAGCAGGATGTCTCGTCCGAGCTGATTCCACTGCTCACCAACGCGATGCACTGGGGTTATGGCACCGGATGGGGAGCGATGTACGGCCTCGTGGCGGGCAGCGTCGGCAGGTCGCGTCTGCGTGACGGGCTGCTGTTCGGCACCGCCGTGTGGGCGATGTCCTACGTCGAGCTCGTGCCGATGGGCTTGTACGAGCTGCCGTGGCGCTACCCGGCGAAAGATCTTGCACTGGATCTCTCCTACCACCTCGTCTATGGCGCCGGCGCCGCCGGCGGATACCGAATCCTGGTTCGGGCGGGGATGTGAATCCTTCGACGGTGCGCACCGCAGTCCTACGCAACGTCACGCTTCGACACCGGTGATCGGCCCCTTGTGTTGCGCGACACGCGGGAGTAGCCTGCTTCGGACTGTTCGCTTCACGCCGCTCCAGACCCTGGTGGCGTTTCGTCACCGCCGCACAACCCGTCTGGAGCATTGTTGCGAATCGAGCGTGAGGACTCAACCGACGACGGAGCGCCATCGCGCTCAGACGATCCCGTGCTTTCGACGGTGTTCCCCGCACCGTTCTTCACGGCGGCATTTCACGGTGACGCCCGGCTCACCGTACCGGCGTGCCGGCTCACGGTACCGGCGAGCGGCGGCGACGAGGAGCGTCGAGAAAGAGCCGATCGGGGCCGGTGACGCCGAGCGGCTCCGACCGTCGTGGGCTGTCACGCAGGTTGGCCGACCCGCCGCCGAGGAGGAGACGGGAGGAGCGGCGGGTTCGCCGGGGTAGCACGATCACTTCAGCGCCCAATGCTCCGCGGGCGTCGCGGGCCGGGCGCTGTCGCGGTGAAGAGATTCACGCCCGAGGGGCGGTCGTTGGGTGAATGAGCACAGCGGCGCTCACGCGACCATCGCCTCGATCGTCGCCGGCACCGCCAGCGCGGGCTGCTCTGCGTACTCGAGCTGATGGTCGGCGGCGGTCAGCGCGAACAGCTGTCTGACCTGACGGCAGGCACCCAGGACGGTGAACCGTCTCCCGGCCTCGCGGGCGCGCCGGTCAGCTGCCAGCACGATTCGCAGCCCGGCGCAGTCGGCGAACGAGACGTCCTGCAGATCGAGCACGAGATGCGCGAAGCCGGCGTCGTGCAGGTCGCGCAGCCGCCCTTCGAGCACCCCGGCGCTCGCGAGGTCGAGCTCCCCGACGGCCGTCACCGCAGCGCGATCGCTCGCAATGTAGACCTCCAGGCGAAACGGCCGGCATTCCGCGACCGGGACCGGCAACGAGGCGCGGTGAGGCTCTGCCCCGGCGAGTCTGCCCGTGGGCTCGCCGCTCGTGGAATCCTCGTGCTCAGACCGCATCACGTGCTCCAGACGATAGGTACCCGGTTCGTTAAAACGAGGTCGCCGAGGTCTGGAGCGACGGAAGAAGTAAAACTACATTCCAGCCAGAGTCATCCTACCTCACGGCGCAAGGATCCAGCGTGCCGGCGTGCGCCCGGGGCGTCCGTCAACGTTCCGAGGTTGTGCTGTCCTGGAGCGCGGCGGCGTCGAGCCGGCCGTCGATCAACGCACCGGCGACGTCGCTCAGGCGGTGGTTCTGATCGCGGGAATAGTCTCGTAACCTCGCGAACGCGGCGTCCACGCCGATCTGGGCGCGTTCGGCGAGGACGCCCTTGGCCTGCTCGATCACCACCCGGCTCGAGAGCGCGCCCTGCAGCTGCGCAATCACGCCGTCCGACTCGCGAACCGCGCGCTCCTGCAACAGCGCGACCGCGGCGATATCAGCCATCCCCTGCGCCACCGTCATGTCGCGCTCCGAGAGCCGCCCGGTGTCCGAGCGAAACAGGTTCAGCGCCCCCACCGTCTCCCCGCGCACCCGCATCGGCAGCGCCTGCACCGAGGAGAACCCGCTCTGCAACGCGGCCGGCGCGAACATCGACCAGCGACCCAGATCGGCCGCGAGATCCTGGCTGAACACCGCCTGCCCACGCTGATAGCACTCAAAGCACGGTCCCTGCTCATTCTGGGACTGCAACAGATCCAGCGCGTCCGAGCGCTCGCTCGAGGACGCCATCACCCGCAGCATCCCGGCGGCGTCCGCGAGCAACACCCCCGCCTCCCCGCAGTCCAGCAGCTCGACGCAACGCTCCGCGACGCGATGGAGAAACTCGATCACGTCGAAGTCGTCGACCATCGTGTCCGCCAGCTCCACGAACGTCTCAACGATACGTCGCTCTCGCGTCATAATCCTCTACCCCGTCGCCTTCGCTTGTGCGCTCGCTGATCGCATCTTCGCACGGTCCGTGGTCTCATCCAGACTCCTCGAGGCGCAATCGTCGCGCGACGACATCCCGGGCGACCTCCCTGAGCGTTCGGCCGGTTGCGAACGCGTGCGCCCGGAGCCGCACGAACGACTCATCCATCGAAACCTCGAGCTGGGCTGAGATCATGCCTGTCGCCTGATGAACCTCCGCCCAGTGCGGCGGCTCGCTCGCCAAGAGCTCGTGCACGCTGCCCGGCGGCGCGCCGGCCTGCAAGCCGAGGATCACCTGGCTCGCGACATCGGCCAGCACGAGCCCGCGCGCGAGCTCCTCCGCGCTCAGCGCACCCGGACGGTCGCGGTACAGGACCAGCACTCCGATCCGGATCGCCCCCAGATGCAACGGAAGCGCGAACACCGCCAGCACACCCGCCTCCAATGCCGCGCGCGCGAACGTCGGCCAGCGAACCCGCTTCGGGGCAGCGAGATCGGGCTCCAACACCGGCTCGTTCCGAGCCCACGCGTCCACGCAAGGCCCCTCCCCCAGAGACAGCTGCAGCTCCTGTACCGCCGCCACCCCGGGCTCTGAAACGCCCGCGCTTCCACGCAGCTCGCCGTCCACCATCAGCGAGATCCCCGCGCCCTGCAGCGCCAACACCGCGACCGCCGCCGCGCACACCCGGTCGATCGCCGACGGCGCGTCCCCATCGATGTCCGCCATCGCCGCGAGCACCATGCCAAACCGATTGGGTGCAGGTCGTTTGTAGTGTGTAGATAGCGCCGTTTCTCTGGCGATTCCGGCGTCGATCAGGGCTTTGTCGCGGGGATTCGCGTGATGTTTCGGAAGGAGTCGCGGTAGGCGACGGCGAAACCCGGGGTGTTATGTC
>JBBSFX010000058.1:0-10950 GCA_038254735.1 Solirubrobacterales bacterium
CCGCGGCCCCGGGCGCCCCGCGTCGGCCCGGGCGCGCCGCGGCCGCGGGCGCCCCGCGGCCCTGGCGCGCCGCGGCCCTGGGCGCCCCGCCCTCCCGGGCTCAGCCACGGCTCGCGCGCGGCGCCGGCGGTCGCCCACACCCGCGTCACCACGCGAGGGCCGCGGATCGCCTCGCGCACGGGGTTGCGGCCGTAGAGGATCATCGCCGGGGGGCGGCACTCGCGCGGCGGCTCATGAGGCCCGGATCAGCTCGGGGCCGTCGGGACCGTCGCGGACCTCCCAGCCGAGCTCTGAGAGCCGGATGCGGATCCGGTCGGCCGCCGCCCAGTCGCGCTCGCCCCGCGCCCGTTCGCGGGACTCGACGAGCTCGCGGACCTCGGCGCCGGCCTCGGTGGTGTCGGGATCGAGCAGGTTGGCCAGTCCGAGCACACCGAGCATCTCGCGCAGGTCGGCGTCCCCGACCGGCGTGCCGGCGCGATTGGCCTCGCTGACCCAGTCGAAGATCGCCGCCATCGCCGCCGGGGTGTTGAAGTCGCCGGCCAGCGCGGCGAAGCAGCGATCGCGCAGCGGCGCCGAGAACTCCGGCGAGGCGCCGGCGACGAGCCGCCGGCCGGCCTCCCGGATCCGCGCCACGGTGCTGGCGGCCTGCTGCAGGCGCTCGTCGTCGAACTCGATCGGCTGGCGGTAGTGGCCGCTGCAGAAGTAGGCGATCAGGGCATCCCGCCCGTAGGCCTCGAGCGCGCGGTGCAAGAGGAAGATGTTGCCCACCGACTTGGCCATCTTCTCCTGCTCGATCCGGACCATCCCGTTGTGGACCCACAGCCGTGCCAGCGGCGCGCCCCGGGCGGCGCGGGTCTGAGCGGCCTCGTTCTCATGGTGGGGGAACAGCAGGTCCGAGCCACCGCCGTGGATCTCGAAGTCGACCCCGAGCAGCGCCTCGGCCATCGCCGAGCACTCGATGTGCCAGCCCGGCCGCCCCGGGCCCCAGGGCGCGTCCCAGGCCGTGTCCTCGCTCGTGCGCTGGCCCTTCCACAGCGCGAAGTCGAGCGGGTCGCGCTTGCGCGCGACCCCCTCCCCGCCCTCACCCTGGTCCATCTGCTCGATCCGGCGGTGCGATAACTCCCCGTACTCGGGGTACGACCGGACGGCAAAGTAGACGTCACCGTCCACCGCGTAGGCATGACCCCGATCGATCAAATCAGATATCAAGCCGATGATCCCCACGATCGTGTGGCTGGCCAGGGGCTCGTGATCGGGCCGGCCGAGCCCGAGCGCGTCGGTGTCGGCGACGTAGTGGGCGGTCATCTCGCGGGCCAGCTCGGCGCTGCCGGCGTTGCGGGCGCGGGCCGCGGCGTAGATCTTGTCGTTGATGTCGGTGATGTTGGCGACCAGCCGCACCCTGTAGCCCTCGTGCTCGAGCGCCCGCTTGAGCAGCGTGAAGACCACGAACGGTCGCGCGTTCCCCACATGTACTCGTCCGTACACGGTCGGGCCGCAGGCATAGATGCCTACCTCCCCGGGGGTCCGCGGCTCGAGCGGGCGGACCTGCCCGGTACGCGTGTCGTGCAGGGAAAACCGCCGCATCGTCCGGCAACCCTAGCTCCTCGCCCGATGTTCCGTGGTGGCCGACCGGTAGGGTGCCGCGGGTGAGCGCGGTCGCCGATCAAGCCGCCCGGCGCGCCGCGGTCGAGCAGGCCTTCCGCTCGCTTCCCCGCCGCTATCTCGGCGCTCCGAGCGGCTTCCAGGCCAGCTACCGGATCCGGATCGGGGACCTCGGACGGGCCTGGGAGGTCCGGGTCGACGGGCACGCGGCGCGGGTCAGCACCGGCACCACCAACCGCCGGCCCGACGTGACGATCTCCACCAACTCGGCGACCTGGCTGGCGCTGCGTGCGGGCGAGTACTCGGGCGTCGACGCGTTCCGCCGGCGGCAGCTCGCCGTGCGCGGCAACCTGGACCTGGCGATCGCCTTCGAGGGGCTGTTCCGGCTCCCCAACGGCCGCCCGCCGCTGCTCCGGATCCGTGCCGTGCCGGTGGGCCGGCACTGCGTCTCGGCCCTGACGATGGGCTCGGGCCGCGACGTGCTGCTGATCCACGGCCTCGGGGGGACCCGGGCCTCGATGTTCGACACCGCCGCCGAGCTCAGCCGCCGCTACCGCGTCCACGCCGTCGACCTGCCCGGCTTCGGCTCCTCCAGCAAGCCGACCTTCGGCCGCTACAGCGCCGGTTGGTATGCCGAGATCATGGTCGGGCTGATGGACGAACTGGAGATCGAGGCCGCGCACGTGGTCGGCAACTCGCTGGGGGGACGCGTGGCAATCGAGATCGGCCTGACGGCGCCGGAGCGCACCACGGCGCTGGGCCTCCTGACCCCGGCGGTGGCGTGGATGCGCCGCGGCCTCCACCCGCTCGTGCGGGTGCTGCGACCGGAATTCGGCTTCCTTCCCCACAACTTCAGCCGCCGGCTCGTCTCCACCCAGTTCTGGGGCATGTTCCAGGACCGCGACGCGATCGATCCGGCGGTCGGCGACGTGATCGTCGACGAGTTCCGCCGGATCTACCACTCGCCGGGAGCCCGCTACGCGTTCCTCTCCTCGGCGCGCAACATCTACCTCGAGAAGCCGCTCGGCCGCGGCGGCTTCTACCCGCGGCTGGCCGAGCTGGAGCCGCCGGCGCTGTTCGTGTGGGGGAGCCACGACCCGCTGGTCCCCGCCGGGTTCCGCCGCCACGTCGAGACCTGGCTGCCGAGCGCCGAGCAGGTGGTGATCGACGGGTGCGGCCACGTGCCCCAGGTCGAGCGGCCCGAGGAGACCAACGCGCTGCTGGAGCGGTTCTTCGCCCGCGCCGAGCACGCCAAGCACGCCGGATCGCGTCCGGGCGCGGCGCCCGAGGCACGTCGCCGCGGGCGCGGCGCCGGCTCCGCCGCCGCCTGAACGGCGGTCCGTCGCGAGGCTTGTCAGTGCGACGAAATGGGGGTTCGACGAGCCGCCCTAGAATCTTTCGGTATGGCGCAGACCGACCTCGCCGGCAGCCCTCGCCGCAACGGCCACGACGGCCCGGCGGCGCCGGGCCCCCCGCCCGCGCTCGGGCGGCCGTCGATCGTCTCCCGGATCCTGCGCCAGGTCGCCGACCAGGTCCAGGCGCGCGTCCCGCGAGCCGGCCTGGAGGAGCGCGATCCCGACTTCATCCGCGAGCGCCTGCCGATGCTGTGGCTGCTCTCGAGCCTGTGGTTCCGGGGCGAGGTCCGCGGCCTCGGCAATGTCCCCGACGACGGCCCGGTGCTGCTGGTCGGCAATCACTCGGGGGGCAACATGACCCCCGACACGCTGGTGTTCACGCTCGCCTTCAACACCTACTTCGGCGTCGAGCGGTCGTTCTACCAGCTGGCCCACAACCCGATGCTGTCGATGCCGGCGCTGGCCTGGCTGCGACGCTTCGGGACTGTCGCCGCCTCGCCCGCCAACGCCCGCCGCGCGCTCCGGTCCGGTGCCGCGCTGCTGATCTACCCGGGCGGCGAGCACGAGGTCCATCGCCCGAGCTGGCAGTCGGACCGGGTCGACTTCGGCGGACGAAAGGGCTTCATCCGGCTGGCGCTCCAGGAGCACGCGCCGATCGTCCCCGTGGTCTCGATCGGGGGCCAGGAGACGGCCCTGTTCCTCACCAGCGGCGAGCGGCTGGCGCGGCGGCTCGCGCTCGACCGGATGTTCCGGCTCACGGCGCTGCCGATCTCGCTCGCACTCCCCTGGGGGCTCAACGTCGGCGACATGCTCGGCCACCTGCCGCTGCCCGCCAAGATCACCGTCGAGACGCTGCCGGCGATCGACCTGCGCGCCGAGTTCGGCGAGCACCCCGACGTCGACGAGGTCTACGACCACCTGCTCTGCGCGATGCAGGAGACGCTCGACGCGCTCGCCGCCGAGCGCCGGCTCCCGCTGCTCGGATGATCGGACGCTCGCCTGGCGGCGGCTCGCGTCCCTGGGAGGGGGTGACCACGCCATGAGGACGGGGGCCGAGACCCGGATCGCCGCCCCGGTGGAGGCCGTATGGGCGCTCGCCGCCGACCCCGCCAACGCGCTCGGCTTCATGTCCGGCGTCACCCGCTGGGAGGCGGTCGGGGAGATCCCCGCCGGGCTCGGCGCCCGCTACCGGATGCTGTTCCGGATCGGCTCGGCCGAGATCGGCGGCCTGATCGAGATCGTCGAGTGGGACGAGCCGTCGGAATTCGCGTGGACGTCGGTGACCGGCATCGACCAGCGGGGGCGCTTCCGGCTGCGCAGCGCCCCGGGCGGCGCCACCCAGGCCGAGTTCCGGCTCGCCTACGGTATCGCCGGCGCCGGGCTGTCCGGCTGGATCGCCGAGCGGATCGCCGCGCCGACCGTCTCGGCCCACGTCCGCCGCAGCCTGCAGCAGCTGCGCCGCCTGACCGAGAACGAGCAGGCCCGCGAGCGCGCCGTCGCCCACCGCGCACCCCGACCGGCCTGACCGCGCGGCGTCATTCGTCCCACTCGAGCGTCACCACCGCCAGCGCCGCGGCCCCCTCCCCGCGCCCGACGAACCCCATCCCTTCCCCCCGCGTCGCCTTGACGCTGACGTGCGCGGTCGGCAGGCCGAGCACGGCGGCGAGCGAGGCGCGGATCCGCTCGCGGTGGGGGGCGAGCTTCGGCGCCTCGAGGATCACGGTCGCGTCGACGTGGCGGACGACGAGGCCGCGTTCGGAGGCCAGCCGCAGCGTGGCCGCGAGCAGGCCGAGCGAGTCGGCGTCGCGGTAGCGCTCCTCGGTGTCGGGGAAGTGCCCGCCGATGTCGCCGAGGCCGCCGGCGCCGAGGATCGCGTCGATGATCGCGTGGGCCAGCACGTCGGCGTCGGAGTGCCCGTCCAGCCCGCGCGGCGAGGGGATCTCGACGCCGGCGAGGACCAGCCGCCGGCCTTCGGCGAGCGGGTGGCAGTCGTAGCCGATGCCGGTGGTGGTCAACCCCATCGCGCCACCCTACGGTCCTCGGGACTCCGGAGGGCGGTGATCGGCCCGGGCCGCCCGCTCGGCCAGCACCCGCTCGGCTCGGCGCAGGTCCTCGGGCACCGTGACCTTGAAGTTCTCCGCCTCGCCCGCCACCACCCGGATGGCGCCGCCGGCGCGCTCGATCAGCCAGGCGTCGTCGGTCGCCTCGGCGAGCGTCTCAGGCGACGCGCCGGCCAGCGCGCGCGAGAGCGCCGCGCGGCGGAACACCTGGGGCGTCTGCACCGCCCACAGCCGGGCCCGCTCGAGCGTCCGCGTGACCGAGCGCCCGTCCGCGCCGACCTCCTTGATCGTGTCGGACACCGGCAGGGCCGCAACGACGCCGTCGGCCCCCGAGGAGGCCAGCTCGGCGAGCGCCCGCGTGAACAGCTCCGGCGTGGCCAGCGGGCGCGCCGCGTCGTGCACGATCACCGGGTCTCCGGCGCCGCCGCCGTCGCCCGCCGCGGCCAGCGAGAGCCGCACCGACTCCGAGCGCACCGAGCCGCCCGGCACCGCGAGGGTCCCCGCCGGAGCGGCATCGAGCGCGTCCGGGGGGAGCGCGACGACGATCCCCGAGACGCCGGGCACGCGAAGCAGGGCGTCGACGCTCCACGCCACGAGCGGGCGGCCGAAGACGCTGACGAGCGCCTTGGGCCGGCCGGACCCCAGGCGCTCGCCACGTCCCGCGGCCACGATCAGCGCGACCGCCACGGTTTCAGGCTACTTCGTCGCGACAGCCACTTTGCCGTCGCTCGAGCCGACGAGCAGGTGGGTCAGGTGCTCGTCGACCTCCTCCTCGTTCATCTCGAGCGCGTACATCAGCTCGGAGGCGAGGACCTTCTTCGCCCGCGTGAACATCTGCTTCTCCCCCGTCGAGAGTCCCTTCTGGTTCTCGCGGATGGCCAGGTTGCGGACCACCTCGGCGAGCTCGTAGATGTCGCCCGTCTTGATCTTGTCGCGGTTGTGCTTGAAGCGGCGATTCCAGTTCTTGGGCATCTCCGAGCACTCGTCCTGCAGGAGGGCGAGGACCTTCTTGACCGTCTCCTCGTCGATCACGCGCCGCAGGCCGGCCACCGCCGCATTCTCGGTCGGGACCATCACCGTCATGTCGTTGTGGAGGATCTTGATGGTCAGGTACTCGCGCCGCTCGCCGAGCACGTCCTTCTGCTCCTTCTTGACCACCTTCCCGGCTCCGTGGTGCGGATACACGACGCTGTCGCCGATCTCGAACTCGACCGGAGGGAGCAGCTCGGCGTCATCGTCGAAATCCTCCAAATGCTCTTCCAGTACCTCGGTGATGGTGTCCTCCTCTGTCGAGTGAGCGGGCGGAGGCCCGCACGGAAAGTCGTCGGCTGCTCACGTCTGCAGGTAACGGTCGACCAGGTTGATCTCCTGCTGTCGGCGCAGGCCCTCGCGGATGTCCTTGGCCCGGATCTCGCCGACGCCCTCGACGGTCTCGAGCTCGCCGTCGGTCGCCGCGAGCAGCTCCTCGAGGCCTCCGAGCTCGGTGACGATCCGCTGGACGACCAGCTTCGGAAGCCGCGGGATCCGCCCCAGGATCCGGATCCCCCGCGGCGAGACGGGATAGTCGAGGCTGTTGAGCTTGCGGTCAAAGCCGAGCAGCTCGGCCAGCCGGCCGAAATCGAGCAGGTCCTGATGCGGCAGGCGCACGAGGTGCTCGAAGGCGGCCGCCAGGCTCTCGTCGCCGCCCTCAACCAGGTAGTCGTGCACCAGCGCCGTCTTGTCGGCGGAGACGCCGACCATCGTCTCGTCGAGCTGCATCTCGATCAGCCGCCCCTCGGTGCCCAGCTCGACGATGTAGCGCTCGATCTCGACCGCCATCCGGGTCACCAGCTCGGCGCGCTGGAGCACGGTGAGCACGTCGTGGAGGGTCACGCCGCCCTCGAACTCGAGCGCGGTCAGCCGCGTCGAGACCTGGTCGAGCCGGCTGCGGTACTTGTCGAGCGTGGCCAGGGCCTGGTTGGCCTTGGCGAGCACGACGGGGATCTCGGCGAGGATGTACTTGGTGCCGTCGACGTACAGCGAGACGACCTCGCGGCGCTCGGAGATCGCCACCACCAGCGCGTCGGTCTGCTTCGACACGCGCTCGGCGGTGCGGTGCCGCGTGCCCGTCTCCATGGTCAGGATCGTCGGGTCGGGCGTGAGCTGCGTGTTGGCCTGCGCGATCTTGGTCGCGTTGACGCCGAGCACGATCGCGCCGTCCATCTTGGCCAGCTCGTAGAGCAGCGTCGGCGTGTAGTCGAGGTCGAGCTTGATCCCGCCCGAGAACAGGAAGGCGAGCTCGTCGGCGTCGCCGATCACGATCAGCCCGCCGGTGTGCGCGTGGAGGATGTTGTCGATCCCCTCGCGCAAGGCGGTCCCGGGCGCGACCATCTCGAGCGCCCTTACCATCCGGGACTCCTGTCGAGACTCGAGCTCCTCTTTGAGCTCTTCCCCGGAACGCGAGGCCATGGCTGTCGATTTTAGCCGGAAATTGGCTCAGGCCGCGCGCGCTGAGGACCGCGCGTGGCCGAGCGCCTCGGCGAGCGCCGAGCGGATCGTGCGATGGCCGTCGGGCTCGAGCACCGGCGAGAGGCCGAACCGCTCGGCCTCGGCCAGGCGACGCTCGGCGTGCGCGACGCTGCGCAGCTCGCCGGTCAGCCCGAGCTCGCCGAAGCAGGCCAGCGGAGCGCCGTTCGGAGCGGTCGCGGCGGTGCGCCGCGCGGCGCTGGCGACGGCCACCGCGACGGCCAGGTCGGCGCCCGGCTCGTCGATCCGCACGCCGCCGACGACGTTGACGAACACGTCCGCGCCGCCCAGGCCGATGCCGGCGTGGCGGCCGAGCACGGCGAGGACCAGCGCCAGGCGGTTGCGGTCGAAGCCGGCCACCACGCGCCGCGGCGGCACCAGCTCGGACTGCGTGACCAGCGCCTGGACCTCGACGAGCAGCGGCCGCGAGCCCTCCATCGCGCACAGGACGGCGCTGCCGGGGGCGCGGGTCGCCTCGGCGACGAACCGCGCCGAGGCGTCGAGCACCTCGACGAGGCCGGTGTCGCGCATCTCGAACACGCCCGCCTCGTCGGTCGAGCCGAAGCGGTTCTTGACCGCGCGGACGGTCCGGTAGGTGCGCTCGCGCTCGCCCTCGAACTGCAGCACGCAATCGACCAGGTGCTCGAGCACGCGCGGACCGGCCAGCGCTCCCTCCTTGGTCACATGGCCGACCAGCAGCACGGCGATCCGGCGCGCCTTGGCCACGCGCATGATCTCGTCGGCGACCTCGCGGACCTGGGCGACCGAGCCGGCCGCGCTCGCGAGCTCAGCGCTGTGCAGCGTCTGGACCGAGTCGATCACGCACACGTCGGGACGCTCGTGCTCGAGCGTGGCCACCACGGCGTCGAGGTCGGTCTCGGCGATCACCGGAATCCGCATCGCGTCGGACGGCCCGAGATCGGCGCCGGCCGACCGGCCGGTCAGGCGCTCGGCCCGCAGGCGGATCTGCGCCGCCGACTCCTCGGCCGAGACGTACAGCGTCCGGCGCCCCGCCGTCTGCAGGTTGGCCAGCGCCATCGTCGTCAGCGTCGACTTGCCGATCCCCGGCGCGCCGCCGATCAGCACCAGCGATCCCGGGACGAGGCCGCCGCCGAGGACACGGTCGAGCTCGCCGATCCCGGTCCGCAGGCGCGCATGCTCGGCCGCCTCGATCTCGCCCAGCGCGATCGGCGCCACCGGCGTCCCGCGGCCCGCAGCGCCTCCGGCGCCCTCCGCCCCGGCCGCTCCACGGGCGCGCCCACCGCCGCCGGGGGGGCGAGCCGGCCGACGGGCCTCCTCGACGAGCGAGTTCCATTCGCCGCAGCCGGGGCAGCGGCCCTCCCACCGTGGGCTGGCGTGCCCGCAGGCGCTGCAGACGTGGACGGAGCTCGAGCGTGGCATCGGACCCAGGGTAGGCCCCGGGCCCGACGGCACGCTCAGAAGGTCACAGAATCAGAACGTCACGGAATCGTTACGGGGCCTCGGACGGCGCCTGGGGCGCGGCCGGCGAGTCCTCGCCGGGCTCCTCGCCCTCGCCGCCGTCGGCGCCCACCCCGACCGGGGTCGGGCGCGGCGCCGGCTCGATCACCGACAGCTTAACGTCCTCCTCGGCGCTGTCGGGGTCGCCCGGTTCGACGATCACCGTCGACCCGGAGGGCACCTGCGAACGGAGCACGAAGTCGGCCAGCGGATCCTCGATGTAGCGCTGGATCGCTCGGCGCAGGGGGCGGGCGCCCATCGCGGGATCCCAGCCCTTCTCGACGAGCAGGTCCTTGGCCGGCTCGGTGAGCTCGAGCTGGAGCTCGCGCTCGGCCATCGAGGAGCGGATCCGCGCCAGCAGCAGGTCGACGATCTCCTTGATCTCGTCCTTGGCCAGCTTGTGGAACACGATCACGTCGTCGATCCGGTTGAGGAACTCGGGCCGGAAGACCTTCTTCAGCTCGCCCATGATCCGGTTCTTCATGTCGTCGTAGGTGATCCCGGTCTCGTCGTCGGAGACCGCGAAGCCGAGCGGCGTGTTGCGGGCGATCTCGGCGGCGCCGATGTTCGAGGTCATGATCACGATGCAGTGGCGGAAGTCGACCGTCCGGCCCTGCGCGTCGGTCAGCCGGCCGTCCTCGAGGATCTGTAGCAGGATGTTGAACACATCCGGGTGCGCCTTCTCGATCTCGTCGAGCAGCAGCACGCTGTACGGCTTACGCCGCACGGCCTCGGTCAGCTGGCCGCCCTCGTCGTAGCCGATGTAGCCCGGAGGCGAGCCGACCAGACGGGAGACCGCGTGCTTCTCCATGTACTCGGACATGTCGATGCGGATCATCGTGTCCTCGTCGCCGAACAGGAACTCGGCCAGCGTCCGCGCCAACTCGGTCTTGCCGACCCCGGAGGGGCCGAGGAAGATGAACGAGCCGGTCGGCCGCTTCGGGTCCTTGAGTCCGGCGCGCGAGCGCCGGATCGCCTTGGAGACGACCTCGATCGCCGGATGCTGGCCGATCACGCGCTTGTGGAGCTCCTCCTCCATGCGCATCAGCTTGGCCGTCTCGGCCTCGGTCAGCTTGAACACCGGGATCCCGGTCCACATCGAGACGATGTCGGCGATCTCTTCCTCGCCGATCGACGGGCGCTCGGTCGACTCGCCGGCCTCCCACTGGTCGGCCAGCTCGCGCTTCTTCTGCGTCAGCCGGCGCTCCTTGTCGCGGAGGTTGGCGGCCTTCTCGAACTCCTGGGCCTCGATCGCCGCCTCCTTGGCGCGCCGGGTCTCCTCGATCTCGTCTTCGAGCTCGCGGTACACGGGCGGGGAGGTCATCGACTTGATCCGCATCCGCGACGCCGCCTCGTCGATCAGATCGATCGCCTTGTCGGGGAGGAAGCGGTCGGAGATGTAGCGGTCGGCCAGGTCGGCCGAGGCCTCGAGCGCTTCGTCGGTGATGTTGACCTTGTGGTGCTGCTCGTAGCGGTCGCGCAGGCCCTTGAGGATCTGCACGGTCTCGTCGGTCGACGGCTGGTCGACGCGGATCTGCTGGAAGCGGCGCTCCAGGGCGCTGTCGCGCTCGAGGTACTTGCGGTACTCGTCGAGCGTGGTCGCGCCGATGGTCTGCAGCTCGCCTCGCGCCAGTGCGGGCTTGAGGATCGATGCGGCGTCGATCGCACCCTCGGCGGCACCCGCGCCGACGAGATTGTGCAGCTCGTCGATGAACAGGATGATGTCGCCGCGCTGGCCGATCTCCTTCATGACCTTCTTCAGCCGCTCCTCGAACTCGCCGCGGTACTTGGAGCCGGCGACGAGGGCGGCGAGGTCGAGTGTGTAGATCTGCTTGTTCTTCAGGAGCTCGGGCACCTGGTTCGCGCTGATGCGTGAGGCGAGCCCCTCGACGACGGCGGTCTTGCCGACGCCCGGCTCGCCGATCAGCACGGGGTTATTCTTCGTCCGG
>JBBSFX010000059.1:0-10042 GCA_038254735.1 Solirubrobacterales bacterium
CCGCTGGATCGCCGAGGTCGACCGCTCCGAGCTCGCACCACTGCAAGCGTTCGCGCGGATGCTCGAGGATCACTGGCTCGGGGTGACCCGCTGGCACCACAGCCGCATCAGCAACGGACTGCTCGAAGGCCTCAACTCACTCATCCAAGCCGCCAAGCGCCGCGCTCGCGGGTACCGCACCAACCGCAACTTCATCGCGATGATCTACCTGATCGTCGGCAAACTCAACGCCGGCCCCACGATCGCATGACCCACCCAAAATGACGACGAGCCGCAGGAACGCGGTGTGCTCGGGGCGGTGACCGGGCGTGTGCAGCGCGCGGATCCGCAGCGCGCAGAGCGCGAACTCGTCGCCGTCCTCGAACGGCTCGTGGGGGTAGCCGGCGCCGTTCAGGCGGTGCACGTGGATCGTGGCGCCGGTCGCGGCGGCGAGCCGACCGTGGCCCGAGACGTGGTCGGCGTGGTTGTGGGTCTCGAACACGTGCTCGATCGAGACCCCCATGTACCGCGCCTGCTCGAGGTACCCGTCGATCTCGAAGCGCGGATCGACGACGGCGGCGACGTGGGCGCGCTCGTCGCCGATCAGGTAGGAGGCGCAGCCGAGGTCGTCGTGGATGATCTGGCGGAACAGCATCGGAGAGCTCCTACGGTCGGAGGGGCGCCACCCGCGGCTCGTTCACTGTAATGGCGCCGCGGGCGGGAGGCCGAGCTCGTCCGGCAGCCCCTCGTCGAGCGCGTACAGGGTGGCGATCGCCGCGCTGGCCGGCGGATCGACCTCGACGGCGGGGTCGGCGTCGAGGCGCGCAGAGTAGATCGAGTGCGCCCCGAGCCGGCGGGCGACGATCGTGGCCAGCGCCACCGCCAGCAGCGTCGGCACCATCAGCGAGTCGAAGTGCCGGGTCAGTTCGAGCACCAGCACCGTCCCGGACAGCGGGCCCTGCATCGCCGCGGCCAGGAACGCCGCGCCGCCGATCAGCGCGTAGCTGCCGGCTGGCGCCCCGCTCCAGACGTGCGTCCAGGCGGTGCCCGCGACACCGGCGAGCAGCACGCCGACCGACAGCGTCGGCGTGAACAGCCCGCCCGGCGAGCCCGAGGTCACGCACGCCGCGGTGACCAGCGGCTTGAGCGCGAACAGCACCGCCAGCAGCCCGAGCGAGATGTTCCCGAGCACCGCCAGCTGGACGATGTCCTTGCCGTTGCCGAGCAGCTGCGGGTACGGGATCGACAGCGCGGCCAGCCCGGCGAACACCGCCAGCGGCGTCACGTAGCGGGCCCGGTGCTTCGGGCGCACGCGGGTGGCGCGGGCGATCAGGCGCGTCCACGCCACCGCAGCGAGCCCGATCAGCGGCCCCATCAGCGCCGCCCACACTACCTGCGAGGCGTGGATCGAATACGGCGGCACGACGTAGGTGGGGCCTGTCCCGAGTGTCGTCCAGGCGACGGCGGTGGCGGTAACCGAGGTCAGCAGCGCCGGCAGCACGAGCGGCAGCGCGAGCGTGCCGAGCAGCACCTCGAGCGCGAACAGGGCTCCGCCGAGCGGAACGTTGTAGACGGCGGCGAAGCCCGCTCCGGCCCCCGACGCGACGAGCAGCCGGCGCTGCCACAGCGGCAGCTCGATCAGGTCGGCGAGCCGGCTCGCCGCGGCGGCGCCGGCCAGCTGCGGGCCGGCCTCGCGGCCGAGCGAGACGCCGAGCCCGACGTTGATCATCGAGAGCGCGCCGCGGGCCACGCTGGGCACGAAGGCGACACGTCCGCGCCGCAGCCACAGCGAGTCCGAGACCTCGGTCCCGCCCGAGGTCGGGAGCCGCCCGAGCACCCGCAGGCCGACGATCACGATCACCGCCGCGGCCAGCAGCGCCGCGAAGTGGCGCCAGCCGGCGGCCGCGCGCACGGTGGCGAGGAAGCTCGTGCCGTGGTCGCCGTAGGCGATCCGCTCGACCAGCCGGAGCAGCGCGATCAGCCCCGATGCCGCCAGCCCGGTGACCGCGCCGAGCGTCAGCACCAGCGCCCAGAAGCGCGTGCCGTAGCCGGCGACGATGCCCCGGCCGGCGAGGTTGGGCTGGGGGGATGACCACCGCCTGGCGGCCGGGTCGGTCGGCCGGGTCAGGTCGCCCGGGGCCTCTTCGTCCATCGCTCACCACCTTCGGCGCGGACGCGCACGGGATCATGGAGCCCCGCGGCGGTGCGGCCCCGGAGGCTGACGGTCCGTTGCACGCCGTCATCGTTCCACCAGCTCCGGCGCGATGACGGCACCCTTCCGCCGGGCCGCGGCCCGCGGCGACGAAATCGACCCCGAGTGCGTGAGGGCTGCGACGCGCCCACGTGCATGGCGCCCCCGCACCCGGCACCTCCGGCAATCGGGCCTACGTCTCCGGAGCGACGTCCTTCATCGTCGGCCGGCGCGAGCCGTCGGAGCGCTCCGATGGGGTGATCGCTCAGGCGTTGTCCCCGTAGATCGACTTCGCCTCGAGGAACTCGAGCAGCCCGTGGGCCGCGAACTCCCGGCCGTTGCCGGACTGGCGGTAGCCGCCGAACGGGGCGTCGACGGTCAGCGGGGCGCCGTTCAGGTGCACCATCCCGGTGCGCATCCGCCGGGCGACGGCCCGCGCCCGCTCAGGGTCGGCCGAGGAGACCATGCCCGCCAGCCCGTAGGTGGTGTCGTTGGCGATCCGCACCGCCTCGTCCTCGTCCCGGTACGCGATCAGCGTCAGCACCGGCCCGAAGATCTCCTCGCGGGCGATCGTCATCTCGTTGGTGACCCCGGCGAACACGGTCGGGCGCACGTAGTAGCCCGACTCGAGCCCCGACGGGCGCCCCGGGCCACCGGCCACCAGCGTCGCGCCCTCCTCGAGCGCGCGCTCGATCAGCCGCTGGACCTTCTCGTACTGGGCCTGAGAGACCACCGGGCCGACCGCCGTCCCCTCCTCGCCGGGGGCGCCGACGACGACCTGCTCGGTCGCCTCGCGCGCGATCCGGATGGCGTCGTCCATCCGCTCCTGGGGAATCAGCATCCGCGCGCCGGCGTTGCAGGACTGCCCCGAGTTGACGAACAGCCCGGCGACGTCGCGGGCCAGCGCCGTCTCGAGGTCGGCGTCGTCGAGGAAGATGTTGGCCGACTTGCCGCCGAGCTCCTGGGTGACCCGCTTGACCGTGGGGGCGGCGTTCCTGGCCACCTCGATCCCGGCGCGCGTCGACCCCGTGAACGACACCATGTCGATCCGTGGGTGGGAGGCCAGCGCCGTCCCGACCGTCGGTCCGTCGCCGTGCACGAGGTTGAATACCCCGGCGGGGACACCGGCCGCGTCGAGCACCTGAGCGAACGCGATCGCGTTCAGCGGCGCGATCTCCGACGGCTTGAGCACCATCGCGCAGCCCGTGGCCAGCGCCGGCGCGACCTTTGCCGCGATCTGGTTGAGCGGCCAGTTCCACGGCGTAATCAGGGCGCAGACGCCGACCGGCTCGTAGACGACCGTCGTCGAGCCGATCCGCTCCTCGGTCTCCATCGCCCGCAGCGCGGCGAGCGTCGCCATCAGGTGGCCGAGCCCGGCCGGTGCCTGGGCTCCGCGGGCCAGCGAGACCGGCGCTCCCATCTCGAGGCTGACGACGGCGGCGATCTCGCCGATCCGCGCCTTGTAGACCTCGATCACCCGCTCGAGCAGCGCGATCCGCTCGTCTTTGGTGGTCCGCGAGAAGGCCTCAAACCCGCGGGAGGCCGCGTCGACGGCGCCGTCGACGTCGCTCGCGTCGCCGAGGGCGATCGTGGCGATCGGCTGCTCGGTGGCCGGGTTGATCACCTCGAGCGTCTGGGCGGAGCGCGGGTCGATCCACTCCCCGTCGACGTAGAACTTGCGGGCGTGGTCGAGAACCGAGGCCAATCCGTCCTCGATCGTCGATAGCTCAGCGTTAGCCATTCGGAACTCCTGGAGATCGCCGGTGGGAGAGCGGGTAGAAACGTAACAGCCGACGGTTCGCGGACTCGGGAGCGGCTCAGCCCGCGGCGCGCCGCAGGATCACCGTGAGCACATCGAGCGCGCACGCCCGATGGGCGTCGAGCTCCGCCACCAGGCGGTCGGCGCCGCCGACGCGCACCGCCTCGAGGATCCGCTCATGCGCCGCCGCGGTCCCGCTGCGCTCCTCCGCCGAGTCGTAGGAGAGCGCCGGCGGCGGCGCGCACGCAGTCCGCGGCGGCCAGGGCCGCGCGCTCGAGCGCGTCCTCGTCGAGCGTCGGCAGCGCGTGGCGCGCGGCCCGTGCCTCGAGCAGCGCCCGCAGTCCGTAGATCTCGTGCAGGTCTCGATCCGCAGCTCGGTGACGAAGTAGCCGCGGCGCGGACGGTAGGTGACCTGGCCCTCCTGCTCGAGCACGCGCAGGGCCTCCCGCACGGCGATCGACACCCCGAGCCGCTCGGCCACGCCCTCCTGCACGACCCGCGCGCCGGGCCCGAGCTCGCCGGAGACGACCGCCCGGCGCAGGCCGTCGAGCGCGTGCTGGGTGGTCGTGCTCGGAGGCTGCACCGGCGCGGTCACGGTCCCAAGCCACCGCTCATCGCAGAGCGCTCATCGGAATGCCTGGATCCCCGTCAGCGCCGCGCCGATGACGAGCGCGTGGACGTCGGCGGTGCCCTCGTAGGTGACGACCGACTCGAGGTTGTTCATGTGCCGTATCACCGGATACTCGAGCGTGATCCCGTTGGCGCCGAGCACCTGCCGCGCCGTCCGCGCCACCTCGAGCGCGGCGTTGACGTTGCCGAGTTTGCCCATCGAGACGTGCTCGGGGCGCAGCTGACCGGCGTCCTTGAGCCGCCCGAGGTGCAGTGCCAGCAGCGTCGCGCGGTTGACCTCGAGCGCCATCGTGGCCAGCTTCTGCTGCTGGATCTGGAAGCCGGCGATCGGCCGGTCGAACTGGACCCGCTCCTTGGCGTAGGCGAGTGCCGACTCCAGGCACGCCCGGGCGGCCCCGGCCGCCCCCCACACGATCCCGTAGCGGGCCTCGTTCAGGCAGGACAGCGGGCCGGTCAGCGACGTCGCCTCGGGCAGCATCGCCTCGGCGGGCAGCCGCACGTCGTCGAGCAGCAGCTCGGAGGTGATCGACGCCCGCAGCGAGAGCTTCCTGTGGATGTCCTGGGTGGTGAAGCCCCTGGTCCCCCTGGGCACCAGGAAGCCCCGGACGCCCTGGTCGGTGCGGGCCCACACGACGGCCACGTCGGCGACGCCGCCGTTGGTGATCCACATCTTCTGCCCGTGGAGGATCCAGTCGGCGCCATCCCGGCGGGCGCGGGTGCGCATCGATCCGGGATCGGAGCCCGAGTCGGGCTCGGTCAGGCCGAAGCAGCCGATCGCCTCGCCCGCCGCCATCGCCGGCAGCCAGCGCTGCTTCTGCTCCTCCGAGCCCCAGCGGTGGATGGCGAACATCGCCAGCGACCCCTGAACCGAGACCAGGCTCCGCACGCCGCTGTCCCCCGCCTCGAGCTCCAGGCACGCGAGCCCGTAGGCGGTAGCGCTGGCGCCGGCGCAGCCGTACCCCTCGAGGTGCATCCCGAGCACGTTCAGCTTGCCGAGCTCGCCGGCCAGCTCGGGCGGGATCGTCCCCGCCTCGAACCAGTCCCCCACGTACGGGAGCACGCGGTCGCGGACGAACGCGCGCACCGCGTCGCGGATATCCCGCTCCTCATCGGAGAGCGAGCGGTCGATCCCGAGGAAGTCCTCGGGCCTGAGGGTCGGCGGCGATGGCGCGACGGCGGTCATGGTCGGATCTCCCAGTTACTCAAGAGTTTCGAAGCTCTAGGATTGAACCACGCTGACCCGAGTCGCCCGGCGCGCTCGTCCTCAGCCGGCGCCGCCCGGCGGGCGCTCCTCGTGCTGGGCCTGACGCAGGCGCGCCTCGGCGCCCAGATGGGCGCGCTCGAGCTCCCGCAGCCGGGTCATCGTCGTGGGCCGAGGGCCGTAGGTCTTGGCGCGGTACAGGTCATAGCGCGAGCGGTGGTAGTGGGCCTCGGCCCGGAGCGCCTCGATCCGCAGCGGGTCGCCCTTCACAGCCCCCGGCTCCTCGCGTCCTCGGTCAGGTCGCGCGCCATCTGACCCGGCTCGGTGCGCCGGCGCAGCTCGTCGATCCGCTCGTCGTCGAGGAGCGCCCGCCGGTGCACGGCATCCTGGAGCCCCTCGAGCGCCGTCTCCAGGTGCGCGATCCGCGCCTCGAGCGCCTCGAGCCCTCGCGGGGAGACCTCGGTCGGCGACGGCTCGCTAGCGCGCTGTATAACCCCCGGAAACAGGCGGCTCACCCGCTGTTTGATCACCATCGTCGGACACCTCACAACCCTCTGCTGGGTGTCGCGCGCGAGGAGAGGGAGTGAGACCAGACGAGCGGTGCAGCCTGCGCCGCTCACGCTACTCGCTCCACCGATGCCGCACAAGCGTGTGAAAACGGGGCGCGGGCGTGCGCCGCGTCGCGTCGAGCGCGGCGCGCCGCGGACGGCCGCCGCCGTGCAGAACCCCGAGATCAAGGGCGGCGCGGCGACCATCAGATCAGAGGCTCGCGCGTAGGCGTTCCCACCCTCGCGGCACGCGTCGCCAGCGCCGAGAACGCCGCTGAGCTCGATGAGGACTTTCCCCACATCCCAGCGCAGGCGCGCTGGGATGTCGCTGCCCTGTACGCACGCACGAACCCGCGTCGCGGCCGCCCGGTCCGGTCGGCCACGACGCGGTGAAGCTCTGGTTCGACGAGGACCTACGCCCACGCTCGTGGCTGTCGCCAACGAGCGAGGCTTGGAGGCGCCTGCAATCGTGACCGCGGGATGCTCGGCATCAAGGACCCCGCAGCTTCGGCGACTGGTCCAGGCTGAGGGCTGGGTGCTCGTAACCGACAACGCGTCGGACTTCCGCCCGATGTTCGCCAGACGCTGTGCACCCGGGCTTGATCCTGATCCCCGGCCTCGTCGGCCGCGCTCGCCAGCAAGAGCTCGCACGTGACGTCATCGACTGGATCGTCGCCTCCGCGCTTGCGGTGGGCGAGCCAGCCGGCGACTTCATGGTCAATGCCGTCGTCGAGATCGACGACGCCGACATTTGCACCCGGCAAGACCTCCCGCCTTCTTATTGTCGCCGCGGCCCCGGGCGCAAGAACCGGGGGGCCATGGCCGCACCCACCGGCAGGCGCGTGCTACGCAAATGCAGGCCAACGACGGGTCCGCGCGGGTGACCGCATCAGTCGGGTAAGCCAGTCGTCTGCCAACGCGGTGTCACGTCGGGGAGTTCTTGTATTCCGTACAAGTCGTCGACTGCCAGCGCCGGCGCTGCTCAAGCTGGGAACCGTGGCGAGGGATCGCGGAAACCGGCCTGGAACAGATCAGCTTCATTGACCGCGACTACCGTGATCGCGGCGAGAAGCATGGCCGCCGTGCCGTCGCTTCGCTGTCGTCGTGGCGTGTTCGGGGTTGACGCTGACGGGCGGTTACGCGCTGATCGGCGCGAGGACTGGCGCGTGCTGAGCTGTTGCCGGGAGCATTCGGGACAGAATGCCGGCGGCGAGCACGAACGCGGTGGAGGCCCAGAGGCACGTTTCGAGGCCTTGCCATTCGTAGAGCGCGCCGGACAGGACGGTGCCGGCGAGGCGGCCGGCGGCGTTGGCCATGTAGTAGAAGCCGACGTTCATCGCGACCTTGTCATCGTCGGCGTAGGCGAGGATCAGGTAGGAGTGCACGGCGGAGTTGAGCGCAAACGCGACGCCGAAGAACAGCAGGCCAATCACGACGGCTGCGCCGGGGTCGATGTTCGCGGCGAGCGCGACCGCGATCAGGGCCGGGAACGCGGCGAGGATCAACGCGAGCGGGGTGGCGGTGCGGCCGTCGGGGTCGCCGCGGCGTCTGAGGCGTGGTGCGAAGGCCTGGATGATGCCGTAGCCGATGGTCCAGACGGCGAGGAAGCCGCCGGCGAGCCAGAAGCTCCAGTGGTGCTGGGTGCGGAAGAACACGGGGAGCGCGACGACGAACCACACGTCACGGGAGGCGAACAGGAAGATCCGGGCCGCGGCGAGGACGTTCACGGCGTGGTTGTTGGACAGCATCTGGCGGAACTTCGCCTTCGCGTCCGGCCGGCCCAGCTCGCCGCGTATCAAGGTGACGACGGCGGTAAGGGCGATCAGGATCATCGCGCTGAGCAGCAGCATCGAGGTGCGGAACCCGACGAGGGTGAGGCCGAGCGCGCCGACGAAGGAAGAACCCGACGCCTTTGAGCGCGTTCTTGGAGCCGGTGAGAATTGCGACCCATTTGTAGAGCGCCCCGGGTTCCTCGCCGGTGATAACGAGCTTGACCGCGGATGTGCCCGCCCGGCCGGGGTATGGACAGCCTGGGGGGTGTTGTGCGCCGTGGTGGTGCCATCCCCCAACTGAACGTGGCTATTGTCACCCCACGCGAGCTTCGGACCCTATGCCAGCCTCGAACCGGTGTCCGCACGTTCCCGCGGCTGGCTCCTGCTTCGGAAGGCAAACGCGGAAGAGTTGGGTCCCGCGCTCGCTTCGGAGGACAACACGCACCGCAACAGCGCCCGGGTCAGGCTGCCGGTTTCACGAATCTCCGGCACGACCGGAGGAGTACGTCGGAGCCAACTTCGAGACGGCCGCTTCGCACCGAGAAGGGACGTCGTCGGCTACGCGACCCGCGACCGCTCGTGGGGCGAGGCCGGCACCGAAGACCCCGTCGGAGCACCGGGAATCCATTGGATGATCGCCGCCTTCTCAGATCAGATGACTACGCAATCCACATCACCGGGATCGAGCACCCCGAGACAGCGGAGTGGCGCGAGCGCTTCCCCGCCGATCCGGCCATGGCCCGCGCGCTGAACCGCGGATGGGTGTGGAAGGACGGCCAGCTGCGCACGATCACCACCGCCCGGATCGCGACCGAATACGACCGCCCAGGACGCCGACAGGCCGCGCACGACGTCGTCGTCATCGACGACAGCGGCGAGGAACACCGCCTCCACGGAGAGATCCGCGCCGCGGCGAACTGGCATCCCTGGTCGAACGTTCACATATCGGGCGGCCTCACCTGCTGGGAATGCAACGGCCAAGTCGGCTACGGCGACAGCCAGGCGCGATGTGGACAGACTTCGTCCGGGCAACTTCGGCGACCCGCGCTGAGGACGCGCGGGACATCACAGCGGACTGCACAGGCTGAGCCACGCCGCCCGCCGTCGGGTGTGTCCGGCCGAACTCGAGCAGAGATCAGCCGGGCCGGCTAGCAGTCCAGCGCAGTTCTGCGACGTCGCCGCCGGCGAGCTTGACGTCTCGTACCACGGCGTCGTCGTCGACCCACAGGGTGTAGGTGCCCTCGGCGAGCCTGTCGAAGACGGCCGCGTAGAAGGTTCGCTCGCCGAACGGGCGCTCGAGGATGTGTTGATGCTGGCGCTCGGCGTCGTGGCCGGTGGCGCTGATCTCGATCGGAGTGTCCACGTGCGAGGCGTCCCAGTGCACGATCAGCGCGCCGAGCTTCCCGCCGATGTCAAGGACGATCGGCTCGGGGTGCGGACGGGCGACCGGTTCGGTGCTCACGGGGTGACCCCAGGGATCGAGAGCGGCGGTAACGGGTTGAGCGTGACCAGAGACGGAGCATCGAAGCCGTCGTGCGGCTCGCCGAGGTATGGGAAGTACGGCAGGAATCGGGCACGTCCAAGCCGATCGTCGGGACCATCGGCCTGATGTGCAGCGTCTGGAACGGGCGTAGATCCTCGGTGTCGAAAATCGCGCCTAGGTCGGCGAAGAACCCATCGTTACGCTGCCCGGCGAACACCGTCTCGCCGCCTGGAAGCTGATGGACGCCGGCCTGCGCGAGGTAACGTCCGCCTGAGCAGGGAGAATGCTGGTTGTGAAGCTAGCGTTCTCGACCCAGGACGATCATTCATATGGTGAACCGTGAAAGGGCTGGTTGACAAGCTATCTGTGACGGCGGACGGGACCGGGCAGGTTGGGCATGCCGGCGGCGGCTTGTTGGCCGGGGTCGCGGACCGAGTCGGGCTCACGCGCGCGTTGTCAGCGGCGATGGGATCGACACG
>JBBSFX010000060.1:0-9860 GCA_038254735.1 Solirubrobacterales bacterium
AGGTCGGCAAGGACGGCGTGGTCAACGTCGAGGAGGGCCAGACGTTCGGCATGGACCTCGAGTTCACCGAGGGCATGCAGTTCGACAAGGGCTACATCTCGCCCTACATGGTCACCGACCAGGACCGCATGGAGGCGACCCTCGAGGATCCCTACATCCTCATCGCCAACCAGAAGATCGGCTCGGTCCGCGACATCCTGCCGATCCTCGAGCAGACGATCCAGTCGGGCAAGCCCCTGCTGATCATCTCCGAGGACGTCGAGGGCGAGTCGCTGGCGACGCTGGTCGTCAACAAGCTCCGCGGCACCTTCACCGGCGTGGCCGTCAAGGCGCCGGGCTTCGGCGATCGCCGCAAGCGGATGCTCGAGGACATCGCGATCCTCACCGGCGGCGAGGTGATCACCGAGGAGATGGGGCTCAAGCTGGAGAACACCCAGCTCTCGCAGCTCGGCCGAGCCCGTCGCGTGGTCGTGGCCAAGGACACCACGACGATCGTCGACGGCTCCGGTGACTCGGACGCGATCAAGGGCCGCATCAACCAGATCAAGACCGAGGTCGAGAACACCGACTCGGACTTCGATCGGGAGAAGCTGCAGGAGCGCCTGGCGAAGCTGTCGGGCGGGGTCGCCGTGGTCAAGGTCGGCGCGGCCACCGAGACCGAGATGAAGGAGAAGAAGCACCGCGTCGAGGACGCGCTGCAGGCCACCCGGGCCGCCCTCGAGGAGGGCATCGTGCCGGGCGGCGGCGTCGCGCTGCTGGTCGCCCAGAAGGCGCTCGGCATCGACGCGTTCGAGGATGCCGACGAGCGGACGGGCGCGAAGATCGTGTTCCGCGCGCTCGAGGAGCCGCTCCGTCAGATCTCGGAGAACGCCGGGCTCGAGGGTTCGGTCGTCGTCAACGACGTCCGCAAGGCCAAGAAGGGCTTCGGTCTCAACGCCGCCAACGGCGAGATCGTCGACCTGATCGCCGCGGGCATCATCGACCCGGCGATGGTCACGCGCTCCGCGCTGCAGAACGCGGCGTCGATCGCCAAGAACATCCTCACCACCGAGGCGATCGTCGCCGAGGTCCCGGACAAGGACTCCGGCGGCGGTATGGGCGGCGGCGGAATGCCCGATATGTCGGGGATGATGTAGGGCAATCACTTCGTGATTGCCTTGGGAGATCGCCCAGGGGGCGATCTCCCGGATGGTCCCCAGATCTACTCGAGGGCCCGGCGGCGACGCCGGGCCCTCGGTCGTTGCCGGGCTCGTGCCGGTTTCGCATCGTGATGCGAATTCCGTCGCGGCCGGTGGCCGCGACGATCCGTCAGGCGGCGGCGGACAGGCGCGCTCGCTCGGCGATCGCTCCCGCGACGTGTGCGGCGTCGACGTCGATGCCGGCGAAGCGGGCCGAGCCCCAGGTGTGAAGCCACGGCAGCCCGAGCACGTACATCCCGGGTACGCGTTCGCTGATCCCGCGGCGGTGGCTGGGGTAGCCGGCGTCGTCGAGCAGCGGCAGCTCCACCCACGACCAGTCCGAGCGAAAGCCCGTGGCCCAGATCACCGTACGCACGCCGGCCCGTCTCAGGTCGAGCGGCTCGCTGCCGTCGCCGTCGGGCTCCCAGGGCGGGTGGTAGCGTGGCTCGCTCGGGGCCTCGATGCCCCGATCCGCGATCCAGCGGTCGATCGTGTCCTTGATCCGCTCGGCGGTGGCGTCGGCGGCGTCGAGGTTGCGGCGCAGGTCGCCGGCGAAGCTGAGCACGCCGGCGCCGGTGATCTCGTGCAGGTGGCCGTGGAGCCGCATGCCGTCGAGGGCGAACGCGCGCAGGTCGATGTCGCGGCCGCCGCCGCGGCCGGTCACGTAGTGGTTGGGCTCCCGCCGGGCGCCCAGGCCCTCGGGGTGGTGCTCGACCGGCATCCGGTAGTGGCCGATGTCCTCGAGCCAGGCGACGCAGTCACGGCCGCGGTAGAAGCGCGCGACGCGTGGCGCCGAGCCGACGCACAGGTGCACCTCGCGCCCGGCGAGGTGGAGGTCCTCGGCGATCTGCGCGCCGGACTGACCGGTGCCCACGACGAGCGCGGCGCCGTCGGGCAGCGAGGTCGGGTTGCGATAGGTGGAGGAGTGAAGCTGGGTGATGTCCTCCGGGAACTCGGCGGCCGGCGCCGGGTACCTCGGGCGGTGGTAGCCACCGACGGCCAACACGACCTGGCCGGCGTGCAGCTCGCCGCGGTCGGTGGCGAGGACGAACCCCGCGCCGCCATCGCCGCGCACGCTGGTCACGGACACGTTCTCGCACAGGGGGGGTGAGAACGAGCCGGCAAACGACTCCAGGTAGGTGATGATCTCCTCGCGGAGCATGAACCCGTCCGGGTCGGCGCCGGCGTAGGAATGGCCCGGCAGCCGGCACTGCCAGTTGGGCGTGACCAGGCAGAAGCTGTCCCAGCGCTGTCGGCGCCACGAGCCGGCGAGCACGTCGCGCTCGAGCACCACGTGCTCGACCCGCCGGCGGGTCAGGTGCCAGCTGGCCGCCAGCCCGGCCTGGCCGCCGCCGATCACGACGACGTCGACGTGGCCGCCGAGCCGGCCGGGGGCGGGAAAGGCGGGTGGCTGCGGCGTGCGCTCGAGTCGCTCGACGGTGGCCGGTTCGCCGTGATCCCGCGGCGTGCGGAGCGCCAGCTCGAGCAGCGCATCGGACGCCTCGTCGGCCGTCGTGCAGGCGAAGCCGTAGCGCTCGCGGACCCGGTCCGAGGCGACAGCGAGGCCGGTGAGGGCGCGGCGGACGAGCTCCGCGCGCGGGTACACGCCGCCCGCGATGAGGAAGCGCTCGATCGCGCGCGAGGGCGAGATGCCGTCGAAGCTCGAGCCGTCGGCCCAGCGGATCGTGAACGTGACCTCGGGCATGCGGGGCTCAGGCGCCCCGGGCCGGGGACGGGTGGGCGGCGCCGCACGGCTCGGCGGTCTCGGCGGGATCGGCGGCCAGCGGCGCCGCGGTGCTGTACAGCTCGGGCCGGAGGTCGCGGATCGGTGAGAGCGCGCGACGGGCCCGCCGGACGGTCGCCTCCAGATCGAGCCGCGTGACGGCGAGCCCCGGGCCGGTGCCTGTGGCGGCGATCACGTCACCGCCCGGGCCGCAGATCCGGGCGCCGCCGAGGAAGCGCAGGCGGCCGAAGCTGCCGGTCTGGTTGGCCGAAGCGACGACGAACGAGTTCTCCGCCGCACGGGCGCGGTCCCACAGCTCGGCGCGGCGCCACTGCCGGTCCTCGGTGAGCACGGGCGCCGGGTCGCTGGCGCTGCACGGCCACGCGGACAGCGTGCACAGCACCTGGGCGCCGTCGAGGGCGAGCGTGCGCGCCGCCTCGGGGAAGGCCTTGTCGTAGCAGATCAGCATCGCGATCCGCCCCACCGGGGTGTCGAACGCCGACAGCGCGTCGCCGGTGGTGGTGATGCGGTGCTCGTCGAGCGGCAGGTGGGTCTTGCGATGCAGCCCGAGCAGTCCGTCGCCGGAGACGCAGGCCGCGGCGTTGTAGCGGACCCGGGCCTCGGCGCCAGCCGCTCCCCCGTCCTCGCAGAAGCCGACGCACACGACGATCTCGCCGGCCAGGCGCATCACCCCCTCGAGCTCGGGGCCGGTGGCCGACAGCGCGGGCGGAGGGTCGGCGCCGCCGCTGAGCGTCTCGACGTAGCCGCCGAGCGCCGCCTCGGGGAGAACGAGCAGGTCGACCCGGGCGGCGCGGGCCTCGGTGAGGATCTCCGCGATCGTGTCCAGGCAGGTGTCAATGTCGCGGTCGAACGGGGCCGCCGCGGCGGCGATGGTGATCTCGCTCACGGCTCGCGCTCGAACTCGGCGGTGGCGGCGGGGACGGAGCGTGCCGGCCCGAGCCCCGACACCGCCGGGCCGGCCAGCGCGACCGTGACCTCGCCGTCGGGCCAGCGCAGTCGCACCCCGGGCTCGCGGGTCAGCGCCCCGCAGGCGGCCGAGTGAGCGGGGTCGGCGGGCGGCGGCGGGGCGTCCCGGGCGTCGGCGGTGAGCATCGCGAAGCCGGGAAAGCAGGTCAGCCAGTCGGCCATCCGCGCCGCGCGGGGGCGGGGGATCGCGCCGAGGTCGAGCTCGGCTCCGCAGCCGGAGGCCTCGGCGAGCATCCCGGCGGTACCGACGATGCCGGCCATCGAGATGTCCTTGGCCGCCCGCGGCCGGGCGCGGCGGACGGCCGAGAGCATCGGCGCCAGCTGCTCCCGGGTGCGCCACGAGGTCGAGTCCCACTGGGCCCCGTGGTAGCCGGGCCGCCAGCCGCCCTCCAGATCGGCGCTCAGCGTCAGCGCGTCGCCGGCTCGCGCGCCGCCGGCCGGGATCGGGTCGGCGGCGTGGCCGAGGCCGGTCACGGCCAGCGCGGCGTGGGCGCCCAGCTGGGTGTGGCCGCCGAGCACCGGCAGCGCGAGCGCATCGGCGCCGCGGCGCAGGCCATCGATTACCCGCGCGGCGTGCGCCGCGTCGGGGGCGGCCAGCGCGTCGAGCGCGCCGAGCGGCGCGGCGCCCATCGCCGCGAGGTCGTGGGCGGTGACGAGCATCCCGCACCAGCCGGCCCACTCGGGGTCGCGCTCCACCATCGCCGGCGTGATCGCGTCGAGGCAGGAGACCACCTCGGAGCCGGGCACGGGAGCGCCATCGTCGCCGCGCCATCGATCGGCCGCCAGCAGGCCGCCGAGCAGCCCGCCGAGCGGCTGCTTGGTGGCGGCGACGAGCGCCGCGAACCGCGCCACCGGCCAGCGCATCAGGAGGTGCTCGTGCCCGGCCACCTCGATCGGGCGGACGGGCTCCCAGCCGAGGCGCGCGAAGAACCGTGCCTGGGGACGCTGGACGTGGGCGTCGAAGCGCAGCGCGCCCGCGTCGAGCGCCTGGGCGCACGCGGCGCGGACCAGCGCGGCGCCGATCTCGCCGCGCCGCTCCCCCGCGGCGGCGTCGACGACGAGCCGGCTTCCCCGCCACCAGCCGAGCTCGGGCCCCGGCCAGGAGGAGCCGTCGACGTGCAGGCGCACGCCGCCGATGACCGTGCGGTCGAGCGTCATCGCCACCAGCACCCGGGTCCTGGAGTCCTCGTCGGCGGCGTCGAGGTCGTGTCCGGCGAACAGCCGCTGGCGCTCCACGAACTCCGCCCGGCGCAGACGCCGGTAGGCGGCGAGGCGCCGCGGCTCCTCGGCGGCCGGGACGATCAGCCACGGATGCTCGGCCTCCGGCCGCGCGGCCGGGGCGCCGAGTGTCTCGAGGATGTCGAGCATCGCGGTCATCTCGGCTCCGCGCCGGTCATCTCGGCTCCGCGCCGGTCATCTCGGCCCCGCGCCCGTCATGCCCGCTCACGCTCCCGCCGCGGCCAGCGCCGAGCAGGCGCCGCAGGCCGCGCAGCCGGCGCCCTGGTCGCTGCCGCGCATCCCGGCCTCGCGCAGCGCGCCGGCCACCGCGCGGGTCACGTATCTCAGCGTCTGCGGCGTCGGCGCCGGCACGCCGTCGGCGTCGGCCAGCGACCCGGCCAGCGGGCGGTAGGGGACGACGAACGGGTACACCCCGATGGCGATCAGCCGGCGGGCCCCCGCAATCAGCTCGTCGGGGTCCTCGCCGAGGCCGACGAGCAGGTAGGTCGAGACGCGGTTGGCGCCGAACGCCGCCACCGCGTGACGCCACGCCTCCTCGTAGCGGAGGAGCGACACCGTGGCCTTACCGGGAGTCCAGCGCGCGCGGACCGACTCGTCGAGCGCCTCGACGTGGATCCCGATCGCCTCGGCGCCGGCCTCCTTCAGGCGATCGATCCAGCCGAGGTCGACCGGCGGCTCGACCTGCACCTGCACCGGAAGCATCGGCAGGCGCGCGCGAACCGCCGCCACGCACCGGGCCAGGTGCCGCGCGCCGCGGTCGGGCCCGTTGCTCGTCCCGGTGGTCATCACCATCTGGGTGACACCGTCGAGACGCCACGCCGCCTCGGCCACCTCGGCGAGCTGCTCGGGGCGCTTGACCCGGGTCGTCGCCCCGGTCCGCAGCGACTCCTCGATCGTGCAGAAGCGACAGCGCGCGTCCTCGCTCGCATAGCGGATGCACGTCTGCACGACCGTCGTCGCCAGCACGTCGGCGCCGTGCAGACGGGCGAGCCGCTCGTACGGGATGCCGTCGGCGGTGCGCAGGTCGTAGAACCGGGGCCGCTGGACGGGCTCGAGCGCCGCGTCGTCGACCACCACGCCCTCGCGGGTCAGCCGGCCGGAAGCATCGAGCGCGAACGGTGACTCCGCGGCCATCGGCAGCGCCGCCGCACCGCCGCTGCCGGGCAGCCGCCAGTGCCCGTCGTCACTCGGCCCGGCGCCGGCGCGGCGCCGCAGCGGCGGCGCCGCGCGCAGCCCGCGAACCGCGAGCTCGGTGCGGAGGTCCAGATCCACGATGCTCCGCGCGCGCCTCAGAACATCCAGGTCGTGTTGATGATCGCCCCCTTGCGGGCGTACTCGATCATCGCGTCCTGCATGTCGAGCGGATGGCAGGGGATCACCCCCTCCATCAGGTCCTCCTCGCGGGCGCCGTGGAGCGAGAGCCCGAGCCGGCAGGCGTACACCTTGCCGCCCTCCGCGATGAACTTCTCGATCTGCGAGTTCTCGTTGCGCATCCCCGGGAACAGCTCGTTGCCGATGGTCGGAAACCCGCGCGTGGCCAGGCAGTTGAGCGCGCCGATGCCGAAGAAGTAGAGCGCCGAGTCGAAGCCCTTGCGCTGGGCGCGCAGCGCCAGCAGGACGGCGACGAAGCTGACCGAGGATTCGTGGGCGAGCCCGTGGACCATCCCGAAGTAGGTCTCGCCGGGCTCGGCCTGGTAGTCGGGGAACACCTTGGTGGTGCCGTAGATCGACTCGCCCGGAGCCTTGCTCGGGTGGGCGATCTCCATCATGCTCGCGATCTCCTGATCGGTCAGCTTCGCTTCGACGGCCATGTGTCTCTCCTGGCGAGAAGGTCAGGTTGCCCGGCCCAGTGTTCTCCGCGGCGGTGCGTTCCTGTATGTCCACGGGTCCAGAATTGGCGGGTCACGACGTGACGGATGGCCAGATCGCAGCGTGGGCCGAGGGGGTACACCCACGCTCCGGACGGGGTGGGGACGGCCCGATCTGCGGGCTCCGGCCCGCCTGAGTCAGAGCTCCGGCAGCCCGGCGCTTGACATACCCTCGTCGCAGCGCGAACGTATCCGGTTACAGCTAGAGGAACGGTGATCGATGGGACCTGACAGAAGGGGCTATTCACGGGCCCGGCTCGCAACGCTGGTGGCGGTGGTGTTCGCGCTCGGGCTGATGCTGCCGGTCGTCGCATCGAGCCAGTTGGGCGGCTCGACGGGCGCCGCCGTCCCCGCCGCCAAGCCCTGCAACGCGACCACGGCACCCGCCAACGGACGGCCGCCATGCGCGACGACGACGGCGCCGACCGGGCCGACGACGCCGACCGAGCCGACGACGCCGGCCGGACCGACGGCGCCGACCGGGCCGACGACGCCGACCCCGCCACCGGCGCTCCGCCCGGTGGCCGGCAAGACGGTGGTGGCCGGGGCGCTGAGCGGCACGATCTTCTACCGGCGCCCGGGCGCGCACGCCTTCGCCAGGCTGCTCGGCCGGCTGCTGCTTCCGGTCGGCAGCACGATCAACGCCACCCATGGCCGGCTGGGGCTGACCAGCGCCAACGGCTCGGGGACCCAGACGGGAAGTTTCCACGACGCCCGCTTCGTGATCACGCAGGCCCGGCGGGTGGCGTTCCCCCGCGCGCGCGGCGCGCGTGCCGGGGCCGCGGTGAGAGCCGGTGCGTCGGGCGCCGGGTGGACAACCGTGCTGGCGCTCCGCGGCGGATCGTTCGCCGGGTGTGATGCCGACGACGTCCGCGGCGGCGCTCACGCGGCCGCCCGCGCGGCGGCGGGACCGGCGGCGAGCGCCGCCGCGGCCCGGCCCCGCCGGCGGCGCAGGGTGCGTCGGCTGTGGTCCGCCGAGAGCGGCGGCACGTGGACGACGGTCGGCGGGTACGCCGCCGCGACGGTGCGCGGCACGGTGTGGCTGACCGAGGACCGGTGCTCGGGCACCTACGTGTACGTCAAGCGCGGCGTGGTGGTCGTGCGCAACCTGTTCACGGGCCGCCGGGTCAGGCTGACCGCCGGGCACGCGTACCTGGCCAGGGCGCCCGACAAGATCTGAGGTCGATGACAGGTGTCGCGCGACCCCGGCTGGCGCTCGCCTCGACGCTGATTGCGTTCGGGCTCGGGGCCGCGCTGTACCTGCTCGGCGGCCTCTCCAGCCTCGAGGCGTCGACGCTGCAGGCGCGCTTCTCGCTGCGCGGCGTCGCGCGGCCGCACGGGATCGTGATCGTCGCGGTCGACGAGGCCAGCTTCCGGCAACTGGGGATCCCGTGGCCGTTCCCCCGCTCGCTCGACGGCCGCGCCGTCAGCGTGCTGCACGCCGCCGGCGCGCGCGAGATCGTCTACGACGTGCAGTTCACCGAGCCGACGACGGCGCGGGAGGACAACGCCCTGATCACGGCGATCCACGCGGCCGGGGGGGCGGTGCTGGCCACGACGGTGACCAACGGGCACGGCGGGACCGACGTGCTGGGCGGCGCGCCGACGCTGCGGGCGATCCACTCCCAGGCCGGCAACGGGCTGTACCCCGCGCTCACCGGCGGCGTGATCGAGCGGGTGCCGTACAGCGTCGCGGGGCTGAGGACGCTGGCCGTCGTGGCCACCGAGCGGGCGACCGGGCGCCCGGTCAGCCGCGCCGGGTTCTCGGACGACGGTGCGCTGATCGACTTCCGCGGGCCGCCGCGGACGTTCCCGACGGTGTCGTTCGCCGCCCTGGTCCAGCATCGGGTCGACCCGTCGAGGCTCCGCGACGCGATCGCGGTGATCGGCGCCACCGCGCCGAGCCTCCAGGACCTGCACCCGACGCCCACCGGGTCGCAGCTGATGTCCGGGCCGGAGCTCCAGGCCAACGCGCTGTGGACGGTGCTGCACGGCAATCCGCTGAGCTCGGCGTCGGATCCCGTGGCGCTGATCCTGATCGCGCTGCTGTCAGCGTTCGCGCCGCTGGCGGCCCTGCGCTGGCGTGAGCGGTTCGTCGGCCTCGGGGGGCTCGCGCTGGGCGCCCTCTACGCGATCGCCGCGCAGCTCGCGTTCGACTCCGGCACGGTGCTGCCGGTGGTCTCGCCGCTGGTCTCGCTGGTGCTCGGCGTCGCCGGGATGGTGCTCTCGGGCGCCTGGCTCGAGGCGGCCGAGCGCCGCCGCCTCGCGCGAGTGCTGTACGACTCCCAGCTCGAGCTGATCCATCGCCTCGGCCACGCCGCGGAGTCGCGCGACCAGCACACCGGCGAGCACCTCGGCCGCATCGCCCGGCTGACCAAGCTGCTGGGGCGGGCCGCCGGCCTGCCTGAGCACGAGTCGGAGATGCTGCGCCACGCCAGCCTGATGCACGACATCGGCAAGGTGGGGATCCCCGACAGCGTGCTGCTGAAGCCCGGCGTGCTCGACCCCGAGGAGCGCGCGCTGATGAACACCCACACCGACATCGGCGGGGACATCCTCAGCGACTCGCAGTCGAAGCTGGTGCAGATGGCCGAGTCGGTCGCGCGCACCCACCACGAGCGCTGGGACGGCTCGGGCTATCCGGCCGGGCTGCGGGGCGAGGAGATCCCGCTGGCCGGGCGCATCACCTCGATCTGCGACGTGTTCGACGCGCTGGTGAGCGCCCGGGTGTACAAGCCGGCGTGGTCGGTGCCGGAGACGATCGCGGAGCTCCGGCGGCTCAGCGGCCAGGCGTTCGATCCATCGCTGGTCGAGCTGTTCGTCGCGCTGGTCCCGACCCTCGATCGCGACCTGCTCGGCGCCGCG
>JBBSFX010000061.1:0-9471 GCA_038254735.1 Solirubrobacterales bacterium
CTCCCGAGGCTCCCCCGGCTCCCGAGGCCGAGGCGGCTCCTGAGGCTCCCCCGGCTCCCGAGGCCGAGGCGGCTCCTGAGGCTCCCCCGGCTCCCGAGGCCGAGGCGGCTCCTGAGGCTCCCCCGGCTCCCGAGGCCGAGGCGGCTCCTGAGGCTCCCGAGGCCGAGGCGGCTCCTGAGGCTCCCGAGGCCGAGGCCCCTGCTGCGACCGAACCTGAACAACCTGAAGGTGCCGCGTCGGACGCGGAACCATCCGACGCATAAGGAGGAACCATGGCAAAGACCGAAGAGTGGATCGACGAGCTGAAGTCGATCTCGGTGCTGGAGCTCTCCGAGCGCATCAAGGCGCTCGAGGAGGCGTTCGGCGTGTCCGCGACGGCGATGGTCGCGCCCGGCCCGGGCGCCGGCGGCGGCGAGCCGGCCCCGGAGGTCGAGGAGCAGACCAGCTTCGACGTGATCCTGACCTCGGCCGGCGAGAAGAAGATCCAGGTCATCAAGGTCGTCCGCGCCGCCACCGGCCTCGGCCTCAAGGAGGCCAAGGCGCTCGTCGACGAGGCCCCCAAGCCGGTCAAGGAGGGCATCGAGAAGGACGAGGCCGAGAAGCTCAAGGCCGACATCGAGGAGGCCGGCGGCGGGGTCGAGCTGAAGTAAGCGCTCGTTTCCCGCGCGAAGGGGGCCCCCCGGGGCCGCCTTCGCCGCGTCAAGGGGGGCGAACTCCGGCCGTCCCGGGGCTCTGGAACCCTGAGGATGGGATATCGACCGGTCCATAGACCCGCAAATCTCCCATCGTCGTGAGCGACGAGCCGATCAGGCGCTTGGCCGACCGCCAGCGCGGCTACGTGGCGCGACGCCAACTGCTCGCGCGGGGGGTCAGTTGCTGGGCGATCGACCACCGTCGTGCCTCCGGCGTCCTGATCGACACCGCGTACCCGGGCGTCTACGCCGTCGGCCACCTCCCGACCCTCCCGCCGGACCGCGCGATGGCCGCGCTGCTGGCCTGCGGCGACGGCGCCGTGCTCAGCCACTCCTCGGCCGCGTCGCTGTGGGGCATCGCCAAGGGGTGGCGGACCCCGTACGAGGTGACGGTCCCCGGCGATCGCCGCCCGACGCGGATCAAGGTCCATCGAGCCCGGCTCGCCGCCCCGGACGTGACGACGCAGCATGGCCTCCGGGTGACCAGCCCGGCGCGGACCGTGCTCGACGTCACCCCGAGCCTCGGGCGCTCGCTCGACCGCGTGGTCAACGAGCTCTACGTGGCCGGCCGGCTCCGCCCTACCGAGCTGCTCGAGGTGGCGATCCGCTTCCCCCGCCACCGGGGTGCGAGGGCGGTACGGGCGGTCCTGGCCGAAGAGCGCCCCCCGAGCCGGTCGGAGCTCGAGCAGGCGCTGCGGGCGCTGCTCACCGGACCCGGCTTCCCGTTCGTGCGCTTCGAGGTCCCGATCGGTCGCCGCACCGTCGACGCTCTGTTCCCCGCCGAGCGCGTGATCGTCGAGGTCGACGGCTGGGTCTGGCACCGGACGAGGACCGCTTTCAGGAACGACCGAACGCGGGACCTCGACCACGCGGCACTGGGCTACCTCACGGTTCGGGTCACCTGGGAGGACGTGATCGCGTCACCGGCTCGCACCGCGCTGCGGATCCAGCGCGTCCTGGCCCGCCGCCGCGAGCTGGCGCTCTGACCGGCCCGCACCGCGCTGCGGATCCAGCGCGTCCTGGCCCGCCGCCGCGAGCTGGCGCTCTGACCGGCCCGCCGCCGCGAGCTGGCGCTCTGACCGGCCCGCCGCCGCCCCGAGCGACCTGGGCCATGCGCTCAAGCCGCCGCCCCCGAGTGCCGATGGCTTCAACGTGGGAGCGACAACGCTTGCTCGACCGGTCGCCTTTCCGCGGATCCTGCCGCGACGGACGCTGTCCGACGAGCGCCTCGCCCGGCTGGTCGCCGAGCAGTGTGACGACGAGGCCTTCGCGATCCTCTACGAGCGCTACCGCGAGCCGCTGTCGCGCTACTGCCGCTCGATCGTCCGTGACCCCGAGGACGCCCGCGACGCCCAGCAGAACGCGATGATCGCGGCGCTCCGGGCGCTCCGGACCCGGCCGCTCGAGGGGCGCGTGAAGCCGTGGCTGTACCGGATCGCCCACAACGAGTCGGTCACCGTCCTGCGTCGCCGCCGCGCCACCGAGCCGCTCGACGAGCAGCTCCCGGCCGCGGGCGCCGGGGCGGATCGGCTCGAGTCGTGGGAGGGCCTGCTGCTCGACCTCCGCTCGCTGCCCGAGCGCCAGCGCGCGGCGCTGCTGATGCGGGAGCTGGGCGGGCTCGAGTACGACGAGATCGCGGTGGCGCTGAGCGGCACCCCGGTGGCGGCTCGCAAGTCCGTGTTCGAGGCGCGGGCGGCGCTGAGCGAGACCGCCGCGGGCCGGAGCACCGCCTGCGAGGAGATCCGCCTGAAGATCTCCGACCGCGACGGGCGCGCGCTGCGCGCCCGGCGGATCCGGGGTCATCTCGACGACTGCGCCTCGTGCGCCGCCTTCGCCCACAGCGTCCGTGATCGCCGGCGCGTGCTCGGGACGATCCCGGTCCTGCCGCTGTCCGCCCTCGGCCTCCTCGGGGGCGGCGTCGCGGCGGGCGCCGGCGCCGCCGGCGCCGGGCTCGCAGGCTCGGGACTGCTCGGGAGCCTCGGCGGCGTCGCGGCCGGCGGCGGCGCCACCTCGGCGCTCGCGATCAAGGCGTTCGCGCTGTGCGCCCTGTGCGCGATCGCCGGGACCGGCGTCGTCCTCGGAGCGCGCCCCCAGGCCGCCGCGCCCCATCACCGCGCGATGACTCGCGGCCACGCGGGGTCGCGCCCCGCCGGCGCACCCGCGCTCGGCCGCCGGGCCGGCAATCGCGCCGGCGGCGCCGGCGCCAGGGCGGCGGTCCCGCACCCCGCGGGCCCGGCCGGTGCTCGGGCGGCGATCGGGGGGCTTCGCCCCACCGTTCCCGGCGGCGCCCTTCCCGGCGGCGCCGTTCCCGGCGGCGCCTCGCCGGCCGCGCGCGGGCCGGCGTCCACCGTCGTCCGTCTCGCCGGGGCCCCCTCCCAAGCGGCGGCCGGTCCGGGCGCGCCGGTCGGTACCGCCCCGCCGGCGGCCGCCCCCCAGCAGTCGGCGTCGGCGCCGGCCGCGAGCGGCCTCGCTGCGACGGCCAGTCCCGCCGCGGCGACGCCGATCAATCGGGTCGACGCCGCGCTGCTCGCGGCGATCCTGGCCCGCACCCAGACGATCTCCAGCGCGAGCATCGCGGCGGCCACCCAGCAAGCCGCCGCGGCGCTGTCGGCCGGCGGGACCAGCCCGGCCGCCGTGCAGCAGGCCTCGTCGTGGCTCAGCGGCCTGCTCGCCCAGCACGGTCTCGGCGCCCTCGCCGGCCTGGCCGGCTCGACCGCCGCGGCCGACCTCGTCACCGCGGCCGCCGGAGCCGCGGGCGCCGGAGCCGCGGGCGCGTGAGCAGCGCGCGCCGGAGCCGCGGGCGCGTGAGCCGCGGGCGCCGGAGCCGCGGGCGCGTGAGCCGCGGGCGCCGGAGCCGCGGGCGCGTGAGCAGCGCGCGCCGGAGCCGCGGGCGCGTGAGCCGTGGGCGCCGGAGCGTGGGCGCCGGAGCCGGGCGCGTGAGCCGCGGGCGCCGGAGCCGCGGGCGCCGGCTCGTGAGCGCGTGCACTTGGACCGCAGCCGAGACCTCGATGATCGCCTGGACGAGCACGCCCACGACGGCCAGGACGATCATCGGCACGGGCCCCGGGACGAGCACCACGACCTCGTCGCTCAGGCGCTGCTGCAGAGATTCTTCTCGTCCGGCGGATAGACCCGGACAAACCGCTGGGCCCGTGCGTGTTACGGGTCAGAGAGGCGAAACGGCCTCCACGAAACGGCAAACCCACCGCGAGGTGGGGGCGCAAAACCAGGGACCTCGGACGAGGCCGCCCAGTTGCCGAAGGAGGCATCCACGATGAAGTTCAAGCTGCGCGCCGGGGGCTCGGTCCTCGCCGCCACCACACTCAGCGTATTCGCATTCGCCGCGCCTGCAGGCGCGGCCACCCACTCGCTCCAATCGGTTGAGTCGCATGTCAAGGCCGCCGACGTCGCGCTGCGCAAGCTCGACCGCAGCGCCCACCACAACGCCCGCCAGGCGAAGCTGGCCGTGAAGACGGTCCGCCACCAGGCCGCGGCGGCCCGCTCCGACGCCCACTACCTGCGCTCGCACGCCGGCGCCGCGACCGCGGCCCAGGCGGCCGGGATGGTCGCGATGCAGTACGACTGGGATATCCGTACGTTCACCAACCTGCTGAGCTCGGCGAGCGCCACGGTGCAGCCGGTGCTCGCCCGGGCGCTCGCCCCGGCGCTGTCCGGCCGGACCGACGCGCTGGGTCTGCTCAGCAGCGCCACCAGCGCGCTGTCCGGCACCCCGGCGGCCGACGCCGGCGCGACGCTCGCCGGCCTGGTCGGGGGGACCCCGTCGGAGATCGGGTCGCTGTCCGGCCTGCTCGGCGGCGGTGATCTCAACAGCACGATCAAGGCGATCATCAGCCAGGCGCTGGCCGCGTCGAGCACCGCGCTGAACGCCGGCGTGTCGCAGCTCCAGGGTGTGCTGGCGAACCTGCCGGCTCCCGCGCAAACCGCGATCCAGGGCCTGCTGACCCAGCTGCAGTCGATCCTCGGTCAGCTCCAAGCGGTGCTGTCCGGCGTCGGGAGCGGCACCGGCACGACGACGGGCACCACCGGCACCGGCACGAGCGGCACCGGCAGCATCGCCGGAGGGCTGCTCGGAGGCCTGTCGAACCTCCCGGGCCTCAGCACCCTCACGGGGCTCACCGGCTTCAACCCGCTGAGCTTCCTCTCGGGGATCCTCGGCAGCCTCACCGGCGCCACCGGCACCGGCACGACGAGCGGCACCGGCACGACGACCGGCACCGGCACGACGACCGGGACCGGCACGACCGGCACCGGCACCACGGCCGGCGGGTTGCTCGGCGGCGGGCTGCTCGGCGGCGGCCTGCTCAGCGGCCTCTCGGGGCTCCTCGGCTCGTTCGGCTCGGGCCCGGCGGCCTGATCCAAGCGGTCCCCCTCCGACTGGGGCGGCGCCCGGCGCCCGCGGACGAGCCAGACCGCGCGCGCCAGGCGCCGCGCGCCGTTGACGGGCGCCCCCCGGCCGGTCGCGCCGCGGGGCGCGCGCCGTTAAGGACACGAGCAAGCATGATCGCTCGCTCTGACGGCGCTTGACGCCCCTGACAACCACCGGCTCGCCTCTCACACACCACCAGCAATATCGCGGCGAGCCGGCGGTGCCAGGAACGCCCGGCCACTCGCCAGATTCGAGCGCTACTTCCTGCTCGGGCCCGACGGGCGCCGCGGCATTAATCACGGTCTGCCCCGCCGGCCATCCTCTACCCTTGACGCACCGGATTCTGTTTGGGTACAGGTCTTTTGGAGGGAGTCCGGGCGGGTTGGGGATGATGCCGAGTGCGTAGCGTGGGGTGTGGACGCGGGAGCGTTCTCGCGTTAGGTGAAAGTCCCAGTAGGCGTCGAAGTCGCCGTTGCTGATCAGCGCGCGGAGCTTCAGGATGGCTTCGGCTGTGGTCAGTCCCCAGCCGGCGCCGGTGATGTCCATGCGGTCTTTGATCAGGTGCCGGCAGGCGCCCTCGATCACGCCGGTCGCGATCGGCCAGCCGTTGGTCAGGGCGGTCGGGTAGTCGAGGTAGGGTCGCTTGTTGAGGAGGTAGTCGGCGGCACGGTCGGCGTTCTTGCGCTTGTCGGGATCGAGCGTGACGCGGGTTGCTTTGCGGCGGATCGACGCGGCGGTGATCCCGGTTTTGCCTTCGAGGACCTGTCGGGCTTTGTCGTGCACCCAGGTCTCGGCGGCGGGGTCGCCTTCGTCAAAGAAGCACCAGCTGGCGGACCACAGGTACTCGATCACGTGAATCACGTCGATCAGGATCGTGACCTTCAGCTTGCGGGTCTTGGCCTCCTTCTTGATCCGGTCGATCTGGTGGTTGTTGCCGTCGATGAGCGCGATCCTCGTGCGCGTGTGGTCGGGGTCGCGGCGCTCAGCCTCGCAGAACATGTCAGACACGATCGTTGCGGCGTCTTCGGCGAGGCTGGCTGAGCTGAGAGCCACTTGTGCTTGGCCTTGGGTGCGGGCCTGGCGGCCTGGCGCTCCTGGTCGTCTGCGGGCAGGATGTCAGCTGCCGAGCGCTCGGTGGGCGTGACCTCGTAGACAGCGCAGACCTCGGCGATGCGTTTGCGTCCGCGCTTCTCGCCCTTGGACAGGCGGGTGGAGAGCTTCTGCTGAGTGTCCTGCGCGTGCTTCTGCGTCACTGCTCTGAGCGACTCGGGGCGCATCACGACCCCCTTACCGTCGCAGGAGAGCACCAGCACATCCTCACGCTCGCCAGCGGGCCGTCCTGGCTGCTCATAGAACGCCGTGAAGTCGACAGCCGCTGCCGCTGCCGCTGCCAGCTCGCGCAGCTGCCGCGTTCCGACCTGCTGGCCGGTCTGGCGCAGGATCGCCGCCGGGGCGTCCTGGAAGCTCGAGCGCGGCGCCTCGAGCGCCGCGAGACGACGGATCCCGTGCGAGTGGCGCTCCGCCGGCAGATTCAGCTGCGCATCGGCCGGATACAGGTTCTCAGCACCACGCGCGCGATATGCCAGCCGCGTGACCTCCACCTCACCGAACACCGTCTCCAGCGCTCGCGGATGCGCAGGCTCGACGTTCGGCCGGCGCGCGCCCTCCGCGCCGACCAGCAGCTCAAGCCGCCGCTCCCGGTCAGCGGAGACTGTGACATTTGACGCACGGGAATCGACCGTGCCGGCATCGAGTCGGTTCAGGAGGGAGTCGGGCGGGGTCGCCGGCGCTGCGCCGCCGCCGACCGCCGCGGGGCCGGCAGCCCCGGGAGGTGCCGAAGCGTCCGCGGGCGGATGGGTTGCCAGATGCGGCGAAGCCCCCTAAACTTTCCGCGTCAGCCGATAGCCGTAGCCGCTCAACCAGTCGGTGCCGCGCCACATACGCGGTTGCCGCGAGCGGGGTCCGTGAGAGCTGGTCAACCCTGCACAGGGCCGTAACGCCGTGTGCTATTTTTCTTGGTCGCGCGCTTGGGAGCTGAATGCTCCCGACGCCGCGCCCTCTGACCACGTCTCGAATCAGCCGAGGAGTCGCCGTCTTGGCAACCGCTCACGCCCCCCGGACGCGCCGCACGTTCGCGCGCCTGAACAAGGTCCTTGAAGTCCCCAACCTGATCGCCATTCAGCGCAAGTCGTTCGCATGGCTGACCGACTCGGTGGCCGGCGGTCTGCGCGAGACGATCGACGACATCTCGCCGATCGAGGACTACACCGGCAACCTCGCCGTGCAGTTCGGGGAGTTCACCTTCGACGAGCCCGTGGCCAGCCTCGAGCAGTGTCGCGAGAAGGACCTGACCTACGCGCGCCCGCTGACCGTGACGGTCGCGTTCATCAACCGGGAGACCGGCGAGATCCGCGAGCAGTCGGTGTTCATGGGCGACTTCCCGTGGATGACCGAGCGCGGCACGTTCGTCATCAACGGGACCGAGCGGGTCGTGGTGACGCAGCTGGTGCGCTCGCCGGGCGCGTACGTGATGGAGCCCAAGGACCGTGAGAAGCAGGTCTTCATCGCCAACCTGATGCCGGCCCGCGGCTCGTGGCTGGAGCTCGAGATCGACAAGAAGGGGCGGGTCTACGTCCGCATCGACCGCAAGCGCAAGCTCCCCGTGAGCGTGCTGCTGCGCGCAATGGGCTACGCGTCGGACGAGGAGATCCTCAGCCTGTTCGACGACTCGCTCTACATCCGCCTGACCCTGGACGCCGACGCCGAGGCGACGAGCACCGAGGAGGGCGCTCTGATCGAGCTGTTCAAGAAGCAGCGCCCGGGCGAGCCGCCGTCGATCGATGCCGCGCGCTCGCTGCTCAACCAGCTGTTCTTCGACCCCAAGCGCTACGACCTCACGCGCGTGGGCCGCTACAAGCTCAACAGTCGGCTCGGGCTCGACATCGACCTCGACACCCGCACGCTGACCCACGACGACATCATCGCCCTGATCAAGGAGCTGGTGTCGCTGCCCAAGATGCTCGGGATGCCCGAGGAGCCGGACAACGACGTCAAGGACTACGCGGCCGAGGCCTCGACGATGCCGCGCGAGCCGATCCAGGACCACCTCGACGAGTACGAGCACTTCGGCAACCGCCGTCTGCGCACCGTCGGCGAGCTGATCCAGGAGGCGTTCCGGATCGGCCTGTACCGGATGGAGCGGGTCGTGCGCGAGCGCCTCACCACCGAGGACGCCGACACGATCACCCCGCAGACGATCGTCAACATCCGCCCGGTCGTGGCCGCGCAGAAGGAGTTCTTCGGCTCGAGCCAGCTGTCGCAGTTCATGGACCAGACCAACTCGCTGAGCGGGCTGACCCATCGCCGGCGGCTGAGCGCCCTCGGCGCCGGCGGCCTGACCCGCGAGCGCGCCCCGATCGAGGTCCGAGACGTGCACCCGACCCACTACGGCCGGATGTGCCCGATCGAGACCCCGGAGGGACCGAACATCGGACTGATCGGCTCGCTGTCCTCCTACGCGGAGATCTCCGAGCACGGCTTCGTCACCACCCCGTACCGCGTCGTCCGCGACGGCAAGGTGACCGACGAGATCGTCCGGATCGACGCCACCCAGGAGGAGGAGCGGATCATCGCGCAGGCCAACGCCCCGCTCGATGAGAACGGCCGCCTGATCGGCGAGGACATCATCTGCCGCACCCAGGCCGGTCAGTACGTGACCGTCTCGGCCGACGACGTCGATCTGATCGACGTCTCGCCCGAGCAGATCTGGTCGGTGGCGACGGCGATGATCCCGTTCCTGGAGCACGACGACGCCAACCGCGCGCTGATGGGCTCGAACATGCAGCGCCAGGCCGTGCCGCTGCTGGTCACCGACGCGCCGCTGGTCGGCACCGGCATGGAGGCCCGGGCCGCGATCGACACCGGTGACGTGGTCCTGGCCCGCGCCGAGGGCACCGTCGCCTACGTCGACGCCGAGCTGATCGGGGTCGAGGCGCAGGACGGCAGCCACGACGAGTACGAGCTGCAGAAGTTCATGCGCTCCAATCAGGGCACGTTGATCCACCAGAAGCCGATCGTCAAGGTCGGCGACCCGGTCGCCGAGGGCGACGTGCTGGCCGACGGCTCCGCGTCCGACATGGGTGAGATGGCGCTCGGCAAGAACCTGATGGTCGCCTTCATGTCCTGGGAGGGCTACAACTTCGAGGACGCGATCATCCTCTCCAAGCGCCTCGTGCAGGATGACGAGCTCACCTCGATCCACATCGAGGAGTACGAGATCGACGCCCGGACCACGAAGCTCGGCGACGAGGAGATCACCCGCGACATCCCGAACCGCTCGGAGGAGTCGCTGCGCAACCTCGACGACCGCGGCATCGTCCGGATCGGCGCCGA
>JBBSFX010000062.1:0-8171 GCA_038254735.1 Solirubrobacterales bacterium
ACCCCCGGCTGCCCCCGGCGCGCGTGCGCCCCCGCGGGGCCCCGCGGCGGGGCGCCACCCGGGGGAAGCGGCCCCGCGAAAACCCCCCGGGGCCCCGGGCCCCCCGCGCGCCCGGGTCGAGGCGGCGGCGGCGGGGGCCGGAGCGGCCTCGTGCGGCCTCGTGCGGCCTCATCGGGACGCGGGCGGCCTCACGCGGACAGCTTCCAGGCCGCCTCGCGCAGCCGCGCTGCCGCTCCGGCGGCCGCCGCGGCGGGATCACCGCCGTCGTTCAGATACGCGCCGACGACCGCGCGCGAGGCGATAATCAGGCCGCCCGCGGGGCCGGGGGCGAACGCCGCGGCGAGGTCCTCGACGCGGCCGCCCTGGGCCCCGACGCCGGGGAGCAGGAACGGCGCGCTCGGCATCAGCTCCCGCAGCCGCTCGAGCCACCCGGGCGCGGTGGCGCCGACCACGGCGCCGACGTCGCTGATCCCGGATCGGCCGCCCTCGCCGGTCCCGGGAGCCCGGGCTCCGCTCCCCGCGCGGTCCTCGCGCGGCTCGGAGGCGAGCCCCGCGACCAGCCCGGCGAGACGCTCGCTGACCCGCGTCCCGTCGCGCAGCTCAAGCTCCTGCACGTCGGCCGCGCCCGGGTTGGAGGTCCGCACCAGCACGAACAGTCCGGCCCCGGCGGCCCGCGCGGTCCTCACCAGCGGCGCCAGCGAGTCGCCGCCGAGCAGCGGGTTGACGGTCAGCGCGTCGACGCCGAGGCCGGCCACCGGGCCGTACGGCGTCGGCGTCGAGCCGAGGAACGCCTGCGCGTAGGCGGCGGCCGAGATGTCGATGTCGCCGCGCTTGGCGTCGGCGATCACCAGCAGGCCGTGCTCCTGCGCCCGCCTTGTGACCTCCGCCAGCGCAGCCCAGCCGGCAGCGCCGAGGCGCTCGAAGCAGGCCACCTGCGGCTTGACCGCGACACAATGCTCGCCGACGGCCTCAATCGCCAGGGTGCAGTGGATTGCCACCGCCATCGCGGCGCGCTGAGCCGGCGGCGAGGGCGGGTCCCCGGCACCGCCGGCCAGTTCGATCGCTCGGGGCCACAGCCGAGCCGGATCGGGATCGAGCCCGAGCACGAGCTGCGATCCCCGCCGCCCAACCAGATCTGCGAGGCGATCCCCGAACGCCTGGCCCGCACCCTCCCTGGTCGGCGTCGCGTCCCCGGGCGCCCTCCCGGGTGCGTCCGCCACGGTGACGACCGGGGGATCTGCGCTCACGCTGCGGGCGCTTCCGCCGACTAGTCGGCGACCGCTAGTGGGTCATCCTGTGATGTGCAGAATGGGCCACTAGTTGACGGCCTTCTTCAGCGCCGCGCCGGCGGAGAACTTCGGCACCTTGGAGGCGGCTATGTTGATCTTCTGGCCGGTGGCCGGGTTGCGACCCTCGCGGGCGCTCCGCTGCGAGACGCTGAACTTGCCAAAGCCCGAGAAGACGACGTCGCTGCCCCGCTTCAGGGCGCCCTCGATCGTCTCGAGCACGGCGTCGACAGCCTCTGCGGCATCCTTCTTGCTCAACCCGGCGCGATCCGCGACCTGGTCGATGAACTCGGCTTTCGTCACTTGCTCCTCCTTCGAGGTGGTGGGAGTGCCGAACCTAACACGACTTGCGGACGGGCCGGGATTCAGATTCCCCCGTCCTGCTTGGCGATGATGATCCAACACGTCACCCGCGAGATCTCTCCGGCGGCCCTCGAGCCGTGCCTGCGCTTCTACGGAATGCTCGGCTTCACCCCCGTCGACGCTCCAGACGGTGTGGCAGGACGCGCTGTCTGGATGGAGCTCGGACCGACCCAGCTGCACTTGCTGCTCGACCCCGCGGCGCCGCCGATCTCCGGCCACATCGCGCTCGTCGTCGCCCCGTACGAGCCGACGCTCGAGCGGCTGCGCGCCGCCGGTCACGAGGTCGAGCCCCGGCGCGAACACTGGGGCGCCCCGCGCAGCTACGTGCGCGACCCGGCCGGAGGCCTCGTCGAGCTGATGGCGGCCCCGCCCGGCCATGCCTGACTCGGCTCCTCCGGCCCTGGGTCTAGAGTCCCGGGCCGTGACTGCGACCGAGCCCACGCCCGCCGAGCGAACCGTCGAGCCCCCGCAGCCTCGGCACCACGGCCTCGACCTCGGCCGCATCGCCTGGATCGTCACCACCGCGACGCTGCTCGTCGGCGTGCTCGTGCTGGCGCTGAAGCGCGACTGGGGCTACGCGGCGGTATCGCTCGCGGTGGCGCTGTCGGCGGCGATCAACCTGATCTGAGGCGAGCTCAGCCCCGCCGCGGCGGGGTCAGCCGCGTCTGCTCCTCGCCCGCCCGCACCCGGTCCTCGGGCTCGAGGTGGATCAGGACGTCGGCGCCGCGCAGCCGCCCGGCGATCTCGTCCCGGAGCTCGTGGGCGGTGCGGTGGGCGTCCTCCAGCGAGGTCCCGGCGCGGAACTGGACGTGCAGGTCGACGTAGCGGCGCGAGCCGCCGCGACGGGTGCGCAGCTCGTGGTAGCCGACGACGCCCTTCGAGCCGAAGCGGGTGATCGCCGCGCGGATCGCGTCGACCTCCTCGAGGGGGAGAGCCTGGTCGACCAGCACCTGGCCCGAGCGCGCGAGCAGCCCGACGCCGGTGCGGACGATCACCGCGGCCACCACCAGCGCGACCACCGGGTCGATCCACTGCGCGCCCGTGATGCTGACCAGCACCAGCGCGATCAGCACCGCCGCGGAGCTCAGTGCGTCGGTGCGCAGGTGCGCGGCGTCGCCCTCGAGCGCTGCCGAGTCGGTCTCGCGGGCGCCGCGCGCGAGCCGCGCCGAGACGACGGCGTTGACGACGATCGACAGGGTGACGATCGCGATCCCAAAGCCGACCGTGTGCACGCGGCCGCCGCCCAGGAGCCGGCGGATCGCCGCGAAGGCGATCGCCGCCGAGCCGACCAGGATCAGGATCCCCTCGATCGCCGCGGCCAGGTTCTCCACCTTCTCGTGCCCGTAGCGGTGCGACTCGTCGGCGGGCGCCTCGGCCATGCGGATCGACAAAAAGGCGACGATCGAGGCGATCAGGTCGATGCTCGAGTGGACGGCCTCGGTGAGCAGGGCGACCGAGCCGGTGACCGTCCCGGCGATTACTTTGAGCAGGATCAGCGCCGAGTTCGAGAGCACCGACAGGATCGCCGTGTGCTGCTTGGCGGGCGCGGCGGCCGCGGCCGGTCCGATCGTCGCCTCGGGCATCAGCCCGCGAGCCACTCGATGAGCATCCGGATCGCGTTGCCGCGGTGGCTGATCCGGTCCTTCTCGGCGTCGACCAGCTCGGCCATCGTCCGGCTATCCGGATCGTCCGCGAGCGCGAACGCGGGGTCGTAGCCGAACCCCCGCTCGCCGCGGCGCGCGGCCGCCAGCACGCCGGCGCAGGTTCCGGTGAACACCCGCTCCCGGCCGCCCTGCGGGTCGACGTAGGCCAGCGCGCAGACGTAGCGCAGCGGGCTCCCGGCCGGCGCCTCGGCCATCAGCTTGGCCAGGTTGGCCTCGTCGTCGGCAGGCTCGCCCGCGTAGCGCGCCGAGCGCACCCCGGGCCGGCCGCCGAGCGCCGCGGCTTCGATCCCCGAGTCGTCGGCGATCGCGGCGCGGCCCAGCGCGCGCGCGGCGGTGCGCGCCTTGGGCAGCGCGTTGGCGGTGAATGTGTCGCCGTCCTCGGGGGGGAGCGCGACCGCGGCGGGCAGCGGCTCGACGGAGATCCCGGCCGGCCCGAGCAGCCGGCGGAACTCCCTCAGCTTGTGCTCGTTGCAGCTCGCGAGGACCAGCCGGCGGACCGCCACCGCGGGACCCAGCGGGCGGCCGCTCGGCGCCCCGGGACCCATCGGGCTACCCGCCCGCTCCCGCCACCGCCGCGTCCTGGCTCGCCCGCAGGGACTCAATCCCGCCGGCCGCTAGCGCCAGCAGCTCGTCGAGGTGCGCGCGAGACAGCGGCGTGCGCTCGGCGGTCGCCTGGACCTCGACGAGGCCGCCGTCGCCGGTCATCACGACGTTGGCGTCGACTTCAGCGGTCGAGTCCTCGGAGTAGTCGAGGTCGAGCAGCGCGACGCCGTCGACCATCCCGCAGGAGATGGCAGCGACCGACCCGGTGAGCGGCGAGCGCTTCAGCGCGCCCTCGCGCTGCAGCCGCTCGGTGGCCAGCCGCAGCGCCACCATCCCGCCGGTGATCGCGGCGCAGCGGGTCCCCCCGTCGGCGGTGAGGACGTCGCAGTCGATGTACACCGTGCGCTCGCCGAGCGCCTCGAAGTCGATCACCCCGCGCAGCGAGCGGCCGATCAGCCGCTGGATCTCAACCGAGCGACCGTCGAGCCGGCCCTTGGAGATGTCGCGCGGCTTGCGCTCGCCCGTCGAGGCGGGCAGCATCCCGTACTCGGCGGTGACCCAGCCGCGGCGGGCCCCCTTGAGCCAGCGGGGCACGCTCTCCTGCACCGAGGCGGTGCAGATGACGCGCGTCTCCCCCATCGAGATCAACGCCGAGCCGGTCGCGGTGGCGACGAAGCCCGGCTGGATCGCGACCGGCCGCAGCGAGCTGGGGGTGCGGTCGTAGCTGCGTTGTCCGGTCAGGCTCACGGCGCCACCTTAGAGTTTGTCGCGAGCTCGACGTGGCTGACCTCGTCGAGCGGCATCTGCAGGAATCGCGTGCCGAGCCGCTGGAAGGCGGTGGGATCGCCGGTGGTGCGAAACCGGTAGCTCCCCTCGCCGGTCCGGGCATTGAGCAGGCCGCGGGCGGTGAGCGCGCGCTCGACGCTCCGCGCCACGCCGGTGCCCGAGCTGACCAGGCTGACGCCGCGGCCGAGCGTGCGCTGCAGCATCGGCGCCACCAGCGGGTAGTGGGTGCAGCCGAGGATCACCGTGTCGACGGCGGCGGCACGCAGCGGCGAGCAGTACTCGCGGACGGTCTCGACGACGTCGTGGTCGAACGGGAAGCCCGCCTGGATGATCGGCGCCAGGTCACGGCAGGCGACGCTCTCCAGGTGGACGTGCGGGTCGGCGGCGGCCACCGCCCGCTCGTAGGCACCGGTCTGCACGGTGGCGGGAGTGGCCAGCAGGCCGATCCGCCCGCTGCGGCTCCCGGCCACCGCGAGCTGCGTGGCGGGTGCGATCACGCCGATCACGTCCAGCTCGGCGCCGACCTCCGACAGCCAGGCCTCGAGCGACGCCAGCGCCGCCGAGCTGGCCGCATTGCAGGCGACGACGAGCAGCTTCGCCCCGGCCTCGACCAGGTGCTCGGCGATCTGCAGCGCGAACGCCTCCAGCTCCCCCGGGGTGCGCTCGCCGTAGGGGAAGCGCGCGGTGTCGCCGAGGTAGAGATAATCCTCGGTCGGCAACGACACCAGCAGCTCGTGCAGCACGGTCAGCCCGCCGACCCCCGAGTCGAACACGGCCACCGGCTGGTGCGCGGAGGGGGTCACGCGGACGATGGTGGCAGAGCCGGTCGACGGCGATCGGCTCGGCGGCCGAGCCGGTCGCCGCGGAGTCGATTCCGGCCCCGCATCTCTAGGGTCCAGAGCGGTGCGCGCGCTGATCGTCTCCAACATGTGGCCGAGCCGCGAGCGGCCGCTGGGCAGCTTCGTGCGCGACCAGGTCCGCGCGCTCGAGCGGATCCCCGACCTCGAGCTCGAGGTGTTCACGTTCGCCCCCGGATCGCTCGGCGCCTATGCCCGCGCCGGCTCGACGCTGCGCCGCCGCTTCCGGGGCCGACGCTTCGACGTCGTCCATGCCCACTTCGGCCTGACCGCGTGGCCGGCGCTGGCCGTCGCCGCCGATGCGCACGTGCTCACGCTGCACGGCACCGACGTCCACCACCCGCGTTCGCGCGCGATCAGCCTCGCCGCGGCCCGGCGCCAGCAGCTCGTCGCCGCCGTCTCCTCGGAGCTGGCCGCCGCGGTCCCGCGCTGGGCGTCGCGCCGGCCGGTGGCGGTGCTTCCGTGCGGGGTCGACACCAAGCGCTTCCGCCCCGTCCCCCGCGCCGAGGCGCGCTCGGCGCTGGGACTCGACCCCGATCGGCCGTACCTGCTGTTCGCCGCCGATCCGGCCCGCGCGGAGAAGCGCCACGACCTGGCCCTCGAGCTGGCCGGCGAGACCCGGCTGCTCGAGCTCGGCGGGGTCGACCCCGAGCGCGTGCCGCTGTGGGTCAACGCCGCCAACGCCGTGCTCGTGCCCTCCGATCGCGAGGGCTTCGGGCTCGCCGTGCTGGAGGCGCTGGCCTGCGAGGTCCCGGTCCTCGCCACCCCCCACGGGATCGCGCCCGAGGCGCTCGCGGGCGTCGAGGGCGCGCTGTGCGAGGAGTTCTCGCTCGAGCGCTGGCGGGCCGCGCTGGCACCCCACCTGGTCGACGCGGACCCGCGAATCGCCGGCCGCGCCCGGGCCGAGGCCTACTCGGCCGACCGGATGGCGGCCGGGGTGCTCGAGGCGTGGCGCTCGCTGCTGCCCGCCGCGGCGGCGGACGCCGGAGGCGGCCCGAGCGCGGCGCCGGGGCGGGGGTGACCGGCAGCGGGCCGCCCACCGGGGGGCGACCGGCGGGAAGGGGGCTCGGCATGGTCGCGCCGACCCTGCTCCACGCTGTGGAAGGGGCCACGATCACCCCGGAACCCGCACCTATACTCGTCGCTCGGGGAGTCGAGATGAGCGACCTGCTTGAAACCATCGTCCGCCGGCGCCGTGCCACGGCCGCCCGTCGCCTGGGGCCCCGGCCGACCGAGGCGTACCCCTACGCGCCGACGCCGGGCGACGTCGTCGCCCCGAACGGCACCGGCGCGGATCCCGGACCGACCGGCGCGTTGGCCACGGCGCCGGAGCGCGAGCCGACGAGCCCCCCGTGGGAGCCCCCCGCACCCGAGGCCCCGGCCCCGCCCGCGCCGGCCGCGCCGTCCGGACGGATCGTCTGGCGGCGAACGCCGGTCGCCGCGCCGGAGCCGCCCGTATCCGCCGCGCCTGCCGCGCCGCCGGCCCCGGCTGCGGCGCCCGCGTCCCCCGAGCCGGCCGGCCCGCCCGAGCCGGCCGACCAATGGGCGCCCCCCGCCCCGGCCGCGCACCGGGACCACGCGCCGGCGACCGCGCCCGAGCCGCCGCCGCCGCCGGTGCCGCCTCCGGTGCCGCCGCCGGTCCTCACCCTCCTCGACGGCTCCACCACCGAGATGGCGGCCCCCCGCCCCGAGCCCGCGCCCGAGCCACGGCTGGAGCCCGAGCCCGGGGGCGCTGCGCAGGTGCCGCAGCCCCACGCCACCCCCGGCGTCGGCGAGCGCGGACGGATGCGCCGCCGCGCCCGCTACCTGCGGGCGCTGCGCGAGATCCAGCTCCGCGACATCGGCGGCTTCGCACTCGAGCTCCACCGCTTCGGCCAGCAGCGCCGCGATCTGCTCGACGCCAAGGTCCGCGGCGCCGCGGTCACCGATGCCGAGCTGCGAGCGCTCGAGCGGGCGCTCGGCCAAGGCGCGACGATGCGCGAGCTGCGCGAGGCCGGGATCGGCGGCGCGTGCGACTACTGCGGCGCCGTCCACGGCAGCACCGACCGCTTCTGCGCGACGTGCGGGGAGCCGCTCGACCTCTCGCGCCACGACAGCGACGAGAGCGACGGGAGCGGCGCGTCGTGAGCGCGACGGGCGACCTCGCCCACGCGGATCAGCCGCCGGGCCAGCGCGCGCGGGCCGAGGCCGAGCCGGAGCGCTGCGCCCAGTGCCGGACTCCACTGGCCGCCGACCAGGAGTGGTGCCTGCAGTGCGGCGCGGCGCGGACGCTGATCTACTCCCCGCCCGACTGGCGGGTGCCGGTGGCGCTCGTCGGCGTCGTTGTCGTCGTGGCGCTCGTCGGGTTCGCGTTCGTGATCGGCCGACTGTCCGACCAGGCCGGCCGCGTCGCCTCCCCCAACGCGTCGGCCGCCGGCCCGTCGGCCGCCGCGGCCCGCCCCGGCCACCCCGCCGCCACCGCCGGGACCGCCGCCACCGCCGGGACGCCCGCCACCGCCGGGACCCGCGCCACCGCCGGGACCGCCGGGACCGCCGGGACCGCCGGGACCGCCGGGACCGCCCAGGGCAGCCCCGCCGGCACCGCCGGGACCGCCGGGACCGCCGGGACCGCCGGGCGCGGCACCGCCGCCACGAGCTCGACCCCGGGCGCGACGGCCGCCACCACCGCGCCG
>JBBSFX010000063.1:0-7153 GCA_038254735.1 Solirubrobacterales bacterium
AAGCCCAACTCGCTGCAGGCGTCGATGGCCAAGGCCAAGGCCGGCCGGGTCGGCACCGAGATCGCGCTGCGCTGCGTGGCGCTGTGCGGCTCGCTCGGCTACGGCGAGGGGGAGCTGCTCGAGAAGTGGGCCCGGGACGCGAAGATCCTCGACCTGTTCGAGGGCACCCAGCAGATCCAGCTGCTGATCATCGCCCGCCAGCTGCTCGGTCGGTCATCCGCCGAGCTGAAGTAGCACCCGCCTGATCAGCGACACCGTCTCCGCCTCGTCGTCTCTCCACGGCCAAGATCGTCCCGCCACCGCCGGCAACCGCACAAGGCCTACCGGTAACGATTCAGCGCATCCCACGCGCGGCGGACGTCCGCGGGCGAGGTGTGCAGCTGCCCGACCGCCAGGCGCAGCACGTAGCGCCCGTCGAGCACGCAGTGCGAGATGAAGATCTCGCCGCTCGCGTTGACCGCCTCCAGCAACGCCCGGTTCTCATCGTCGGAGCCGGAGAGACGGAAGCAGACGACCGAGAAGCGCCGCGGCGCGCACAGCTCCCAGCCCGGCGCGGCCTCCACCCACCGCTCGAACTCCGCCGCCAGCGCGATCCCGCCCCGCACGTGCTCCTGCAGGCCGGAGCGGCCGTGGCAGCGGAGCACCGCCCACAGCTTCAGCGCACGGAAGCGGCGTCCCAGCGCCGGTCCGTACTCGCTCAGCGACAGCGCGTCCTCGCCCGCCGGCGTCCGCAGGTACTCGGGGACGACGCTGAACGCGGCGCGCAGGTCGTCGGGCCGCGGCGAGAACATCAGCGAGCAGTCCATCGGCGTCAGCATCCACTTGTGGGCGTTGACGACGAGCGAGTCGGCGCGCCCGACGCCGGCGAATGCCCAGCGGAGCTCCGGGCACACCATCGCCGCGCCGGCGTAGGCGGCGTCGACGTGCAGCCACGCCCCGTCCCGCTCGCAGGCGTCGGCGATCGCCGGTACGGGGTCGACCGCCGTCGCCGCCGTCGTCCCCACCGTAGCCACCACGGCGGCGGCCTCGCGCAGCGAGCCGAGCGCCTCGGGCCGCAGGGCGAACGCGCCGTCGACGGGCGCCGTGCGCAACCGCATCCCCAGCATCTTCGCCGCCTTCTCGACCGACGAGTGGGCATGCACGGAGCACACCACCTCCGCGCGACCGGTGGCCTGGCGGGCGGCGATCAGCGCGGCCAGCGTCGAGGTCGAGGCGCTGTCCTCGATGTGCCCGTGCCACCCGGCCGGCAGCCCCAGCAGCTCGGCCACCCAGTCGAGCACGACGCCCTCGAGCTCGGTCGCCGCCGGCGCCGTGCGCCACAGGATGGCCACCGAGTTGAGCGCCGCCGCCAGCAGCTCGGCAAGGATCGCCGGCTCCGAGGCGCTGGTGGCGAAGTAAGCGAAGTAGCGCGGGTGCTGCCAGTGGGTGACGCCGGGCATCAGCAGCTCGTCGAGGTCGCGCAGGACGGCGGCGAACGGCTCGCCGTGCTCGGGCGCGCAGCGGGGGAGCCGGTCCCGGACCTCCCCGGGGACCACCTGCGCCAGCACCGGGCGATCGCCGACGCCCTCCAGGTACCGCGCCGCCCACTCGAGCGCCGCCGGGCCCTCGCGGCGCAGGAACACGCCGGGAGCCGGATTCGGACCCGGACCCGGCGCAGAGCCCGGACCCGGCTCAGAGCTCGTAGGCCACCCCGGTGAGCTGCTCGGAGACCTCCCACAGCCGCCGCCACGCCGCCTCGTCGTAGGCCCGGCCGGCGGCGCCGAGGACGCGGGGATGGCCGCGCACCTCGCCGATCCCGTCGGGGCCGACGAACGAGCCGCCGGGAAGATCGGGGAAGGTGGCCGCGTACAGGGTCGGCAGCGCGCCCAGCTCCGCGCTCTGGGCGACCGTGTGGTTGCCCAGCACGCCCAGCCACTTCTCGTAGAAGCGGCTCGGGCCCGCCGTCTGCAGGTTGGTCGAGGCGTACCCGGGGTGCGCGGCGAGGCTGCGCAGGGGACCGGCCGCCGCGGCCGCGCGGCGCTGGAGCTCGAAGCAGAACATCAGGTTGGCCAGCTTCGACTGCCCGTAGGCCAGCCAGTTGTTGTAGCCGCGCTCGCGCTGGAGGTCCTCGAACTTGATCCGGCCGATCCGGTGCGCGGCGCTCGACAGCGTCACCACCCGCGGGGCCGGCGCCTCCCGCAACCGCCCCAGCAGCAGCCCGGTGAGCGCGAAGTGGCCGAGGTGGTTGGTGCCGAGCTGGCTCTCGAAGCCGTCGGCGGTCAGCCGCCGCGGCGGCGCCATCACGCCGGCGTTGTTGACCAACAGGTCGACGCGCTCGTGCTCGGCGCCGACCCGCGCGGCGAACGCCCGCACCGAGGCCAGCTCGCCGAGGTCGAGGGCGGAGACCTGCAGCGCGGCGGCGGGCAGCTCCGCGCACAGCCCGGCCAGCGCCGCCTCGCCCTTGGCGAGGTTGCGGCACGCCATCACCACGCTCGCGCCGTGGCGGGCGAGCTCGCGCGCGGTGATCAGCCCGAGGCCGCTGTTGGCACCGGTGACGATCGCCACGCGGCCCGTCTGGTCGGGGATCTGCGCGGCGGTCCAGCCGGCCATCACCCGCCGCCCACGGCGTCGATCGCGGCGGCCGGGGTGATCGCGCCGCCCATCAGCGCTCGAGCACCCGGAAGCCGATACCGGCGGCGATCAGGCGGTCGATCAGGACCTGGCCCATGGCCACCGCCGGGGTGCTCTGGCCGGCCACCTCGGGCAGCGCGTCCTTGGCCAGGCACAGCGCCGACTCGGCCAGCATCTTCGAGGTCTCCCCGTAGCCGGGGTCGCCACCGTAGACCTCAGTGACGATCCGCTCGCCGCTCCCCGCCGTCCCGACGAACCTGACCTTGAACCACGCCCTGGCGCGCTGCTCGGGGGTCGGCCCCTCGCCGGGGTGCTTGAGCTTCAGCAGCAACTTGCGGGTCGGGGGCAGCTGGGCCAATGCCACGATCGTAGCCGCGCCGGCGAGGGCGCCCGCCAGCACCGGCAGCCTCCCGAGCACGACGTAGTGCCCATAGGAGAACTCGGGCCCGTAGCGCTCGAGCGCGCGGGCGGAGCGGAGCACGTGCTGGGGGTCGATCGTCGGCATCGGCGCCACCCAGCCGCCCGCGTCGTGGTCGTTGTAGGGACGCCCCAGCACCCCGCGGATGCTGCGCCCGGCGGGCCGCAGCTCGCGCTGGCGGCGCTGCTTGGCCACCGCCGCGCCTTGGCGCAGGCGGGCCATGATCGCGATCGCCGAGTGGTAGGTTCCGCCGGAGAAGGTGCCGCCGGCGCGCACGAAGCCCTGGACCGCCAGCGGCGTGTGCTCGGGCAGTTGGCCGACGGTGTAGAGGACGCCGAGGTCGTGCGGGATCGAGTCGAAGCCGCAGCTGTGGATCAGCCGGGCGCCGGTGCGCTGGGCCTGCTCGTGGTAGCCGAGCCACATGCGGTCGACGAACTCGGGCTCGCCGGTGAGGTCGACGTAATCGGTCCCGGCCGCGGCGCAGGCGGCGAGGAGCGGCTCGCCGTAGTTGATGTACGGGCCGACCGTGGTGATCACGACCTTGGTCGACTCGGCCACCTTCTGCAGCGAGGCGGGATCCTCGATGTCGGCGTGGAGCAGCGGCAGCTCGACGGCCCGCGGGTCGATCGCGGCGAGCTCGTCCCGTAGCGCCTCGAGCTTGCCGCGGTTGCGGCCGGCGAGCGCCCAGCGGGTGTCCGCGGCGGCGCCCTCGGCCAGGTAGTGGGCGGTCAGCCCGCCCGTGAACCCGGTGGCGCCGAACAGGACGACCTCGTGCTCGCGCGGGCTCATCCGCCCTCCCCGGCCTCGAGCTCGCGCGCGGCGGCCAGCGCCTGCTCTGGCGTCGCCCCCGCCCGCGCGGCGACCCAGCACGACACCGGCGCCGCGACCCGCTCGGAGGCGTGGGCGGCCACGCCGGCGAGCTCCAGCAGCCGCGCGAACTCGTCGGCGCTCGGAGGCTCGGCACCGAGTCGAGCCGCGAAGGCGTCTATCCAATCCCGCGCGTTCACGTACGTCGCGGGACTCTATCGACGTGGCGGTGGCATGATCCCGCGCGTTGCAGACGGCGAGCGAAAGGCAGCAGCCCAGATGACACTCCTCGACGGCAAGGTCGCGATCGTCACCGGCTCGGCGCGCGGGATCGGCCGGGCCACGGCAGAGATCCTGTCCGAGCACGGCGCCAAGGTCCTGATCAACGACCTCGACGGCGACGTCGCCGAGCAGACCGCCGGCGAGATCGCCGGCGACACGCTGGTGTTCGCCGGCGACCTGACCAGGGAGGGCGTCTGCGACCGGCTGGTGGCCGACGTGGTCGAGGCGTGGGGCCGGGTCGACATCCTCGTCAACAACGCCGGGTACACGGTCGACGCGCCGATTCACAAGATGAGCGACGAGAACTTCCAGCGGATGCTCGACATCCACTCGATCGTCCCGTTCCGCATGTGCCGCGCCGTCGCCCCCCACATGCGCGAGCCGGCCAAGCGGGAGCGCGAGCAGGGCGTCGAGGTGTTCCGCAAGATCGTCAACGTCTCCTCGATCTCCGGCACGATGGGCAACGCCGGCCAGGCCAACTACTCCTCGGGTAAGTCCGCCGTCGTCGGGCTGACCAAGACGCTCGCCAAGGAGTGGGGGTCGTTCAGGATCAACGTCAACGCGGTCGCTTTCGGCTACATCGAGACGCGGCTGACGGCGACCAAGGACGAGAGCAACACGATGGAGATCGGCGGCGAGAGGATCCAGTTGGGGATCCCCGACCAGCTCCGCGGGATGGCGCCGATGCTGATCCCGCTGGGCCGCCCCGGCACCCCCCAGGAGGCCGCCGGCGGCGTGTTCTTCCTGTGCTCGGCGTGGTCGAACTTCGTCAGCGGCCAGGTGCTCAACGTCACCGGCGGCCAGTTCGGGGGAATGACCTCGTAATCCGCCGCGGCCGACCGGACGAGCCCGAGGCCCCCCCGAGCATCCGCCCCCGCGAATGCTCCCCGGGACTCCGACGAGCGTCAGCGATTCAGAGCCCCAGGGTCTTGGAGATGATCTCGCGCTGGACCTCGCTGGTGCCGCCGTAGATCGTCGTCACCACGGCGGTACGGAGCTGGCGCTCCATGTCGTATTCGGTGGCGTAGCCGTAGCCGCCCATCATCTGCACACCCTCGAGCGCCGCGTGCTTGGCCGTCTCGGTCGCCTTGAGCTTGCACATCGAGGCCTCGCGAGGGAACAGCGCACCCGGGGCGCCGTCGACCTTGGCCGCGGTGTCGTAGATCAGCGCCCGGGAGCACTCGATCTCGGTGGCGAGATCGGCGAGCCGGTGGCGCAGCGCCTGGAAGCTGCCGATCGGGCGGCCGAACTGCTTGCGCTCCTTGACGTAGACGAGCACGTCGTCGAACGCGCGCTGGGCCATCCCCAGCGACTGGGCGGCGATGATCAGCCGCTCCTGGTTGAGACCGGCCATCAGCTGCATCCACGCCTTGTCCTGCTCGCCGACGAGGCGCTCGGCGTCGACGTGACAATCGGTGAAGAACACGTCGTTGACCTCCCGGCCGCCCATCGTGTCGATCCCCCGGACCTCGAGCCCGTCGATCCCGGCCGGCACCGAGATCATGCTCAGGCCCTCGTGCTTGGAGCCGCTGCGGTCGGTGCGGCACACGAGCAGGATGTGGTCGGCCTTGTGGGCGGCGGTGATCCACGTCTTCTGGCCGTTGATCACGTAGCCGCCGTTGACCCGCTCGGCGCGGCAGGACAGGTTGCCGACATCGGAGCCGGCCTCCGGCTCGGACATCGCGATCGCCTCGACGCGCCCGGCCGCGACGCCGCCGAGCAGCTCCTGCTTGAGCGCTTCGGAGCCGAACCGTTCGATCGCCCCGGCGGTGATCATGCTGACCGAGAAGAAGCCCATCGGGATCTGCCCGCGCGCGAACTCCTCGCACAGCAGGCACAGCTCGACGGCGCCGCCGCCCGAGCCGCCGTAGGCCTCGGGGATCGCCACCCCGAGCCATCCGAGCTCGGCGATCCGCGCGTACACCTCGTCGTTGTGGGGCTCGGAGCCGCCATGGGTAAGGGCGTCGCGCTGCTCGCGGGTGCCGCACTCGCGCTTGGCGAAGTCGCGGATCGCCTCGACGAAGGCGCGCTGCTCGTCGGTCAGGGTCTGGATGCTCATCGCTGCTCCTCGGGTGTCGGTCGGCGGTGGCTGCGAGGGTTGCCGACGCAGCCGCGCAGGCGCAGGTTACTGGCGCTCCGTGCTGATGCCCGAGAGCGGGCTTCCGCTCGAGGACGAGGCGGTCGCGCGCGCGGCGATCGCCGCGGTTGTCGCCCCGCTGCTGCCCCGAGCGGTCCTCTACCCTGGCCCGGATGCTGATCCGCGACGCCGACGCCGCCCGCGACGCGGCGGCCTGCGCGGAGATCTACGCCCCGTTCGTGACCGGCAGCGCGGTCTCGTTCGAGGAGGCGGCGCCGAGCGCGGTGGAGCTCGGCGAGCGCATCGCCGTCTACACCGAGCGCTACCCGTGGCTGGTCGCCGAGCACGACGGCGCCCTCGCCGGGTTCGCCTACGCCGGCGCCCACCGCGTCCGCGCCGCCTACCGGTGGGCGGTCGAGGTCAGCGTCTACGTCGGCGCCGGCCATCGCCGCCAGGGCGTCGGCCGGCGGCTCTACGAAGCGCTGCTGCCGCTGCTCGAGCGCCAGGGGCTGACGCTGGCGATCGCCGGCATCACCCTGCCCAACGAGGCCAGCGTCGCGCTCCACGAGGCGGTCGGCTTCGAGCCCGTCGGCGTCTACCGCCGGGTCGGCTTCAAGGCCGGCGACTGGCGCGACGTCGGCTGGTGGCAGCACCGGCTCGCCGATCTGGGCCCCGGCGTCCCGCCCGAGCCCGGCCCGCCGCTCCGCCTCGGGAGCCGAGGGTCCGCGACTTCGTAACCGTCGCCGACCCCGACCCCGCTCAGTCTTAGCCTCAATCCACCGCGGCGCTGGGTGGTTCTGTCCGGTGAGTGTGCTTAATTGACCTCCTAAGCAGGGAGAAAGCAACTGTATACGGCAGCTGCGGCCCGGCTCAGGAGGTCACCCGTATGGTGAAGGATTCGCTGGACGCGATCAACGTCGTTTTTGATGATGATCGTTCTGTCGCTGACGCGGGAGTGC
>JBBSFX010000064.1:0-7143 GCA_038254735.1 Solirubrobacterales bacterium
ACCTCCGCTGACGCTCGTTCAACTCCGGGCCCAACGCGCGATACCGCTCAGCAATCTTCGATTCATCGATCATGCCCGCGCGATACGCCACCACAACCCAACATCCTGCCACAGCCCACTATTTTATTCGCGACTCCTAACAGGACACCCAGCTGGAGAAGCATTAGGTTGTAGGTCTTCTGGAGTGAGCTAGGCGGGCGGTTTGGCGGTGTTTGGCAGGGGGTGTGGCATGGGCGCGCGTTGGATGCGTGAGATTCTCCGGCCGTGTGGGCGTCGAGGACCTGACCCGCCAGCTCGAGCGGCTGCTGGCCGATCCCGCGCTGGTGGTCGAGTACCGCGAGCGAGCGCGGCGCCGGGCCGAGCTGTACTCGTGGGAGGCGGTCACCGACCAGTACGAGCAGCTGCTGACCGAGGTCTCCCGGGCGCGGACCCGGCCCGCTGCCCGAGCACCTGCTCGACCGTGATCCGGTCGCGGTCCGGTGAGGCTCAGCTCGCGAACGCGGCGAACAGCGGCTTGCGCGCGCCGTCGGCCATCATCAGCCCGCCGAAGGTCTCTGGCGGTGCGTCGTAGAGATTGATCCAGCCGAGCCCGTAGACCCGCTTCCACTGGCGCGAGAGCCGCAGCGCGTCGCGGATCCAGCCGGCGGCCACCGTCGGATCGACGTGGAAGTTGAACTCGAGGTCGGTCTGGGTCGGGATCGTGAACTCCGAGATGAAGATCGGCATCCCGCGTCGCAGGTAACGGTCGATCCAGCCCCCCAGGCGCTTGAGATCGGAGAACTGCACGACGCCTGAGGGCGAGGGCGGGTCGGAGAAGTTGGGCGCCTCGAAGCTGAACGGGTTGTGGGCGTACATGTCCATCCGTGGCCGTCGCCCGTTGGGAAGCCGTAGGTTCTCGATCCACTGCTGGGTGTCGATGTCGCCCGTCGTGTAGGTGCAGCCGCCGATCACCAGGTTTCGGCGATCGCGCGCCTTGAGCGCCCCGTAGGCCGCGTCGAGCAGGCGCGCGTAGTTGTGCGGGGCGATCTGCTGGCGGTGGTTCAGGGGGGTGCCCGGGCTGGCGGGGTAGAGCGGCTCGAAGTTGGGGCGGCGGCTCGGCTCGCCCCAGACCATCCACAGGTGCACGCTCGGATACCTGGCCGCCGCCGCGGTGGCGAACGCGGCGAAGTCGGCGGGACGCCTCGGCACCCAGTTGAACGGCCGCCCCCCGTTGGCCCAGGGCGGGGCGCCGATCAGCTCGAGCAGCACGCTGATGTGAAAGCGCCGCGCCTGGGTGATCGCCTGGGCGATGGCGGTCGGCCAGCGGTAGGCGGGGTCCCGCGGGTCGGCGGCGCGTCGCGGCCGGCGCACCGCGACGTCGGCCCAGTTCAGCTCCGCCTCGTAGATCTTCACGCCGAGCTGCCGGTAGATGGGGAACTGGTTTACCCCGTTGCGGTAGACGGGGCCCCAGATCGCCTTGCTGAACGCCTGCGCCGAGCTCGGGAGGGCGAGCGCGAGCGCCATCAGCGCGAGCGGCGCCCACCGCGGCACGCGGCTCATGACCGGGTCCAGGTTCGGCGCAGCAGCTCTCGCGCCGCCGGTGACTCGCCGGCGGGCTCGGGCCAGCGGGCGAGGCCGTCGCGGAGCTGCGTGCGGTAGTAGTTCTCGAGCTCTCCGCGGCGGTGGATCTCGAGCAGCCGCAGCTGGTCGATGCCGACCCCGCTCGCGCGCTCCTGGAGGCGCTCATAACCGGTCCCGGTGTTCAGCACCTTGTGCTCGAACTGCTCGGGGCTGCGCATCGGGAAGTGGAGGATATCCAGTGCGCCGAGGTCGGGCGCCGGGTCCATCACCGGCGCCTCCAGCGCGTGGTTGCCCGCCTTGACGCCGGCGGCGGCCGCGGGCCGCTGGGCGATCTTCGGCTCCAAACGGTTCCCGCGGGGATTGGCCGAGCAGCGCTCGCGGATCAGCAGCCGCTCGTGGAAGGGCTCCGGGCCCTCGCCGGCGGGCACGAAGTTGTTACGGGGAACGATCACGTAACCGTAGCGGTCCGGGATCGCCGAGAAGACGTCGCGCAGTGATCCAGCGCCTGGCATCCAGAACTCGTCCGCGTCGCAGTGGATGACCAGTCGGCGGCGTGGCGCTCCGCGGCGATCCGCAGCAGCCGGTTCACCCGCCGGACTTGGTCGCGGGCCGGGTCCTCCTCACGCAGCCAGTGAACCCGTCCGTCGCGCTCGAACTCGCGGAGGATCTCCGGCGTGCGGTCACGCGATCCGTGATCGACGACCAGGATCACGTCCACCCCCTGCATCAGGTGGTGGCGCAGATTCGCCGCGAGCACGTCCTGCTCGTCGCGGACGACCAGGGTCATCGCCAGTACCGCTGGCCACGTGGGTGTCGTCATCGAGCCACCGCTTCCCCACCGTCGCCCAACCTAACCGGCCCTGACCCGGACGCTGCGGCTCGCCACGGGGCCGCGGGCCGAGCTCCAGGCGATTCGGATCAGGCCGGTCCCGGGGGGTCGCACGCGCGCGGTGAGGTAGCCGTCCCGGGCCTGCGTGGAGACAATGGCGAGCGTCCTGAAGGCTCCGCGGCCGCCCTTCCACTGGATCGCGGCCTGCACTCGCGCGCCCGAGGAGGCGGGTCGCACCTGGCCCCAGACGAACACCGGTGAGCCGCGCCGGAACCTGGGGCGCGGGATCCACACCGGGGTCCGGTAGGCGGCATAGGCCGGCTTGGGCGTGGCGTTGGCGAACAGCAGGCCGGTCTGGAAGGTGTCCCAGTAGCCGAACTCCTGCGGGGTGAAGCGGGGGTCGGGCGGGGAGTCGAGCAGCAGGAACTGGGCGACGCTGCGCACGCGTCGGTCACGCCAGGCGATGTAGTCGGCCTGGTTGAGGTACCCGGCCTGCTCGGCCGGGGTGACGACCTCGTAGGGGTCGGGCGGCCGGGTCTGGTAGCCGTACTCGGTCAGGTAGATCGGCAGGTGCCGGCGCGAGCCCCACGCCCTCAGCGAGCGATCCAGCGCGCGTTCCAGCCGGTCGAGGTCGGCGATCGGCGCGAAGTTGGGGTCAGGGGCGCTGTACGACGGCGGATGGAAGAAGTAGTAGGGGTGGTGGGCGAAGCCCGAGGCGTCGAACAGGCCCGGGTTGTCCCTCACGAACCTCGTCCGCGAGCCGCTCCTGGGGCAGCCCAGGGCTCTCGCGGAGGCGCCGCTCAGCGGCCGATAGCGCCCGTTCACGCAGTACACGTCGCGGAGGAACGGCAGCGGCGTGATCGCCGTGTAGAAGCCCGAGGTCTCGTAGCCCTCGGGTGCGAGCTCGCCGATCAGGATCGTGTCGGTGCTCGACGGGTGCCCGCTGAAGTACAGCGCGCTGTAGCCGGCGCGGACATAGTCGCGGTACAGCCGCGGCGCGATCGGCCGGACCCGGCCCCTGATCCGCAGCGACTGCGGCGAGAGCCAGCCCGGCTGGTTCGGCTCGTTCCAGATCGACCACAGGGCGACCCTCGGCAGGCCCAGGTAATGCCCGCTGTAGCGCAGGCCGACCGCGAAGACGAAGGCGAGGAAGTCGGACGGGTGCGGGTACCAGTGGTCGGCGGCGCGCGTGGTCGGGGGCCTGCCCCCCATCGCCCACAGTGGCCCGGGCGCGGTGAGGTTCAGCTCGACGGCGATCCCGAACCGCTGCGCCAGCGCGATGACGCGGTCGTACGGTGCCCAGCCGGACGCCGGGTAGGAGCTCGGGAAGATCGGGTTGAAGGAGCCGCCGGGCCGGCGCCGGGAGAGCGGGTCGGGGGCGATCGTCGACCACTTGACGGTGACGCGGACCTGCTGGACGCCGAGCGTCTTCAGCACCGCCAGCGTGCGGATCACGGTCAAGGTCGGCTCGTAGAGCAGGAACTGGTCGTCCTGGAACACCGACTGCTGGGCGTGATCGGCCAGCGCGGCGGTAGGCAGCGCGCTCAGCAGAGCCAGCGCGGCGAGCAGCCCCAGCGCCAGCGCGCGGGCTCGGGAGGTCGTCGGGCGGGTCATCACCTGCCGCGGGAGGGTAGAGGGCGAACGCGAGCGACGGCGTCGCTCAGCAGCGCCGTGGTGTCGAGGTCGCTCGGTACGGCTACGTTCGGCCGTCCTGACCCCAGACCTACACATGCTAATGTATGTGTATGACGCTTGAGCGCCGGCTGCAGGTTCTGCTCGACGACGAGCGCCATCGACGTGTCGTCAGCGCGGCGCGTGAGCGTGGTGTTTCGGTCGCGGCAGTCGTCCGGGATGCGATCGACAAAGGCCTCGCGGGTCCGGAGGCACGGCGCCGAAGTGCGGGTGCGCGCCTGCTCGAGGCGGAGGACATGCCCGTCGGTGACGCAGAGCAGCTCCGAGAGGAGCTCGACGCGCTTCGCGGCCGGCGGGCGTGATCGTCCTCGACACCACCATCCTCGTGTACGCGATGGGGGCTGAGCACGGATATCGCGATCCGTGTCGGCGGCTGATCAAAGCAATCACAGATGGCCTCGTCGAGGCGACGACGATGGTCGAGGTCATCCAGGAGTTCGTCCATGTCCGGGCGCGGCGGCGCGGACGGAGCGACGCCGTGAGGCTCGCGCGTGACTACGCGGACCTGCTCGCGCCGATGCTGCTTGTCAGTGGTGACGCGCTTGCGCGTGGCCTCGATCTGTACGAGCAGCACGATTCCCTTGGCGCGTTCGATGCGGTGCTCGCCGCCGCCGCGATCGGCGCGGGAGCGGGCCCGCTCGTCTCGGCGGATCTCGCCTTCGCGAAGGTACCGCGGCTGAGCCACGTCGTTCCGGATCCGGACGGGATCACGTCGCTCCTGCAACGCCGTTGAGCGCCGACGGCGCCGATATGCTGCGCCGCCGGAAGATGTAACCACCGGCCGAGAGCTCCACCTCGCGGCGGTGCGTGCGGCGCGATCCGCTGGCGGTGGCCGGCCTGTGGGTCGATCACATAGCCTCGGCGGCAACCCGATGCGCGTCCTCATAGACACCACCTTCGCCCGCCGCGCGCCGTTCTCCGGCACGGGTATCTACATCCGCCGGGTGGTCGAGGAACTGCAGCGGCTCGACGGCGTCGAGCCGATCGAGGCAATCAACCCGCATCGCCGGGCGCCGGCGGGGGGAGGGTTGGGCAGCCTGCGTAACCTGGCGGGTGATATGTGGTGGGCGAGCGTCGTGCTGCCGCGGCTGGCGCGGTGGCCGGCGCCGAGCTGATCCACCACCCGCTGCCCGCGCACGCGATGGCCGCGCGGCTGCCGCAGGTGATCACCGTCACCGATCTCGCCTTCGAGCTGCTGCCCGGGCACTTCGATCCCCGCTTCCGCGCCTACGCGCGCCTCGCCCACCGGCTCGCGGCCCGGCGCGCGGCGCAGGTGATCTGCATCTCGGAGACGACGGCGGCCGACGTCCGCCGGCTGTGGGGCGTCGCACCCGGGCGCACGACGGTCGCGCTGCTCGGCCCCGGCCAGGAGCTGACGCCGCTCGGCCCCGTGCGGCCGCGGCACTTCCTCTACGTCGGCGACGCGGAGCCGCGCAAGAACCTCCCCGCGCTGCTGGCGGCCTACGCCCGCTACCGGGAGCGCTCCGGCGGCGAGCCGCTCCCGCTCGTGCTGGCCGGCGGCGCGACGGCCGGGGCGCCTGGCGTCAGCGTGGTGGCGCGGCCCGACGCCGTGCGGCTGGCCGAGCTCTGCGCCGGCGCGGCGGCGCTCGTGCACCCGGCGCTCCACGAGGGCTTCGGCCTCACGCCGCTCGAGGCGATGCGCTTCGGCGTGCCGGTGCTGGCGGCCCCGGTGTCCGGCGTCGTCGAGGTCGCAGACGCAGCCGTGCGGTACGCGGATCCACATGACCCGGAGACGTTCGCCGCCGCGATGGCCGAGCTGGCCGGGGACGCGGCGCTGCGCGAGCGGCTCGCGGCGGCCGGCCGGCGCCGCGCCGAGGCGTTCACCTGGGCCAGGTGCGCGCGGGCGCATCAGGATGCCTACTCTGTGGCCCTCAGCAGGTGAAGACCCGGGCCGTCAGCAGATGAAGATCGCGATCCTCGGCACCCGCGGGATCCCCGCCTCCTACAGCGGCTTTGAGACGGCGGTCGAGCAGCTTACCTCGCGGCTCACCGACCGCGGTCACGAGGTCATCGTGTACTGCCGCCCGCACGTCGTCGACTCGACGCTGAAGCGCTACAAGGGCGCGGAGCTCGTGCATCTCCGCACGGTCCAGAACAAGTACCTCGACACGTTCGTGCACACCGCCCTGTCGGCCGTCCACGCCGCCCGCCGGACCAAGCCCGACGTGGCGCTGTTCTTCATCGCCGGCAACTCGCCGCTGTGCTTGATCATGCGCTGGGCGGGCATTCCGGCGGTGATCAACGTCGACGGCCTCGATTCCGATCGCCGCAAGTGGCCGGCCCTCGCCAAGGCCTACCTGCGCCTGGCCGAGGCGACGGCGCCGCGGTGGGCCGATCGGGCGATCACCGACAGTCACGCGGTGGCCGACATCTTCGAGCAGCGCTACGGGCAGCGGATCGGCGTGGTCCCCTACGGCGTGACCGATCCCGGCCACGGCGGTACCGAGACGCTCGAGCGCCTGGGGTTGGAGCCTGAGCGCTACGTCCTGTTCGTGGGCCGGTTGGAGCCCGAGAACAACCCGCACCTGCTCGTTGAGGCGTTCAGCCGGATTGACTCGCTCAAGGCCCGGGGGATGAAGCTGGTGATCGTCGGGGGCGCTCCGTACGCCGATGAGTACATCCGGCAGGTGTGGCGGTCGGCCGATCCGCGGGTGGTGTTCCCCGGCTACGTGTTCGGACGAACGCCGAGACCGTTGGTGATGCCGGTTGCAAGAGCGCCAGCGCTTCGTCGATGACGGCTGGTTGGAGCTGATGATGGCCAGCCGCATCCGGTTCCCGAGCGCCGCGAAGCCCTCGGCTGAGCGTGTGTAGAGCTCTGCCGAACGTTCGAAGAACGTGCGGCCTTCGGCCAGGGGCCGCCACGAAATGCGGGTGATGGCTGTCGACGCTGCTTAGCCTTAGCCAAGCTTGACCAAGCGGCTACGCTGCAGCTATGCGAGTCAATGTCGGTCAGGCGAAGACGGACCTTTCGAAGCTGCTGGCGCGGGTCGAGGCCGGCGAGGACGTCGAGATCGCCCGCGACGGGGTTCCGGTCGCGCGGC
>JBBSFX010000065.1:0-7109 GCA_038254735.1 Solirubrobacterales bacterium
GAGAGGTACTTGCCGAGGCCGTCGTGGGTCATCCCGCGCTGCACGGGGACGCCGAGCTCGGGGATGTCGTCGCCGAGCTTCAGCGTGTTGTTCTGCCCGGCGAAGATCGCCTCGGAGAGATCCTTGCCGACCTTCTCGGAGTCGATGTCGAAGGCGGCGCTGAACTCGATGTCGCGTACGTGGTAGCCGCCGAGGTCGACGTGCATCAGACCCGGGACCGGCCGGTCGACCGGGGCGTCGCGGTAATACTGCACGCCCTGCACGAACGAGCTCGCGCAGTTGCCGACGCCGATGATCGCGACGCGCACCTTGTCGGACTGGTAGCGCGCGGCGCCATTGGTGTTGCCGTTCGTGTTGCTCACTGTGGGGAGTCCTCCGTCAAAAGGTCATCCGTGACGCGGCTGGTCACGGGCCGGGCGCTGGGCCGGGGCTACGGCTAAACGTAGTCCGCGGGGGCCGGTTGGTTACAGGGCGTGGGTCCGTCCGGCGCGCTGCGCGCCTCAGCTCGATAACGCGCGCAGCTCTCTGCGCACGTGGGCGATGCGCTGGATCGTGGTCAGGAGGGTCAGCCCCGCCAGCACGTACACGGCGGGTGCGAGCAGCTCGAAGTGGCCGAGCGACGCGCCGCGCGCGAACACCAGTCCCGCGGACAGGATCACGACGCGGACCGGGCGCGTGGCCAGCCCGACCTTGCAGGCGACCCCGAGCGCCTCGGCCCGCGCGCGGGTGTAGGAGACCATCAGGCTGAACAGCACGCCGGCGACCACGGCGGCCACCGCGACCTGGTTGTGGCGGGAGGCGAAGTACGCCCCGACCGCGGTCAGCACGATCCCCTCCTCGAGCCGGTCGAGCGTCGAATCGAGGAACGCGCCGAACTCCGTCCCCTTCCCGGACATCCGGCTGTAGCGGCCGTCCAGGGTGTCCATGATCGAGCCGACGATGAAGGCGATCCCGGCGAGGAAGAACAGTCGCCCAACGACCAGCCCGGCGGCGGCCAGGTTGAGCAAGAAGCCGGTCAGCGAGATCGCGTTGGGGGTCAGGCGCGACTCGATCAGCCGGTCGCGCATCACGCCCTGGGCGGTGGCACGCGAGCCGTCGGAGGCGCTACGGCGGTCGCGCGGCCCGCGCGGGCGTCGCGGCTGGGTGCTGGCGTCGGCCATGGGGGCTATGCCCTCGCTTCCCCGAACGCCCATGCGTCGGGGCGCGCGCGGGCGAGGAGACGGTCGGAGAGTAGCGCCGCGCTCGCCGCCGTGAGGCCGCCGAGGACCACGTCGGTCAGATAGTGGTTGCCCGTGGCCACGACCACGAAGCTGATCAGCAGCGGGTACAGGCACCACAGCGCGGCGATCGAGCGGCGGGAGCTCAGCCGCGCCATCGGGATCCCGATCATCGCGGCGAAGCCGACGTGCATCGAGGGCACGGCGGCGTAGAGGTTGAGCAGTGCGCTCCCCGGACCGTGCTCGACGGTGATCCCGGTGAACTGCTGGATCGAGTCGGTGAAGCCCCACGCGTCCATCAGCCGCGGCGGCGCGGTGGGGTACACGGCGTAGGCGATCAGGGCGATCCCCATCGCAATCATGAACATGTTGCGGACGAAGTAGAAGGAGTCGTTGCGACGCAGGTAGATGTACGCCAGCGCGCCGATCGTCACCAGGTAGTGGGCGTTCAGGTAGGTCCAGTCGGCGGCGTCTATGAGCACGCGGCGATTCTGCGCCCACGCCTGCACGCTCGGCTCGACGAACACATGCAGGCCCCGCTCGAAGTTGATGATCCGGGTGGCGTCGCCGGACGGCAGCTCGCCGTCGCCGCCCACCCCCCAGCGGACCACCTCGTAGCCGCCGTAGGCGAGGCCGAACATCGCCAGCTGGCGCAGCACGTCGCCCCACCCCCGCGGCAGGAGCCGCACCTCGATCAGTCTCAGACCACGCCGCATGAGAGCCGGCTGATCCTACTCGGGGCGCTCAGCCGCACCGCGGCGAGCGGGCACCGATCCGTCCCAGCGAGAAGCCGATGACCAGCCGCACCGTCCCGGCGCGGCGGAGCCGCAGCGCGGTGAAGTCCCCCGCCGGGGCCACGCACCCGGAACTCGCGGTGAGCCGCCAGTAGGGGGTGAAGCGGACGCGCACGAGCACGCGCCCCGGCGCCCGGGCCCGCAGCGTCAGCGAGTCGGGGCCGATCGCGGTCACGCGCGCCGGTCCGGACGCGAGCGGGGTCGCGTCGCGCACCGCGTAGACGCGCCAGTGGCGCGCGCGGAGGGCCAGGCGCAGGTACGGCAGCCCGGCTCCGATCAGCCGCGCCTCGCCGCGGGCCGAGGGGTCGAGCGGCGCGTCGGGCAGCGCGACGAAGCGCACGGCGAGCCGGCGCAGCCAGGCGTGGTATGCCGAAGCGCTCAGCGTCCCGGCATAGAACAGGGGGTTCTCACCGACGTCGAGCTGGCGCTCCCAGCCGCGGGCCAGCGGGAACCGCGGCGCCACGTACAGCGCCTCCCAGTGCAGGTCGGTGAGCACCACCTCGACGCGGAACGGCGGCCCGCCTGCGCGGCCCAGGAACCCCAGCAGCGGCCGCCAGTACGCGGCCTGCGTGGTCGGTGACCCCGACGCGGCGGCGAGGTCGGCCACCGGCGCCTGCCACTGGAGCACGACCAGCGCGGCGAGCGCGGCCAGCCACACCCGCGGGTGTCCACGCGGCCCGGCGAGCGCGATCAGCGGGGCGCCGAGCAGCGCGCCGAGCCGAGCCGCGTTGCTCCCCACGGGGGTCGCCAGCAGGTATGCGGCGAGGCAGCCGGCCGCGTAGAGCAGCGCGCCGGCGCGCACCGCCGGGCGTCCGGCCCCGGTCCACGCGGCGACGGCGCCGGCCGCCGCCAGCACCGGCCACAGGGTTGAGAGGCCAAACGGCTCGCTGCCACCCTCCGGGAAGGCGACGGCGAGTCCGAGCACCGGCAGCAGCGCGGCGGCGGCGAGCCCGAGCCCGGCGGCGGCCCCGCCGGCGACGCCGGCAGCCGCCCCGGCGAGCGCGCAGAACAGCGCCGCGACGGGGCTGGCCAGCGCCGTCGCGGCGCCGAGCAGCGCCGCCGGCCTCGTGCGCCCGCGGCGCAGCGCGAGCACGCCGAGCACGGCCGGCAGCAGCCCGAGCGCGAAGCTCAGCCGGCCGGTGAACAGGTCGGTGGCGGTCCCGGCGGCGAACAGCAGCGCCGCCGGCCACGCCTCCCTTCCCACCAGCTCGGCGAACGCCGCGGCCGTCGCCGTTGCCGCCAGTGCCGCCGCCAGCTGCGGGGTCAGCGCCGCGGCGAGCGGGTCGAAGAGGACGCCGTAGCCGGGCAGGTGGTGGCCGCCGTACCACCAGTTCGACCACACGCCAAAGCCCCCGGCGGCGAACAGCCGGGCGCGCAGCAGGTGCGCGGCGAGGTCGCGGCTCGGGGGGGCGACGAGCACGTAGAGAAGTCCGAGCGCTCCCGCCAGCAGCGTCGGGGCCAGGCGACCCTTGGCGGCGGCGGACATTCGGCTCAGGCGAGGAACGCGGCCACGCGCTCGACCAGCGGACATCCGGCTCAGGCGAGGAACGCGGCCACGCGCTCGACCACGTCGGGCCGCTCGCGCCACGGCCAGTGCCCGGCGCCCGGGATGCGCTCGAGCCGCGCGCCCGGGAGCCGCTCGGCATAGGCCTCGCCGAAGCGCACGGGAAACCACGGGTCCTCCTCGCCCCACACCACGAGCGCCGGCACGCTCAGCTCGCCCAGGCCGCCGCCGGCCGCCTCCAGGCGCCCGGGGTCGGCATCGCGGTACAGGCGCAGGATCGCCCGCTGGGTGCCCTGGTCGAAGTCCTCCCACACGGCGTCGAGCTCGGCGTCGGTCCACCCGGCCTCGCCGTCGCGGCCGTGGCGGAGCAGCCGCGCGAGCATGCGCCGGCTGGCCGCGCCCATCGCCAGCTCGCCGAGCAGCGGCCGGCGCAGCAGCCGCCCGAGCTGGTCCCAGGCGAACCCGGGGAGCAGCGGCAGCGCGTCGATCAGCACCAGCCGCTCCACCCGCTCGGGGTGGCGCTGGGCGAACAGGAGCCCGCCGCCCGCGCCCCAGCCGTGGGCGACGAGCCGGACCGACTCGACCCCAAGCGCGTCGAGCAGCGCGGCGAGGAACTCGGCGTGCGCGTCCAGCGTGTAGCTGAGGTTTCCGCCCTTGGCCGAGCGGCCGAAGCCGAGCAGGTCCGGGGCGATCCCCCCGGTCCGGGTGAGGAACGGCGCGAACTCGGCGCCGCTGGTCGGCGCGCCGTGCAGGTACAGCGGCGGAGCGGCGGCGGCCTCGGCACGGCGCAGCGTGACGGGCAGGCCCGCGATTTCGATGGTTTGCTCCACGACGCCCACGCGTCGGCGAGAATAACGCCCGGTGGAGACCCCGGAGACCCCCCGACCGAGCCGGACGCTGTGTCTCGGCGAGGCGCTCGTCGACCTGATCTGCGAGCGGGCGGCGCACGGCCCGGGTGAGGCCGACTCGCTGGTGCCGCACTTCGGAGGCTCGGTGGCCAACGTCGCCGTGGTTGCGGCGCGGGGCGGGGCGAGGGTCGCGCTGGCCGGCGGAGCGGGCGCCGACGACTGGGGCGCGTGGCTGCGCGACCGGCTGGTCGATGAGGGCGTCGACGTGTCGCTGTTCGGGCTGCTGGAGGGGGTGCAGACGCCGCTGGCGCTGGTCACCGTCGACGAGCGCCACGAGGCCCACTACACGATCTACGGCGAGGGGCTGGGGACCGTCGTGCTGGCGCTGGGCGACGTGCTCGAGCCCGCCGTGCTCGACTCGGCGGCGCTGTTCATCAGCTCCAACACGCTGGTCGGCGCCGACGAGCGCGCGCTGACGATGCGGGCGCGGGAGCTGGCACTCGAGCACGAGCGCCACGTGATCTTCGACCCCAACCTGCGCCTGCACCGGTGGCCGACGCGCTCCGACGCCCAGGCCAGCGCGGTCGCGTGCGTGCCGGGGGCGCTGCTGGTCCGGGCCAACCTGTTCGAGGCGCAGCTGATGACCGGCGAGGAGGATCCCGAGCGGGCCGCAACCTCGCTGCTCAAGGCCGGCGCGCGGATGGTCGTGCTGAGCATGGGCGCCGACGGGGCGATCCTGCGCGGCGAGCTGCGCGCCGAGGTCCCCGCGGTGTCGGCCCGCGTGGTCTCGACGATCGGGGCCGGGGACGTGTTCACCGGCACGCTGCTGGCCCGGCTGGCCGAGAGCGGCTTCTACCCGCCGTCGGTGGCGGCCTCGCTGCCCGCGGCGGCGGTCGCGGCGGCGCAGGCGTGCGAGCGCTGGGGAGCGCTCGACTGAGCGCGCCCGCCCCCCGCGCGTTCGCCGTCACCGGCGCGCGCGCCGTCACCCCCGCGCGCGCCGTCACCCCCGCCGAGCGGCGCCGGGTTCGGGCGATCCGGGACCGGCTGCGGCTCGTCTACGGGATCCCCGACGCCGCGCCGCACGGCCAGCCGATCGCCGAGCTGATCCTGACCGTGCTCTCGCAGTCGACCAACGACCGCAACCGCGACGTCGCCTACCTCGCGCTGCGCGACCGCTTCGGGGATTGGCGCCGCGTCCGCGACGCCCCGGTCGAAGCGATCGAGGCGGCGATCCGGCGGGGCGGGATCTCGAAGGTCAAGTCGGCGCGGATCAAGGCGATCCTCGTGGCGATCGCCGCGGGCGAGAACGGCCTGAGCCTCGACTGGCTGGCCGGGCTGAGCGTCCCCGACGCGCAGGCGTACCTGTGCTCGCTGCCCGGGGTGGGGCGCAAGACCGCCGCGTGCGTGCTGCTGTTCGCGCTGGGGATGCGCGACGTGCCGGTCGACACCCACGTCTCCCGGGTCGGGACCCGGCTGGGCCTGCTCCGGGCCCGGGCGCCGTTCGAGGAGTTGCACGACACGCTGCTGGCACTGACCCCGCGGGGCCAGGAGCTCGAGCTGCACATGAACCTGCTCCGCCACGGCCGGCGCACCTGCCACGCCCGCCGGCCGGCCTGCGGCGAGTGCGCGCTGGCCCGGATGTGCCCGGCGTACGGCAGCGGGGCGTTCCCGGCCCGGTGAGCGCCTTGGCTCGTCGCGGCGCCTTGAGCGCCTTTTGGCCTCGTCGCGGCGCCCTGCGCGTGTTGGTCTCGTCGCGGCGCCTTGAGCGCCTTTTGGTCTCGTCGCGGCGCCTTGAGCGCGGACCGGCGCGCCGCGGGAGATCCAGTGTGCATTTCGCAGCACTCTCCGCGCTTCGGCGTGACCGTGCTGCTTTCTGCATCATCTGGTGTGCATTTTGCAGCAGGCTCGCCGGGCTCGGCGGATGCTGCTGCGTTATTCACGTTGGCGAGCTCCGCGTGGGCAGGTCCCGCTCGAGAGGCCGTGTGGGCGGATCCCGGCCTGCGCCGGAACGGCCCAGCGGCTCGACGGCGGCGACCTCGCGAGTCGACGGCGTCGTCGCACGCCCATCCTCGCGCCCGGCCTCCGGGCACCCTGCGCCAGCTCGGATCTGCTACGCTCACGCTAAGATTTTTGAGCAAGGACAGGAGCAGAACCGGACATGGGCAAGACAATCGGAATCGACCTCGGAACCACAAACTCGTGCATGGCCGTGCTCGAGGGCGGTGAGCCGACGGTCGTCGAGAACAGCGAGGGAGGGCGCACGACGCCCTCGGTCGTCGCGTTCACCCAGGGTGGCGAGCGGCTGGTCGGCACGGTGGCCAAGCGTCAGGCCGTGACCAACCCGCAGAACACGGTCTTCTCGATCAAGCGCTTCATGGGTCGCAAGGAGGCCGAGGTGCGCGAGGAGGAGTCGATCGTGCCGTACAAGGTCGTATCCGGCAGCGGCGGCGACGCCCGCGTCGAGGCCAGCGGCAAGCAGTACTCGCCGCCCGAGATCAGCGCGATGATCCTCCAGAAGCTGAAGGCCGACGCCGAGGCGTATCTCGGCGAGGCGGTCGACAGCGCGGTGATAACGGTCCCGGCGTACTTCAACGACGACCAGCGTCATGCGACCAAGGACGCCGGCCGGATCGCCGGGCTCGACGTCAAGCGGATCATCAACGAGCCCACCGCCGCGGCGCTCGCGTACGGGCTCGACAAGCAGCACACCAACTCCGCGGCCGAGCGCATCGCGGTCTACGACCTC
>JBBSFX010000066.1:0-6510 GCA_038254735.1 Solirubrobacterales bacterium
CGAGCTTCAGCTGCTTCGCCGTCCGCGCGGAGATCCCCAGCGACCCGCTTGCCGTGCACGCCTGGCTGCAGGTGAGCTTGACTCTGATCCCGTGCGCGAGCACGCCGGCGAGCCGATAGCGGCCGCCGACGCCGCGCAGGCTCGATCTGATCCGCGGCAGCGTCTGGAACGTGGCGTCGAGGCCGGTGAGCGTGCCGCCGTCGTTGGCGGCGAGGAGCCGGTAGTGATACCTCGTCCCGGGCTTCAGCCCGCCGATCCGCACCGAGACGGGGGCGCCCGCGCCTGCGGCCGCGCTTTGGCCGGCGGTCCGCTGCCCGTAGGCGGTCGAGGTTCCGTACTCGAACGCGTATGTCGTGGTCGAGCCCTGCGGGTCGAGGATCCCCGTGAGCGTCGCCGCCACCTCGCCGAGCGCTCGGGCCGGCCCGGTGCTGCCGGTCGGCGCCAACGGACCGCCGCCGCCGCCCCCCCCACCACCGCCGGCCGACGCGGTGGTGAAGCTGGCGTCGGCGCCGTAGCCGGTGCCGTCGGCGTTGGTCGCCACCAGGCGGTAGTGGTAGGTCGTGCTCGGGAGGAGCCCGCCTAGCGCGGCCGAGACGTCGATGGCGGCGGTGCCGCTGCCGGCCGCGGCCGCGGCGGTGCTCGAGCCGTAGCTGGTGGTCGTTCCGTAGTCGAAGTGGTAGCTCGTGGCCAGGCCGCCGGGATTCACCGATCCGGTCAGCGTCGCCGAGGTCTGCGTCAGCGCCGTGGCGGCGCCGGTGCTTGCGCTCGGCGCCGTCCCCACCGGCGGCGCGACCGGGGGCGGCCCGTAGCCGCCGTAGCGGGCGACGAAGCCGCCCGTGTTGGCACCGGTGGTGCACGGAGCGCGGTCCGGGTAGCTGGTCACGCTGTCGCCCGCGGTGACGATGCTGCCGTCGGGGGCGATCGCCGTCGCGCAGGTCTCATCGCCCGCCGGGCCGCCGGCGATGTGGCCGGTGCCGAAGGTGCTCTCCGGCGCCCCGTCCGCGGTCACCCCGTACGCCGCGGCGTCGACCTCGACCCCGCTGCGCTCGAAGCTTCCCCCCGCGATGATGCGCCCGCCGCCGGCCACGACGACTCCGGCGGCCCCGATCGCGCCGCCCGGGTTGATCGGCAGGTTACCCCCCGAGGACAGGGCGGTCACGCCGCCGGAGCCGAAGCCCGGGTCGAGGCTGCCGTCGCTGCCGTAGCGCAGGACCAGCGCATTCGGTCCCCCGACGTCGACGCCGCTGACGATGATCCTCCCGTCGTTCTGGAGCGCGACACCGGTGAACGAGGTGTACCCGCCGCCCGGGTAGTGGTAGGTCAGGACGCCGCCGCCACCGGCGAACGTGCCGTCTAGGCCGCCGCCCGCGGTGAGCCGGCCCAGCACGCCGTTGGTGCTCTGCGACGGGGTCTGGCGCCCGGCCAGCACCACCTTGCCGTCGGGCGCCACGGCGATCGCGGCGATCGATGAGTACCCGCCGAAGTCGAGCGTGACGACTCCACCCGAGCCGAACGAAGACACCGGCGCTCCCGCGGAGGTGAGCTCGGCCACCGCGGGCCCGGTGTCGACGGCTCCGAACGAGCCGGCGGCGACGATCGTCCCGCCCGGCCCGATCGCCACCGCGTTGGCGCTCGCCGACTGCCCGCTCAGCACCGTCGCGATGCCGCCGGCCCCGAAGCCCGGGTCGGGGGCCAGGGCCGGGGTCAGCCGCTCGACGAGCAGCGCGCTGCCCGCCGACCCGGCGATCACGATCTCGCCGTCGGCCTGCACGGCTACCGCGCGCGCCGCCCCGGCGGGACCCGTGTAGGCGCCGTCCGGCGCTCCCGCGGCGGTGAACCGGGCGACGTACACGTTCCCGCCGGACTGGCCGGCCGCGACCACCTCGCCGTTGGGCTGGACGGCGACGCCGAGCAACTGCGCGCTCGAGGAGACCACGCCGGTGCCGTTGAACGCCGGATCGAGCACCCCGGGGGATGCGGAGGCGCTCGCCGCCGGCGCCGCTCCCGCGACGATGGCCAGCGAGACGCCCAGGACGGAGCTACCGGTGCGGATTGCGCGCAGCATCGTGACGTGCCCTTCCTCGACTACTTCTTGAACGTGATCGTCCTGCGGTAGGTGGTTCGCTGGTGGGTTATCGGCGAGCTCGCCGAGACCTGAAGGGTCAGCTTGACCTGCCTCTGCTTCGCCATCGCCCTGGCGAGCGCGCCAGGGAGGTGCAGCACGAACATCCGGTTGCCCGCCGCGCCGAGCTTGCCGCCGAGCGGCGAGACGGTGAGGGCGCGGTAGCGCTTCACGCGCATGCACACGCGCTTGCCGTGCAAGCGGCGACAGCTCCTCACGGTCCGGCCGATCCCGAGCCGGCGAGCGGTCCCGGCGCCGGCCAGCAGCGCGACGTTCAGCGCGCACGCCTGGTTGCAGCCGGCGGCCAGGCGCAGCCCGCGCCGGCGCACGGCGGGCGTCGAGTGCCGGGCGCCGAGACCCGCGACGGTCAGCTTCAAGCTGGGCGGCCGCGGGGTCGGGGTCGGAGTGGGGGTCGGCGTCGGCGTCGGCGTGGGGACCGGGAAGCCGACGTAGCTGACCACCAGGCCGGAGGTGGCGCCGGCCGGGGGCGCCGTGTCGCCGACGGCGAGCAGGTTCTCGGTCAGCGGCGAGAGGCTGACGCCGGCGAACTCGGAGTTCACGTACTGCCCGGCGCTGAACAGCGCTCCGCCGGTGGCGCTGCCGAACGTCGTGTCCGGCACGCCGGTCGGGCCGAACGTCCACAGGGCTCCCGCGGTGATCACGCTGTTGGCGAACTGGCCTGCGGTGACCGCGTCGCCGTTCGGCGTCAGCGTCATCGCGACCGCGCCCGGGACCACGCCCTGGGCCTCTGTCCAGTGGACCGCCGCCAGCGCATAGGCGACGCCGCCGGTGCCGAACGACGGGTCCGCCGTGCCCGCGGCGCTGAACTGGGCGGCGACTGTGTACGCCTCCATGTTCGCGGCGGCGACGTGACCGGCGGCGATGATCCGGCCGTCGGGCCGCACGGCGACGGCGTTGAAGCTCGAGAAGGCGCCCCCGGTCGGCGCCAGCTGCTGAGCGTACGCGCCCCCCGAGGCGAAGCTGCCGTCGAGTGCCCCGTTGGCGTCGAGCCGCGCGAGCAGCGCGTTGGTGGACTGCAGGCCCGGCGACTGCGATCCGGCCAGGACGATCTTGCCGTCCGGCTGGACGGCCACGGCCAGCGCGTAGGAGTAGGCGCCGAGGTTCAGCACCGAGACGCCGCCGCTGCCGAAGCTGGCGTCGAGGCTGCCGTCGGCGTTCAGACGCGCGAGCGCCGTGTAGGGGACGCCGCCGGCGTCCTCGCTGCCCCCGACCACGATCTTGCCGTCGGGCTGCACCGCCACCGCGTAGCCGTCGCCGTGGGCGGCCGCTCCGATGTTGACGACGCCGCCCGAGCCGAACCCCGGGTCGAGGCTGCCGTTGCTCAGATAGCGTTCGGCCAGCAGCCCGTCGCGGGCCGCTCCGTCGGCCGAGGTGGCGGTCCCGACGGCGACGATCTTGCCGTCTCTCTGGACCGCCACCGCCCGTCCCAGCGATCCGCTGTCCCGGCTGGTGGGAACCGCCGGTCCCTGAACCGTGCCCCCGGCGCCGAACGACGGGTCCGGCGCTCCGGCGGCGGTGAACCGGGTGAGCAGCAGGTCGGCGCTCGTGCCGATCCCGCTCTCGCCGACGGCGATCACCGCGCCGTTGCTCTGCACGGCGTCTCCCAGCAGCTTGGTGTTCGCGGCGATACGGCCGCTCCCGGTCCCGGCGAAGCTCGGGTCCAGGGCGCCCGGCGCCGCCGCGAGCGCGGGGCCGGAGAGCGCGCCGAGCGCCGCGATCGCCGCCGCCGTCGAGATCACCGTGCGCGCGGCGCGCCAGCCCAGGTCGTGAACACCGTTGATCATCAAGGAGAGCTCCGTTCGGGAAATCGTCTGACGGGCGCGTGGCATGACCGATGCGCCCCCTCTGGCGGTCTCCTCCCAGCGACCTCCTCCCACTCTAGGACCTGACCCGGCGCCGACCCCAGTCGCCGGCCTAACCTGCGCAACACGGGAAATCGGCGATCGATGCGGTGCCGGGCGGCCGCACGACTGATTCTGACAGGGTCCCGTGAACTGCTGGCCAGGGGGCTTTCCGGTCTGATAGAACAGTTGGTCTCGTCAATGAACCCTTCGGTTGGTTTCGGTGCTAGGGGAAGGGGGCCGGTGACGTAGACACCAACCCAACAGGAGGATGTATCCTTATGCCCTCACGACTCAGCAGCACGTGGCTCACACGTGCCGTGGTCGCGACGGCCGTATTCGCTTTCCCGATGTTCGCGGTGGGCTCTGCCCAGGCCGCGATCGCTGGTGCGAATCCGTCCCTCACCACTTCTCGCCCCGACGTACGCAGCGCGACGCCGCTCGACAAGACCGACGTTCAGGTGTGCTTCGACAAGGCGCTCGCCCCGACTTCGGCCGTGTTCACCAACGCGCCCCTGATGCAGCTGCCGGCCTACACGTCGGGCAGCAGCGTTCTGACCCCGCTCAGCGCCACGCCCGACGCCACCAACAGCCAGTGCGTCAACCTGGCGTTCAACTCGCTGGGCGGCTCGCTTGATCTCAACCAGTTCACGGTCGTGACGGTCGCGCCCGGCGCCGTGACCGGTGCCTCCACCACCGGCGGCCTGACCAACCTGGCCGACTCGGTGACGCTGTCGATCAGCCCGAGCACCGCCAACGGGATTGTGGGTCACACCACCGCTCCGGACCTCGTCGGCTCGGCCAACGGCTCGACCAACACCGTCGCCAATACGGCGACGATCGTCTACACGTTCGACCAGAACGTCGATCCGACGCACGTGTCGCAGACGGGCTTCTTCTACGAGGGCGCCGACGGCACGCTGTGCTTCTCCACCGGCGCGTTGGCGGGCACCGGCACGACGGCCAACACCGTCACCGCCGTGTTCCCGCTCAACACCTGCAAGGCGCAACCAATCCCGCCCGCGGTGGTTTCGACGACTTTCGTCAACCCGACGGACGCCCGCCGCGTCGGCGTGCTGGCCTCCAGCGTCTACAGCGCGGTGGACGGCAACGCCACCTCAACGAATGCCAACGGCACCACCGGCAACGAGACGCCGAACGCTCTGCAGGGCCAGTCCTCGCCGACCTCGGCCGGCACGACGATCCTGCCTGACCTGCAGAGCGCGACGCTCAGCGCCGACGGCAACAGCGTCAGCTACACGTTCGACCGCCAGCTCAACTCCGGGACCCCAGCGGTTGCGCGGAACTTCTATGTCGTGCTGTCCAACGGGGACGTCGTCAACGGCACCAGCGCCTCGACGACCTCGTCGACTACCATCACGGTGACCTTCGCCGCGAACCCCGCCGGGCCCGGTGCGGTCCCCCCGTTCAACTCCGGGGGCCTCTCCAACTACAACGAGTACGCGGTCCAGGCCGGCGTCACCGGTAACGCCGTGACCGCGGTCGGCTCGCCGACTGCGACGAGCCAGTTTCCACCGCCGCAGCTAGTATTGACCCCGACGACGATCAGCGACAGCCCCGGCTCGACGGCGATCGGCGACAACGTCGGCGCGGTGGCGCGTGGCTTCACCACCGGTCCCGACGTGTACAACGTCGCGATCAACACCACCACCAACGTCGTCACGGTGTTCTTCGACCAGCGCGTCGACGACGCGGCCGGCAACTTGGCTGTCTGCGCCGGCGTGAAGCTGCTCAACGCGGCCGGCTCGGTTATCGGCGGCCCGAGCAGCTCGTGCAGCATCCCGGCGTTCCCCACCGCGGGTCCGGAGGCTGTGACGTTCTCGATCGATCCGTCGGTCACCGCGCAGAACCCGACCCAGACCGCGATCGACGCCACCTGCGTGTTCAAATCGCGGCTCGGCACGGACGGAAGCGCCAATGGGAGGGTTGACGCTTGCGCGGTCGCCCAGATCGACCGCCCGACGGGCGTCGCCGCCCACCTCAAGGCGGCCAAGAAGGCCCACAAGCACCACCACCGGGCCCACAAGCACCACCGGGCCCGCAGGGCTCACAAGCGCTAGCGGTAGGTCCATCCGCTCGTCCGCTCCGGCGGACGGGCGGGTGGCCCGGCGCTTTTGGACACGGCCGCCGCGGAGCTTTCGCGGCGGCCGTTTCCAGTTTTCGGAGGCGGGCCCGCCCGCCGAGCCCGCCGCCGCTCAGGGGCACCGCAATCTTCACCGCCGGCGCCGGTTGAAACCGACATGCCCCCGCCGACGATCTCGCTCCGCTCCGCCGGACCGTCCCGCCGACGATCTCGCTTCGCCTCCGCCGGGCGGTCCCGCCGACGTGCTCGCTGCGCTTGCGCCGGGCCGTGGCGCTCGGTGCGGCGCTGCTCGCGCTGCCGGTGCTCGCCCCGGCCCACGCGCTGGCTGCGACCGCCCACGCGCGGGCCGGCCTGCGCTCGGCTCGTCCCGATCTCGTCCGATCCCCCGGCGCTACCCCGCCGCTGACCCCCGGCGAGATCCA
>JBBSFX010000067.1:0-5036 GCA_038254735.1 Solirubrobacterales bacterium
ACGATGGCGAACACCCGCCGCCGCACCTGCGCCCCCCACGGCTGGGCGACCAGCAGCGACGCGACCGCGGTCGCGCCCGCGAGGCCGATCGCCGCCCGGTTGCCCGCGGCCACCAGCGTGGCGAGGGCGAGCAGCCCGCCGATGGCCGCGGCCACGCGCCGGCCGCGCCGCCACGCCCACGCGTAGACGGCCAGCGCGGCCGCCTGCACCTGAGCGAGCGCCGGCGGGTACTCGAACGGCCCTCCCGGCCGCCAGACTCCGTCGATCCGCTCGGCGAACGGCTCGGCGTGCAGGGCCAGCGCGCTCAGCCCCCAGAGTGCGCTCAGCGCGGCGACCACGCCGAAGCCGACGATCAGCAGGTCGCGGCCCTCCCGCGTTCGGGCCGCGACCCCGGCGGCGAACATCACGCCCGCATAGCCCGCGATGACCGCGGCCCATCGCAGCACCTGTCCGGCGGGGACGATCGCCCACGCCGACGAGAGCGCAGACACGGAGGCGAGCGCCAGCAGCAGCATGATGGGCAGGGCGCGTGCCACCCCCCTGGATCCCGATCCCGTCCGCATCGCGAGCGCGGCCGCGATGCCGGCCGCGACCGTGAACCCGAGACGCGAGCCGGCCGAGAGGCCGCCCTCCCAGGCCACGGCGAGAGCGACCGCGGCGAGCGCCCCGGCCGCTGGGACGCGTCCCCTCAGGAGCCGGCCGCGAGCACCGCGGCGTCGCTCCCGAGCGGCACCAGCAGGCACACGCCGAGGCCCGTGTCCACGCGCGCGGGGCGCCCCGGCCGCAGCCGGTCCAGGAGCCGTGAGCGCTCCGGGCGCAGCGCCCGGACCCCGTGCAGCTCGTGGATACGCCGTGAGGCGGCCTTGAGCAGGGCGCGCTCGACAAGCGCCGGGTCGGTGCACCACCCGGCGCCGAGCATCCAGGAGCCCTGCCACAGCTCCCAGCGCCAGCGATGAAAGGTCAGCCGGCCCGGGGGCAGCGCCTCCACCGCGTAGCGGAACTCGTGCACCCGTTCGACGATAGCTCGCAAGCTCTGCACCGTAGCCTGGACGGATGTCACTGCTCGATGCGCGCGGGCTGGTCAAGTCCCACGGCAGCGGGCGCGGCGCGCGAACGGTGATCGATGGCGTCGATCTCGTGGTCCGGCCGGGCGAGCTGGTCACCATCGCGGGCCGATCGGGATCCGGGAAGTCGACGCTGATGAACCTGCTCGGTGGGCTCGATTGGCCGGACGCGGGGGCCGTGACGATCGACGGACGAGCGCTCCACGCGCGCTCAGAGCGTTCGGCCGCTGCGCTGCGCCGCGCATATCTAGGGTTCGTCTTCCAGGCGTTTCACCTTGTGCCCGAGCTCAGCGGACGCGACAACGTGCTCCTGCCCGCGCGCATCGGCGCGCGCGGGAACGGGGGCGCCGCAGCGGAACCACGCGCCGACGAGCTCATCGAACAGCTCGGGCTCTCCGAGGTTGCCGCGCACCGGCCGCATGAGCTGTCCGGGGGCGAGCAGCAGCGTTTTGCGATCGCGCGCGCGCTGGTCAACGACCCCGCGATCGTGCTCGCGGACGAGCCCACGGGCAACCTCGACGCGGAGTCCGCGGCGCTCGTCCTCTCGCTGCTCGGCCGACTCAGCGGCCGGCGCGCCGTGGTGATCGCCACGCATGACGAGGCAGCGGTGCGAGCGGCGGATCGCCGCCTGCGCCTGGCCGCCGGGCGCCTGGCGGACGCGTGAGCCCACCCGGCGACCGCGGGTTGCTCGCCTGGGCCGGCGTCGTTCTGGCGTCGGTCATGGCCGCACTCGCCGTCACGGTGAGCGTCTCGCTGACGTCGGGCTTCGATCGAGCCGCGGATCGCGCCGACCTGCCCGACGTGATCGCGCGCTTCGACCGCCACGACTCCGCCGATGCGCTTCGGCGCGCTCGCGCCCTGCCCAACATCCGCGACGCGGCCGTCCGCTACGAGGCCGATCACCTGTTCCTGGCGGCTCGCGGCCACCACAGCGACAACGCCAGCATCGTCCTGGTCGAGCCCGGGCGGCGAGGCTATGCGGTCGTCGCCGGCCGCGACCTGCGCGATGGATCGGACACCGAGGCCGTCGTGGAGCGGGGGGTGGCGGACGCGTGGCACCTGCGTCCGGGCGCGCTGATCCAGGCCGGCCATCTGCGGTTGACGGTCGTGGGAATCTCTCTGACGCCCGACAACGTCGCCTTCCCGCTCGCGGCCGTGCCTCGGCTCTACGCGTCCGGGCCCGGCATCCGGCGGCGCTTCGGCGTCCCGGGCCAGGGCGCGGCCACGCAGGTCCTGCTGTGGGTCAACGATCGCCGCCGACTCGACGTCACGCTCACCCAGGCCCGGGCCACGAGCGCCGGGTTGGGCGGTCTGCGGATCCTGACCCGCTCCGGCACGGCGGTGCTGATCGATGGCGCCGCCGGCATCGTCGTCGCGCTGCTGGCGGCGTTCTCGCTGGTCGCGCTGGGGTCGGCGGCCGTGATGCTGGCTGCCTCGGCGCAGTCAGCGGTGCGGCGCCGGCTGCCCGAGCTCGGCGTGCTGCGGGCGGCCGGGGCGACGAGGGTGGCACTCGCCCGGCGGGAAGCCTCCGGCGCGCTGCGACGCGCGGCTGCGCCTGTCGCGCTGGGCACCTTGGCCGGGTGGCTGGCGGCGCGCGGCCCCATCGATCGCCTGCTCGAGGCGCTCAACGAAGTGGGGCCCGGACCGGGCATCGCCCTGTGGCTGGCGGCGTGCGCGGTCGGCGTCACCGGCGTGGTCGCGCTGGCCTCGGCCTGGCCCGCGTGGCGCGCAACGGCCGGGCCGCCGGCCGGCCTTCTGCGCGGGGCGGGGCTGTCCCTCCGGCCGGCCGGGCGGGCGCCGGCCCACCCGCTCCTGCTCGGTGCGAGGGCCCTGGCGTCCCGGCGGCTGCGGATGAGCCTGAGCGTCGCGGTGATCGCCGGCGGGGTGGCGGTCGTGCTGCTCATGCTCGCGCTGGCGTCGCTGCTGGCCGGTTTGCGTGATGATCCCGGCAGCCTCGGCCGGCGCTATCAGCTCACGGCGCGCCTGCCGGCCGATCGGGTCGGCGAGGTCCGGGCGCTCCCGGGCGTCGCGGACGCCGCTCCGCGCTACGCCATCGAGGCGGCCGACTCCTTTCGGCTCGGCGAGACGGTTCGCGTGATCGCGTTTCCCGGCGATCACACGCGCTTCGAGGCGCCGCCGCTGGCGGAGGGGCGCCGGCTGCGCTCCGACGTGGAGGTCGAGGTGGGCACGGGGTTGGCCGACGTTCTGGGCCTGCACCCAGGGTCGACTCTCGCGCTGCAGTTCCCCGGGGGCCGCGAGGCCCGATTCCGCGTCAGCGGCCTCGTCCGGTCCCTGGAGGCCGACGGCCGCGTCGCCTACGTGCGCCCGCCGCGACTGCTGGCCGCAGCCCCCGGGCTGGAGCCGGCGGTGGCCATCCGCCTGGCCGACGCCGGGCGCCGCGATGCGGTGATCCGGGCGCTGCGGGACCTGGGGGCCGCTCCGCAGGTCACGGGCGCCGCGACGACCCGTAGCCGGTCGTTCCTGGCGACCCTGGGAAACGTGCTCCGCGTCGTGGCGGTGGTCAACGGGCTGTTCTGCCTGTACGCCGTCCTCGCCGCACTCGCCCTCGTCGCCGGGGAGCGACGAGGTCTCGTGGCGCTGCTGCGGGCGACGGGCGCGCGGCGCCGGGACGTGCTCGCCGTGTTCGGAGGGGCCGCCGCACTGCTCGTGGCGGCCGCCGCGCCGGTGGCACTGGTCGCCGAGCGGGTGGGACTCGGGCCGCTGCTGGGCCACCTGGCGGCGAACTATGCCTCGCTCTCGCTCACGCCGACGCCCGGTCAGACGCTTGTCGTGGTCGCCGGGCTGGCGCTGATCGCTCTACTGGGAGCCGGCATCACGACCCAGCGGGCGCTCGCCACCCCCGTGGTCGCCGGGCTGGGCGAGCAATGAGCGGTGTACGCGCCGGGATCGCTGTGCTAGCGATCGTCGCCGTCGCGCTCGGGGCCCCCGGCTGCGGCTCGGGCGCGACGCCCACAGGGGCGGCGGGGAGCACGCTCGCCGTCACGCTCGTGGACCGCAACGGCGACGGCGCGCTCGAGAGAGGGCCGGCCGAACCGCTGCGCGACCGCACCGAGCTCGCACCGCGATCGGTGCCCGGCCGCGTCCTTGCGCGTTTCGCCCAGATCAGCGACGCGCACGTCGCCGACGAGGAGTCGCCGGCACGCCTGGAGGCGCTCGACCGCGCCGGACCGCCGTTCGCATCGGCCTTTCGCCCGCAGGAGGCGCTCGCAGCCCAGGTGCTTGCCGCCGCGACCCGCGCCCTGGACCGGCGGCCGCTCGACGCGGTCGTCGAGACCGGCGACCTCGTCGACGGTGCGCAGGCCGACGAGTACGCGATGGCGCTGGCCACGCTGGCCGGAGGGCGGGTCGATCCGGACACCGGCAGGCCGGGCTATGAGGGAGTGCAGTCGGCCGGCGCCTCTGATCCCGTCTACTACCGGCCCGACGTCGACGCGCCGCGGCATCCGGGCTTGATGACGGCCGCCCAGCGGCCGTTCCGCGCGCCCGGCCTGCGTGCTCCGTGGTACCCGGTAGCCGGCAACCACGACCTGCTCGTGGCGGGCATCCTGCCCCGGTCGCGGCCGCTCGACGCCCTGGCGACCGGCTCGCGGAGGATCGTCGAGCCACCGCGCGATCTGCGGCTCCAGTCGGCCGGTCGGGACCTGTCGGCGGCTGCGCTCGACCGGCGGCCGAAGGCGGCCCGGCTGGCCGACTCGCTGCTGCGCGAGGGGCGGCTCGGGCAGACGGCGCGCGTCGCCCCCGACCCGCGGCGAGCGCTGGTCGATCCGGCCGGTGCGCTGGCGCTGCTGCGCGGTGCCGGCGCGCGCGGCGGGCACGGCCCGCGCCTGGACTACACGTTCGACATCGGGACGGGCGTGCGGGGCATCGTGCTCGACGCGGTCAGCCGCAGTGGCGGTTCGGGCGGAACGTTGTCCGCAGGCCAGCTCGCGTGGCTTGCCCGTGCGCTCCGCG
>JBBSFX010000068.1:0-4972 GCA_038254735.1 Solirubrobacterales bacterium
CGGCCGCGCGGGGGAGCGGCGACGGCGTCGGTGAACGTCGTGCCCAGCCACCCCGCCCGCACGAGCCGGGTGAGCTGGTGCTCGAGGGCGGCGGGCGTGACCGACAGGGCCGCCGGCCAGTCGTCGCTCACAGCGTGGTAGCAGAGCACGAGCACCTCGCCGGCGGCGCTGAACCGACCCCCATGGGCAGGGACGTGGGATCGGGGGATGGGAGACACTATGCCCGGATGGAGCGAGCGACGGCGAGCGGACGGCTGCGTGTGGTCGCGCTGATCGACCGCCTCGGGACCACGGGCGGGGCCGAGAAGCTGGCCATGCAGCTGGCCATGCGGCTCGACCCCGAGCGCTTTGACCGCGTGCTGTGCGCCACCCGCTGGCCCCATTCCCACGAGCCGATCGAGCTCAGCGACGGGCCGCGCCGGGCGCTGGCCGAGGCCGGGGTGCGCTTTCTCGGCCTCGGCCGGCGCTCGTCGCTTCGCGTCGACCGCTGGCGCCCGCTGGTCACGCTCCTGCGCCGCGAGCGCACCGACATCCTGCACGCGCATAAGTTCGGGTCGAACGTGTGGGGAGTCGCGCTCGGACGGGCGACGGGCGTCCCGGTGATCGTGACCCACGAGCACACGTGGTCGTTCGACGGCAAGCCGCTGCGCCGGCTGCTCGACCGCGAGCTCGTCGCTCGCTTCGGCGACGCTCACATCGCGGTCTCGCGCGCCGACCGCGAGCGGATGATCTCCGTCGAGCGCATCCCACCGGACGCGATCGTCCACCTGCCCAACGGCATCCCGACGCCCCCACCGCTCAGCGGCCACGATGTGCGCGCCGAGCTGGGGATCGCGGCGGACGCGCCACTGCTCGGCGTGGTGGGCGTCACCCGGCCGCAGAAGGCGCTCTCCGTGCTCGTGCGCGCCGCCGCCGAGCTGGCGCCGCGCTTCCCCGGGCTGCGGGTGCTGATCGTCGGGGACGGTCCCGAGGAGGAGCGCGAGCGGGTGCGCTCGCTCGCGCACGAGCTGGGACTGGGCGAGGTGGTCCGTCTCCTGGGCCTGCGCTTCGACGTGCCCGACGTCCTGGCCGCCCTCGACGTCGCCGTCTCCTCGTCGGACTACGAGGGCAGCCCTCTGGCCGTCATGGAGTACATGGCGGCCGCTCGGCCGATCGTCGCCACCCGGGTTGGAGGCGTTCCCGACCTGATCGACGATGGCGCCGAGGGGCGGCTCGTGCCGCCGCGGGACCCCTCGGCACTGGCCAAGGCGATCGCGGAGCTGCTCGGCGACCGCCCGCGGGCCCTGGCCATGGGGGAGCGCGCGCGGGCGCGTCGCAGCCGCGACAGCGACATCGCGGTGACGGTGGCCCGCCTGGCGGAGCTCTACGAGCGACTGGCGCGCGAACGCGGGATCCGGCCCGGGCGCCGGAGGCCGGGCCGGCGTGCGCGGCCCGTCAACCACCGGTAAGCGCGGTGGAGCTGTCCGTCGAGCCGCTCGACGGCCTCGCCGCCGATCGCCAGGCATGGTCGGAGCTGGCCGAGGCGTCCGGCAATCCCTTTGCCACATGGGAGTGGGCGACGACCTGGTGGCTGCACTTCGGCGCCGGGCGCCGGCTGCGGCTGCTCGGCGGCCGGCGGCCCGACGGGTCGCTGGCGGCGATCTTCCCCCTCTACGAGGCCGCACACCGCCCGCTGCGGGTCCTCCGCCTCCTCGGCCACGGCCCCGCGGACGAGCTCGGGCCGGTGTGCGCGCCCGGTGACCGCCCGGCGGCGGCCGCGGGGCTGCGCCGCGCGCTCGCGGGAGATCTCGTGCCCTACGACGTGCTGCTGGCCGACCGGCTGGCCGCCGGCGAGCCGTGGGGGGAGGCGGTCGGCGGCGCGGTGCTGCGCCGCCAGTCGAGCCCCGTCATCGCGCTGGAGGTCTCGGACTGGGAGACCTTCCTGCGGGAGCGCAGCCGCAACTTCCGCGAGCAGGTCCGCCGTCGCGAGCGGCGGCTGGCCCGCGCCCACGCCCTGCGCTTTCGCCTGACCGAGGCCCCGGCCGACCTCCCCGCCGACCTCGCCACGCTGTTCCGGCTGCACGACGCGCGCTGGGGCTCGGGGGACTCGGGCGCCCTGCGCGGGGCGCGCAGGGCGTTCCACCGCGACTGGGCGGCGGTCGCGCTCGCCCGTGGCTGGCTGCGCCTGTGGTTGCTGGAGCTCGACGGCCAGGCGGTGGCCGCCTGGTACGGACTGCGCTACGCGGGCAGCGAGTGGTACTACCAGGCCGGCCGCGACCCGGCCTGGGAGCGCGCCTCGGTCGGGTCGGTGCTGCTCGCCCACACCGTTCGCGCCGCGCTCGAGGACGGGGCGCGCTCCTACCGGCTGCTGCGTGGGGAGGAGGGCTACAAGGCGCGCTGGGCCACGGGCGACCGTCCGGTGGAGACGCGCGCCCGCGCCGCGGGCGCGCTGGGTCGGGCCGCGGTGGGCGCCGCCGGGCTGGCGCTCCGGCTGCCGCCGGCGGCCCGGGGGCCGCTCACCCGCCGGCTGGGCTGAGAGGCCTGGGCGACGCGGACGGGAGCCGGGCGATCCGCTGCAGGCTCGGACCGAGGGCGAGCAGGAGCCAGAGCTGCTTGCCCCACTCCTTCGAGATGAACACGTCCGCGGCGAGGATCCCGGCCAGCGCCACGAAGACCAGGCGGGCGAGCGCCTCCATCCTTCGGTCTCCGGTGCGCGCGAACGCGTGCGCGGCCCGCACCGTGCTCGCGAGCGAGAAGCCGATCAGCGCGAGGAAGAGGGCGAGCCCCGGCACGCCGAGCTCGGCGAGGACCTGGAGGTAGGTGTTGTGCGCGACCTTCGGGGTGTCGACGATGAGGTCGCTGCGCCGGATCACGCCCGGCTCGAGCAGGTAGTGCACCGAGGCCGAGGTGAAGTTCCCCGCGCCCACGCCGGTGAGCGGTCGTGCGCCGACCATGCGCCAGCCGACCGTCCAGATGTCGGCCCGTCCCGTCCCGCCCTGGGTCCGCGTCACGCGCTGAGTCGCGCTGAGCGGCGCGTAGAGGGCGAAGTAGCCGACCACCGCCACCGCGACGGCCACGACCACCGCGCCCGCCAGAGGCCGCCAGCGGCCAGCGACCGCGACGGCGGCCAGGAGCGCGACGCCGAGGGCGACGAGACCCCCGCGCGAGAGCGAGAGCACGACCCCCGACACGCAGACGACGGTGGCCGCACCGGCCAGCAGCCGGGTGGCCGAGCCGCGCGGACGCGCCGCGGCGAGCGCGACCGCGAGCACGGCCCCGGCGACGAGCACGGCGGCCAGCTCGTTGGGGTCGCCGATCGTCCCGCTCAGGCGCCCGGCGTCGGCGGCGGCGGCCGGGCCGGCGTCGCTCACGATCCCGTAGACGGCCGAGAGGCTCGCGCCGGCGACGAGCGTCGCGACGAGCCACACCACGTGCTCGAGCCGGCGGACCGCGCTGAAGACGATCAGGAAGAGGATCGCCACGAGCGCGTAACGGAACGTCGCGGTCTGCGCCGGCCCGGCGGCCTCGCTCCAGGCCACGCTCAGCGCCGACCAGGCCACGAAGGCGACCAGGACGGCCGTCATCGCCGGGTGGCTCGAGGCGAACTCGCGCTCGCGCCGCGAGCGGCTCGTCACCGTGGCCAGCCACGAGATGGCCAGCAGCAGGCCGGCGACCTTGCCCAGCGAGGCGACCGACCCCCCGGGGCTCGGAAGCTCGTCGAGGAAGGAGAGGAGAGCGAAGAGGCAGACGCCGACGGTGAGGTCGGCGACGATGAGCGCCACGAAGCCGAGCCCCACGGCGCCGGCGACCGCGAGCCCCGGACGCGCGCCGGCCGCGAGGCCGAGTGGCACCGCGGCGAGCGCCATCAGCGCGGCCGGCCGCACCGCCTCCCACGAGGGCCTCGCCGACCCGAGGCCCAAAGACGGTTGGCTCCTCATCACCGAGCCATCTAGGCACCGTGCTCGGTCGGGCTGACGACGACGTCGGCCGGCGGGCGCCCCACCGGTGCGTAGCCGTAGGCATCGTCCTGGCCGCCCGCCGGGGCGGGCACGCCCAGCACGGCGAAGCCCGCGGGCTCGATTCCCTGCTGGTCGAGCAGCTCGGCGAGCTGCCCCAGCCGGGCGAGTCGCGTTCCGCCCAGGCGCACGACGAGCAGGACGTCGTCGACCGTCTGCGCCAGGGGCAGGGCGTCGACGACGACCGCCAGCGGCGGCGAGTCGATGATCACGTAGTCGGCCTCCGCCCGGCACGCGTCGACCAGGCGCCGGGCGGCGGGCAGCATGAGCCAGTCGGACAGCCACCCGGTCGCCTGTCCGTCGCGGTCGGCGAGCAGCAGCCGCAGGAACGGCCCGTAGGGCTTCGTCGTGACCAGGCAGTCGTCCAGCTCGGCCCGGCCGAGCAGCAGGCTCCCGGTGCCGTGACGCGCCTGGACGCCGAACGCCGCGCCGAGCACCGGCCGGCGCAGGTCGGCCTCGACGAGGATCACCCGGTCGCCGGCGATGGCCAGCGCCGTGGCCACGTTGATGGCCGTGGTGGTCTTGCCCTCTCCGGCCGACGCGCTCGTGATGAGCACGGCGCGCGAGCCGCCCTCGCTCCGGGCCAGACCGAGCACGGTCTGCAGGCGCCGGTAGGCCTCGCGAGCGCCATGGCCGAGCTCGCGGGGGAGCAGCGGACGATCGTCGGGGTGGCGCTCGTTGGGGACGCGGGCGAGGATCGGCAGGCGGTAGAGCTCGCGCAGCTGGTCCTCGCGGCGCAGTCGCGGATCGAGGGCCTGTAACCCGAACGCCCCGCCGATGCCCAGGATCAGCCCGGCGAAGAGTCCGGCGGCGATGGCCAGACCGCGCTTGGGCGAGGTGGGCGCTGCGGGCAGCTCGGCCGGCGTCTCGACCCGCATCGTCGGATCGGGTCCCGTGCTCAGCGTTTGGAGCGCCGCGAGCCGGTCGGCCAGCGAGCCCGTGCCCGTCCGGGCCTCGGCGGGGGGCGCGCGCTTGAG
>JBBSFX010000069.1:0-4584 GCA_038254735.1 Solirubrobacterales bacterium
CGTCCGCCAAGGCGCCTACGACCTGCGGAAGCTCCGCGGCAAACAGCTCGTCATCAAACCCGGTCGCACCCGCCGGTATCACGGCCCCGAACTCGCCGCACGGACCATCGCCGCGCTGCACACGATCCGCGACAAGGTCATCGCGCCGCTCGCCGCCGGCATACGAACACCACGCTGGGGAGGCGTACCAAAGAGCTGGACAACCATCTACCGCGACTACGAAACGCTACGCCGCGAAATGCAGACACTGCTCACCCACCTCGGAATCACAACAAAGGCGAGCGCGCGATCGACAACAAATTGTCGATCGCTGCCCGCAACGCTCTAGAGCTAGCGGAGCTAGAGCTAGTGGCCGTTGGCGTCCCAGCCGCCGGCCTGGGCGTCGCCGACCCGATTGAGGAACCCGGCCCGCCGAGCGATGCTCAGAGGTGTCCGCAACCAGCGCGCCGGACCCCAGCTCGGCGGTATGACGCTCGCTCGCTAACTCTAGCTGCGCGTCGGCGGGCTTTCCAGGGCGGCGGCGCGTCGCTGAGCGGGCCGCTCGGCGTGCTCGGCAGGCCACGCCGGCGCTCGGCCCGCTGAATGGCGCCCACACCGGGCGGCTCTCGCCGTGACCGGCGGCGGCGGCCCGAGCGGCCTGGACGGCTCGAACCCGTGGACCTCGCCGGACATCCCCAAGGCCACGGGAACGCTGTGCAACCCGTCCCACGACCAGCGGCCGTGAGCGCCGAAGCAGTTTGCGACTTATTCCCCATCATGGGGAACAAGCCGCGAACGGCTCACGCGGGCGCGGCGACGGCCCCGTCCTCGGCGGCCGCATCCTCGGCGGCCGCATCCTCGGCGGCCGCATCCTCGGCGGCCCCGTCCTCGGCGGCCCCGTCCTCGGCGGCCGCATCCTCGGCGGCCGCATCCTCGGCGGCCGCATCCTCGGCGGCCGCGTCCTCGGCGGCCCCGTCCTCGGCGGCCGCATCCTCGGCGGCCGCATCCTCGGCGGCCGCATCCTCGGCGGCCCCGTCCTCGGCGGGCGCATCCCCGGCGGGCGGCCGCGGGGACCGGCTCGGGCAGCGCCCGGATCGCGATCCGGCGCGGCTCTCTGCGGTCGAGGCCAGCGAGCGCGGCGTGGCCCCAGCGAACCGGGCTCGGCCCCGGGGGCGTTTCACCGTAGCGGCCGGCGAGGATCGTGCCGGGAGTCGAGGCCCTCGCCCGGCCGAGCTCCGCGGGGCGGGCCGAGCTCGACGGGACGGCTGACCTCGCCGATCGGCGCGGGAGCTGCGGGGGGTCTCCGGGCCGGCGCGACGGTACTGCCGCCCGGTACTCAACACTTTGCCTGGACACCGAGTACGGACAGTCACGGCCTGGCATCGGGTAGGATCAGCGGCCATGGATGCGAGCACAAGTTCGAAGCTGGCCGGCGGGCAGCGGATCGCCGTCGAGGCGCCTGCCACCGGACTGACCCTCGGCGAGGTTCCGGCGCTCGACGCCGCCGCCGTGTCCGAGCTCGTGGCACAGGCGCGCGCATCGCAGCCTGCGTGGGAGGCGCTCGGGTTCGCGGGCCGCGCCAAGGTGTTCCGCGCCGCCCAGAAGTGGCTGATCGCCAACTCGCGGCGGATGCTCGAGACGATCTGCGCCGAGACCGGCAAGACCTACGAGGACGGCCAGGTCGAGGTCAGCGTCGCCGCCGGCAGCTTCGCGTTCTGGGCGAAGATGTCGAGCCGCTACCTGGCCGACGAGACGCTGCGCAGCAGCTCGCCGCTGGCGCTCGGGCGCAAGGTGCTGGTGCGCTACAGCCCGCTCGGCGTGGTCGGCGTGATCGGCCCCTGGAACTATCCTCTGGTCAACATGTTCTGCGACTGCGTGCCGGCGCTGATGGCCGGCAACGCGGTGGTCATGAAGCCCTCCGAGGTGACCCCGCTGACCGCTCTCCTCACGGTCGAGATGATGCGCGAGGCGGGCCTCCCCGATGGCGTGCTGCAGGTCGCCACCGGGCTCGGCGACACCGCGCAGGCGCTGATCGACGAGGTCGACTTCGTCATGTTCACCGGCTCGACGGCGACCGGCCGCAAGGTGATGGAGCGGGCCGCAGGGACGCTGACCCCGGTGTCGCTCGAGCTCGGCGGCAAGGATCCGATGATCGTGTGCGCCGACGCCGACGTCGAGCGCGCCGCCAATGCCGCCGCCTACTACTCGATGAACAACAGCGGGCAGGTCTGCATCTCGGTCGAGCGCGTCTACGTCGAGCAGCCGATCTACGACGAGTTCGTGGCCCGGGTGCTCGAGAACGTCAAGGACATCCGCCAGGGACCGCCCGGCGGGCCCGGCGAGGTCGAGGTCGGAGCGATCACCGGCCCCGGGCAGCTCGACATCATCGAGCGCCACGTCGCCGATGCTCAGGAGCGCGGCGCCTCGGTCCTCACCGGCGGCGCCCGCCGCACCGGCAGCGGGCGCTTCTACGAACCGACGGTGATGGTCGGCGTCGACCACTCGATGGCCTGCATGCGCGAGGAGACGTTCGGGCCGACGCTGCCGATCATGCGTGTCGCCGACGTCGACGAGGCGGTGCGGCTGGCCAACGACTCGCCCTACGGGCTGCAGGCCAGCGTCTACACCAAGGACCAGGCCAAGGCCGAGGCGATCGCCCGGCGGCTCCAGGCGGGCGCGGTGACGGTCAACGACGCCCAGGTCAACTACACCGTGTTCAACGCCCCGATGGGCGGCTGGAAGTCCTCCGGCGTCGGGGTCCGTCACGGGCCGGCGGGGATCCGCAAGTACTGCCACACGCAGACGATCCTGTTCACGCCGGCGCCGTTCGCGCCCAAACGGGACATTCACATGTTCCCGTACGCGCCGTGGCGCTCGCGGCTGCTGGCGCGCATCGTGAAGACGGTCTACGGCCGCTAGGCCGCCCGGCAACCGAGCGAGCGTCGCTTAGCCCGCCGGCCAGTGCTGCCCGCAGCGGCGGTGCTGGCGCGGGCGGCGACACGGCGCCGAGCGCGACGTCGTCGCAGCCCATCCGGGGCGCGGATCGCGAGTAGCCGTGGACGCGCGGTGGGCACCTACGCCTCGAGCCGATGCTCGAAGTCAGGTCGTAGCGCGCCGCCAGCCGCACGGACATCAATGCGCGGGCGCCGGCGAGTCGAGGAACTCGACGATCCGGACGTTGACGGGCTCGGGGCGCTCGAGGTGGAGGAAGTGCCCGGCGCCGTCGATCGCCTCGCAGCTCCCGTGCGCTCCGAGCAGCGACGCCGTCCGCGCGGAGGTCGCCGGTCGCATGCAGCCGTCCCGCGTCCCGTACAGGTACAGCCACGGACCCCCGGGGAGGCCGGCCCGCTGCGCCTGCTCGGCGCGGTAGGCGCGTGCGGTGCGCCGAGGGCGCAGCAGCGCCCGGTAGTAGCTGAGCGCCGCCGCGCGGTGCGCGCGGTCGGGCAGTGCGGCCTGCGCGTGCTCGATGTCCTCGCGCGCATCGTAGCCGGGCGACCAGCTCGACCACAGCCGGGGGATCAGCCGCTCGAGCACCAGCTCGGGCAGCGCCGGAAGCTGTTGGAAGCCCATGTACCAGCTGCAGCGCAGCTGCCCGAGGACGTCCGCGGGGCGCCGCAGCGCCTCCCGGGGCGAGAGCACGGACAGGAACGCCCGGGTCGGCGGGACGGCCAGCGCGACCACGCGCTCGAAGGCGGCCGGCGCGAGAGCGGCCGCGGTGTAGGCGCTCGCCGCGCCCCAGTCGTGTCCGACCACCACCGCCCGGCGCCCCGCCCCCAGACGCTCGCGAGCCGCGAGCGCGTCGTGGGCCAGCGCGCCGATCCCGTAGCAGGCGTCGGGCGCCGGGCCGGTGGGGGCGTAGCCGCGCATGAATGGGGCCACCACCCGCCAGCCCCGCGCGGCCAGCGCCGGACCCAGGTGGCGCCACGTCCAGGCGCTGTCGGGGTAGCCGTGCAGGCACAGCGCCAGAGGACCATCTTCGGGACCCCAGGCGAGCCCGGCGAAGCTGATCCCGGAAGCGGTGAAGGTGACGCGGTCGGCCGCGGCGACGGAGTCCGGGGCCATGTCGCTCAGCGTGGCCGGGCCTGGAGCGCGGCCCAGATCATCGGCAGCTGCAGCGGCACGCGGGCCCACATCAGCGCCCGGCTGTCCAGCACGCCCCGGTTGCGGCCACTGCCGGAGTCGAGCGCCATCTGGATGTTGGCCGGCCAGATCGCGGCCAGCGTCAGCGCGGTGGCTCGTCCCGCCCACGACGCCCGGCGGCGCAGCCCGTTGGCGCAGGCCAGCTCGACGATGCCGCTGGCGTAGACGAGCGTCACCCGGAACGGGATCCGGCGGGGAATCTGCGCCGCCATCAGCTCGGGGAGCACGAAGTGCAGCGAGCCGACCAGCCCCATCAGCACGGCGAGTTGGTCGGGGGCCGCGAACGGCCGCGAGTCGGGTTGACCCATCGGTGGAACGCTACCGCAGGGCCTCGGCGCCGCGCGGTCGCGCGGGCGGGCGGACGCACGGGCGGAGGACGCACGGGCGGAGGGAGGACGCACGGGCGGGCGCACGGGCGGGCGCACGGGCGGGCGCACGGGCGGGCACGGGCGGGCACGGGCGGGC
>JBBSFX010000070.1:0-3952 GCA_038254735.1 Solirubrobacterales bacterium
GCGGCCGCCGTTCCCAATCCCGCGCCCGCGGGTTGCTCGGCGAGCCTGCAGGCCGTGGTCTACCGCTCCGCCGACCGCGGCCAGACCTGGAGCCCGCCCCGAGCCCTGAACGACGACGCGTGTGCCAGCGGCAACTCGCACCGGGATCCGCGGCTCAGCGTGGCGACCGACGGCCGGATCGACGCGGCGTTCTACGACAATCGCCGCGACCCCGCCCACAACAGCTTCGACATCGAGTACACCAACTCGACCGACGACGGCCTCACTTTCGGCCCCAACAGCCGCGTGAGCGACACGAGCTTCGACGGCATGCTCCTGTTCGCCCCCCTCGCCAACGGCTTCCAGACCCGCGACTACGACACCGTCACCGGGCTCGCCTCCACCAACGGCGGCGCGATCGTCGCCTGGGGTGACACGCGCAGTAACCCCGGCGGGTCGACCGACGTGTTCTCGTCGCGCATCGGTCTGATGCCGCCGCCCCCACCGCCGCCGCCGCCGCCGCCGAAGGTGACGCACTACCGGCTGACCCACCCCCGGTTCGCCGCGGTGGGCGCCCGGCCGGCGCCGCGTCGCCCGAAGGCCCGCAAGCTCGAGCACGGCACGACGTTCCTGTTCACGCTGTCCGAGACGGCGAGCGTCAAGATCGTCATCGCACGTCGCCTCCCGGGACGCCGCCGGGGCGGCACCTGCGTGGCGGCGAGTCGCCGGCTGCGCCGGGCGAGGGCGTGCGTGCGCATCGCCAGGGCCGCGACGCTGCGGCACGCCGGAGCACGTGGCGCGAACCGGATCGCCTTCTCCGGCCGGGTCCGATCGCGGGCACTGCGGCCCGGCGGCTACCAGGCCACGCTGTCGGCGACCGACAGCGGCGGGCGCACCTCCCGGGCGCAGACGATCAGGTTCACCGTCCTCGGCGGTTGACCTTTGGGTCGAGCGCTGCCGGGCGTGAAGCTCGTCACCGGCCTGGCGATCTGCGCCGCGGTGTCAGCCTCGGCGCTGGTGCGCGCGACCGCCGCGGTGGGCGAGCAGGCCTCCCAGCCGGCGTCGGCCGCCGCCGCGCAACTCGACGTCGGCGCCAACTTCAGCTGCGCGATCGTGACCGGCGCCCACGTGCGCTGCTGGGGCTATGGCGGCGAGGGTGAGCTCGGCTACCCCGGGGTCGGAACCGTCGGCGCCACCAACACCCCGGCGGCCATCGGCCCGGTGGATCTCGGCACCGGGTTCACCGCGACCGCGATCAGCTCCGGCGACTATCACACCTGTGCGATCCGTAACGATGCCAGCGTCGTCTGCTGGGGCTTCGGCGCCGACGGCCGGCTCGGGTACGGCAACCGCCACAACGTCGGCGAGAACGAGACGCCCGGCGCCGCGGGGCCGGTCGACCTGGGCCCGGGCGCCACGGCGAAGGCGATCAGCGCCGGAGGCGGCCACACCTGCGCGATCCTCGATGACGGGACCGTGCGCTGCTGGGGCTTCGGCTACTCGGGCCAGCTCGGCTACGGCACGATCAGCAACGTCGGTGACGGCGCTCCCGATCCGAGCGTGGCCTCGGCGGGGCCGGTCGACCTCGGCGCCGGGCACACCGCGACGGCGATCAGCGCCGGCGGCCGGCACACCTGCGCGATCCTCGATGACGGCTCCGTACGCTGCTGGGGCAACGGCGGCAGCGGCCGGCTCGGCAACGACAGCGCCGTCAACGTCGGTGACGACGAGACGCCCGGCTCGGTGGCGCCGGTCGACCTCGGACCGGGGCGCACCGCCACGTCGGTCAGCGCGGGCGACAATCACTCGTGCGCGATCCTCGACGACGGGACGGTGCGCTGCTGGGGCTACGGGTACTCGGGTCAGCTCGGCTACGGCCGCCAGGCCAACGTCGGCGACGCGCCGGTCTCGAGCGTCGTCTCGGCCGGTCCGGTGAACCTCGGTGCGGGCGCAAGGGCGGTGGCGATCAGCGCCGGGGCGAGCCACACGTGCGCGATCCTCGACGACGGCGGCGTCGTCTGCTGGGGCTACGGTGCCGACGGCCGGCTCGGCTATGGCAGCACGGAGAACCTCGGTGACCGCGCGGCGCCGGGGCTGGCGCGGGTCGATCTCGGTCCGGGACGCACGGCGATCGCGATCAGCGCCGGCGGGCGCCACACCTGTGCTCGGCTCGACGGTGGCGGCGTCCGTTGCTGGGGCTATGGCGGCAACGGGCGGCTCGGGTACTGCGACGAGCGCAACGTCGGCGAGGCCCCGGGGAGCACTCCGGGCATCGCGGGCCCCGTGAATCTGGTTCCCGGTGACGGCGGCGAACCGTGCCTCCCGGTCGAGCTGGCCCCGCCCTCGCTCTCCGGTCGGCCGGCGGCCGGCTCGGTGCTGAGCGAGACGCACGGCAGGTGGTCACCGCCCCCCTCGGGCTACGCGTATCAATGGCAGCGCTGCGGGCGGGCCGGTGGCCGGTGCGCGGCGATCGCGGGCGCCGTCAGCCAGCGCTACACGGTGCGACGGGCCGATGTCGGCGCGAGGATCCGAGTGCTCGAGAGCGCCCGCGACAGCGCGGGCGCCGCCGAGTTCGTCGCCTCGGCGCACACGGCGGTCGTGATCGGGGCGGGCGGCGACCGGGCGCGGGAGCGTGGCTTCCGTGCCTGCCAGGCGAGGGCCCGTCGCGCCGACCGGACCGCCCGCGGGCTCGAGCGCTGCGTGCGGGCCTGGAGCCGCACGCCGGGACCCGTCACCGGGTTGCGGGCGATCACGCGCGGCAGGAAGAGCATCGAGCTTCGGTTCACCGCGCCGGGCACCGACGGAAGCGATCCGCCGCCGGCGCGCAGCTATGTGATCAAGCAATCGTTGCGCCCGATCCGCGACCGGCGCGCCTTCGTCCGCGCGCCGGCCCTGTGCCGTGGCGCCTGCCGATTCGGCGTCAGCCGGATCGGCACCAGGATCAAGCTCACGATCACCGGCCTGCGGCCGCACACCAGCTACTACTACGCGATCACCGCCCGCGACGACGTGACTGGGCGCCCCGGCGCCCAGTCACGCACGGTGAAGGCGACGACGCGCTGACTTGGTTCCTGGTCGGTTGGCGCCCGGGTTTGCAGCAAAGGCTCGCTCTTGGGGAATTAGCTGCGAAGTCCTCCTGCAGCTCGGAGCGCAGCGCCTTGCCGAGGGCGTTGCGGGGACCGCCGATGATCGTCAGCTCACCTCGCGAAGCCGGCCGGTCTCGACCTCGTACACGAACCCGCGCACCGAGTCCTTGCGGGGGATGAACGGGGAGGCCTTGATCCGGGCGATCGACTGCCGGACGTCGCCTTCGAGGTCGCCGAACGCCTCGGCGGCCCACGCCGGCTTGATCCCGGTGTCGGCTTCGATCGAGGACCGGAAGTCGTCGTCGGTGAAGGTGAGCATCCCGCAGCCGGTGTGGTGGATGAGGATGATCTCCTCGGTTCCGAGCAGGCGCTGGGAGATCGCCAGCGAGCGGATCCCGTCGTCGGTGACGACTCCCCCCGCGTTGCGGATCACGTGGGCGTCGCCCTCGGTCAGCCCCAGCGCGCCGTAGACGTTCAGGCGCGCGTCCATGCACGCGACGACCGCCACCTTGCGGGCCGGCGGCAGCTGGAGATCGGCCTTGGTGAAGGCGGCAGCGTAGGGCTCGTTGTTGGCCAGCAACTCGTCGGTGGTGCTCATCGGGCTCCTCGTCTCGGGGGTGGGCGCCGGATACTACATCGATTCGGTTGACTTCAGGGGGCCAGCGGTCAGCGGTCAGCGCCAGCGGTCAGCGCCAGCGGTCAGCGCCAGCGGTCAGCGGTCAGCGCCAGCGGTCAGCGCCAGCGGTCAGCGGGCCGTGACCGCGTCGGCCGGCGCCGGCGACCAGTCGGCGCCTCGGCGGGGGCCGCGCCGGCGGGCGCCGCGCCAACGGGGCGCCGGGGCGGGGGCGCCGGGGCCGGGGGGCGCCGGGACCGGGGGCGCCGGGGCC
>JBBSFX010000071.1:0-3937 GCA_038254735.1 Solirubrobacterales bacterium
CTCCTCGCGGGCCAGGATCTCGCACGCAAAGCCGGCGGAGGAGAGATAGTCGCGCAGGTACTCGATCGCGGCGCCCTCGGCGCCGGGCGGATTGACGGTGTTGAAGCGGATCAGCCGCTGCAGCACAGCTGTCGTCTCCTGCTGCAGATGGGCGTCGGTGATCGGCTCGGCGAGGTCGGCCACTTGCTAGGGGGAACGGCGCTTGGCGGGGAGCGGGCGCTTTACGAGCAGATCCACCTCGGTGCTGCCGGCGATCCGAAACTGGGGGTCGCGGTAGATCAGCCGGCCCGAGCTCGAGCCCTTGTGCCGGCGCGGCCGTCCGAAGCGCGCCGTCACGCCGTCAGGCCGTTGGATTTCAGCGATCGCGCGCGCCAGCTCGGGGATGGAGCGCGTGGGTCCGGCGTCCGGGTTGTTGCCGCCCTTGGGCGAAGTCCCGCTCAAGGCGGCGACCACGTCCGCGATCGTGGCGTCCGTCGACCCGTCGCCGTCCGCGGAGTCCCCAGCGAGCGTCAGCGTCTGCCTGCCCGCCGGCAGGCCCCTCGGAACACGCAGCTTGAGCACGATCGTCCGGAGCGGCCCACGCCGACGCCGGACCCGCAGCGCCACTCGCAGCCGCGACCCGGGCCGCACGGTCCGGCGCGCCCGGGCCGAGACGATGGACGCCTGGCGCAGCCCACGCTGCAACCCAAGCCTGACCGAGACGCCGGTGACGTGCAGCGGTGAGAAGTCAAATGCATCGATCTTCGTCGCCGCGTCGGCGAAGTCGCTGGCCATAGCGGTCGCTGCCCCTCCCATGACGGTCTCACCCCCGCTCGGAGCGGTCCCGGTCTCTACGTACTTGTTGCAGAATCCGAGCGGGTGGGAGCTCTCGCGCAGCGTGATCCGCAGGCACATCGAACCCGACTGGTTCACCGGGGTGCCGCGCAGGAGCCTTTCGGCGGCACTCGCGACGGCCAGAGGCCCCACCGTCCCCAGCGCCGAAGCCCCCGCGGGCTGGTCGAGAGCCGTCTCGTCGGTGAGTTGCGTGGTCGAAGACTCAACCTTCCCGGTGTCGTCATCGCGCGCGCTGACCTGCAGAGGGATCAGGGGCGGCAGCCCTCCGCCGCGCCCCACGACCGCGTCGGAGGCGTCGTTGGTCAGGGTCCCGATGTCGTGACCCGGGGCGGCGAGCTTGTACGTGCTCAGGTCGCTGGAGCCGATCGGATTGTTGATCACCGTGTAGACGTAGGCGTCCTGGAGGAGCAGCGAGCGCGCGCCGGCGCCGTCGAGCGGGTGGCCGAATCCCCACACGGTCGCGCCGTCGGTGTAGGCCACGGTGCCGATCGCCGAGAGCCCGATCGCCCCGCTCGACACCCCGACGGCGAAGGCCGAGCCGGGCCGCAGGGTCTGGGGGGCAAAGCCGAAGCGCGGAGCGGGTGACGCCGGCACCACGAGAGCGTGGGCGCGGCGGCTCGCGGCCTCCACGGCGCGAGCGACGCCGCGGGAGAGCCCGGTCACCAGCACGGGTCCCGCCAGCCGACGAGCCGAGCGCAGCAGCCGGGGCACGCTGCGCGTTCCCACCGGCGGAGCTACCGACTCGCCGAGGATCGACTCGATCGGCGTGGCCAGCGCCAGCTTGTTGCCGTAGTCCCCGATTCCTTCGGCGATAGCTCCGATGTTGCGCTGGGTCCCCTGGCCGTCGGGGCAGTAGATCGGCGAGCCCGAGAATCCCGGCCCCACGCCGGTCGCATCGATCGCAGGGCCGGAGAAGCGGACCAGGATCTTGGGCGCCGAGCCACCGGCCGAGACCACGTCGAGCACGTCGGCGTGGAAGGCGGCGATGTCGGTCCCCTGCACGACGGAGTAGGCCGTGCAGCTCATTCCCCGATGCACCTGCGAGAGCGCCATGATGGGATCGCCGGCGTACGCCGGGGCCGCGAGGGCACTCGACGCCGCGAGCGCCCCGATGAAGACCCGCAGCCGCATCCTGCGGCGACCTTAGTCTATTGAGGCACTGGGGCGAATCGGCAGCGTCACGCCAGCGCCTCCACGGCGATCACAAAAGCGACCAGGACCAGCACGACGGCGATCGCCCGGATGAGCTGGGGCTCGGACAGCCGCCCGGTCAGCCGTGCCCCGAGCAGCGCCCCCGGAAGCGAGGCGGCCGTCCCGATCGCCAACAGCCCCCAATCGGGCGCCGCGCTCGGGAGGTGAGCGAGCGCGCCGGCGACGCCGACGCAGAAGCCCACCGCGAGGTTGGTCCCCACCGCGCGCGCCGGAGCCTCCCCGACCACGCGCAGCAGCGCGGGCATGCGCAGCGACCCGAGGATCAGGCCGACGAACCCGCCGAGCAGGCCGATCGCCCCGCCGGTGACCACGGCGGCGCGGAGCTTGGGGGGGTGCGGCGCCGTGGACTCAGCAGGCCGTGGCGGTCGGCGCCGGCGCAGCAGATCGAGCCCGCTGTAGAGCAGCACCGCCGCGATGGCCAGCAGCAGGGCGCGGCTCGGCAGCGCGCCGGAGAGCAGGGCGCCAGCCACCGCACCGGCGATCGACGCGGGCGCCATCCAGGCGAACAGGCGCCAGTTGACCCGACCGGCGCGCAGATGCGCGACGGCCGCGGTGGCGGCCGCGACCGCGCTGATCGCCAGGTTCGTCCCTGCGGCGATCGCCGGTGAGCCCGCGAGCAGGACCACCAACGGCAGGCGCAAGTTGCCCAGCACCAAGCCCACCAGCCCGCCCGCGAGCGCGACGGTGAAGCACCACAGGGCAAACGCGATGTACGCGACCACGCAGCGGGGGATACTGCACGACGATGGAGCGCCTGTTCGAATCCGGTGAGGCTGCGTCCGGCCGCACCCGGGTCCCGCTCGAGGATGGGCCACTGGCAGTGCGCATGCGCCCCCACTCGCTCGAGGACTTCGTGGGTCAGGAGCACCTGCTCGCCGAGGGATCAGCGCTCGCGCAGGCGATCGAGCAGGGCCGCCCGCACTCGATGATCCTCTACGGGCCCCCGGGCTCGGGGAAGACCACCCTGGCGCGGATCGTCGCCGCTCGCGCACGAGCCACGTTCGAGGAGGCCAGCGCGGTCGACGCCGGCCGCGCTGAGGTGCGTGGAGTGATCGGGCGCGCCGAGCACCGGCGCTCGACGTCGGGGGAGCCGACGATCTTCTTCCTCGACGAGATCCATCGCTTCAACAAGGCACAGCAGGACGCCTTGCTGCCGGCGGTGGAGGAGGGCCTCGTGACCCTGGTCGGCGCGACGACCGAGAATCCCTACTTCGAGGTCAACTCGGCGCTGCTCTCGCGCACGCAGGTCTACGAGCTCCACGAGCTGACGGCCGAGGAGGTCATGGTGCTGCTGCGCCGCGCACTGGAGCGGGTCGAGTGCGGAGGCGGCGAGGTCTCGGACGAGGTCCTGGAGTTCCTGGCCGCGCGCGCGGGCGGCGACGCCCGATCGGCGCTGGCGGGTCTCGAGCTCGCGTGCGAGACCGCGGCCCCCGAGGCGGTGACGCTCGAGCACGCCCAGGACGCGATGCAGCGCAAGGCGCTGCGCTACGACCGCGACGCCGACCAGCACTACGACTACATCTCTGCCTGGATCAAGGCCACCCGGGCGTCGGACCCCGACGCCTCCCTCTACTACCTCGCGGTGATGCTCGAGGGTGGCGAGGACCCGCGCTACATCGTCCGCCGCATGATCGTCCTGGCCTCCGAGGACGTTGGGAACGCCGATCCCCAAGCGCTCGGCATGGCCACGGCCACCGCCCACGCGGTCGAGCACGTGGGCATGCCCGAGTGTCAGTTCGCACTGGCCCAAGCGTCGATCTACCTCTCCCTGGCGCCCAAGTCAGACGCGGCCAAGCGGGCGATCATCGCTGCGAGCCGGCACGTCCGCGAGCACGGCGCCGAGCTGCCGCCCGACTACCTGCGCTCGGCGGCCTACCCCGGCGCGGCAAAG
>JBBSFX010000072.1:0-3903 GCA_038254735.1 Solirubrobacterales bacterium
CCCACGGCTTCGAGAGGCCAAGCGCGGCCGTGAACAGAGCGAGGTCCTGAGCTTGCATCGAAGGGCTCCATCATCGAGGATCAGAAGCCGCTCAGGCAATCAGCCGCACCGGACGCTACCCATCCGGAATGACGACGAGCCGTTCCTGCTCGTCGACACCCGCCGCGGGGCGGAGCCGTGGGCGGTGCTGACCGGCGACTCGCTGTTCGTCGGCGACATCGCCCGGCCCGACCTGGCGATCGACAAGGCTGAGGGCGCGCAGGACATCTTCGGCTCGCTGCGCGACAAGCTGCTGACGCTGGGGGATGAGGTCGAGGTCTGGCCGGGGCACCTCGGCGGCTCGATGTGCGGCGGCCCCGGCATGGATCTCAAGGTCAGCTCGACGATCGGCTTCGAGCGCCGGCACAACCCGATGCTGCAGGTCGACGACGAGGCCGAGTTCGTCGCCCGGGCACTGGCCGGGCTCGGTCCCCAGCCGCCGAACTTCCAGGCCATCGTCGAGCTCAACCGCGGCGCGCTGCTGACGGCCGCCGTCGAGCTGCTGCCGCTCACCCCGCGCCAGGTCGACGAGCGGCGCCGCGCCGGGGCGCTGCTCGTCGACGTGCGCACCGACCTCCAGTTCGACGACGCCCACGTCCCGGAGTCGATCTCGATCCCGATCATGAGCGCCGGCTTCGGCTCCCGCCTGGCGTGGCTCGCCGACCGCGACCAGGAGCTGGTGTTCATCGGCCGCGACGACGAGGACGGCCGCCGCGCCGGCCGACTCGCGCTGGCGATCGGCCTGAGCCGCTTCGCCGGCTACCTGCACGGCGGCATGACCAGCTGGCGCCAGGAGCAGCTTCCGGCCCAGCGCACCATGCGGCTTGCCGCCACCGAGCTGCCCGCGCGCCTGGCCGCGCAGCCCGAGCTCCAGGTGCTCGACGTCCGCGAGCGCTCCGAGTACGAGGCCGGGCACATCCCCGGGGCCCCGGGCGTGCCGTGGCACGACATCGACGGCGTGCCACCGGAGCTCGACGCGGGGCGCCCGGTCGCGGTCGTGTGCGCGTCGGGGAGCCGCGCGGGGGTCGCCGCCAGCCTGCTGCGCCGGTTCGGTGCCGCGGAGGTGATCCACGTCGTCGACGGGGGCGTCGACGCGTTCGGGTCGCTCGAGACGACGCCGGGCTGAGTATTTCCTCGGGGCCTGGGGACGCGGCGAGAGATGTCTCGGCCAGGCCTGTCGCTCGCCACCCCTCCGATAACGTCAGATGATGCCGGCGAGGATCAGCGCGCCGAGCACCACGAGCACCAGCGCGGTGAACACGTTGCCCCACCGCTCGAGCCACTGGCCCCGGATCTCGTAGCCGCCGCGCGTTGCGGCCAGCGTCAGCCCGACGATCGTCCCGATCGTCACGGCGGCGAACACCACCAGCGAGCCGATCGCCGTGGCCACCCCGGCCGTCGTGGCGGCCAGGAACACGGGCAGGATCGTCAGGTCAGGGGAGGCGGCGGCGCCGAACGGCACCATCACGCCGGCGAGGCCGGCCATCCTGCCGCCCGCCGGGGTCGCGCCGAGGGTGTCGGCGTGCGCGTCATCGTTGTGCTTGTGCTCGTGCTCGTGCTCACCGTGGTCGTCGTGGGCGTCGCCGTCGTGGGCGTGGGCGTCGTGGCCGTGGGCGTGGCCGTCGTGGGCGTGGGCGTCGTGGGCGTGGTCGTCGTGGGCGTGGTCGTGGTGCGCGTGGTGGTGGCCGTGCTCGTGGTCGTGGCTGTGGCTGTGCCCGGTGAGCTCGAGCACGACGAAACCGATCCCGGTGGCGATCAGCACGCAGCCGATGATCGTGTCCTGGGCGCTCTGGATCGCCGAGCGGAACTGCAGCCCGACGGCGATGATCACCGCGCCGAGAACGATCGACACCACCACGTGGGCCGCTCCGGCCAGCCCCGAGAGCCGCGCCACGCGCGAGAGCGGATAGCGGCGGGTGCGGCCGAGCACGGCGAGCGGCACCCAGTGGTCGGGCAGGATCGCGTGACCGAACCCGACCCCGGCCGCCGCCGCCAGCAGCGCCGGACCGTTGGCGCTCACGCCTTCGCCGCCCGGATCGCGGGACCGGCGGCCGCGGGACCGGCGGCCGCGGGACCGGCGGCCGCGGGGACCGCGACGGCGGGCGCGGGACCGGCGGCCGCGGGACCGGCGGCCGCGGGGACCGCGACGGCGGGGCTCGCCGCCAGTCCGAGCCGAAGGTGCTCGGCGTGCGAGATCGCCTCGGTGAGCAGCGCGCGGACATGCTCGTTGTGCAGCGCGTAGATGACCAGACGCCCGTGCCGGGCCCCGACGACGAGTCCGAGGTGGCGGAGCACCCGCAGCTGCTGGGAGACCGCCGACTGCTCCATCTCGACCGCGCGCGCGAGCTCGCCGACCGAGCAGGCCTCGGCGCCGAGCCGGCTGAGGATCCGCACCCGGCTGGGAGTGGCCAGCGCCCGCATCGCCTCGGCCACCGAGCGCGCGGTGTCGGCCGTCACGAAGCTGAGATCGGGATCCTCGCCGTGACTCATGCGCGCATTATTGCATGAACACGCATTCATGTCTTACCTGGCTGAAGCTTGACGAGCTCGTGTTCCGGTTGGACCCGGCGACGGTGGACCAGCGCGCTCCGATTGACGATCCACCCCACCGGGTATTCATGTAGCTGACCGGGACACGCCGCTCCTCCGCCGGGAACAGATGCCCGGCGGCGGCGTCCACCGATTATCGGAGGCTTCTCACATGGGTATTGGAACGTCACTGCTTCTCATCGCCGTCGGCGCGATCCTGCGGTTCGCCGTGACGGTCAGCACGCACGGCTTCAACCTCCACACCGTGGGCGTGATCCTGCTTGTCATCGGCGTCATCGGACTGGTGATTTCGGTGTTCTGGATGACCGTCTGGGCGAATCGCCGCGACCGCACGGCGGTCGTCGAGCGTCGTGACTACGTCGACCGGGACGTCCAGGGCTACCGGTAAGCGAGCATCGGGCGGTCGCCGCGCCGCGTTTGGCGCGGTTGGCCGCCCAACTGCCGTACTGCTCCGCAGCGAGCCCTTGCCTGACTGATCTTGCCTGACTGATCTTGCCTGACTGATCTTGCCTGACTGATCTTGCCTGACTGATCTTGCCTGACTGATCTTGCCCGTCGGGGCCTTCGGCAGCTCGTAGCGGACGGGGAGCTTGTGCGTGGCCAGATAGATCGGCGGCATGCGCGGCGAGCGCCTCGAAGTTCAGTGAGGCCCCGTTGATCGCGCGGCCGTCGTCCTGCGCCTGGCCCGTTCGCGCGGACGACACAGTCCTTTGTCGCACCGTACCCGTCCATGCTCCAGCAGCTGAACCCGCTCGTCGGCCATCTGGCGCCATACTGGTCCGCGAGCTCGTGACGTGGGTCGCCAGCGCCGGCGCGGTCCAGGCCGCCGACCCGACGGCCGCCTCGCCCGGGTCACTCGGCCACCTCGCCCGGGCCACCCTCTCGATCTCTCGCTCCAACTGCCCGACGATCATCGGACAGTCGCGACGGCGACACGACGCGGCGGAGCGGGCGGGGCCGCGACCGGGGGGACGGGACGGCGGAGCGGGCGGGGCGGGGGGTAAACCTCTACGACGCCCGGGCGGGCGAGGGGGGTGGGAGTGATCGACCCCGTATGTGGGGGTCAACGTCACGCACCCAGGGACCAGGCCCGGGGGTGGTCGACCTTTACCGCTCGCCGGGCTTGGCCGGCGGGCCGCCCGCCGCCCGCGCCGCCCGCGCCGCCCGCGCCGCCCGCGCGCCGCCCGCGGCGCCGTGGACAAATGTAGGTCGCCATGCGGTCCCCCTACGGCACGCCCCGGACGGCAGCCCCGGACGGCACGCCCCGGACGGCAGCCCCGGACGGCACGCCCCGGACGGCAGCCCCGGACGGCA
>JBBSFX010000073.1:0-3515 GCA_038254735.1 Solirubrobacterales bacterium
CGGGTTGAGATCGGCGTCGAGCGCCAGAACCCGGTGACCCGCGCGAGCGAGCGCGCGCGCGACCGTCCCCGACACCGTCGTCTTGCCCACACCGCCCTTGCCGGCCACCGCGATCTTCATGTGCTCGATCCTAGACCAAGAGCGGTGACGAGACGACCCATCGCGGCGATCGCCGGAGCGTCGGGGGCATGGTCGATCGGCGCCACGCCGACGCGCTCGGCGGCCGCCACCTGCTCGTCGGCGGGCAGCGAGGCGAAGACGGGCTCGCCGATCCACCTCTCCACGTGCTCGACGTCGTCATCGCCGTCGACGCGGTTGGCGATGAAGACCACCTCGGCCTTGGGAACTCGCAGGCGCGCGAGCCGGGCCACGCGTCGCGCCGTGAGCGCGGACTGGGCCGTCGGCTGCACGACGACGACGAAGGTCTCGGCGTAGGGCGCCCAGCCCTCCGCCATCTGCCACGGCCCGGCCGGCAGGTCGCCCACCATCGTCCAGCCGCGGAACTCCGGCGCGTCCACGACGCCGTGCGCCACCTCCCAGAACGCCTTGCTGGGGCCGGCGAGCGGCCCGAACCCCTCCTGTGCCATCTTGCCGCGCTGCACCACCCGGATGCCGTCCGGCGCCGTGGTGGCGAAGCGCTGGACAGCGCTGACAGCGTCGATTCCCGCTCTCCAGCCCCAGCGGCCATCCTCGCCCTGTTCCACCGCCTGCAGCAGCGTTGGCTCGGCCGGGTCCGGCTCGCTTCCCAGGCTGAACGACAGACCGGGCAGAAGATCGGAGTCGAGCGCGAGCACCCGCTCACCTCGCCGGGCTGCCAGCCGCGCCATGGTCCCGGCGATGACGGACTTGCCCGCCCCTCCCTTGCCGATCACCGCGACCCTCACAGGACTGTCCCCCGCTCGCCCGCGAGCCGGATGAGCACGGTCATCCACGTCTCATGCGTCTCGGGCACGGGCCTCGACGGTAGCGGGCCGCGCCGGGACCGGGCCGCGCCGGGACCGGGCCGCGCCGGTAGCGGGCCGCGCCGGGACCGGGCCGCGCCGGGACCGGGTCTCACGCCGGCGACGCCGGATCAGCCACCCAGTAACGCGGCCCGGGCCCGGACCGGCCCGCGCGATCGTCGGGGTTGGCGAGGCGGCAGCGGTCCAGGGACAGGCAGCCGCACCCAATGCACTCGGTCAGCCCGGAGCGCAGCCGCTGCAGCTCGGCGATGCGCTCGTCGATCCGTGCGGTCCAGGAGGCCGACAGCTTCGCCCAGTCCGCCTGGCGCGGCACGCGGTTCTCCGGGAGCTTGGCGAGCTCCTCGCCGATCTCGGCGAGGGTGAGGCCGATCCGCTGCGCGAAGACGATGAACGCGACGCGGCGGATGACCGGGCGGCTGTAGCGGCGGTGGCCCGAGGACGCCCGCTCGGAGCGGATCAGGTCCTCGGCTTCATAGAAGCGCAGCGCCGAGGTCGCGACGCCGCAGCGGCGGGCGACCTCGCCGATCGAGAGTGTCTCGGCCACGCTCGGCAGCCAACCACAATCCTCCCTTGACTTCAAGTGCACTTGAGGTCGGAGAATGGACCCATGAGCTTCGCCATCATCACCGGCGCGTCGCGTGGCCTCGGCCTCGCCCTGACGCGCTCCCTGCACGCCGGCGGCTGGGAGCTCGTGGTCGACGCCCGCGACGCCGACGCCCTTCACGCTGCCACCGCCGGCCTCGAGCGGGTCACCGCCGTCGCCGGCGACGTCACCGATCCCGGCCACCGCCATGCGCTCGTCGAGGCCGCGGCGGGACGGCCCGTCGATCTGCTGGTCAGCAACGCGAGCCGTCTCGGGCCGAGTCCCCTGCCTCCCCTCGCCGAGCACCCGCTCGACGAGCTCGCGCGCGTGTATGAGACGAACGTGCTCGCGCCGCTCGGTCTGGTCCAGCTCGCCCTCCCGTCGCTCGCGCCGGGGGCGGCGATCGTCCACGTATCCTCCGACGCGGCCGCCGAGGCCTATCCGGGCTGGGGTGGCTACGGCTCGTCGAAGGCGGCGCTCGACCACCTCAGCGCGGTGCTGGCCGCGGAGCATCCCGGGCTGCGCGTGTACTCGGTGGACCCGGGCGACATGCGCACGCAGATGCACCAGGACGCGTTTCCCGGGGAGGACATCTCGGATCGCCCACCGCCGGAGGAGAGCGTGCCCGGTCTCATCGCTCTCATCGAGGGGTCGCTGCCGAGCGGTCGCTATCGCACCGCCGACCTCGGCACGCTGCCCGCATGAGCGCGCTGGCGCTGCGTGCGCCCGACCAGGCCACCGAGCCGCCCGAGGTGCGCGGCCGGGGCCGAAACGACGTCGCGATGCTCGTTGCGCAACGCGTCACGGGGACCCTCACCGACGCACGGTTCGACGACCTACCGGCGTTCCTGCACCGCGGTGACCTGCTTGTCGTCAACGACTCGGCGACGCTGGCGGCGGCCCTGCCCGGTCGCCTGCGCGGCCGCGCGGTGTCGCTGCATCTCTCGACACCGCTCGAGCGCGGCGGTTGGGTGGTCGAGCTGCGCACCCCGGCCGGCCGGCCGCTGCTGCGCCCGCCGGTGGGCGAGAGCGTCGGGTTGCCGGGCGGCGCCCACGCGGAGATCTTCGCCCGCTATCTGGGCAGCGAGCGCCTCAGCGCCGCACGCCTGCACCTGCACGCTCCCCTCGCCGACTACCTCGCCGAGCACGGCCGCCCCATCCACTACGGCCACGTGTCCCGGGCCTGGCCGCTCGACGCCTACCAGACTGTCTTTGCCACCGAGCCGGGAAGCGCGGAGATGCCGAGCGCCGGCCGCCCGTTCACGGCCGAGCTCGTGACCGAATTGGTCGCGCGGGGCGTGCTCGTGGCGCCCGTGACGTTGCACGCCGGGGTGTCGTCGCTCGAGCACGGCGAGCCGCCGTTTCCCGAGCGCTTTCGAGTCCCGGCGGCGACCGCTCGCGTCGTCAACGCCGTCCGCTCCGGGGGCGGTCGGGTCATCGCGGTCGGGACGACCGTGGTCCGCGCGCTGGAGACCGTGGCCGGGCCGGGCGGTGCCGTCGAGCCCGGCGAGGGGCTGGCCCGGCTCGTCGTCACACCCGAGCGCGGTGTCCGGGCGATCGACGGGCTGCTGACGGGCTGGCACGAGGCGGACTCCTCGCATCTGCTCATGCTCGAGGCGATCGCCGGGGTCGATCTGCTCGAGCGCTCCTACGCGCGGGCGAGCGAGCTCGGCCATCGCGGGCACGAGTTCGGCGACGTCAACCTGATCCTGCCGTGAGCGGCCATCGCATAGACTCGCTTGGATGGGCGAGGGAACATCATTTCCCAGCGGTGAGGACGACGAGGCCGTCACGCCCGACTGGCGGGTGGATGCCGACGCATCCCGGGCGCGCCTGAGCGACCCGGCCGACGACGCTCCGGGCGGCAAGCTCGTCTACACCGACGAGCAGGGCCGTCAACGGCGGCTGCCCGCCGACATGAGCGAGCTCAGCAGCGGGGAGGCGGCCGCCGCCGCCCGGGCGTTGTCCTA
>JBBSFX010000074.1:0-3254 GCA_038254735.1 Solirubrobacterales bacterium
CGACCCGGCGCCGGGCGGGGCGGCCCCCCCCCTGCACGTTCACCGGCCCAGGACTGCCATTGCGGCGTTGTGGCCGCCGATCCCGCTGACCCCGCCGCCCCGCCGGGCACCCGCGCCGCAGAGCAGGACGCGCTCGTGGGCGCTGGCGACGCCCCAGCGATCGTCTGCGCCGTCCTCCTGCCAGGGCCAGCTGAGGTCGCCGTGGAAGATGTCGCCCCCGGGGAGCGCCAGCTCGCGCTCGAGGTCGAGCGGTGTCCGCGCCTCGACGCAGGGCGCGCCTTCGGCGTCACGCGCGAGGCAGCCGCGGATGGGCTCGGCGAGGTGCTCGTCGAGGCCGTCGAGGTAGCGCTCGACGAGCGTGTCGCGCGCGGCGGCCTCGTCGTGGGCGAACAGCCGCGCGGGCGTGTGGAGGCCGAACAGCGTCATCGTATGACGGGGTTCCTCGACGATCGACGGGTCGGTGAGCGTGTGGCAGTAGAGCTCGGCCGGTGGGCGCTGCGGGATCTCGCCGCGCGCGGCGGCGGCATGCGCGGCCTGCAGCTCGGTGATGTCCTCGTGGAGACGGAAGGTGCCGGCGAAGGCGACCGCCGGGTCGATGCCCGAGCGCAACGCGGGAAGCCGGTCGAGCAGCATGTTGACCTTGAGCTGGGCCCCCTCGGGCCGCGGTGGCGGGTCGTCGCCCAGCAGGCCGGCGAGCACCGCGGGGGCGACATTGGCGAGCACGCGGCCGGCGACGGCGCTGCTCTCCTGTCCACCCTCCCGCCACGTGACCTCGCCGGTGCCGGGATCGACGGCCAGCACCTCGGCGCCGCGGCGGAGAACGGCGCCGGCGGCGGCCGCCGCGTGCTCCAGCGCCCCGCTGATCGCTCCCATCCCACCCAGCGGCACGCGCCAGCGTTCTCCGACGACGTGGTAGAGAAAGCAGCGGTTCTGGCGCAGGGAGGGCTCGTCGAGCGCGGCGAACGTCCCGATCAGCCCGTCCGTCGCGATCATCCCGGCCACCACCCCGTCGGCGAAGCGCTCATCGAGCGTCTCCCCGAGAGGCCGCTCGATGATGTCGCGCCACGCCTCGGCGCCGATCAGGCCACGCGCCTCGGCGCAAGTTGGCAGCGGCTCCGTGAAGGTCCCGAAGAGCCTTCCCACGCGCGCGGCGACCTCGCCGAAGGCCAGGAACGCGGCGTGCTCCGCGTCGCCGCCCGTCAGGTCCCGGAACGACGTCGCCGTCGCGGCCGATGACGCGTCGCTCTCGACCAGCAGCCCGGTCGCGCGGCCCTCGCGGAGCACGGGTGCGTAGGCCGCGACCGGCCGGTCGAGCAGCGCGAGTGGGAGCCCGAGGTCTCGGGCGATGCTCGGCGGGAACAGCGAGACGAGGTAGGCGTAGCGCGAGACGAGCGCGTCGTGTCCGGCGAAGGCCGGCTCGCTGACGGCCGCGCCCCCGAAATGGTCGCGTCGCTCGAGCACCACCACCCGTCTGCCGGCGCGGGAGAGATACGCCGCGGCGACCAGGCCGTTGTGCCCGCCGCCGACGATGATCGCGTCGAGAGCGGGCATCGCCCGATCTTCTCATGGGCTCGTGCTGCCATCGGCCGACGGGCCCGGCTGCCGCCTGTCGCCCGTCGCGGTGGCCTCAGGCGCGGCGGATGTGGTGGCGGCGCACGCCGGCCGCGCGGGCGTGGGCGCGGGCGTGGGCGCGGGTGCGGGTGCGGGCGTGGGCACTGGCGCGGGCACGGGCATGGGTCTGGGCGCGGGCACTGGTGCGGGCACGGGCGCGGGCGTGCGTCCGGGTGCGGGTGTGGGTGCGGGTCGTGTGCGGCCGGACGGGCACGGAGCTCGCGGCGGGCGCCGCCGGCGTGCCGAACTCGTTGACGTACGTGGCCGCCGGGCCCAGGAAGTCGATCGGTGCGCCGAGGGCGAGCCCGAGGCCGATCTGGTGGAAGTCGGGGTCGAGGACGTTCGTGCGGTGACTCTCGCTGTTCATCCACGACTTCACGATCTGCGCCGGCGTCGCCAGGATGCCGGTGCCCCAGGCCAGGTTCTCGCCCGCGGCGGTGAAGTGGTAGCTCGCGGCGTCGAAGCGGTCCTGCAGGGTCTGGCCCGAGGGCGAGACGTGGGCGAAGAACCGCTGGCCGACCAGCTGGCCCGCGTAGCCCGAGGCGATCTGGGTGAGCCGCGCGTCGACCGTCAGCGCCGGCACGCCGGCGGCGGCCCGCTGCTCGTTGAGCAGGCAGAGCGTGGCGGCGTTGACCTGCTGGACGTTCGCGGCGCTGGGCGCGAGGTCGGTGTCGGCGCAGTCGGCCGCAGCGGCCGTTCCGGCGGCGGGCCCGAGGGCGGCGAAGCAGATGAGCGTGGTGACGAGGCGGCGGCGGTCCATGGCCGGGGTATCGAGCCCCGGCCCCGCCGGCTGTCCGTTGTGGCCGCCGGACTGGACGTATGTCCGGCGTCAGATCGGCCCCTCGCTGGACGTTCGTTCTACTTGATGAACAGCATCTCCGAGTACTTCGGCAGCGGCCAGAGGTCGTCGGCGACGATGCGCTCGAGGCGATCGGCGACCTCGCGAACGCTGTCCATCGCCGGGATCACCACGTCGCGCATGTAGGTCGCCCACTCCAACGGCTCCTCGTCGGGCTGGTTGTCGGAGAGGTTGGCCTTCTCGAGGTTTCCGATGGACTCCCACAGCACGCTCACCATCGACTCGGTCTCGACGATGGCCGGCTCGACGCCGGCGGCCTTGAGCAGGGCCAGGTGGCGGATCGCCGCCGGCAGGATCATGGTCCGGGCGATGGAGGCCGCGGTCTCGCCCTCGATGTTGAGCTTGACCGCGTACTGCTCGACGAAGACGTCGTAACGCGCGTGCATCTCGCGCTCCGAGAGCACCTCGTAGGAGGAGAACACCGCCGTGGTCTGCTCATGGATCAGCCACGGCAGGGCGTCGGGGGTCGTGCGCAGGTTCATCAGGCCGCGGCGCTCGGCCTCGGCGTGCCACTCCTCTGAGTAGTTGTCGCCGCTGAACACGATGTCCACGTTGGCGGAGTAGGCCTCCTTGACCACCGCGTTGACTCCCTCCTCGACGCTGCCGCCGCCCTGAACCTTGGCCGACAGCTTGGCGGCGAGATCGTCGATGGCCTCGGCGACGATCGTGTTGAGCACCGTGTTGACGAACCCCCGCGACATGCTCGACCCGAGCGCGCGGAACTCGAACTTGTTGCCCGTGAAGGCGAACGGCGAGGTGCGGTTGCGGTCCCCGCCGTGCATCG
>JBBSFX010000075.1:0-3221 GCA_038254735.1 Solirubrobacterales bacterium
CCATTCACGACGCCGGCGGGGTGGCGGTGTGGGCGCACCCGTTCTGGGACGTCACCGACGACGACCAGGTGCTGGCGACGGTGGAGCGGTTCGTTGCAATGGGACTGGACGGGGTCGAGGTCTTCTACCCCACGCACACCGAGGACCAGGTCGAGCTGCTTGGCCAGCGCTGCGGCGAGCTCGGGCTGCTCCAGACCGGATCGGCCGACTTCCACGGGCCGGCCCATGCCCTGTTCGACAACTTCCTCAACTTCGAGCTGCACGGCCGCGAGCCCGTGCTGGGCCCGATCGCGGCGCCCACTCCCCGCTAGCCGATCGGCCACTCCCGGCGCTCGAGCAGGTTCACCCGGCCGCCGATCTCCACCCTCCCGTGATCGAGAGGGCGCGCGCAGATGGTCGAGCCCCGGCCCTGGTGGATAACGAGCGCCCGCCCCAGCGCAGCGGCGAGGCGCAGCGCGTGCGAGCCGGTGGCCTCGTCCTCCTCGACCCCCAGACGCCCCGCGAAGACGCGGGCGCGCAGGATCCCGCCCGCCTCGTCCTCCCACGCCCAGCAGCCCGCGAGGTCGCGTCCCGCCGGGGCGCCGGGAAGCGCATCGACATCAGCTGCGGAGTCGTGCTGGAGCAGCTCGAAGGGCGGCGCCCACTCGGGTCGCCCCGTGATGAAGGTGAGCCCGGCCTCCTGGCGCGTGGAGACCTCGCCGGCAGGCGGACGGAGCGCGGCCGGAGGCGTGGGGCGATCTTGGGCGAGCAGCCACGCCGCCCCGACGAGCGGATGTCCGGCGAACGGGAGCTCGGTCGCGGGGGTGTAGATCGCCAGCTCCCCGGTGCCCGGATCGTCGACGAACACCGTCTCGCTGAACCCGAGCCGGGCGGCGATCGGCTGACGTTCGCTCGCCGGGACCGCCCCGCCGTGAAGGAACACGCCGAGGGGATTGCCGCCGTCGCCGCCGTCGCCGACAAAGACCGAGAGGACGTGGAGCATCGTCAAGTCACGTAGGCTGTCGGACGTGTCCAAGCACCGCAACCTCATCCCTCCGGCCATCGTGCTCGGCGTGCTGCTGCTCGTGGTGGCCGTCGTCTACTTCGTCGACCCCGCCAAGTCGCTGCCGTCGTTCTTCCCCGGCCACGACGCCACGTCCTCGCACGTCAAGCACGCCATCGCCGCGCTCGCATTGGGCGCCGGCGCGCTGGTCTTCGCCTGGTTTCAGACCGGGCCGAAGTCCGGTCGCGCCGCGTAGCCGCGCGCAAGCCGCTCAGTTGAGAGCGAAGCCGACGGTGAGCAGCACTCCAGCCCCGAAGCAGTAGGCGGCGAACGGCGTGAGCCGGTTGGTCTCGAAGTAGCGCAGGAGGAACTTGACCGACAGGTAGGCGGTCACCGCCGCGCACAGCGCGCCCACGAGCGCCGGGCCGCGAATATGGCGCCCGTCGTGCCCGAAGAGGTCTGGGAGCTTGAGCACCGCGGCGGCGCCGATGATCGGCGTGGCCAGGAGGAAGGAGTAGCGGGCGGCGTCCTCGTTGTTGAGCCCGGCGAGCAGGCCGCCGCCCATGGTGGCGCCCGAGCGCGAGAAGCCGGGGATCAGGGCGATGGCCTGGGCGGTGCCCACGCCAATTGCCTGCCGCCAGCTGAGCTTGGCGATGCGTGTGTCGGCGTCGACCTCGTCCTCCTCGGTGTGGGCCGCCCGAGGGGGCCGCCGCCGCAGCCGCTCGGCGCCGTAGAGCATGACGCCGTTGGCGATGAGGACTGCGGCGGCCGACTCGGCCGACTTGAACAGCTCGCGCAGCGGGTGCTCGAGGATCAGCCCGAGCAGGCCGGCCGGGATCGTTCCCACGATCAGCAGCCACCCCAGGCGGGCGTCGGCGTCGCCGGGGCGGATCTCGCGGTCGCGCAGCGAACGCCCCAGCCCCTGCACGATCCGCAGCCAGTCGCGCCGGAAGAACCCGAGCAGCACCAGGGCGGTCGCCAGATGGGTGGCGACGAGGAACGTGAGGAAGAACTTGTCGGTCTGCTGGATGTTCCAGCCGGCCACCTTGGGCAGGATCACGCTGTGGCCCAGGCTCGAGATGGGAAAGAGCTCTGAAAAGCCCTGCAGGAGGCCGAGCACGACGGCCTGGAAGTAGCTGATCATGGGCGCGCCAGGTTAGCCGCAGAGCGCCCGCGTGACGTTACTCACCCGCTCAGCAGCGCCTCGAGCCGGTAGCCCAGCGCCTCGCAGGCCAGCTCCTCGGTGACGTTGAGCGCCAGGCGCCGCCGCGTTTCCTCCACCAGCTCGACGGCCCGGCGCAGGGCGATCGGGTCGCGGCCGGCGGCGTCGGCCGCGAGCTCGTCGACCCGATCGCTGTTTCGCACGAGCTCGGGCGCCTCCAACGCGACACAGGCGACATCGCGGTACCAGTGGCCGGCCAGGGCGAGGCCGAGGTCCAGCGTCTGCGTGTGCAGGCGGCGATGCAGGCGCCGCGAGCGCTCGGCGTGCTCGGTCTCGGTGCGCCGCCGGTCGCGTCGCGCGATCAGCTCGAGGTCGGCGGCGTGGCGCTCGGCCAGCTCCGCCACGGCGGCCTCGCCGCGGCGCCGCGCACGCTCGAGCAGCTCGGTCCAGGGTCGGGCGGCCATCTCGCCGGCCAGGGCGGCCCGGGCGAAGCGCTCGGCGGCGGCGCGCAGGCGCGGGCCCTCACCGGTCGCGAGCTCCGCGGCCCGCCGCGCGCCTCCCAGCGCGAGGCGGGCACAGGCGCGGGCCGGAGCGCTCTCCACCGCGTGGCGTGCGAGGCGCGCCACGATCTCCGCCTCCGGCAGCGGGTCGAAGCGGACCGGCTGGCAGCGCGAGGCGATGGTCGGCAGCACGTCGGCGGGGCGGTCGGTGAGGAGGATGAGGTGGGCGTAGTCGGCGGGCTCCTCGAGCGTCTTGAGCATGCGGTTTCCCGCCTCGTCGTTCATGGTGTCGGCCGCCTCGACCACGAACACCCGGCGGCGCGCCTCGAACGGCGTGCGCGTGGCTGCTGCCACCACCGGCTCGTCGACGTCCGCGACCAGGAGCTCGTGCGCGCCCGACGGCGTCACCCAGGTGAGGTCGGGATGCACGCCGCGCCCCACCCGCGCCCGGGCCGACTCGGGGTCGCCCGCGCCCTCGGCCAGCAGCTCGGCGGCGAACGCTCGCGCCACGGCGCGCTTGCCGGTACCCGCCGGCCCGTGGAAGAGGTAGGCGTGGCTGGGCGCCCCCGCGGGCGCC
>JBBSFX010000076.1:0-3050 GCA_038254735.1 Solirubrobacterales bacterium
GCCTCGAGGCGGCGATCGACGCCACGGAGACGGCGGCGAACATCCTCGAGGGCATCGTTATCAAGAACCGTTAGATGGTTGAGTCCACGACCCGCACGCCCGTCTGCACACGTCTACGGGCGCCGGATCGGCACCCGCCGAGGAGGCCCGTGCCTCGGGCACTGTGCCTCCTCGCCGTGCACCGCCGAACATCCCGCATCCACGCACATCCGGCCACCCCGGCCGCGGAATCAACCATCTAGCGCCGTGCACGACGACCTCATCCTCGTCATCGTCATCGGCACGGCGCTCGCCTTCGACTTCACGAACGGCTTCCACGACACGGCGAACGTCGTGGCCACGGCGATCTCCACCCGGGCCGTGCCGCCGCGCGTGGCCATCGGCTTCGCCGCGATACTGAACTTCGTCGGGGCGTTCCTGTCCTTCAAGGTCGCCGCGGTGGTGGCCACGGGGATCGTCGACGCGCAGGTCGTGACCACGAGCGTGGTGTTCGCCGGCCTGATCGGCGCCATCACGTGGAACGTCGCCACGTGGTTCCTCGGCCTGCCGTCCTCCTCCTCCCACGCGCTGATCGGGGGGATCGTCGGTGCGGTCCTCGCCGCCAGCGGCGGCCGCGCGATCATCGCCGAGGGCCTCGTGGGGAAGGTCCTCATCCCCGCCGTGATCGCCCCGATCCTGGCCGCGCTCGTCGCCGGCCTCGGGATCGCCGTGACCTACCGGGTGGTCGGGCGACTGCGGCCCGGGCCGGTGGCCCGCGGGTTTCGCGTGGGTCAGCTCGCCTCGGGCGGGCTGCTCGCGCTCGCCCACGGCACGAACGACGCCCAGAAGACGATGGGCGTAATGACCCTTGCGCTGGTCGCCAACGGCGACATCTCGGCGAGCGCCGGTGTCCCCACGTGGGTCAAGATCTCCGCCGCGAGCGCGATCGCCCTCGGCACCTACTCCGGCGGCTGGCGGATCATCAGGACCGTCGGCACGCGGATCATCAAGATGGACGCGGCCCAGGGCTTCGCCGCGCAGGGCGCGGGCGCCTCGGTCATCCTCACGGCCTCGCACTTCGGCTATCCGCTCTCCACCACCCACGTGATCAACGGCGGCGTCATCGGCGCGGGGGCGGCCAAGCGCTTCTCGGCCGTGCGCTGGGGCGTGGCGGGAAGCATCGCGCTGGCCTGGCTCCTGACCCTCCCCGCCGCCGCGGCGGTGGGAGCCGGGGTGTACGGGTTCACGCGGCTCTTCGGGCGCGGCGCCACCGGGCCCGTCATCGTCTCCGTCCTCATCCTCGCCGGCCTGGCGCTCGTCTTCGCGCGGCGACTGCAGGAGTCGCGCGTGGTCGCGCCCGCCCCCGCATGACGGCGGTCATCGTCGACACCTCGGCGCTCGTGAAGGTCGTCTGGGTCTCCCTCGCCGCCGGTCTCGGGGTCATCGCCGCCTTCGCCCTCGCCGTGCTCGGGAGCGTCCGCGGCGGCGATCTGCGCCGCTCGCGCGGCGCCGTGGCCGCGGCGCCCTACTACCTGCTCGCCGCGCTCGCCCTGGCCGCCTGCCTCTGGGCGCTCTACCGCGGGTACCTGTTCCTCGTCGAGAAGGCGTAGCGGCGGCGGGGCGTTGACCCGCCGCTACAGGCCCGGCCAGTGGCGCGCGACGAACCCCTGCGAGGCGCGCGTGGCCGCCTGCCAGCGCGAGCCGAAGGGGCCGGCGCGGAAGCTCGTGTCGAAGCGCAGGCCGCCGACGTACATGAAGACGTGGCCGCCGGCGGCGTAGACCGTCAGCCAGCGGCCGCGGCCGGGCGCGCCCCAGCGCTTGAGCGCGCCCGAGGTCAGCGGGCGGTTCAGCATCCCGCCCGCGGCCAGCGCGTAGGAGACCGAACCCGAGCAGTCATAGGCCGAGTCGACGAAGGAGCGGTGGCCGCCGCCGTAGACGTAGGGGAAGTGCGCGATCGCGTTGCCGGCGGCGACGATCCGGGCGATCACCTCCGGCGCGCCCGCGGGCGGCTGGGCCCCGCCCTTGGGCAGGAGGGAGACGTCGGTGACGGCCGAGTCCTGCCGCTCGGCCTTCAGCACCTGGTGCATCTGGTTGAGCTCGGCGCGGACCTCGGCGTCGGAGGGCGCGCCCGGCGAGACGCCGTAGGCACCGCTCGCCGCGGGCGCGGCCCGCTTGACCGGGGCGGCGCGCCGGGCCGGTGCGAGCCTCCCCGGCCGCGGCGCCGCGTGGGCGTCGGCCGGCCGGCGGGCGAGGACGAACCCCGCGCGCGCCTCGGTGTCCCGCAGCCGGCGTGGGGGCCGGGCCGGGGTCGCCCGCCGGGCGGACGGCGTGGCCGCGGGCACCGCCGGTGTTACCGCGCCGGCGCTGGTCGGTGCGTGAACCCGCCCCGCGGGCGCCGCGGAGGAGCCGCACCCCGCCAGGAGGCTGAGGACAGCCGGCACCGCGATCGCTCCTCGCACCGCGCCCGAGGCTAGCCCGCCTGGGCTACATCCGCTCCGGTTCGACCGGCACCGCCGCCCCCGCGGCGGCCTGCACCGCGGGTTCCACGCCGGGCTCGTACTCGACCCGGCGGATGACCCGCGCCGGTGCGCCGGCGGCGATCGAGAAGGGCGGGATGTCCTCGGTGACCACGGCGTTCGCGCCGATCACCGAGCGCTCGCCGATGCTGACGCCGCTCGTCACGACGACGTGCGCGCCGCACCAGACGTCGTCCCCGATCCGCGTCGGCCCCTTGGAGGTGAAGCCCTGCCAGGTCACGGGCTTCTCGGGATCGTCGAAGCGATGGTTGCCGTCGGTGACGAAGCAGCCGTTGGCGAACATACAGTCCGAGCCGATCTCCACGAGGCCGGCCGAGGCGATCATCGCGCCGAGGTTGAGAAAGGTCCCCGAGCCGATGCGGATCCGCCCCGGCGCGGGCGAGGTCAGCCATACGTCCGGCTCGAAGAGCGTTCCCTCCCCCACCTCGAGGCGCCCCTCGCGGAGCATCTCGAGCACGTTGCCGTGGATCGGCCAGCGCGCGAAGGCGCCCCGGCGCGCGAGCTCGTAGTGCAGGGCGGCCCGGTTCCAGGGCA
>JBBSFX010000077.1:0-2351 GCA_038254735.1 Solirubrobacterales bacterium
GCTGCCGGGCCGTCGACCGCGAAGGTCGTCCGGCTGCCCTTTCCCGGGTACGACGGCACGCTCACGCCCTACACGTTCGACCTCGGCTATCCGCTGGTCACCCTCGTCTACGACACGCTGCTGTGGCGCGACGCCGGCGGGATCCCGCGGCCGTGGCTGGCGCGATCGGTGACGCGGAGCCGCGGTGGGCGGCGCGTGACGGTCAGCCTGCGGCCGGGCGTTCGCTGGCAGGACGGCCGGCCGCTGACCGCCGCCGACGTCGCGTTCACCTTCGGGTTCGTGGCCGGCCGCTTCCAGCCGCGCTTCACCCCGCAGCTCGACGACGTCGAAGCGGTGCGCGCGACCGGCCGGTTGACCGCGACGTTCGACTTGCGCCGGCCCTCGCTCGGCTTCGACGACCAGCCACTCGCCGACGTGCCGATCCTCCCTCGGCACCTGTGGCAGGGCCTGTCCGCCGGCCGCCGGGCACCGCGCGGGCTCGCCGTCGGAAGCGGCCCCTACCGGCTCGTGCGCGCCCGGCCTGACCAGGGGTACGTCCTTCGCGCCAACCGCGGCTACTTCCGCGGCGCCCCGAGGGTCCGGGAGATCCGGGTCCCGATCATCGGCGACGCGGAGCGCACGTATCGGGCCCTGCGTGAGCGACGGGTCGACATGGTCCCCCTGAGCCTTCCGCGTCAGGCCGCGGAGGACTTCGAGGCGACGCCGGGGATCGTGGTGCGCCGGGGCCCGTCGTACTCGGGCACGGCGCTCCTGCTCAACCTCCGGCGGCCTCCGTTCGCCCGCCGGGACGCCCGTCGGGCGGCCGCCGCTTCGCTGGACCTCGGGCGGATCGTGCGCAACGTCGCCCCCGCCGCGGCCGCCGTCGAGGGCCAGATCCACCCGGCTTCGCGTTGGTCGGCGGGAGTGCCGCTCCAGCGGTCAGACGTCCGCGTGGCGCGGCGGACGCTGGCCGGAGGGGGGCGTGCGCCGATCCGGGTCCTGGCGCCGGCGAACGACCCGGTGAGGCTGGAGGCCGGCCGCCAGGTCGTGCTTGCGCTGCGACGGGCCGGGGCCGGCGCGACCCTCGTCAAGGTCTCCCGCGCCCGGCTCGGCCACGCGATCGGCGAGGACGGCTCGCCCCCGGACTTCGACGCGGCCATCCAGAGCATCCCTGCGCTCGCCTCCGAGGACCCGGACTACCTGAGGACGCTGTTCGGATCCGCTGCCCGCAGCGCTCCGCTGAACCTCTCCGGATATCGCAGCGAGGCGTTCGACGCGCTCGCGCTGCGCGTCGCCTCGGCGCCCGATCCGCCGACGCGGGTCACGGCGACTCGCGCCGAGCTGCGGCTGCTCGCCCACGATCTGCCCGCGATCCCGCTGTTCTTCTCCGAGGGGACCTTCGCCTACCGCCCCGCGGTCTACGACGGCTGGACCTTCGTCACGGGCACCGGCATCCTGGACAAGCGCTCGTTCCTCCCGGGAGCGGCCCCGGCGCGCCGTACGCCCCGGGACGGCGGCGCCGGAGGCGAACAGACCGGCTCGGGCTCGGCGGTCGGCGTCGTCGATGTGATCTCGATCGTGGTGCTGGCCGCCGTCGCGCTGCTGGCCGGCGTCGCGCTCGTGCGGCGGCGCTCGGCCGGAAGGCCTTGAGCTCAGGCGGGCGCCGGCGCCGCCGGACCGCCGACGAGCTGGTCCATCTGGGCCGCGCTGAGCGTCTCGGCCTCGAGCAGCGCGGACGCGATTCGCTCGAGCGAATCCCTCGACGCGGTCAGGATGGCGTCCGCCCGGTCCTGCGCCTCCTGGACGAGGTTGCGAGCCTCGGCATCGATCAGGCGAGCGGTGTCGTCCGAATAGGAGACGACGTGGCCGTTCTCGTCGGCGTCCTCGGCGTAGCCGATCGCCCCGAGCGCGTCGCTCATGCCCAGCTCACGGACCATGTGGTGAGCGATGCGCCCCACCTGCGCGAGGTCGCCCGACGCGCTGGACCCGGCCTCTCCGAAGACGAGCTCCTCGGCGCTGCGGCCGCCGAGCAGGATCGCCATCTCGCCGAGCAGGGCCGAGCGCGACCGCACGAGCCGGTCGTGGGTGTCGGTGAGCCACGCCCGCCCCAGCGAACGGCCGGAGGGGATGATGCTGACCATGTGCGGCAGCCTGCCCTCGGGCACGGCGTGCGCCACGACCACGTGACCGGCCTCGTGCACGGCGATGACCCGCCGCTCGGAGTCGGTGAGCACGTGCACTCGCGCGATGCCCAGCGTCGACCGCTGGACGGACTCCTCCATCGTCGCCATGGAGATCTCCGACCTCCCGCGCCGCGCGCTCAGCAGCGCCGCCTCGTTCATGACGTTTGCGAGGTCGGCTCCCGACAACCC
>JBBSFX010000078.1:0-2072 GCA_038254735.1 Solirubrobacterales bacterium
CGGGCGCCACCATGGGCGGCGGCCTGCTCGCCGGGCTCAACAACGAGGACGCCGCCCGCTACTCCTTCCTCCTGGCCACGCCGATCATCGGCGCCGCCGCGGTGCTCAAGCTCCCAGACCTCTTCGGCCACGACGGGCGCCACATCCGCGGCCCGGCGCTCGTGGGTGCGCTGTGCGCGGCGGTGACCGCCTACCTGTCGGTCAAGTTCCTCCTGCGCTACTTCGAGACCAACCGGCTCACGCCGTTCGCCGCCTACTGCTTCGGGGCGGGGGTCCTGCTGACCGTCGGCTTCGCGATCAACTGAGGGCTCCCGCGCAGCTACGCGGCGCGACCGGACTTCGGCCCGGTCTGAAACCACGCGAAGACCAACGCACCCACGCCGAGCGCGAGCGCGGCAATGGCGTGCTTGACGTGCACGCGCGAAGAAGCGGCGTCGTGGCCGGGGAAGAACGAGGGCAGCGATTTGGCGGGGTCGACGAAGTAGATGACGGCCACGACCAGCAGCAGCAGGCCGAGCACGATGGCGGGGGGAATGAGGTTGCGGCGCTTGGACACGCCCGACAGCCTACGTGAATCCGATGACCGTGTTCCATGTTCTTTCCGTGTTCGTCGGCCCCCACGGCGCCGGCGGCAACCCCCTCGGGGTGTTCCTCGACGGCGCGGCGATCCCGGCGAGCGAGCGTCAGCCGACCGCCGCCCGGCTCGGCTTCAGCGAAACCGTGTTCGTCGACGATCCGGCCACCGGCGAGCTCGCCATCTTCACGCCCGCGACCGAGCTCCCCTTCGCCGGCCATCCGCTCGTCGGCGCCGCGTGGCTGCTCGCCGAGCAGGGCCAAGCGCCGCCGCAGACGCTGCGCCCGCACGCCGGCGAGGTCTCCACCCGCCAGGAGGGTGAGCTCACCTTCATCGCCGGGCGCCCCGACTGGGCGCCGCCCTTCGCGCTTCTCCAGTACGACTCGCCGGCCGCCGTCGACGCGCTCACCGGCCCGCCGCCCGGCCGCGACCTCGCGGGCTGCTGGGCCTGGGAGGACGAGGCGGGCGGGATCGTGCGCGCCCGCGTCTTTCCGGTGAGGCTGGGGATCGAGGAGGACGAGGCCACCGGCTCTCACGCGCTGCGCCTCGCCGCTGCGTTGGGGCGGCCGCTGGTGATCCGTCAGGGTCGGGGCTCGACCATCCTCGCACGCCCGCTGGACGACGGGAGGGTGGAGATCGGCGGCCGGGTGAGCCTGCTCGAGCGCCGGGAGTGGCCGATCGGTTAGCGGGGCGCGGACTCGGCGATCGGGCCCAGCACCGGCTCGCGACCATGCAGCTCGAAGCCGAGGAAGTTGTCGAACAGGACGTGGGCGGGGCCGTGGAAGTCGGCCGATCCGGTCTGGAGCAGCCCGAGCTCGCCGCAGCGCTGGGCAAGCAGCTCGACCTGGTCCTCGGTGTGGGTGGGGTAGAAGACCTCGACCCCGTCCAGTCCCATCGCGACGAACCGCTCCACCGTCGCCAGCACCTGGTCGTCGTCGGTGACGTCCCAGAACGGGTGCGCCCACACCGCCACCCCGCCGGCGTCGTGAATGGCCTCGATCGCCTCGCCCACTGTGGGAGAGGAGCGACCGACGAAGGCTGGCGCCCCGGGCACGAGGTACGCCTCGAAGAACTCACTCGGGCCGGCGTTTCCCTCGGCGGTCAGCCGTTCTGCGTTGTCGGGGTGGTTGAGCACGGCGATAGCGAGGTGCGGACGCCCGACCGGGTCGCCGCTCGCGCGACGTCGATCGATCTCGGAGCGGTCCAGCGCGAGTCCGAGCCCCTCCAGTCGCTCGGCCATGCGCTGCGTCCGCAGCTCGCGGTCGGCACGGAAGGCCTCGAGGCGCCCCCGCAGCGTGGCGTCACGATGGTCGATGCGATAGCCGAGCACATGTACGTCGGCGCCGTGGACTCCGGTCAGCGCCGAGAGCTCGACCGCGGGCACGATCTCGATGGCGCGCTCCGACGCTGCCGCGAGCGCGGCGTCGACGCCGTCCACCGTGTCGTGGTCGGTGAGGGCCAGCAGGCGCACTCCCGCCGTGGCCGCTCCGTCCACCAC
>JBBSFX010000079.1:0-1981 GCA_038254735.1 Solirubrobacterales bacterium
GACGTGCAGTACGTCCAAGCCGAGCCCGATCGCGTCGGACTGTTCGCCGGGCGTCCGATCAGATGGACGGGCGCCGCAGCCGCCGATGGACGAGGGCCGCTGGACCCTGCCTTCTACCTGCGGCCGTTTCGCACGTTCTGCTACGAGCTCGACGGCCGCTGGGCAGCGGCTCGCTATGACGCGAGGGAAGGGGAGCTCGAGCTGGCCACCGATGCGCTGGGCGCCTACCCGGTGTTCGTCGCCGAGCACGGCGGCGCACGATGGTTCTCGAACAACCCGACCGTGCTGGCGACACTCACCGGCGCGGATGAGCTCGACCCGCTGGCACTCGCGGGACTGCTGGGCGGCGGCTGGTCGCTCGCCGGCGACCCTGTGTGGACCGCGGTGCGGCGGCTGGCCCGCGGTAGCTCGCTGCGCCTGCGCGCCGACGGCGCACAGGAGAGCGAGCAGCTGCTGCCCGACGCCGAGGTGGCGGAGCTGGTGGGCGCGGGCAGCGACGGCCCCGCGGCGGCCGAGGACCTCGTGGCCGGTCTGCGGGCGCTCGCCGACTGGCCCGCGCGCGCGACCGTCGTCCCGGTCACCGGCGGGCGCGATTCGCGTCTCGTGCTGGCCGCCGCGCTGCGAGCCGGGTTGTCGTTCACGGCCGTGACCGGTGGCGCCCCCGACCATCCCGACGTGGTGGTCGCCCGCGAGCTGTGCCGACTGGCCGGCATCGCGCACGAGCTGCTGGTGCCCGACCCCCACGGCGACATGTACAGCCGGCCGCAGCGGGCGGCCGAGGTGGTCGACCTGCTCTGCGCCGGCACGGCATGCCTGTCCGATGCCGCCGGCTTCCCTCTCGGCCCCCGACCCGACACCCTGCCGCTGTGGCACAGCGGCCAGGGCGGGGAGATCGCGCGCGGCTACTACGGTCCGGCCAGACGCCCCGGGGCGGGCGAGCTCGCCGAGCGGCTCTACAGCGCCTTCGTTGGGCGCCGGCCCGGACGGGCGGAGATCGTCAACGGCGACGGCGCGACCCTGCTGCAAGGCCACCTCGCGGACTGGGTGGAGACCCAGCTCGACGCCGGCGCCGACCCCCGTGACGTCCCCGACTTGTTCTACGCGCTCAAGCGCATGGCCATGTGGGCGGCGCCCAGCCACAGCTGCGTCGAACCCGTACGTGACACCACGTCGCCGTTGTGGAGCCGCCGGCTCCTGCGCCACGAGCTTGGGCTGGCCACGGACGAGCGCGGCCGGGAGACGTTTGCGCTGCGGATGCTCGAGGGTCTTGCACCGGGGCTCGTCGACGCGGCCTTCGCCGACCGGCGTCCGTGGCCGGGCCGTCAGGGCGCCGTGCGCGCCCGGGCGGAGCGCGCCCGGGCCCTCGCCGTCAAGGCGCTCGCCGAGGCGGCGCGTCGAGCCCGAGGCCGGCGCGCCGCGGACGCCACCGCCGATCCGTTCGCCCGCGTCCAGGCGCTGGTGCGCGAGCACGTCCTCGCCCAGCCCGGCCACCCCGCGTGGGCGCTCCTCGACCGGCCCCGCGTGGAGAGGCTCCTGGCTGCCCCGCCGGCTGCGCTTGACACCATGAATCGCTACTACGTGTGGCGCCTGGGCCAGGTCTTCCTCGTCGACGCCTACGCGGGTGCCAGCCTGGACCCGGCCGATCCCGGCGCCGCGCCGCGCGACCCGGTTCGCCATGCTTAAGCGCTCCCATGGTCGACCAACCACCCACACTAAAGCCGCCCCTTCACCGGCGGGCGCTTGGGGCCGCGAAGCGAACGCTTCGTCGCCGCGTCTCGCCGCACACGTATGCTCGCGTCGCCCTCGTGGCGCTGTGCGCGCTGACCCTGATCGTGCTCACCGGCGCGGCGGTGCGCCTCACGGGCTCGGGGCTCGGGTGCCCTGACTGGCCCAAGTGCTACGGCAAGGCGGTGGCTCCGCTCGAGACCCACGCGGTGATCGAGTACGGCAACCGGCTGCTCTCCGGCCTGGTGGGGCTGGC
>JBBSFX010000080.1:0-1963 GCA_038254735.1 Solirubrobacterales bacterium
GGAGCTCGACCACCTCGATGGTTATCGCGGCTCGCGGCCGGTCCGGTCGGGCAACGGTGCCGTGCGCCAGCTCCAGCTCGACACGATCGGCGAGCTGGTCAACCTGTCCTGGGCCTGGCACCGGCGCGGGCACTCCCCCGACGACGATCACTGGCGCTTCCTGGTCTCGGTCGTCGACCTCGCCGCCGAGAGATGGGGGGAGCCCGATGCCGGCCTGTGGGAGTGGCGGGGCGACCCGCAGCACTTCGTCCACTCAAAGGCGCTGTGCTGGTCGGCGCTGGAGCGCGGGATCCGCCTCGCGCAGGAGTGCGGGCGCAGCGAGCCGGTCGCCCAGTGGTCGCAGGCTCGGGCGCGCGTGCGCGCGGCGGTCGAGGAGCACGGCTACGACCCCGCGAGGAACACGTTCGTGCAGGCTTTTGGCCGCGACGAGCTTGACGCCGCGCTGCTGCTGCTGCCGATGGCGGGATTCGTCGCCTGGGACGACGAGCGCATGGTCGGCACCGTCGACGCCGTGCGCGAGGAGCTCGGCGCCGGCGGCGGCCTGCTCTACCGCTATCGGCGCTCGGACAGCCTGGGCGGCAAGGAGGGGGCGTTCCTGGCGTGCACGTTCTGGCTGGCCGAGTGCCTGGCCCGGCAGGCCCGGGGCGCCGAGGCGCGGGAGGTCTTCGACGCCGGCTGCGCGGCGGCCAACGACCTCGGCCTGTTCTCCGAGGAGCTCGATTCCGAAACCGGCGAGATGCTCGGCAACCTGCCCCAGGCCCTCACGCACTTCTCGCACATCAGCGCAGCGGTCGCACTGGGGGCGGCGGAGCTCCGGACGGCCCCGGGGACGCCTACATCGCCTCCTTGATCCCCCGCCGGATCAGCCACACGTTGGCCGGATAGGCCGTGGCGAAGCCGATCACCATCCCGACCTGCATGAGGAACCAGTAGGCGGCGTGGTCGGGCTTGAGGTGCGGGTCGGTGAAGAGCACGAGCTGCATGATGGCCATCCACCCGAACAGTCCGACCTCGAAGGCGATCAGCGACAGCGTGTCGGCCTTGAGCGCTGCCTTGATCCCGTCGCGGACCCCGAGGTCGCGCATGGGAGCGATCGAGTAGTACTGAAACACGATCCCCAGCGCGAACGCGAGCGTGAAGTCGGCGATGTACTCGGCCGGCAGCGCCAGGCCGAGCAGCTCGAACGCGCCTGCGAACACGATCCACGTCCCGATGATGTCACCGAGCGTGCAGCCGGCTCCGCAGTGGCTGACGCCGACGCCGACCGACGCCGGGAAGCCGTACCGGGGCTCGTCGCCGGTCTCCTGCTGATGCTTGTGGGAATTCGGGCGTCCCCAGCGCCGGTAGGCCCACATCGCGGCCGGGCCGAAGTACAGCGCGGTCACCGGCCACACCGCCTCCATGATCCACATCTGCTGGCGGTAGCCGCGCAGGAAGATGTCGCCGGCGATCCAGGCCGCACTGGCGAACGCGACGGCGAGCGCGATCCAGGCCACGACGGTCAGCCATTCGGGGGGCATGCTCAGGCGGTATCGCTACCGGCCGCGCGCCGCGGCGACCAGCGCGATCGTCGCGGCGGCCGCAGCCCCGCCGGCCGCCAGCACCGCCGCCCGCCGCCGCTTCACGCTCGCGGGGGCCGGGGGCTTGTCCCCGTAGTAGCCCTCCTCGGGCCTGCCGGGCGTGTAGGCCTGCGGCCCGCGCTCGCGCGCGAGCTTCATCACCTGGGCCACGTGCAGCGCCCGTCGGCCGGTGCCGGCCTGCTCGATCTGGGTCTTGCAGGAGAAGCCGTCGGCGACGACGATGGTCTCGGCGTCAGCTTCGCGCACGGCGGGCAGCAGCGCCTGCTCGCCACAGTCGAGCGAGATCTCGCGCTTGCCGCGCTCAAAGCCCCACGAGCCGGCAAGCCCGCAGCACCCGCCGCTGACCTCCTCGACCTCGAGGCCCATCCGCTCGAGCAGCCGCC
>JBBSFX010000081.1:0-1846 GCA_038254735.1 Solirubrobacterales bacterium
ATGATCTGGCGCGAGAAGATCGCGTCGATGCCGATGTCGTTGGCGATCGCGGTGAGGATCGAAGCGTCCTCGGTCAGGTCGATCGCCCGCCGGCCGGGCCAGCCCTGGGGTGCGGCGCGGAAGTCGGCCACGGCGTCCATCGCATCGGTGGCTGAGCCGCCGTTGCCCAGCGCCAGGAGCTTGCCGCCGGCGTCGAAGCAGTCCCGCAGGGCGGTGGCGGCGCCCAGCAGCACGTCCCGGTTGTCGAGCATGGTCTGCGCCCGCAGCGTCCAGGTCTCCTGCGCCTTCATCCGCACCGAAGCGGCGATGTCCACCAGCACCGCGTCGAGATCGGTCTCGCGCTCGGCCAGGAACGGGTACAGGAAGCTCGAGGCGCCGGTGTCGTGGACCGCGGCGGCGTCCCGGCCCTCGAGCAGCCCTCGGTGCTCGAAGAACACGTGGACGAGCTCCCACAGCACGTGGTAGAGGACCTCGACGATCTCCTGGCGCACGAACGCGTCGTCGCCGCTGGGCTCGAACTCCCATGCCGCCCCGACGGGAGCGAAGGCGATGGTCAGGCAGCCGAGCTTCTCGGCGGCGCCGATCGCGGCGGCCGCCTCGCCATCGGCCGACTCGGCCTCGAAGGCGATGACGATGTCATCGGGCTCGGCCACGAGCGCCGCCTGGAGCGGCAGGGGGCCTCCCTCGCTGGCCAGCCCGATGGCCGGCAGCGCGCGCTTGCCCACGATCACCGGATGGACGAACTCGACCGCGACGTGGCGCACGTCGGAGCGGGCGGCCGGGGAGCGGCCGAGTGCGATCAGCCGCCCGCCCCGGGCAAAGCGCTCGGCCATGCGATGACACAGCCTGGCGATCCGCTCCGCCTCGGCGGCGAAGAAGCGCTCGTTGGCCTGCGTGCGGTGCTCGACCAGGTGCTCGAGCCGGTCGCTGAGCGCCGTTGCCGAGAGCTCGTGCATCGGCGTGCTCAGCAGATCCGGGGCAGCGGATCGCCGATCAGCTGATCCAGCACCCGCGTGCCGAACCCGGTGTCCACGAGCACCATCCCCGGCGGGTCGGTCTTGACCTCGCCGATCTCCGCGGCCTGCTCGCATCCCGGCACGGCGCGCAGCGTCGCGAGCGCGGCGTCCGCCGCCTCGGGTGCGACAAAGGCGACGAACTTGCCCTCGTTGGCGATGTCCAGCGGACTCAGTCCCAGTATGTCCGCCGCTCCGGCGACCGCCGGCTGCAGGGGAACGTCGTTCTCGCGCACTACCATGGCCACCGTCGAGGCTCGCGCGAGCTCGTTGAGCACCGAGGACACGCCACCGCGGGTGGCGTCGCGCAGACAGCGCAGCGACGGGCCCACCGCGTCGAGCAGGGCGTCGACCGCGGGCCACAGCGAACGGGTGTCGGACTCGATCTCGGCCTCGAGCTCGAACGCGCCGCGCGCGAGCATGATCGCGGTGCCGTGCTCGCCGACCGTGCCCGAGAGGAGGATCTTGTCGCCGGGGTGCAGCCCTGCCGGCGACAGGCTCGCGCGCTCGTCGATGCTGCCCAGCCCGGTCGTGCACACGTACATCCCGTCGGCATGGCCGCGTTCGACGACCTTCGTGTCGCCGCCGACGATCTCCACACCGGCAGCCTGGGAGGCGGTGGCGAGCGCCTCGACCTCGGCGCGCAGCTCCGAGGTCGCAAAGCCCTCCTCCAAGATGAGCGAGAGCGTGAGCGCCAGAGGTCGCGCTCCGGCCATCGCGAGATCGTTGACGGTGCCGTTGATCGCCAGCTCGCCGATCGACCCGCCGGGAAAGCGCAGGGGCTTGACCACGAAGCTGTCGGTCGTCATGGCCAGCTTGGTCCCGTTGACCGA
>JBBSFX010000082.1:0-1833 GCA_038254735.1 Solirubrobacterales bacterium
CCTGGGCGATCGGCTCGCTGAGCGGGCGCACGGCGGCGGTCGGGTCGTCCCCGGCGTGGACCGCCCGCGTCCGAAACGCCGGCCGGCCCGCCGGCGGCGCGACGCCATCCCGCTCCACCCCGTTCGCCGGCGCCGACGCGGTCGCCTCGGTTCGCCGCCCCACCTCCGGCACTCGCCGCTCCTCCCCTGTCGTCGCGCCGCGCGCCGACCTCAGGCGACGACCCCGGCCGTGACCCGATGGTACCCGGTGGCGCCCCGGGGGGCGATGCCCCGGCCCTGCGGGGTCTGGATCTGGCCGGTGCCGTCGGTGGCGCGGACGGTCAGCTTGTACTGGCCGGTGCGGGTCGGGCGCCACGGGTAGCTCCAGAGGGCCCAGGCCAGCTTGCCGCCGGCGTAGTCGATCTTGGCCGGCACCCAGGTCGTGCCGTTGTCGAAGCTGACCTCCACCTGCGCGACGCCGCGGTTGCCGGCGAAGGCGAGGCCGCGCAGCTCCAGCGTGGCGTTGACCTTGATCGGCCGGTTGAGCGCCGGCGTGGAGAACTGCGAGCGCGTCGGGACGACGAAGCTCGGCCCCCAGCCCTGCTGCTCGTAGAACCCCTTGACCGGGTGGTCGACGACCTCGATCCCGGTCACCCACTTGACGTTCTTCTCCCCGAACAGGTTCGGCACGATCAGGCGGACGGGGTAGCCGTGGCGATCGGGGATGTCCTCCCCATTCATCCGGTAGGCGACCAACGTCGTCGGGTCCATCGCCTTCTCGAAGGCGAACGTGTCGGTGTAGCCGTCGGCGCCGTGGAGGTAGACCTCGACCGCGCCCGACTTCGGCTTCGCCGCGTCGAGCAGCGTCTTCATCGGCACGCCGACCCACTCGGCGTTGCTGAGCAGGGTGTCGCCGACCTGGTTGCTGATGCAGGTCAGCGTCGCTACCTGCTTGGCGGCGGGCAGCGCGGTCAGCGCGTCGAAGTCGTAGGTGTGAGTGTGCTCGACGTGACCGGTCACCTCCAGCCGCCAGAACGACTTGATGACGCGGGGATCGACGACGTTCTTGGTCACGACGTAGAACTGGTCGACCGGCGTGATCGGGGTGAGCTGCGGCTGGCGCGGGCGCGTACCGTCGTATTTGAAGACCGCCTCCCGCTCGAAGCGGCGGATCAGCCCACGCGCGGTGTAGGCCAGCACGACGCCGCCACCGGCGGTGAGCAGGGCACGCCGTGGGATCGGCACCGCCGGGGTCGCGGGCCGCACCGCGGGGGCCGGTTGCGCGGGCTCGACAGCGCCGTTCCCGGTCGTCTCGGTCAGCACGGGGGCTCGCTCTGGGCGTGGCCCGCGGCCGCTCAGGAAGCGGTAGGTGAGGATCAGCCCCGCCCCGTAGCTGGCGTAGGAGACGAGCAGGCCGAGGGCGCTGACCGGGCGGGCGATCGACGGCGGCAGCCCCCGGAAGTTGGCGGCGAGGACGGGCCAGAGGAAGACCAGGGAGCCGACCCAGACCACCGCCAGCGCGATCCCGACGAAGAGGAAGCCCCAGCGCGGCACGCCGAGGCGGCCGACCCGCTCCGGCCGGCGCCGGCGCCCGAGCTCGACGACCACGGCGTAGGGGACGCCGATCGCGGTCCCGGCGCCGATCATCGCCCGGATGCCGGTCCAGACCCCGAACCGCTTGAGGCCGTTGTAGCCGCGGTACTTGCCGATCAGGCGGAAGAAGTCGGGGATGTTGAAGGTCGGGGCGAGCCGGTCGGGGATCGACTCCGGCGGCGGCGAGATGCCGAGGGTGGCGCGCAGCAGCGCCATCACCACCGTCATCAGGAGGACGGCGACCAGCCCGGCCGCCAGCCC
>JBBSFX010000083.1:0-1809 GCA_038254735.1 Solirubrobacterales bacterium
GAGCAGCTTCAGCGTCATGGCTCCCCTCCGGGTTCGGCGCGCGGCAGGGCGACGTGGAAGACGGTCCCCTCCGCCGGCCGGCTCTCGGCCCACAGCCGCCCGCCGTGGAGCTCGACGATCGCCCGCGCGATCGCCAGCCCCAACCCCGACCCGCCCTCCGCCGCGGCGAGGCGATAGAAGCGGGCGAAGATCGCCTCCAGCTCCGCGGCGGGGACGCCGGGGCCGTCGTCGCGGACGGAGATCAGGATCTGGTCGTCCGCGACCCGGCCGGCGACGACGATGCGGCTGCCCGGCGGCGTGTGGCGGTGGGCGTTGGCCAGCAGGTTGAGGAAGACCTGCTCCAGCCGCCCCGCGTCGCCGAGGTGCGGCAGCGGCGCCGGCAGGTCCAGCTCCAACGCCTGCCCCTTGTCGCGGAGCAGGGGGTGCACCGCCGCCACGGCGTCGGCCACGACGGCGCGCAGGTCGAGCGGCTCGCGGTCGAGGCGCAGGGTGCCGGCCTCGAGCTGGTTGAAGGCGAGGAGGTCGTCGAGGAGCAGACCGAGCCGCCCGACGTTGCGCCGGGCGTTGGCCAGCAGCTCCCCCTCGTCGGGCCGCAGCCGGTCGGCGGCGCTGCGGTCGAGCAGACTGAGCCCGGCGTGGGCGGCGGTGAGCGGCGTCCGCAGGTCGTGGGACACGGTCGCGATGAAGGTGACCCGGAACCGGTCGACCTCCTCCAGCCGCGCCGCCTCGCCCACCACCGATGCGGCCGCCGTCTGCGCCTGTTCCAGGCGTCGCGTCAGGCTGCCCATGCCGACGCCGACCAGGGCGAGGACGACCAGGCGGGCGCTCAAGGCGCGCATGTCCGCGAGCGACCCCGACCACAGGGGGAGGGTGGGCTCGACGGCCGCGGCGACGGCCGCGAGGGCGCCGGTGTAGAGCAGGCTGCCGGCCAGCGTCATGAAGGCCGTGGTCTGCGCGGCGGCCAGGACCAGGAGGGCGAAGAGCGGCCCGCCGGGCTGGGCGCAGTTGGCGTAGACCAACCCGACCGCCGGCAGGTCGAGGACCGCGGCCCAGGCGAACGCGCGGTGGCCCGGGAGGCGGGGCCGAACCAGTGCGAGCAGCAGGTTGTAGCCGCCGAACAGCGCCACCAGCGCCCAGTCCGGCAGTCGATTCCCGGCCGCGGGCTGCGCCAGCGAGATGGCCAGCAGCGCCGCAATGGTAACCCAGCGCAGTCGGGAGATCGTCCGCTCCAGGAACCGGTCCAGCTCCGGCTTGCTCAGCAACCGGACGGCGCCCAATCTCCGCATGCCCACCCGCGTCATGGGAGCGCCCACAGGCACCGCGCGCCGACGCCCCGGTCGCAGGCCGCCCGGGGGGCGTTGGCGGTGAAGCCGGGAATCCCCGGCAACACCCAGGCCGACCCCCGGCCCATGCGGCGGCATGCGTTCGCCCGGACGTTGCCGCCGCCGCGAGGCCGACGGTTGGTCCAGGCCCGCATGGAGTGGTCGACGGGCATCGCTTGCCCTCGCGGCGCGGACCGGGATTGCCGCGGCCGATGAGTCAAGGCGCAACGGCAGGAGATTTCTTGGGTGAATGTCAGATACCGGATGGGGTGTATACCAGGGTGAGGACGTCTGTGGCAAGGCCCAGCCTTGTCCACATAAGGCAACAATGGCGCCCATGAGTCGGGAAGGAGCGTGGTCCCGGACAGGCCGCCCGAGCCGCCAACGGCGAGGCGGAGGGCCGACAAGACGTCGGGTTGCAAGCCCACGTGCTGGCACCTCGCCGACGGTTCAGGAAGGACGACTCCGGCATGATCCACCGCACCGC
>JBBSFX010000084.1:0-1678 GCA_038254735.1 Solirubrobacterales bacterium
GCGTACGTGCCGGGGCCGCCGATCAGCGAGGAGAAGACGCCGGCCGAGTCCCAGCGCGGGAAGCACATCCAGACGAGCTCGCCGCGCGGGCCGACGAGGATGCCGCGCTCGCCGTCGGCGAGCAGCGCGTACTCGCGCAGCACGTGCGGCAGCGGCAGGTCCAGTCCGGCCGGGTGCGTCGGGGCGGGGCTCATCGTGAGCGCGCTGCCGCGCCGAGGACCGCGGCGCCGGCGAGGCCGGCCAGCGCGCCGAGGACCGCTGGGCGGTGGGTGGCCGCCCACAACTGGGGGCTGCGGGTCTTGGCCTGGTCGCCGAAGATGCCGTGGGTGGCGGCCTTGTCGGGCATCGGCTCGAACAGGTTGCCGGTGCGCTCGCCGTCGAGGGGCATGTCCTGGACCTGCTGGCCTTTGATCGCGGTCTTGGCGAGATACCAGTCGGCGAAGCTCGGGGCGAGCCTGTTGCCAAGGATGGCCTGCAGTGTGCTGTAGCCGACCCACACCTCGCGGCGGCGGTGCTGGGCGGCCCAGTAGACGGCCTCGGCGGGGATCTCGGGCTGATAGATCGGCGGGACGGGCATCGGATGCTTTCCCAGCTTTGAGCGACACCAGTTGAACTGCGTCGTGTTGACGCCGGGCAGCTGAACCATCGTGATCCGCACGTTGCTGTGGTCGGCGCGTAGCTCGGTGCGGATGGAGTCGGTGAACCCGCGGATGGCGAACTTCGCGCCGCAGTAGGCGGCTTGCAGCGGGATCGCGCGGTAGGCGAGCGCCGAGCCGACTTGCACGATCGTGCCCTGGTCGCGGGCGGTCATGCGTCGCAGCGCAGCCATCGTGCCGTAGACGGCACCGAGGTAGGTGACCTCGGTCGCGCGCTTGAACTCCTCGGGCTGGGTGTCGATGAAGCGGGCGAACACGGTGGCCATGGCGTCGTTGACCCACACGTCGATCGGCCCGAAGCGCGCTTCGACGGCGAGGGCGGCGGCTTCGACCTGGTCGGCGTCGGCGACGTCGGTGGGCACGGCGAGCGCCTGGCCCCCATGAGATCGGACCTCGTCGGCGGCGTCGTCGAGCCCCCGCTGGCCGCGGGCGAGCAGGCCGACGTGGGCGCCGCGCTTGGCGAAGGCGTGTGCGACCGCGCGGCCGACTCCGCCGGAGGCTCCGGTGACGACGACGACCTGGGGGTTCGGGTTGGTGCTCATGGGCAGCTCCTGGGGTCTTGGGGTCAGATGCCGGCCGCGTTGGCGTAGTACTGCTGATCCTCGCGCCAGCCGCCCTGGCCCATGCCGATCCGCTCGTAGTCCTCGACGAGCTCGATCGACCGGATCCACTTGACCATCTTGAATCCGAGCTGGGTCTCGACGCGCAGGCGCAGCGGCGCGCCGTGCTCGATCGGGAGGGGCGCTCCGTTCATGTCCAGCGCGAGGATGGTCTGCGGTGTGCGCGCCAGCGCGAGCCGGAGGGTGCCATAGAAGTGCCCGAAGCGCCCCTCGTTCTCGGTGATCGTCTTGTCGTCGAAGGCGTAGAAGACGAGATAGCGCGCCTCGGGCCTGGGCCGGCAGTGCTCGAGAATTGTCGCGACCGGGACGCCGCCCCATTCGGCGATGTTGGTCCAGCCCTGGATGCAGTTGTGCTTGGTGATCTGGCTCTCGGCGCCGAGGGCGCGCAGGTCGGCGAGCGAC
>JBBSFX010000085.1:0-1526 GCA_038254735.1 Solirubrobacterales bacterium
CCGGTCCCCGACTTTCCGACGCTGCTGCGCGACCTCGGCCGGATCGGCGCCGCGCTCCAGCCAGAGGTGGAGGCCGAGACGATCCGCATCATCGGCGACCTGATCGAGCGCCCCCCCGTGCTGAACGGCGAGCGACTGTCGGCAACCGCCCCCGTGGCGGAGGCGGGCTAAGTACAATCACACGACCGTCGCCGCAGTCGACCCGATGACGGACAAGGTTTTCCGCGGATCCCGGTTGTCGCGGGCGAAGAAGTCGGCGGCGGCCGCGGGCCGGGCCTTCACGCGCGCGAACCGCGCGCGGTGGGTCACCCCGCGCCGGCCGTGGCGCCGGAGCCGTTCGATGGGGGTGGGCCAGGGGCCATCCGCCGGCAGGTACAGCAGGCCCAGCCGCCCCGCCGCCGCTCGCACGACGTCCTCCCCCTCGTCGTCCTCGTGGGGCGTCGCGTTCTCCCAGGCCGCGTCGACGGTCCCCGTGGGGTGCGTCCCCAGCGGCGCTTCGAGCAGCCGGGCGACCTCCCGGCGGCGCTGGCGGCGCTGGGACGGGACGATCGGCTCGCCGGTGTGATGGGTCACCGCCCCGATGCCGTGGCGGCGCTGCGGCCGCGCCGGCGTCGGAATCATCACCTGGTGCCCCCCCCGGGCTCCACGGCGCGCGCGGCGTGGGCAGCCGGCCCACGTTGCACTCGTCGGCATAAGCGAAGGCGTCGCCGGCGCGCATGGCGTCGCGGATGGCCTCGATCGCCTTTTTTTCGGGGCGCACTCGGGATCGGGGCCGCTGATCGTGTGCCGCGGGCGGCTCAGCACGATCCCCGCCGCGGCGAGCACCCGCCGGACCGTCTCCGAGGAGACCCGCAGGCCGGTCTGCTCGGCCGTGTGGTCGGCGAGGCGCGGGAGCGTCCACGGCGAGTAGGGCTGCCCCAGGCGGCGCCGCCGCCGCCGCCCCGCGGCGAGCAGCCGCGCCGCGGACGCCGGCGTGACCTTGCTCGGCGCCCCCGGCATCGGGCGATCGCCCAGCCCGGCGATCCCTTCGGCGAGATACCGCTTGAGCCACCGGCGGCCGGTCTGCCCGTCTTCCCGCACGACCCGCGCGATGGCGGGCGCGGGCGGTCGTTGCTCGCCCGCCCGCAGCACGATTTGCGCGCCGGTCCGCCGTCGCCCCGCGCGCGTGGTGCGAGAGAGCCGGTCCAGGGCGGCCAACCCCTCGGCCGTGGGAGCGGGGATCGCGAGCGGCTGTCGCATCGCCCCCTCCCGCTCCCCGCAGCTTGCCGCAAACCCGAGATCGTTGCGTGACCGTACTTAGGGCGTGTCGGCAAACTCCTGGTGGCCAAGCGTCGCCGGGTCGAGCGGCCGCTGTCCGCGGCCTACGGGCGGACGGCTTCGACCACGCTGAAGGGCGTGTCGGTCGGGTGGACGGCGACTTGCGCGAACCCGGCCGCCTCCAAGAGCGCCCGGTACTCCGCCTCGGTGCGCTCCTGGGCGCCGAAGAGGACCAGCATCAGCAGGTCCAGCAGCTTGGTCCGGTCGAC
>JBBSFX010000086.1:0-1512 GCA_038254735.1 Solirubrobacterales bacterium
GATTTGGCCCAGGCGCTGGACACCCTGCCGGTCACGCCAGCCGCTGCGGGCACGCGGTCCGCGCGGCGCAGGCCCACGACCGCAAGGCCGGCGTTCGAGGCGACCGGCGCTGCGCCCTGCGGCCAGGTGCGAAGCCCCAAGCACGTGGGGTGAGCGACGATCCTCTTGCCCACGCGCCCCCAGGTCCCGATAATCGCCCGCCATGACCACCGCCCGCGTCCGCCTGTGCGGATCGGCCCGGGCTCAGGTCGTGTCCGACGCCTTCGGCGACGGCGACGTGCGCGTGGAGCACGGCCTCCGCCGCGACGACCCCGTCGTCGTGTCTTGGGTGGGCGACCGCCACGCCCACCGGGCGGAGGTCGACCCCGGTCAGGTGGTGCTGCTCGAGCGGAACGGGTCCGTGCTCGAGATCACGCACTACGCCGCCCCCGTCGTGTTCACGAAGGAACGGGGGGACGATGGTCGTCCCCTCGCTTCATTGGGGCGTCGCAGATTTTTTCGTGTGCGAGGACCGTCGCCGCATGCGCGACCTCGCGCCGGCCGTCACCAGCGCCTCGACCCAGTTGCCGCTCCCGCGCAAAGGACTGCGGGGCGTCGTCGGGCGAGGCGATCGTCGCCGCGGGGTTCTGGGTCAACGACCCCAAGCACGGCTGGCGGTTCCGGGCGCTCGACTACCGCGTGGGGCAGGGTGACCGTCTCCTGGTGGACGCCCAAGCTCCGCGGGCTCCACCGCGGCGACCCCAATCTGGCGGCCAAGGCGGACCGGCTCGCCAGCGCGAACCACCCGTCCCCCCCTCGCGCCGCCCTCCCCCCAGGCCCTCGGCGCGCCGGGGCGGCGTCGCCTTGGCCGGCGGCGCGACCAGGGCGGGCGCCGGGGACCGGATCGTGCGGAGGGGACCTCGACGCGGCGGCGGGGGGGCCACGGAGGGGCGGGAGCGGAGGGGCGAGATGGGAGTCGGGCGCGGGCTGGTCGGCGGGGCGGTCGGCGGGACGGTCGGCGCGGCGCTGATGCTGCCGCTCTTCGCGGCGGCGACGCGCCTCGGGCTGCTCCCCCAGCCGCCGCCCGCGCGGGTGGTCGACTGGGCGGCGGCCGCCGCCGCCGGGGCGGCCGCCGATCCCGCCGCGGCCCCGCCGCCGGGCCGCGGGCCGGTGGTCGTGGGCAGCCACCTCCTCTACGGCGCGGTCGCCGGGGCGGGGTACGGGGTGGGGCGGCGGGCGCTGGGGCTCCCCGGCGCGGTGGCCGGGCCGGCGTTCGGGCTGGCGGTCTGGGCGGCCAGCTACGCCGGGTGGTTGCCCGCGACCGGCATCCTCCCGCGGCCGGGGCGCCAGCCGGCGGGGGCCGCGTGGACGCCGGTGGCGGCGCACCTGGTCTACGGCCTGGCGCTCGGCCTGGTCGAGCCGCGGGTCGGGCGGCGGTGAACGCGGCCGGCGGGGCGCGGCCGGCGGTGGTCGAGCCGCTCCGGCGCGACGATGCGCGCCACGATCGACGCCATCGCGCGCGACCTGAACCCA